>NZ_JBITGV010000029.1:47057-112928 GCF_044457385.1 Streptomyces sp. NPDC050548
TGTTGGGGGGGGGGGGGGGGGGGGGGGGGGGGGGGGGGGGGGGGCGGCGCGGGCGGGGGGGGGGGGGGGGGGGGGGGGGCGGGCGGGCCGCGCCCCCCCCCCCCCCCCCCCCCCCCCCCCCCCCCCCACGGTGGGTCCAACTGGCGGCCGGTCAGGCCACGATGATGTAGATCCCGTACGCCACCGCCGCCGCGCAGGCCGCGAAGCAGGCGTACGCACCGGTCAGGGCGAGGGTCGCGGAGTCGCCCTGGGCGGTGGCCCGTTCGCGGCGCGAGAGGGCGGTGATGCCGAGGGTGAAGACGGCCACCAGGGCCACGGTGGCCACGAGGCTGACGCCGAAGACGGAGCCGAGGGCTGCCCAGTCGATGTCCATGCTGATTCGTTCCTTCTAACCGGGGGCGCGGGCTCAGACGGCGGCGGCCGGCGGGGTCGCCGGGGTGGCCGGGTCGGGCGTGGCGACGGGGGCCGGGGTCACGGGCGGCGAGGGGATCGTCGCAGTGAGGCCTTCGGAGAGGGCGACCGACGGGGGCGGGGTGACGGCGGCGATCGCGGCGGTGACCACGCCGGCCGGCTCCTCGAACTCGTTGACGTTCGAGGCGTCGACCACCTGGCGGCGGGAGAACAGCCAGATCGCGGTGCTGGAGGCGACCAGGAAGACGGCCACCAGTGCGGTGCCCCAGTCGCCGAGGTCGGTCACGGACTCGGCGAGCGCGCCGACCAGCGCGGCGGCCGGCAGCGTCAGACCCCAGGCCACGAACATCCGGGTCGCGGTCGACCAGCGGACGACACCGCCCTTGCGGCCCAGGCCCGCGCCCATCACCGAGCCGGAGACGGCGTGCGTGGTGGAGAGCGAGAAGCCGATGTGCGAGGAGGCCAGGATGACCGCGGCGGCGCTGGTCTGGGCGGCGAAGCCCTGCTGCGGCCGGAGGTCGGTCAGGCCCTTGCCCATGGTGCGGATGATGCGCCAGCCGCCGATGTACGTGCCCATCGCGATGGCGAGGCCCGCGGAGAGGATGACCCAGGTGGGCGGGTCCGAGTCGGGGGCGATGGAACCGCCGGCGATCAGCGCGAGGGTGATGATGCCCATCGTCTTCTGCGCGTCGTTCGTGCCGTGGGCCAGCGAGACCAGGCCGGCCGAGGCGATCTGGCCGACGCGGAAGCCCTTGTCGGCGGCCTTGCCGTCCGCGTTCCGGCTCAGCGTGTAGGAGAAGCGGGTGGCGAGCATCGCCGCGACGCCCGCGACGATCGGGGCGGCGACCGCGGGCAGCAGCACCTTGGTGACCAGGACGTCGCCGTGGACCGCGCCGGTGCCGGCCGAGGCGATGGTGGCGCCGATCAGACCGCCCATCAGGGCGTGCGAGGAACTGGACGGAAGGCCGACGAGCCAGGTCACCAGGTTCCAGAGGATCGCGCCGACCAGGGCGGCGAAGATGACCTCGGGACGGATGCCGCTCTCGTCGACAAGACCCTTGGAGATCGTGTTGGCGACCTCCACGGAGAGAAAAGCGCCCACCAGGTTGAGGGTGGCCGACATGGCCACCGCGACCTTGGGCTTGAGTGCACCGGTCGAGATGGTGGTGGCCATCGCGTTGGCGGTGTCGTGGAAACCGTTCGTGAAATCGAACGCGAGTGCGGTGACCACCACAATCGCGAGAATCAGCGAGAAGCTTTCCATTTACCCAGGCAATCGTTCGAAGTCATTGGTGCGTTGACCGTAGGAAACCTGAGTGAACGGAAGATGAACTGAGGGGGTCTCTGGAGTGTCTGTACGGCCTAGTAACCCCGGGCGAACTTCTTCAGTTGGCTCGTCGTCCCGTTGAAGAGATTCTGATCACCCGGCAGGCTCCCGCTGTTGTCGTACTGCCAGAAGGTCCAGTACGACCAGCCGGCGGGCAGTGAGCCCGCGTCCGCCGACTCGTGGCGGGCGATCCACAGCGCGTGTGTCGAGGCCAGGGCGGTGCTGCTGCCCGTGCAGGTGTTCCACCAGTGGGCGGTCGTGTAGATCACCGGACGGCGGCCGGTCTCGCGCTTCACCTCGGCGCTGAAGGCCTTGATCCAGCCGACCATCTTCGCCTTGCCCAGGCCGTAGCAGCCGTGCTTGCTGTCGTACGGGTTGTATTCGATGTCGAGCGCCGGCGGCAGCGTCCAGCCGTCCGCCTTCCAGCCGCCGCCGTGCGCCACGAAGTAGGCGGCCTGGGCCGCGCCCGACGACTTGTCCGGAAGCGCGAAGTGGTACGCGCCCCGGACGATGCCGGCGGCGCGGGCGCCGTTGTACTGCCGGGCGAAGTAGGGGCTGACGTAGTCGGTGGACTCGGTCGCCTTGACGTAGACGAACGTGGCGCCCTTCGCCTTCGCGCTCGGCCAGTCGACGTTCTTCTGGTGCGAGGAGACGTCGTGGCCCTTGGCGGGACTCGCGGCGGCGGCCGGAATCTCGGCGAACGCGAGCGCGAGTGCGGTTCCGCCTGCGGTGAGTGCGGCGACGGCGGCCGCGACGAGGCGGGCGCGGTGACGGGTGCCGCGGTGCGTGCGGCGGCGGGGCGGTTTGCGATCACGGGCCATGTTTCCCCCGGGAATGGCGACGTGCACGACAAATCCCCCAGAGGCTATTGGAAGATCTGTCGACGCCGATCGGTCTCCAGCCAAGCGGCTTGAGTGGGCGTTACATGCCTATATGTACTCTTTCGGATGCGCGGCTTCCGGCTTAAAGTGCCCCGGCCCGAGCGCGTGTTGGGGAACCGGCTGGCAGGATCGCGGCATGGCTGAGCGGCGGCGGGACGAACGGGACAAGCGGGGCGGGCGGGATGCCCGCGAGGACGCACAGGCTGTGGGGGAGCCCTGGCGGAGGCGTGTGCACGCCGAGGAGGCGGACGCCTGGGACGAACTCGTCGTGACGGCCCGCCGGACGGTGTCCGACGGCCTGGTGGTCGGCACCTCGGGGAACGTCTCGGTGCGCGTCGGCGACATCGTCCTGGTCACGCCCTCGGGTGTCCGCTACGACCGGCTGACACCCGACGACACGGTCGGCGTCGACCTCGACGGCCGACAGGTCCTCGGCGCCCTCCTCCCGACGAGCGAACTGCCCATGCATCTCGCCGTATACCGCAGCACCGACGCCCACGCCGTCGTCCACACCCACGCCGTCCACGCGACGGCCGTCTCGACCCTCGTCCCCGAACTCCCCTCGGTCCACTACATGTCCGGCGCCCTCGGCGGCCCGGTCCGGGTTGCCCCGTATGCGACATACGGCACCGAGGAGTTGGCCGAGAACATGCTCCACGCCCTCGCCGACCGCTCCGCCTGCCTCCTCCAGAACCACGGCACGATCGCCTACGGCAACTCCCTGGACCAGGCATTCGACCGTACGGCCCAGCTGGAGTGGATGTGCCGGTTGTGGCTGACGGCGTCGTCGGTGCCCGGACTGTCGCCGACGCTGCTGTCGGGGGAGCAGGTGGCGGAGGCGGGGGAGCGGTTGCGGGGGTACGGGCAGCGGGGGTGAGATCGGTGGGCGGGTTGGCGGGGCTGACGGGTTGGCGACCGCGGCGGGTCGGCGGGGCTGACGGTTGGCGGGGGCGGCGGTACCGGGACGGCTGTCGGGGCGGATGGAACCGAGTCGGCTGAAGGGGGCGACGGAACCGAGACGGCTGACGCGGCTGTTCCCGCTCCGCCCCGGCTCTTCCCGGGCCCGCGTCCATCCGGCGCCTCCTCCGGCTGGCCGGTAGCCGGGTCCGCCGGGACACTGGAGCCGTGCGCACAGTCAAAGCGACGGCCGCGGCCGTCTCCGTGGCCCTCGCGGCCGGTGCGGTGGGCGTCGCCGCCGGCCGGTACGCCAGCGACGCCGCACTCAAGGCGCCGCCCGGCCGTCCCCTGCCGACCGAACCCCGGCTCACGGTGCACGCCACCGCCGCCGGACAGATCACCCTCACCCGGGACCTGGCCTCCCTGCGCCCCGGCACCTACGGCCTCGCCGGTGACGGCTCCCACGCGGTCGTAGGCCCCGTGATCGACACGGCGTCCCTCCCCCGGTCTCGGCTTCGCTCGACCGGGGGGACCCCCATCGCCGACACCGTCGTACGCCGCCTCGAACGCGTCACCCACGGCACGCTGCACCCCCGCGACAAGGTGTGGCTCACGCCCAACGTCCACATCGGCAACCCGAGCGCCGCCCTCGGCCTCGACCACGCCGACATCGACATCCCCGGTGAACTCGGCTCCCTGCCCGCCTGGTTCGTACCCGGAGCGCGCGGCACCTGGGTGATCGCGGTGCACGGCCTGGCCACCACCCGCGAACTCGCCCTGAACGTCATGGAGTTCCTGCACCGCAACCGCTTCCCGGTCCTTGCCCCCGCCTACCGCGGCGACCTCGGCGCACCCCGCAATCCCGACGGCCTCAACCATCTCGGCGAGACCGAGTGGCGCGACCTGGACGCCGCGATCCGCTACGCCGTGCGCTACGGCGCCGAGCACGTCGTCCTCTACGGCTGGTCCACCGGCGCCACCATGGCGCTGCGCGCCGCCGCCCACTCCGGGATGCGCGACCGCGTCTCCGGCCTGGTGCTCGACTCGCCGGTGCTGGACTGGGAGACCACGCTGCGCGCCCTCGCCACCGCCCGGCACACCCCGGGCGCGCTGCTGCCGCTCGCGGTCCGCGCCGCCCAGGGCCGCACCGGTCTGCACGGCGACCGCATCGCCGAGGCCGCCGACCCCGGCCGGCTCAGGGTCCCGACCCTGATCTTCCACGGACCCGACGACACCGTCGCCCCCTGGTCCCTCTCCCGCCGCCTCGCCGCCCGCCGCCCCGCCCTGATCACCCTCCAGCCGGTCGCCCGGGCCCCGCACGGCGCCATGTGGAACGCCGACCCGGCAACCTACGAGGAGATCCTGCGCCGCTTCCTGACTCCGCTGATGTGACCCCGGCCCACTCACCGGCCCACCCCCCTTCCGACCTTCCGTTTAGCCCTGTACCACTGGCCTGAACCCGGCCCCCAGCAGCCCGCGGGACCCCCTGCCTTGGCCCTCCCCGTCGCCCGCCGTGACATTCCGTTTGGGTTTTCGGACCGTCAACCGGAAGACTGCACCCGTGACGTCCCGTATCCCGCGCGACTCCAGGCTTCGACTCGTCCGCCCGCGACCCCTGGCCGCCGCCCCCCGAGCGATGAACCAGCGGCGCTCGCGCCGCCCCGCACCCCGCCCTCCGGAGGGCACACCGGCCCCCGCGGAACTGGCCAGAATGGCACGCTCCGGCCTGGCCGGAGCGGCCCGCGTCGCCCACTGGGCCGACGCCGCACTACGACCCGGCCGTGACGGCGCGAGCCCCGACGGCAAAGGCACCCTCTCCGAGGCGACCGCCGAACTCGCGGCCCAGGACCTGGGTCTGACTCCGGCCCAGGTCCGCGCCGACTGGGACACCGCCCGTCTCGCCGGCCTCGTCGAGGTGCATGGCGACAGCGCCCGCCCCGGCTGGCGGCTGCGTGCCTGGGACCGCGACGACAGCGCCGTACTGCGCGGCTGGGTCGCCCTCTTCGACGCCTGGTCGCTCGCCCACCCGGAACCACGGGAGCACGAGCCCTCAGCCGTCGCCGAGGTCGTCTCTGCCATGCCTCAGGTGCTCTCCTTCCTCCAGCTGTCCGCCGGGCCCGTCCCCGTCGCCCAGCTCCTCGACCTCCTCGAACAGCGCGTCACCGAACTGCGCACCGAGCGCTGCGAGATCCCCTACGGCCCGCAGCCCGAGCCGGTCCAGCAGCCGTCGGCCGCCGCCGACGCCCCTCTCGATCCCCTCCTCGACTGGGCCCTGCACGCCCTCGCCTCCGTCGGTGCCCTCACCTACGGCGATGCCCAGGCCACCCTCACCCCGCTCGGCAGCTGGGCGGTCTGGGTCAAGCTGGAGCAGATCTGCGTGGCCGCGCAGAGCCCCGCCGGGAACATCGAGCAGTCCGCCGAGGACATGCTCCGCGGCTGCTCCCAGCTCCGCCCGAACGCCGCCCGCGCCGAGTACCGCGCCTGGCTCGCCGCCCGCACCGTGGGCAGCGCGGTCGGCGAGCTGATCGACGCCGCCCGCGGTGAGGACGCCCTGCTGCGCGGCCTCGCCTTCGAGGCGCTGCGCGTCGTCGGAGCCCCCGCCGAGCCCGACGTCCGCGCGGCGGTGGACGAGGCGACACTGCGGCCGTACGCCCTGCTGTGGCTCGCGGAGCACGACGGGATCGATCCGGAGGACGCCCACGAGGTCCTCACCCGCGAGGAGGCCACCTGGATGTGGGTCGACACCGCCGCCGCGGTCGCCGATCACGGGGAGGCCCCGCTGCTCGTGCGCCACCTGGAGTCCGCGATCCAGCCGACCGTGCCCATGCTCCTCGACGAGGTGCGCGCCGTGGGCCACCCGCGCACCGTGCAGGTCCTGGTCGCGCTCGCCGCCGCCCACCCCGACCCGGCGCTGGCCAAGGCCGTGCGCCGGGCCGCCTTCCAGGTGCACACAGGGGGCAGCTAGGCCGGGTCAGGCACCTGCCGTCCCGGGTATCTCCGGGGCGTAGGTACCGAAGCTCCAGATGTTGCCCTCGATGTCCCGGGCCATGTAGTCCCGGGATCCGTACTCCTGGTCCGTCGGGGGCATCAGGATCTCCGCGCCGTGCTCCACGGCCCGTCGGTGGTGGGCGTCGACGTCGTCCACGACGAGGTACACCCCGACGGGTCCCGCGCTCTTCATCGCCTCGTCGAAACGCCCGCCGCGGCCCTTGGAGCCGAGCATCACCGCGCCGTTGCCCTGCACCAGCTCGGCGTGCGTCACCGAGCCGTCCTCGCCCTCGTACACCGCGAGTTCGGTGAAGCCGAAGGCCTCCGTGAGCTGCCGGATCGCCGCCTTCGCGTCCGTGTACAGCAGCGACGGGTAGATGCTGGGACGCCCGCTGTCCTTGCCTGTCATGCCGATCACTTCCTTGTGCATCGGGTACCGGGTGTCGGGTCCTCTTGGCGTTTTCGCCGCTTTGATCGCTTTCGACGAGTCTTGCACCCGCCACTGACAACGCCCCGCGCACCGGCGCCCCGGCCGTCAGCGGAAGGTGTCGCACCGCGCCATGTCCCCGGTCCGGTAGCCCTGGTGGAACCACTGCTGGCGCTGCGCCGCCGACCCGTGCGTCCAGGTCTCCGGCGTGACCCGGCCCTGGAACCGCTCCTGGATCCGGTCGTCGCCCACGGCCGCCGCCGCGTCCAGCCCGTCCCGGATGTCGGCCTCCGTGAGGCTGGTGATCAGCGGTCGTCCGGTCGACTCGTCCTTCGTGGTCGTCGCGTGATGCGCCCAGACCCCCGCGTAGCAGTCCGCCTGCAGTTCGACCCGCACCGCGTTGCTGTTGGCGCCGGTCCGCCCGTCCTGCGACCGGCTGAGCGTGCCCATCAGGTCCTGCACGTGGTGCCCGTACTCGTGCGCCACGACATACGCCTGCGCGAACGGGCCGCCGCTGGAGCCGAACTTCGTCCGCAGCTCGTCGAAGAACCCCAGGTCCAGATAGACCTTCCGGTCGCCCGGACAGTAGAACGGCCCCACCGCCGAGGTCGCCGTCCCGCACGCGGTGGCGACCTGTCCGCTGAAGAAGACCGTGAGTGAGCGGGTGTATGTCCCGCCGCGCCGCGCGAACTCCTGCGCCCAGAAGTCCTGCACGCTGTTGACCACCGCCACGATGCGGCAGTCCTCCTTGGTGTTCGCGTCCTGTCCGGTACGGCAGCTCGACTGCACCTGGGCCGGCGAGGACGCGGTCGCCGCAGGTGAGTCGCTGCCCGACGACAACCCCAGGTTGTCGGGGCCGACGCCGAAGAACAGCCCCAGGAGGAGTGCGATCAGCCCCGCGAGGCCCCCGCCCACGGTCGCGCGCCCGCCGGGAATCCGGCTGCCGCGCACGTCCTGCACCTCGGAGGTGTCCAGATCGGCGTCGTCGTCGAACTGCATGGGCCCGCTCTCCGCGCGTGTGGACCCCCTGGCGCCCATCCTCGCCCGCGGCCCGCGCGGGGGCGCCGGGCGATCGGCCGAACGGGGGACGTCCTTGGTGGCGCCGAACACACCCGCGCACCGGAAAAACGCTTGCATTGCCCCGTTAGACTTGGCCCATGGCCATTCTCCTCGCGCATTAGACGGCGGGAACGTCCTCAGCCGCCCCTTCCGCCTACGACCCCGCTCTGGAGTCTGACCGTGATCTCCGCCTCCGGTATCGAGCTGCGCGCCGGCGCCCGCGTCCTCATCGAGTCCGCGACCTTCCGCATCGCCAAGGGCGACCGCATCGGCCTGGTCGGCCGCAACGGCGCCGGCAAGACCACCCTGACCAAGGTCCTGGCCGGTGAGGGACAGCCCGCCGGCGGCACCGTCACCCGCTCCGGCGAGGTCGGCTACCTCCCGCAGGACCCCCGCACCGGCGACCTGGACGTGCTCGCCAGCGACCGCATCCTCTCCGCGCGCGGCCTGGACACCCTGATCCGCAAGATGCGGGAGAACGAACAGCGCATCGCCAACGGCAGCGGCGCCACCCGCGACAAGGCCATGCGCCAGTACGAGCGCCAGGAGACCGAGTTCCTCACCAAGGGCGGCTACTCCGCCGAGGCCGAGGCCGCCACCATCGCCGCCGCGCTCAACCTGCCCGACCGGGTGCTCGGCCAGCCCCTGCACACGCTCTCCGGCGGTCAGCGCCGCCGTATCGAGCTGGCCCGCATCCTGTTCTCCGACGCGGACACGCTGCTGCTCGACGAGCCGACGAACCACCTCGACGCCGACTCGATCGTCTGGCTGCGCGACTACCTGAAGACGTACCGCGGCGGCTTCATCGTGATCTCCCACGACGCCGACCTCGTGGAGACCGTCGTCAACAAGGTGTTCTATCTGGACGCCAACCGCGCCCAGATCGACGTCTACAACATGGGCTGGAAGCTCTACCAGCAGCAGCGCGAGGCCGACGAGAAGCGCCGCAAGCGCGAGCGGCAGAACGCCGAGAAGAAGGCCGCCGCCCTGCACTCGCAGGCCGACAAGATGCGCGCCAAGGCCACCAAGACGGTCGCCGCGCAGAACATGGCCAAGCGCGCCGACCGGCTGCTCGCCGGGCTGGAAGCCGTGCGCGTCTCCGACAAGGTCGCCAAACTGCGCTTCCCGGAGCCCTCGCCCTGCGGCAAGACCCCGCTCATGGCGGAGGGCCTGTCGAAGTCCTACGGCTCCCTGGAGATCTTCACCGACGTCGACCTGGCCATCGACAAGGGCTCGCGCGTCGTCATCCTCGGCCTGAACGGCGCCGGCAAGACGACCCTCCTGAAGCTCCTCGGCGGTGTCGAGGAACCGGACACCGGCGAGGTCATCAAGGGGCACGGCCTCAAGCTCGGCTACTACGCGCAGGAGCACGAGACCCTCGACCCGGAGCGCACGGTCCTGGAGAACATGCGCTCCGCCGCCCCCGACCTGGACCTGGTCGAGGTCCGTAAGACGCTCGGCTCGTTCCTGTTCTCCGGAGACGACGTCGACAAGCCCGCCGGGGTCCTCTCCGGCGGTGAGAAGACCCGCCTCGCCCTCGCCACCCTGGTCGTGTCCGCGGCGAACGTCCTGCTCCTGGACGAGCCGACGAACAACCTCGACCTGGCCAGCCGTGCGGAGATCCTCGGGGCGCTGAGCACCTACAAGGGCGCCGTCGTCCTCGTCACCCACGACGAGGGAGCCGTGGAGGCTCTGCAGCCGGAGCGGATCATCCTGCTGCCGGACGGAGTCGAGGACCTGTGGGGCGCGGACTACGCGGATCTCGTCGCCCTGGCCTGATCGAACAGGCTTGATCGAATGCTTGATCAACGGCGTATGGATCATTCGGCCTACCGGTGATCCACCATCTGTGTGAGATCTCCTCGTACCGAGGTGTGTCGTACACCGATTTTCCGGCCGAGTCCTTTATCGACAAGGGCTCGGCCGTTCCGCGTCTCTGACCAGGTGTTTCGCGGAGCAACTCGTTCGGCCGGGCGGACGCGACCGTACGGAATTCCACATTCCACTTGTGGGGACGCGCTCCTGTCGTCAAAACCTTGTCTCACGGACCTTGCCGAATGGGTGGCCATGAACGCTTGGAGGGGTGATCATGAGGAGACCAAGAGCGCACTTCCCATGAGGAGGCACGGGTGGCCGAGACTCTGAAGAAGGGCAGCCGGGTAACCGGCGCCGCGCGCGACAAGCTCGCGGCAGACCTGAAGAAGAAGTACGACTCCGGTGCGAGCATCCGGGCGCTGGCCGAGGAGACCGGCCGCTCGTATGGCTTCGTCCACCGGATGCTCAGTGAGTCGGGCGTCACGCTCCGTGGGCGTGGCGGGGCGACCCGGGGCAAGAAGGCTTCGGCCTGACCCCGAGCGGCTCAACGGCTTCGATGGTGACCACCCGGTCGGACGACTGACCGGCCGGGTGGTTACTGTGCAGTCACTTAGCTCTGCTCTGTTGACCGCACACATCGGAGGCGCCCCATGGCTTCGCCCGAACAGGACGACAAGGACCTCGGTCCCGTACTCGACAAGGACGGCGTACGGCTCACCGTCGACGACGCGATCGCCACGGTGACGCTGACCAACCCGGCCAAGCGCAACGCTCAAAGTCCTGCTCTGTGGCGGGCGTTGGCGGAGGCCGGGAGGTTGCTGCCGGGCTCCGTACGAATCGTGGTGCTGCGTGCCGAGGGCAAGTCCTTCTCGGCCGGACTCGACCGGCAGGCGTTCACGCCCGAGGGCTTCGACGGCGAACCGTCGTTCATCGACCTCGCGCACAGCAGTGACGCCGTGCTGGACGAGGCCATCGCCGGGTACCAGGCGGGCTTCACCTGGTGGCGACGCAGCGACATCGTGTCCATCGCCGCCGTACAGGGGCATGCCATCGGGGCCGGCTTCCAACTCGCGCTCGCCTGTGACCTGCGCGTCGTCGCCGACGATGTGCAGTTCGCCATGCGCGAGACCAGCCTCGGACTGGTGCCCGACCTGACCGGCACCCACCCGCTGGTGGGGCTCGTCGGCTACGCCCGCGCGCTGGAGATCTGCGCGACCGGGCGCTTCGTCGCGGCCGAGGAAGCGGTGAGCACCGGCCTGGCCAACATCGCCGTGCCCGCCGACCAGGTCGACGACGCCGTACGCGACCTCGCGACAGCTCTGCTGGCTGCGCCGCGCGACGCCGTCATCGAGACCAAGGCGCTGCTCCAGGGCGTCCAGGGGCGTGCGTACGACGACCAGCGCGCCGCCGAGCGGGCCGCCCAGGCCCGACGACTGCGGGACCTGGCCGGCGTCGGCGAATAAGACCTCAGCCGATCGTGGTTCAGTCGATCCTCGTGACGAGCACCGCCACGGTCGGGTGACCGGGCAGCACCTCGCCGACCCTCGCGCGGACCTCCCGGGCCACCTCCAGGGCCCGGTGGTCCGCGCGTACGGCGATCTCCACGCGCGCGTGGAGCCGCGACAGCGCTCCTTCGCCCTGCCGCTCCTCGATGTGCACCGCCCGCCCCAGCCCGCCCAGCGCACCGGTCAGCCGGGTCACGCCCGGGACGCCGAGCGCGGCCGCGATGATCAGGGACTCGCCGCCGTCGTCAACATTGACCATCTGGTCAATTTCATCAACATGATCAATGTCGGCGGCGGAACGATCCACATCGTCCACACGATCAACGTCGTCCATATGGTCCAGCAGGGCCGTCACCTGTAGATCAACCTCCGCCACCACCAGCCCGAGCCGCTCCACAGCGGCCCCCGCCAGCGCCGCGCGCAGCCGGGACGCGGTCTCCGGAAGGGGCTCGGTCGCCACGGCCGCGAAGTCCGCCGTGATCCGCAGCGGCCCGGGCGGCAGGGCCCCCGGCGGCGGTGGCACGGCGGGCTCGTGCACGTCCTCCGGATCCGCGAGCGCGATCCGCAGCGCGCCCAGCCGCACGCCCTCTACGTGCTGTGCCACGCCCCGCAGCACGGCCTCCGCCGCCCGCTCCGCGATCCACGCGCCGTCCCGCCGGTCACCCAGGGGCAACAGCCTGCCGAGCCCCAACTGCTGCCGTACCGCCCGCCCGTCGCCCACCACCGCCCTATTCGAAGGCGCTGCGCGCCGCCCCTGATTCCCAGTCCATGAGTCCGCCGTCATTCCTCCAGCCTGCCGCATCCCCGGCGCGGGAGAATGGAACCGCACTTACCGTGGTCGAAGGACGACGACCGAAAGGGACGTACGGCGATGACCGACATGACGGAGCGGAACCGGACGCAGGACCCCGACGGCGAGCGGGAGCCGCTGCAGACCCGGAAGACCCCCACCAGACGCGGCGGAGGCGACCCGGCGTCCCGAGGGCGTACCACCATCGCCGACGGGGTCGTGGAGAAGATCGCCGGGCTGGCCGCCCGGGACGTCCTGGGCGTGCATGCCATGGGCAGCGGGCTCTCCCGCACCTTCGGGGCCGTGCGCGACCGGGTGCCCGGCGGTTCGAAGTCGGTGTCCCGGGGCGTGAAGGCCGAGGTCGGCGAGGTGCAGACCGCCCTCGATCTGGAGATCGTCGTCGACTACGGGGTGTCGATCGCGGATGTGGCCCGGGCCGTACGGGAGAACGTCATCGCGGCCGTGGAGCGGATGACCGGACTCGAAGTCGTCGAGGTCAACATCGCGGTCAGCGACGTGAAGCTGCCCGACGAGGAGGACGACGAACCGGAGCCCCGTCTCCAGTGACCGGACCGACGGATGAACCCATGAACAGCGGGCCGACGAACGAGCTGAGGAGCGCAGGATGAGCAGGGCCGTGGTCGGCATGATCGCCGGAATGGCGCTGGGCTTCGCCGGATACTTCGGCGGGTTCGGCGCGTTTCTGCTGGTGGCCGCCCTGGGCGCCATCGGGTTCGTCGTCGGCCGGTTCCTCGAAGGGGACCTGGAACTCGGCGACTTCTTCCGCTCGCGCGACGACCGGCGGCGGTGACGTCCGTGAGCGGCGGGGCCGGCGCGGTCGACGAACGAGGCAGACCCCCGGCGGTCGTCGCGCCGGGCGAGCGGGGCGCCACCCGGATCGCCGACCGGGTCGTCGCGAAGATCGCCGCGCAGGCCGCGCGCGAGGCGCTGGGACCACTGCACCCGGACGCCGCGCCGCCGCATGCGACCGTCGTCGTACACCACGAATCGGTACGCGTGCGCGTGCACCTCGAACTCGACTATCCCTGCGACATCGGCGACCGCTGTTTTCGGGTGCGTCGGCAGGTGGTTCAGCGGGTACGCGCGTTGGTGGGCATGGAGGTGCCCGAGGTCGCCGTCCAGGTGGAACGGCTGCATCCGGCACAGGCACACCGCGCGGCACAGGGGAGGACGCGATGAGCGAGCCCCAG
Organism: Streptomyces sp. NPDC050548; assembly: GCF_044457385.1. Classification (NCBI taxonomy): domain Bacteria; kingdom Bacillati; phylum Actinomycetota; class Actinomycetes; order Kitasatosporales; family Streptomycetaceae; genus Streptomyces; species Streptomyces sp. NPDC050548. The sequence goes on from NZ_JBITGV010000029.1 coordinate 60,369, forward strand.
GGCTCCGAAGGCACGACCCAACGACTACCGGTCATCGAGAAGGAGAACGACCCCGGACACGGCGGGTACGACCCGGCGGCGGACCGCGGTCCCGCACCCCTGGTTGACGGCGGCGGCAAGGACGGCCGCTTCTGGTCGACGCGCCGCGTCCCCGCGGGCATCGTCGCCGTCCTGCTGGTCGTCGGCGCGGGCGCCCTCCTCTACGACATCACCGCCGTGCGCGCCAAACGGCCCTCCGCCCACTGGCGCCGCGAACTGACCCGGCAACTCGCCGAACGGCCACTCGACGACACCTGGGTCCTCGTCGGCGCCGGCATCGCAGCCGCCCTCGGCCTCTGGCTGATCGTGCTCGCACTCACGCCCGGCCTGCGCCAGGTGCTGCCGATGCGCCGCACCCACGCCGACGTCCGGGCGGGCCTGCAACGCTCCGCCGCCGCGATGGTGCTGCGCGACCGAGCCATGGAGGTCTCGGGCGTGCAGTCGGTCCGAGTACGCACGAGCCGGACGAAAGCCGATGTCCGCGCGGTGTCCCATTTCCGTGAACTCGACGACGTACGGGCCGACTTGGACACCGTGCTCAGCGACGCGATCACCGGTCTGGGGCTGGCCCGGCCACTCGCGCTGTCGCTGCACGTCGGCCGTTCCGGACGGAAGAGGTGAGGCCGGTGCTCAGGATCGTCAACCGGGTGGTGACCGCTGTCGTCGGTCTCGCACTGCTCGTGCTCGGCGGCTCCGCGCTGGCCGTAGGACTGGGCGTGAAGCCGCCGTCGTGGTGGATCTACGACGGGCGCCACGACGTCCTGCTGAGCGAGGCCCGGCGGACCCGCTGGCGGGCCGACGGCTGGTGGTGGCCGACGGTCCTCGCCGCGCTCGCGGTCCTCGTCCTGCTGGCCCTGTGGTGGCTCGTCGCGGTCCTACGGCGGCGCAGGCTCACCGAGGTCGCCGTCCACACCGGCGACGGCGAGGGCGCGCTGCTGCGGGGCCGGGCCCTGGAGGGCGTCCTCGCCACCGACGCGGGCGACCTGGACGGCGTGGCCCACGCGCACGTGCGGCTCGCCGGCACCCGCACGGCACCCGAGGCCCGCGTCCAGCTCAGCCTGGAACCCCATGTGGACCCCGGAGTCGCCCTCGACCACCTGACGGCCAACGCCCTGGCCCACGCCCGCGACTCGGCGGGCCTGGACGCACTCCCGACGGAGGTACAGCTGACGGGGGTCAAGCACCGTGCGGAGCGGGTCAGTTGACGGTCCGGTTTCCTGACTGTTCGCCACCCGGGTCGGACCGGTGATGTCCTCTTCGGGCCGATGATCCGTCCGTTCCGATCATGCGCTCCGGGGGCGGGTACCGCGCCTATAGCCTCGGGTGCATGGCTGAAGCGAGTGGCGGGGGACAGCCCGAGCCGGCAGATGACGAGCCGACTCCTGCGGGTGATTCCGGCGATGCGGCGGCTGATCCCGCGGCGACCGCGGCAAGCGTCCCGACCTGGACCGAGATCGGGCGAGGCGTGGGCGCGCTGCTCACCGTCGTCGCGGCGCTCGGAGGGCTGGTGCTCGGCGTCAGAGCCGAGCAGCGAGCCGATGAGGTGGAGCGGAGCGCGGCCGAGTCGAGCCGGAAGGCGTCCGCCGAACAAGTCGACTTCTACCGGACACCGTCCGAGGTCGTCGTGATGAACGGCAATCCTCATCCCGTCCAGATGCGCCTGTTCCTGCCCGACAGGCACCTCTGGTGGGATCTGTACGCGCTGGCGCCGTGCAGGCAGATCAAGATCCCCGATGCCGCCCTGCGGGACAGCATGCGTCGTCGATTCCCCTCCGCGCGGTTCACGGACGGCGAACTGGCATCGCTGTGGCTGGAGTTCACGGATCCGGCGGGCAGGAACTGGGTCCGCAGCAGCAGAGGAGCATTGGCCTCCTCCGCGCGGAGTCCCACTGGCGGCGCCGTCAGCCAGCTCGTCCTGGGTGAGTCCTGGAACAGGACGTCCCAGAAATCACCCGTGTGCGGTGGTACGCCGTGAACGGGCCCGGGGACCGGTCGGCTCAGAACCCGTGCCGCATCCCGCCGTCGACCGGCACCATGATCCCCGTCAGATAGGACGCGGCCGGCGACAGCAGGAACGCCGCCACGCGTCCGAACTCGTCCGGCGTTCCGTACCGCCGCAGCGGGATCCGCGACTCGTTGGCCGCGCGGGTGGCCTCCGGGTCCGCGGAGAGGCCGTCCAGCTCGCGCACACGGTCCGTGTCGATGCGGGCGGGCAGCAGTCCGACGACACGGATGCCGCGCGGCCCCAGCTCGTCCGCGAGGGACTTGCCGAAACCGGCCAGGCCGGGCCGCAGCGCGTTCGAGATCGTCAGCCCGGGGATCGGCTCGTGCACCGAACCGGACAGCACGAAGCCGATGACCCCGCCCGCCTCCAGCTCCCCGGCGGCCGCGCGGGCGAGCCGTACCGCGCCCAGGAACACCGACTCGAACGAGGCCTGCCACTGCTCGTCGGTGGTGTCGGCGACGAACCCGGGCGGCGGCCCGCCGACGCTCACGAGAATGCCGTCGAAGCCCCCGAAGTGCTCCCGCGCGGCGGCGATCAGCCGAGCCGGCGCCTCCGCGTCGGCATTGTCGACGGCGATGCCCACCGCGTTCGGCCCCAGTGCGGCCGCCGCCTCGGTGGCCCGCTTCTCGTCCCGCCCGGTGACGACGACCTTCGCGCCGTCGGCCACCAGCTCGCGCGCGGCGGCGTTGCCCAGTCCACGGGTGGCCCCCGTGACGACGTACACGCGGTCCTTCAGTCCAAGATCCATGGCCCCTATCCTGCCTTCTCGTCCCCGAACAGCGCGAGGGCGGTGTTCACCAGCCCGATGTGGCTGAACGCCTGCGGGAAGTTGCCCAGTTGACGGCCGGCCACCGGGTCGTACTCCTCCGCGAGCAGCCCCACGTCGTTCGCGAGCCCCACCAGGCGCTCGAACAGCACCCGGGCCTCCTTGGTACGTCCGGTCATGTGCAGCGCGTCCACGAGCCAGAACGAGCACGCCAGGAAGGTGCCCTCGTCGCCCGGCAGACCGTCCACCGGGACGTCGGCGGCGGTGTCGTAGCGGCGTACGAAGCCGTCGTGGCCGAGCGCCGCCTGGACCGCGTCGACCGTGCCGACGACCCGGGGATCGTCGGGTGGCAGGAAACCGAAGCGGGGGATGAGCAGCAGGGCCGCGTCGAGTTCCTGCGACCCGTAGTACTGCGTGAACGTGTTGCGTACCGGGTCGTAGCCGTTCTCGCACACGTCCTTGTGCACCGCGTCCCGCAGCTCGCGCCAGCCCGACAGGTCCCCCGGGAGGTCGGCGTACTCCTCCAGAGTGCGTACGGCCCGGTCGGCGGCCACCCACACCATGACCTTGGAGTGCACGAAGTGCCGGCGCCCGCCGCGCACCTCCCACAGGCCCTCGTCGGGCTGCTGCCACTGGGCGCGCAGCCACTCCAGGAGGACGCTCTGCAGCGACCACATGTGCGGCTTGGGCGACAGACCCGCGCGCCGGGCCAGCCACAGGGAGTCCATCACCTCCCCGTAGACGTCGAGTTGGAGCTGGTTGACGGCGCCGTTGCCGATCCGTACGGGGGCCGAGCCGCCGAAGCCGGACAGGTGCGGCAGTTCGAACTCGGGCAGCCGCCGCTCGCCCGCCACGCCGTACATGATCTGCAGGTCCGCCGGATCGCCCGCGACCGCGCGCAGCAGCCAGTCGCGCCAGGCCTCGGCCTCCTTGTGGTAGCCCGCGGTGACGAGGGCGCCGAGGGTGAGGCTGGAGTCGCGCAGCCAGCAGTATCGGTAGTCCCAGTTGCGTACGCCGCCCATCTCCTCGGGCAGCGAGGTGGTCGCCGCGGCGACGATGCCGCCGGTCGGGCGGTAGGTGAGGGCCTTGAGGGTGATCAGGGAGCGTACGACCGCGTCCCTGTAGGGGCCGTCGTAGCGGCAGCGGGCCGCCCAGTGCTCCCAGTCCGTGACGCTGGTCCGCAGCGACTTGTACGGGTCGACGAGCGCCGGACGCGGCTCGTGCGAGGGATGCCAGGTGAGGACGAAGGCGACCTTCTCACCGGCCTCGACGGTGAACTCCGAGAGGGTGCTGAAGTCCTCGCCCCAGGTGCGCACCTCGGGTTCGCTGCGCAGCCACACCGAGTCGGGGCCCGCCACCGCCACCCGGTGCCCGTCCGCCCTGCGCACCCACGGCACGACCCCGCCGTAGTCGAAGCGCAGACGGAGCGTGCTGCGGACGGTGACCTTGCCGCTCACGCCCTCCACGACGCGTACGACATCGGGGGCGCGGTGGCGCTGGGGCATCAGGTCGGTGACGCGTACCGTGCCCTCGGCGGTCTCCCACTCGGTGTCCAGGACCAGGGTGTCGGGGCGGTAGGCGCGACGGGTGCAGCGGTCCGCGCCCGCGGGAGCGATCCGCCAGTGGCCGTTCTCCTCGTCGCCGAGCAGTCTCGCGAAGCAGGCCGCCGAGTCGAAGCGCGGCAGACACAGCCAGTCGACCGAGCCGTCCATGCCGACCAGGGCCGCGGTCTGTTCGTCGCCGATGAGGGCGTAGTCCTCGATACGTGGGTGCACGGGGTGCGGGTTCCCGGAGTATCGACCACGCAATCCCAGGTCGGGGCCGGGCGGGTGAAGCGCGCGGATCAGACCGTCGCCGGTTCCGCCTGCTCCGTCTCCTGCTCCTTGGCCGCCGCCTCCCGGCGGTCGCGGGCCTCGCGCCGCGCCAGGACGACGTAGCCGACCGGGACGGCCGCCGCGAACAGCCACCACTGGATCATGTACGCGTAGTTCAGCGGGGCGTCTTCCTTGCCCGGGTCGGAGATCTGCTCCGGGGTGCCGCCCTTCGCCTCGGGCGCCGTCTGCTCGACATAGCCGCCGAGCACCTGGGCGTGCAGCCGCTTCGCCTGTTCCGCACTGTTGATCAACATGATCTGGCGGTCGGGCAGGCCCTTGATGTCCTTGATGCCGCTCGCCGCGGTCGTCTCGTCGGCCATCAGACGCCCGGTGATCGTGGTCGTGCCGCTCGGCGGCGCGGGGATCTTCGGGAAGGCGGTCTGCGCGCCGTTCGCCGGGATCCATCCACGGTTGATCAACACCACCTTGCCGTCCGTCAACACGAACGGGGTGAGTACATGGAAGCCGACCTCGTCGTCGTCATTGGTGCGGCGCCGGACGACGACTTCCTTGGAGGTCTCGAAGGTGCCCGTCGCGGTGACGGTGCGGTACTTCTCGCTCCGGGTGACCGCGTGTCCGGGGGTGCTGATCGTCTCCACGGGGACCGGCTTGGCATGCAGTGCGTTGGTGACCAGCTGGTTGCGGGCACTGCGCATCTCGTAGCGGTGCATCTGCCAGATGCCCAGCCTGATCATCGTGGGGATCAGAAGAAGGGTGATCAACGCGAGGATCACCCACTGCCGGGACATCAGGAAGCGGTACACCCCACGACCGTACAACTCGGTCGTGGGGCGCATTGAGGGGGGTACCGGAAGGGACTCCTTCGGGCCGGCGGCTCACACCTTGTCGACGATCCCCACCTTCCCCTCCGCCCGCGCACAGTGGCCGCCGCAGAACCAGTGGCCCTCGACCTCCACGCCCTGGCCGATGATCTGCACCCGGCAGTGCTCGCAGATCGGGGCCATGCGGTGGATCGCGCACGAGAAGCAGTCGAAGACGTGCACCGCGCCCTGCGCGTGCACCTCGAAGCTCATGCCGTAATCATTGCCGCACACTTCACATCTCGCCATGCGCCACAGGGTGGGCCGTCCGCCCGGCACGGGCGAGCGGACGCGGGGCGAGTCGCGCCCCAATCACCCGTCCGTACGGCTCCCCGCGGCGCGCTCAGTCCGCCTGCTCGACGTCCCGGAGCAGCTGCCCGAACGCCGCCTCGTCCACCACGGGTGTGCCGAACTGGCGGGCCTTGACCACCTTCGAGGTGCCCGAGTCCGGGTCGTTCGTGACGAGCAGGCTGGTCAGCCGGGACAGGCTCGTCGCGACATGCAGCCCGGCCTCCACCGCGCGGTCCTCCAGCAGCTCGCGCTCGACGGACGTGTCCCCGGAGAACGCGATCCGCATCCCCTGCTTCAGCGGCTTGCCGTCCTCGAACCGCCCCGGGTTCGGGTACGGGCACGCGGGCCGCTTGCGCGCGGGACGCCAACTGCCCGCCCCGTAGCCGCTGTAGCCGCCCGCCTGCTGCCCGATCCGCGGCGCGGGCCGGTCGGCGGTCCACTCGGTCAGCGGCCGGCACTCGTGCAGCGGCAGCCGTACGCCGCTGCTCGCCGCCGCCCGCAGGCTCGGCCGGAACGCCTCGGCGAGCACGCGCGCGTCGTCCAGCGCGTGGTGCGCGCGCTGCTGCACGACACCGAAGTGTGCCGCCAGGGACTCCAGCTTGTGGTTGGGCAGTGGGAGGGCCAGTTCCTTGGAGAGCGCGATGGTGCAGAGCCGCTGCCGGACCGGCGGCTCGATCTGCACGCGTGCGTACTCCCGCGCGATCATCTGCCAGTCGAAGACCGCGTTGTGCGCGACCAGCACCCGGCCCTCAAGGCGGGTCGCGAACTCCTCGGCGATGTCCTTGAAGAGGGGGGCGCCCTCCAGTACGTCACTCGTCAGACCGTGGATCCACACGGGGCCGGGATCGCGCTCCGGGTTGACCATCGTGTACCAGTGGTCCTCGACCTCGCCGAGCGCGTCCAGCCGGTACACGGCCGCGGAGATTATCCGGTCGTCCCGGGCCAGACCGGTGGTCTCCACGTCAACTACCGCATACCCCTGGGGATACGCGGCCGGCCACGGAGCGGCTGCGGACACTGCGGGCGAGTGGTCTTCGAGCATGGTCACTGAGGATACGGGCCGTCACTGACAGCCCTGTCCCTCAGGTGCCTTGTCCCGTCCGCCCGTTCGGGTCCGCCGAACGCACGCGCGCGTGGCTATGGACCTTTTGCCCGCCCGGTGCAAGCGTGCTGCCCGCCTGACGGATGACGGCCTACGAAGGGCGGTACGGCGTATGGCACGCGTACGGTACGGCGCACGGACCGAGGCGGAGATCGCCGCCGCACGCACAGCGAGCGCGAAGCTCCCTGACATCTGGTCCACCGGTGTGGTGGCCGTCTGGGAGAGCGACCCGGACGCGGTCGCGGCGGTCCTGCCGCCGCCCCTCAAGCCCACCGGGCGGCCCTTGGTCCGGGTGAACATCAGCAAGGTCGAGCTGACCGGATATCCCCTGGGCGCGGGCTCGTTCGCGGTCGCCGCCGCGCACGACGGCGTCGAGGGCTGGTACCCGCTGGTCATGCCGATGACCCACGAACGTGCCCTCACCGGAGGCCGTGAGGTCTTCGGCGAACCCAAGAAGCTCGGCGAGGTGGCCGTCGAACGCGTGGGCCTCGTCGTGCACGCCTCCCTGGCCCGGCACGGCATCGCCTTCGTCGAGGTGCGCGGCGCGGTCAGCGAGGAGCTGCCCCTCCCCGGGCCGACGCAGAAGACCGACTTCTACTTCAAGTTCCTTCCCGCGGTGGACGGTTCGGGCTTCGACGCCGAGCCGGTGCTCGTGCACTGCCTGCGCAACGAGAAGGTCCGCCGCCTGGAGCGCGTCACCGGGGACGTCGTCCTGCGTGAGTCCATGTACGACCCGGTCGCCGACCTCCCCGTACGCACCCTCGTCGACATCACCATCGGCGAGAAGACCAGCGACCAGCGCGGCAGGGTCGTCGAACGGGTCGACGCGCGGGCCCTGTTGCCGTACATCCACCAGCGCTACGACGACCCGCAACAGGTCCACGACGGGCCGCCGGAGGGGAGCGTCTGATGGAGCTGAGGGAGGGTCAGGTCGCCGTCGTCACCGGGGCCGCGAGCGGGATCGGGCTCGCGATGGCACGGCGGTTCGCCGCCGACGGGCTCAAGGTGGTGCTCGCCGACGTCGAGGAGGGCGCCCTCGACAAGGCCGCCGCCGGTCTGCGCGCGGACGGTGCCGACGTGCACGCGCGCGTGGTCGACGTCGGCGTACGCCAACAGGTCCTGGATCTGGCCGAGTCGGCCTACGACACGTACGGCGCCGTCCATGTCCTGTGCAACAACGCGGGGGTCGGCTCGGGTGCCGAGGGCCGGATGTGGGAGCACGAACCGAACGACTGGCAGTGGGCGTTCGCCGTCAACGTGTGGGGTGTGTTCCACGGCATCCAGGCGTTCGTACCGAGGATGATCAAGTCGAATCAACCCGGTCATGTCGTCAACACGTCCTCCGGGGACGGAGGTATCGCCCCGCTGCCCACCGCCTCCGTGTACGCGGTCACCAAGGCGGCCGTGGTGACGATGACCGAGTCCCTGTACGCCCACTTGAAGGCGGAGCACGCGCGCGTGGGCGCCTCGGTGCTCTTCCCGGGGCCGCACATGCTGCGCACCGGCCTGTGGGAGTCGCACCGCAACCGGCCCGAGCGGTACGCGAAAGAGCGCCCCCGTAGGACCCCTTACCGCAGCCTCGACCAGTGGGAGACGGCCATGAAGGCGGCGGGCAAGGAGGTCGCCTTCACGCCCGTCGAGGAGGTCGCCGACCTCGTCGTGGACGGCATCCGCGCGGACCGCTTCTGGCTGCTCCCGGAGAGCGAGCACAGCGATGCCCGGATCAGGGCCCGGGCGGCCTCGATGCTCGACCGGGCGAACCCGTCGTACCTCGAAAGCTTCATCCTGGACTGAGGGGGCTGTTGTGACCGACCAGGAGCCGTACCTGATCATCTCCTCCGACTGCCACGCCGGGCTGCCCACCGAGGAGTACCGGCCCTATCTGGACGCCCGGTTCCACCGGGACTTCGACGGGTTCCTCGCCGGACGCGACCGGCGCCGCGAGGAGATGACCCGGCTCGGCATCCGCAACGAGGCGTTCGCCACCAAGTGGTTCCAGGACAACGAGGAGGGCCTGCGCGGGGGTTGGGACACCGCGCAGCGCCTCAAGGAGCTGGACGGGGACGGGGTGGCCGCCGAGGTGGTCTTCCCGGACGCCGACGCCGTGGACAGTCGGACGGCCGCGCCCTTCGGGGTCGGACTCGGCCTCTCCGGGGACCAGGACCCGGAGTTGGGCATGGCGGGCGCGCAGGCGCACAACCGCTGGCTCGCCGAGTTCGTCTCGGAGAACCCCGAACGGCACTGCGGTGTCGCGCTGTTGCCGGTGACGGCTCCTACGGAGAAGGTCGTCGCGGAGATCCACCGTGCCAAGGAGTCAGGGCTCGGCGCCCTGATGATCCCCTCGATGTGGGTCGACAAGGAGCCTTACCACGACCGCCGTTACGACCCTGTGTGGGCTGCCGCCGCCGAGTGCGCGATGCCCGTACTGACCCACTCCGGGGCGGCACCCCGCCACGAGTACGGCGATCACCTGGGCATCTACGTCAGCGAGGTGACCTGGTGGCCCGCCCGGCCGCTGTGGTTCCTGCTCTGGTCCGGGGTCTTCGAACGCCACCCGGGGCTCAAGTTCGGTGTCGCGGAGTCGGGTTGCTGGTGGCTGCCGAACCAGCTGTGGTTCATGGACCGCCTCTACCTGGGTGCCCACGGGGGCAAGAAGCTCTCGCCGTTCGCGGAGCTGAAACGGCCGCCCAGCGAGTACCTCGACCGGCAGGTCTTCATCTGCGCCACCAACACCAAGCGCCGCGAACTGGCCCAGCGCTACGAGATCGGCGTCGAGAACATCCTCTGGGGCAGCGACTTCCCGCACCCCGAAGGCACCTGGCCCGACACGCGCGCGTGGCTGAAGCGCACCTTCCACGACATCCCGGTCGACGAGACCCGCCGCATGCTGGGCCTGGCGGCGGCCGACGCCTTCGGCTTCGACGTGGCGGCCCTGGAGCCGCTGGCCCGCCGGATCGGCCCCACCCCCGCCGAACTCGGCCAGCAGGACGACCAGGAGGCCGTGACGGCGTCCTGGGCGCGCTCCCGCGAGGTCGGGCGGCACTGGCTGACCGACCACGACTTCCCGGTCCTGGGGGTGACGCCATGACCGCCACAGACCCCACGAGGCCCGCGAGTGAGGACCGGTACACGGTCATCTCGGCGGACTGCCATGCGGGCGCCGATCTCCTCGACTACCGGCCCTACTTGGAGAAGCGGTACCACGACGAGTTCGACGCGTGGGCGGCCACCTACGTCAACCCGTACGAGGACCTGGTCGCCGACACGGCCGACAAGAACTGGAACTCCGCGCGGCGGATCGCGGAGCTGGAGCAGGACGGGATCGTCGCCGAGGTCGTCTTCCCGAACACCGTCCCGCCGTTCTTCCCGTCCGGCTCCCTCATGGCGCCCGCGCCGACGGCCGAGGAGTTCGAGCGCCGCTGGGCCGGCCTGCGCGCCCACAACCGCTGGCTGGCGGACTTCTGCGCGGCCGCGCCGGGCCGACGGGCGGGTGTCTTCCAGATCCTCCTGAACGACGTCCAGGAGGCCGTCCAGGAGATCCGGTGGGCGGTCGAAGTCGGCCTCAGGGGCGGCCTGTTGCTCCCCGGCACCCCACCGGGCTCGGGGCTGCCGGAGCTGTACTCGTCGACGTACGACCCGATCTGGGCCGTGTGCGCGGAACTCGGCGTGCCCGTCAACCACCACGCAGGCTCGGCCGCCCCGCCCCTCGGCGACGAACCGGCCGCCCGCGCGGTGTTCATGGTCGAGACGACATGGTTCTCGCACCGCGCCCTGTGGCACCTGATCTTCGGGGGTGCCTTCCGCCGCCACCCGGACCTGAAGCTGGTGCTGACCGAGCAGGGCTCCGGCTGGATACCCGGGGTGCTCGACATGCTGGACTACTACCACGGGCGCCTGGTCGCGGCGGCGTCGAAGGCGGCCACCGCGGAGTCCAGGTTCGGCGCTGGACTCGCCGCCTCGATGGGCAAGGGTCCGTCGGAGGTATGGCGCGACAACTGCTTCGTGGGCGCCAGTTTCATGCGCCCGCACGAGGTGCCCCTGCGCGACCGCATCGGCATCGAGAAGATCATGTGGGGCAGCGACTACCCGCACGACGAGGGCACTTATCCGTACTCCAGGGAGGGCCTGCGCTTCGCCTACGCGCGCGTGCCGAGCGACGAGGTCGCCGCGATGCTCGGCGGCAACGCGGCCCGCGTGTACGGCTTCGACCTGGACCTCCTGGACCCGATCGCGGCGAAGGTCGGCCCCACGGTGGCCGAGATCGCGGAACCGCTCGTCGAACCGCCGGCGGACGCCACGAGCCCGGTGTTCGCGCGGGGGGCGTCGGTACGAGTGTGGTGACGCGAACGGTGGGATCCTCCGGAGTGTGACGGAACCGACCAAGGACGAGACCCACGACGAAGCCCACAGCGGCACACTGGGCTCGCGGCTGAACTGGCTGCGGGCGGCGGTACTTGGGGCCAACGACGGCATCGTGTCCACCGCGGGGCTCGTCGTCGGCGTGGCCGGTGCCACGGACGACCGCTCGGCGCTGCTGACGGCCGGCCTCGCCGGTCTCCTCGCCGGCTCCATGTCGATGGCGGCGGGGGAGTACGTGTCCGTCTCCACCCAGCGCGACTCGGAGAAGGCCGCCCTGGCCCAGGAGAAGCGCGAGCTGAAGGAGCAACCGGAGGCCGAGCTGGAGGAGTTGACCGAACTCCTCCAGGACCGCGGTCTGTCCCGCGAGGTGGCCATGGAGGCGGCGGCCCAGCTCACGGAACGCGACGCGCTGCGTACCCACGCGCGCGTGGAGCTCAACATCGACCCCGACGACCTCACCAACCCCTGGCACGCGGCCTGGGCGAGCTTCCTGTCCTTCACGGTCGGCGCGCTGCTGCCGCTGTTGGCGATCGTCCTGCCCCCGGCCGGCTGGCGGCTCGGCGTCACCGTGGTGTCGTCACTGGCCGCACTGCTCCTGACGGGCTGGAGCAGCGCACGGCTCGGCGCGGCGGACACGAGGCCGGCGATGCTGCGGAACGTGATGGGCGGGGCGCTCGCGATGGGGGTCACCTATGCGGCGGGGGCACTGCTGGGGGCGGTGGGGGTGTAGCGGGCCCACGGCCCGGGCGCGGCGGGCCTGTTGGCGGAGATCGCCAACAAGCAAGCGCGTACCCCAGGAAATACTTGTGGGTAACAACGTCTAGGCGTGACCGATTCGCGGTCCTACGGTTCACTCATGCCGAACCTGCCCGATGCCGTGCTCTGGTCGATACCCGCCTTCGTGCTGCTCACCGTGATCGAGATGATCAGCGTGCGCGTCCACCCCGACGAGGACGCGGCGGGCTACGAGGCGAAGGACGCCGCCACGAGCGTCGGCATGGGCCTCGGGAGCCTCGTCTTCGACTTCCTCTGGAAGATCCCGATCGTCGCGATCTACACCGCGATCTACGAACTCACCCCGCTGCGCGTGCCCGTGCTGTGGTGGACGATCCCGCTGATGCTGCTAGGGCAGGACTTCTTCTACTACTGGTCGCACCGCGGCCACCACGTGATCCGCATCCTCTGGGCCTGTCACGTCGTCCACCACTCCAGCCGCAGGTTCAACCTCACCACGGCCCTGCGCCAGCCCTGGACGACCCTCACGGTATGGCCGTTCTACGTCCCGCTCGTCGCCCTGGGCGTGCATCCCGCCGCGCTGGCGTTCTGCTCCTCGGTGAACCTCGTCTACCAGTTCTGGATCCACACCGAGCGGATCGACAGGATGCCCCGATGGTTTGAGTTCGTCTTCAACACTCCGTCCCACCACCGGGTCCACCACGCCTCCCAGGGCGGCTATCTGGACCGCAACTTCGGCGGCATCCTCATCGTCTGGGACCGGCTCTTCGGGTCGTTCGTCCCCGAGGTTGAGCGGCCCGTCTATGGGTTGACGAAGAACATCAACACGTTCAACCCGATCAAGGTCGCCACCCATGAGTACGTCGCCATCGCCAAGGACCTGAAGGCGGCGACCAGTTGGCGCGAGCGCTCGGGGCGGGTGTTCCGGGGACCGGGCTGGCAGCCGGTGGTCGCGGTGGAACAGACCGAGCAGTCCGTGGCCGCGTGAGAGCGTCCCGGGCGCTCCTGGGCGCCTTCGTCCTCGCCACAGCCCTCGACCTCGTCTCCCTCGCCGTGGGCTTCCGCACCGGCCATCTGGTCACCAAGCCGGTGATCGTGCCGCTGCTCGCCGCGTTCGCCGCCCGCGCGGGCGGCCCCCGGCTCCTGGTCGCCGCCCTGCTGTGCGGCTGGGGCGGCGACGTCCTGCTGCTCTCGGACAGCGATCCCGCCTTCATGGCCGGGATGGCCTCCTTCGCCGCCGGCCACGTCTGCTACCTCGTCCTGTTCCGGCGCCACGGTCCGCCACGCGCGCGTGCGGGTCTGCTCGCCGGCGGCTACGCCGTCGCCCTCGTCACCCTGGTCGTCCTGCTGTGGCCCGGCCTGCCGTCCGGCCTCCGTGTCCCCGTCGCCGGCTACAGCACCCTGCTGACCGCCATGGCGTACACCGCGGCCACCAGGCTCGGCCCGGTCGCCGGGATCGGCGGGGCGCTCTTCGTGTTCTCCGACACCCTCATCGCGACCGGCGTCGCCGACTGGCCGCAGCCGCCCCGGCCCGACTTCTGGATCATGCTGACCTATGCGGCGGCGCAGTTCCTGCTGGTCCGGGGCGCCCTCGATGCGCGGCCCGCACCGACCGCGGCGTACCGTGAAGTGCGCTCGACCACCCCCTGAGCGCACCGCACCAGCAGACCAGCGACGAGAAGGACCCTCGCCATGCGCGCCACCACCATCCACGCCCCGTTCGACATGCGCGTGGAGGACGTGCCCGAGCCGATGGTGCAGCTGCCCACCGACGCCGTGGTCCGGGTGCTGCGCGCCTGCATCTGCGGCAGCGACCTGTGGGCGTATCGCGGTGAGGCGGCCCGGCAGCCGGGGCAGCGGATCGGGCACGAGTTCCTCGGGATCGTGGAGGAGACCGGCTCCGAGGTGAGCGGCGTCAGGGCCGGTGACCTCGTGGTCGCGCCCTTCATGTGGTCCGACGGCGTCTGCGCGTACTGCCGCGAGGGCCTCACCACCTCCTGTGTGCACGGCGGCTTCTGGGGCGCGGTGGGCTACGACGGCGGCCAGGGCGAGGCGGTACGCGTCCCCTTCGCCGACGGCACGCTCGTACGACTCCCCAAGGAGGCGGCCTCCGACGACCACCTGCTGTCCGCCCTGCTGACCCTGTCGGACGTCATGGGCACCGGCCACCACGCGGCCCTCGGCGCGGGCGCCCGCAAGGGTGCCACTGTCGCCGTCGTGGGCGACGGAGCCGTCGGCCTGTGCGCCGTGCTCGCCGCCAAGCGCCTCGGCGCCGAGCGGATCATCGCCCTCGGCCGCCACGAGACCCGCACGGACATCGCGCGCGACTTCGGCGCCACCGATGTCGTCGCCGAACGCGGCGAGGCCGCCGTCGAGGCCGTCCGCGAACTCACCCGAGGCCAGGGCGCGCACTCCGTCGTCGAGGCCGTCGGAACCGAGCAGTCCATGCGTACGGCGGTCAACATCACGAGGGACGGCGGTGCCATCGGCTTCGTCGGCGTGCCGCACGGCAGCGGCACCGGCCTCGACCTCGGGGTCATGTTCGACCGGAACATCGCGCTGCGCGGCGGAGTCGCGCCGGTCCGTGCGTACATCCCGGAACTGCTGCCCGACATCCTGGACGGCGCCATCGACCCCTCGCCGGTCTTCGACCTGACGGTCGGCCTGGCGGGCGTACCCGACGGCTACAAGGCGATGGACGAGCGCACGGCCCTGAAGGTCCTGGTCGTCAACAGTTGATCGATGCCGAGTCGGAGTTGATCAATGCCGGAGCCGGTCAACACCGGATTCGATCAATGCCAGCGGATCGGCACCGGCAGGGCGGTCAACAGTCCGGAGACCACGACCACCACCCCCAGGACGACGACCTCGGCCCGCGCGGGTGAGCAGGCGGCCAACGGATCGGTGGACCGCCGCAGCCGGTGGCGCGCCCACAGCGCGAGCACGGCGACGGTGGCGACGAGCAGCACCTTGGCGAGCAGGGTGCGCCCGTACGCCGTCGTCGTCAGCTGGTCCAGGATCGTGCCGGCCGGCATCCTGCGCAGCGAACTCCACACCCCCGTGGCGGTGATCGCGGCCAGCAGCACGGCGGCCACGCGCGCGTAGAGGCCCAACAACGCGGCCCCCGCCTCGGCGTCCCGCCACCGCCGCAACGTCCGCAGCACGTGCAGCAGTCCGCCGACCCACAGCGCCGCGCACGTCAGATGCACCAGGGTCAGCTCCGAGCCGACCAACTGGCTGTGCTCGCCCACCGGGTGCGCGCGCAGCGCCTCCGCGAGGACCACGGCGGCAAGGGGCCACACCTGTACGGCGGGCCGGCGCGAACGGGCGCACAGGGCCGCCACGGCGAACGCGTTGACCTCCAGGAGTGCCAGCTTGCCGTCGCGGGACTGGTAGAGGCCGCCGACGTCGATCTCGGCGAGGCTGTGCGGCACCAGATTGCCCGTGGCCACGACCGACGCGAGCCCCAGTGCGGCGACGAAACCGGCACCGGCCGCGTACAGGGCCCAACTCCCGGGGCCGTTCGGAGGAGCACCGGGCACGGTGCGCGCCAGCCGGTTCACGAACAACTCGCCCAACGGCACGCACAGCGCGCCGAACAACACCGCCCGCAGCAGCGCGATGCCACCGACACCGGGCGCGGCGGCCTCCCCGGTGCCGTGCAGCGCGGCGGACGGGCCGAGCAGCGGGATCAGCGCGGCGAGCAGCACCAGGGCCAGTACGGCGACGGCCCGGCGCGTACCGGGGCGCCGCCCGGGGCCACTGGTGTCGGCCGCTTCGACAGTCGGTCGTATCAAGGTCACCCCAAGATCTTCACCAGCCGCCACAGAACCGGGCAAGTGCAACAAAACAACTGGCGGAACCGGATTCCGCTCATAGTTACGTTTCCGGCCCGCCCCCGGATCAAGCCCAACGAGCCGGGTCCGTGCCCCAACGACCCGGCGGACGCGCCCAGTTCACGGGCCCACCGGCGAAGGAGACCGGCGACAGCGCGTGCCGCAGCCGCCCGATACCGCTGCCAGTCTCGACCAGCCAGGCATCCGGCTGGTTGTACGCCGTCCCGCTCTCCTCGTACGAGGGCCCGACTCCTCCGGGTGTCATCAGCCAGGCGGCGGTTCGCGCGAGCGCCAGTCGCAGGACGAGGCCATGACCTTGCTCCGTCTGTTCCGTCAATGCCCGCAGTACCGCGGCCGCCAGCAGATACCCGGTCCCGTGGTCGAGGGCCTGCGCGGGCAGCGCGCCGGGCCGCTCCGGCGACCCCTCGGTGGCCGCGATGCCGGTGGCGACCTGCACCAGGCTGTCGAACCCGCGCCGCCCGCCCCACGGCCCGTACGCGCCCCACGCCGACAGCTGCGCCACGATCAGCCCGGGCCGACGGCCGGCCAGCGCCTCGGGGGAGAGCCCGAACCGGTCCAGGGCGCCTGGCCGATACCCGGTGACGACCACATCGGCTTGCCCGAGCAGTTCCTCGAAGGTCCTCCGGTCGGCCGCCAGGCCGAGATCCAGCCGGGTCGACCGCTTCCCGAAACCGGTGTCCGCGTGCGCGTCGGGATCCTCCGGCAACTGCGGGGCGTCGACGCGCAGGACGTCCGCGCCCAGCAGCGCGAGCGTGCGCGTGGCGACCGGGCCGGCGATCACGCGGGTCAGATCCAACACACGCACTCCGGCGGCCGGCAGCAGCGGATCGCCGTCGAGGGGCGGCAGCGCACGCGCGCGTGCTGTACCGAGCCGCTCGCGCTCGACGAGAGGTCGCCCGGCCACCGCGACTCCCTGCGGGTGTACGGCCCACTCCGCCGCCGTGCGCAGCGCGACCGCGAGGCCTCCGGCGCCGTACACGGTCTCCTCCACCTCGGACGCGGACCGTTCGGCGAGCACGTCGGCCATGTCCTCCGCGGAGGCGTCATCCGGCAGCTGCAACGCGTCCAGCAGTCGCGCCCGGTGGTGCGGATAGTTCGCGTGGGTGCGGACCCAGCCGTCGGCCGTCCGCCAGAACCGTGACAGCGGTGCGAAGGAGGCCGGCGCCCGCCCGTCGATCAGCAGATGCCGCTCGCTGACGAACGCCGTGGCGACGGTCCCGTCGTCCACCCGCACCCCGGGCACCTCCGTGCGCCCGGCCCGCCGCGCCCCCAACTCGGCGGCGGCCAGCGCGCACGCTCCCACGCAGGCCCGCGCCAACTCCCGTACGGGAAGCCGCGCTTCGAGCGCTCCGTGGCGCGCGACGGTCGAGATACGCGGGACCAGTGCGGGATCGCCGCCCAGCGCGTCCCATGCCACCTTGATGTCAGTCATGACTGCACTATGCAGTATTGATTCAATCAATATATGTGGGTGGTGATGCAGACATGAACGGGCCGGGCGGAGATCCGCCCGGCCCGTTGGCGGGTGTCCTGTCTACTTCACCGCCCGCAGCGCGTTGACGATGCCGAACCCGTAGAAGCCGTTGACGCGCTTGCCGCCGACGCAGGTCGCGTCCGCGATGCCGTCGCCGTTGGTGTCGTACACGTCGGTCGGGCAGCCCGGGTTGTCCGCCTCGGCCTTCAGCAGCGCCTGCAACTGGGCCGGAGAGGCGTACGGGTGCGTGGACTTGAGCAGCGCGGCCACGGCGGCGACGTGCGGGGTCGCCATCGACGTGCCCTGGAGATAGCCGTACGTGTTGTTCGGCAGCGTGGACAGGATGCGGCCGTTCTTCGACGGGGTGTCCGGGATCTGCCGGGCGTCCCCGCCCGGCGCCGCCACGTCGATCACGCCCTTGCCGTAGCTGGAGAAGTACGACTTGGCCTTGGTGACGCCGACCGAGCTGACCGTGACGACACCCGGCAACTGGGTCGGTACGTCGAAGCACTCGTGCGGGTCGACCGTACGGGTCGTCGCGGTCGAGTCGTCGGGGCTGGAGGCGTCGATCAGGGCGTCGGAGTCGAGGTCGTCGTTGGAGTTGCCGGCCGCCGCGACATTGAGCGTGCCCTTGTGCTGCGCGTACAACTGGGCCCTGTTGACCGCGTCGACGATGGCACGTTGATCGGGGTCGTCCATGCAGTTGTACAGCCAAGGATCAACGTAGTAGCTGTTGTTGGTGATCTCCACGCCGTGATCCGCGGCGAACACGAACGCGCAGACCACACTCTCCGGGTAGAACAGCTGGGTCGAGTCCGGCTCGGCCACCGTGATCCCGGCGACCTTCACGCCCGGGGCGACCCCCGCCACACCGATGCCGTTGCGGGCGGCGGCGATCTCACCCGCGACATGCGTGCCGTGGTAGTGGGCGGAGTCCACGGGACGCCAGGAGCCGTACGTCGTATCGGCCTTGCCGCCCACGCAGTTGGCGGACTGCGAGGGGGAGAAGTTCGGGGCGATGTCCGGGTGGGTGTCGTCGACGCCGACGTCGATGACGGCGACCGTCACGCTCTTGCTGCCCGGGTTGATCTTCGCGGCCTTGTCGGCGCCGATCGCGGGCAGGTCCCACTGGTCGGCTTCGAGGGGCTCGCTGTCACCGGCCGCGGCGGAGGCCTTCGTCGTCTTCGCGGCCTGTTCCTTGGAGAGGTACTGCACCGCGCCCTCGTCCGTCGTCGAGGCGAGGCTCAGCGGCGCGGTGCGCGTGGCACCGGCCGACTGCACACCGGGCACCTTGCGGATGATCAGCCCGAAGTCGGGGTTCGCCGAGTGCACGACGATCACGCCGATCTGCTCGTACGTCTCCACGATGCTGCCGCCGGCCGCATTGATCGCTTTCTTGACCGTGTTGATCGTCCGGTGGTCCAGCCGGGTGTTGACCACATACGAGAGGTTGGGCGCGTCGGCGGTCTGCGCGGTGGTCTCCGTGATCGGGACCGCCGAAGCCGCCGACGGGAGGAAACCGAGCGAGGCGGTCAGCGACAGCACGACCGGTACGGCGAGGGCGAGCCGGTGTCTGGGGCGCAGATGAGCCATGGGATCTCCACATCATCCTGAAACGAAAAGGCCCGAGACGTGGTGCCTCTCGGGCAGGTACATGACTAGTGGTGCCAGCTGAAGTTATCTCCCGCGAGGGCTGGCCAGCAATGACTTCCCCAAGGCGAGTCCTGAAAGAAGTCAAAGGAGTTGAACCGGTCCACGCGTGGCGCCGTGACCCTGGGCAGGAAGCGCCAGCAGGATCGAGAACCCCTCGATTTCACGTAGGGGAGTCGATCGATCGCTCCTGGTGGCGTGATCCGTAGGTCTGTGAGGTCGCAACCAGCATGTCCGCAACGCGAGGAGACACCGTGGCCACCGAGACACCACCACCCTCGAAAGCCGAACACAAACTCCCCAGTACCGAGGAGTTCGAACAGGTCCAGGAGAGCGCGGAGTTCGCCGAACTGCGCCGCGCCCACCGCTCCTTCGCCTTCCCGCTGACCGTCGCCTTCATCGCCTGGTATCTCCTGTACGTCCTGCTGTGCAACTACGCGGACGACTTCATGGACACCAAGGTCGTCGGCAACATCAACGTCGCCCTCGTTCTGGGCCTCGGCCAGTTCCTCACCACGTTCCTCATCGCCTGGTGGTACTCGCGGTACTCCGCCGCGAAGCTCGACCCCAAGGCCGAAGCCATCAAGTCCCGGATGGAGGGCGGCGCATGAGCCCCGCGATCACCCTGGCCGCCGGCGAGGCGAGCCAGCACCGGCCGCTGATCATCACCCTGTTCGCGGTCTTCGTCGCCGCGACGCTCGTCATCACCGTCTGGGCGGGCCGCCAGACCAAGAACGCCGCCGACTTCTACGCGGGCGGCCGGCAGTTCACCGCCTTCCAGAACGGCCTGGCCGTCTCCGGCGACTACATGTCAGCCGCGTCCTTCCTCGGCATCGCCGGCGCCATCGCCCTCTTCGGCTACGACGGCTTCCTGTACTCCATCGGCTTCCTGGTCGCCTGGCTGGTCGCCCTCCTCCTGGTGGCCGAACCGCTGCGCAACTCCGGCCGCTACACCATGGGCGACGTCCTCGCCTACCGCATGCGCCAGCGCCCGGTCCGTACGGCGGCCGGCACCTCCACCATCGTGGTGTCGATCTTCTACCTGCTGGCCCAGATGGCAGGCGCGGGCGTCCTGGTCTCCCTGCTCCTGGGCATCACATCCGACGCGGGCAAGATCGGCATCGTCGCCCTGGTCGGCGTCCTGATGATCGTGTACGTCACCATCGGCGGCATGAAGGGCACCACCTGGGTCCAGATGGTCAAGGCCTGCCTGCTCATCGCCGGTGCCCTGCTGCTCACCTTCCTGGTGATGCTCAAGTTCAACTTCAACATCTCCGACCTGCTCGGCAAGGCCGCCGACAACAGCGGCAAGGGCTCCGCCTTCCTGAACCCCGGCCTCAAGTACGGCGCCACCGGCACGACCAAGCTGGACTTCATCTCCCTGGGCATCGCCCTGGTCCTCGGCACCGCGGGCCTGCCGCACATCCTGATCCGCTTCTACACGGTGCCCACCTCCAAGGCCGCCCGTAAGTCGGTCAACTGGGCCATCGGCCTCATCGGCGCCTTCTACCTGATGACGCTGGCCCTCGGCTTCGGCGCCGCGGCACTGATCAAACCGGACGAGATCATCGCCTCCAACAAGGCGGGCAACACGGCGGCCCCCCTCCTGGCCCTCCACCTGGGCGGAGTCGACTCCAACTGGGGCGCCATCCTCCTGGCCAGCATCTCGGCGGTCGCCTTCGCCACGATCCTCGCGGTCGTCGCCGGCCTCACCCTGGCCTCGTCCTCCTCCTTCGCCCACGACATCTACGCCAACGTCATCAAGCGGGGACAGGCGACGGAGAAACAGGAGATGTCCGCCGCCCGGTACGCCACGGTCGGCATCGGCGCCGTCTCCATCCTCCTCGGCGCCCTCGCCCGCGACCTGAACGTCGCCGGCCTGGTCGCCCTCGCCTTCGCGGTCGCCGCCTCCGCCAACCTCCCGACGATCCTCTACAGCCTCTTCTGGAAGCGCTTCACCACTTCCGGGGCCCTGTGGTCGATCTACGGCGGCCTCGTCACCGCGGTCGGCCTGGTCCTGTTCTCGCCGGTCGTCTCCGGCAAACCCACCTCGATGTTCCCGGACGTCGACTTCCACTGGTTCCCCCTGGAGAACCCCGGCATCATCTCCATCCCGGTCGGTTTCCTGCTGGGCTGGCTCGGCACGATCCTCTCCAAGGAGGAGCCCGACACCGCCAAGTACGCGGAGCTGGAGGTACGGTCCCTGACCGGCACCGGAGCCCACTGAGCCGCTCCGAGTCTCCCCACGCCGACGGCCGCGTCGTAGATCCCTACGACGCGGCCTCGTCGTACCTCGTGGGATCGGGCCGCTCTCGTTGTCAGAGGTGTCGCGTAGGCTCGCAGGTGTCGGAAAACATGCGATCCGAATCGAGGGAGGAGGCCCACGTGCTCATCGACACCTATGGCCGAGTGGCCACCGACCTGAGGGTTTCGCTGACCGACCGGTGCAACCTCCGGTGCACGTACTGCATGCCCGAGGAGGGCCTGCAGTGGCTGGCGAAGCCCGACCTCCTCACGGACGACGAGATCGTCCGCCTGATCGACATCGCGGTCACCTCCCTCGGTATCGAGGAGGTCCGCTTCACCGGCGGCGAGCCCCTGCTGCGCCCCGGCCTGGTCGGCATCGTCGAGCGGGTCGCGGCCCTGGAGCCCCGCCCCCGGATGTCCCTCACCACCAACGGCATCGGCCTCAAGCGCACGGCGACCGCCCTGAAGAAGGCGGGCCTGGACCGGGTCAACGTCTCCCTGGACACCCTGCGCCCGGACGTCTTCAAGACCCTCACCCGCCGCGACCGACTCAAGGACGTCCTCGCGGGCCTGGAAGCCGCCCACGACGCGGGCCTGACCCCGGTGAAGATCAACTCGGTGCTGATGCCCGGGCTCAACGCCGACGAGGCCCCGGACCTGCTGTCCTGGGCCGTGGCGCACGACTACGAACTGCGCTTCATCGAGCAGATGCCCCTGGACGCCCAGCACGGCTGGAAGCGCGAGGGCATGGTCACGGCCGGCGACATCCTCGCCTCCCTCCGCACCCGCTTCGAGCTGACCTCCGAAGGCACCGACGAGCGCGGCTCGGCCCCGGCCGAGCGCTGGATCGTGGACGGCGGCGCGCACCGCGTGGGCGTCATCGCCTCGGTCACCCGCCCGTTCTGCGGGGCCTGCGACCGCACCCGCCTCACTGCCGACGGCCAGATACGCAACTGCCTGTTCGCCCGCGAGGAGACCGACCTCCGCACGGCCCTGCGCTCCGACGCCCCGGACGAGGAGATCGCCCGTATCTGGCGCCAGGCGATGTGGGGCAAGAAGGCGGGCTCGGGCCTGGACGACCCGTCGTTCCTCCAGCCGGACCGACCGATGTCGGCGATCGGCGGCTGAGCAGCGGTCGTAGGCGAAGAGGCGCTGCGGAACTTCCGGTGAGCCTTACGGGATCTCGGGCGCTTCCCAGTCCTCGAACTTGACGACGTCCTTCAGGAAGCCGCGTACACCGAGGAACTGGGACAGATGCTCGCGATGCTCCTCGCACGCGAGCCACGTCTTGCGCCGCTCCGGCGTGTGGACCTTCGGGTTGTTCCACACGAGGACCCACACGGCGTCCGCGCGGCAGTCCTTCGCGGAGCAGATCGGTGTCTCGTCACTCACGGGAACTCACGGAATTCGTCTCACAGATGCGCTGAAAAGGCGACGCCGAGCAGCCACGGGGGGAGCTGCCCGGCGTCGGTCTGTCGCTCCGACGGGGGATGCGGAGCGCGTACGAAGTATGTCACGGGTAACCGGTCGCTCGGCACCGGAACAACATGATTGATCTGAGCTTTTCTTGAGCTTGGTGCGGAGCCGACTTCCGTTTATGGCACGTTCCCCATGGTCACGACCGGCCCTACGGTTCGCCCCGCGCACCCGGCGTAGGCTCGGGCACGACCCCTTCCGGGACGGGTTCCGCGACGCCCTCGTCCGGCCGCGGCGGCGTGATCATCGGCCGCAGCGGCGCGGTGACGAACGTCGACGGCAGACCGGGCGCGTTCTCCCGCCCGGCGTTCGCGATCACCACGGCGACATAGGGGAGGAGCACACCGAGCACCAACGCGACGATCGCGACGTGCCGTTCGACGTTCCACAGGGAACAGGCGAGAATCACCGACACCGTACGGATCGACATCGAGATGACATACCGGCGCTGCCGACCGCGGACGTCCTCCGCGAGTCCCGTCCGGGCTCCGGTGATCCGGAACACCTGGGCGTTGCCTTCGCCGTGCAGCTTCCGCATCACATTCCACCATCCGCCCGCATCGGACTCTCCCCGGCCCGCACCCCGGTTCGCACCCGATCCGGGAACCGGGCCCCGACACCTCCAACGTTACGCCGCGCCTGCGCCGCCTTCGAGACCGGGGCACCCCGGGTCCGGGCGAGCGACCTGCGCCGCACCACGTACGGCCGTACCCGACATGCGGCGTAGCGCGACCGGGCCCACACTTGGCGTAATGCTCACGTCGAGCCGTACAAGGAGGCAGCCATGGGCTGGTTGTGGGCGATCATCGTGGGATTCGTGCTGGGTCTGATCGCGAAGGCGATCATCCCGGGCAAGCAGCACAGTCCGCTCTGGCTGACCACCATCTGCGGCATTCTCGGCGCCATCGTCGGCAACGCGATCGCCCGGGCGTTCGGCGTCGACGCGACCAGGGGCATCGACTGGAGCCGCCACGCGTTCCAGCTCATCGCCGCGATCATCATCGTCTTCGTGGTCGACATGGCCTACATGGCGACAATCGGCAAGAACAAACAACGAGCCTGACATCCGTACGACGAAGGGGCGGCCTCCCGAACCGGGAACCGCCCCTTCGTCCTGCGCTCACGCCCCCGTGACCTCCACGGCGGCAAGGTTCTTCTTGCCCCGCCGCAGCACCAGCCACCGCCCGTGAAGGAGATCCTCCGTGCCCGGCACGGCGTCCTCCGCGGTGACCTTCGCGTTGTTCACGTAGGCCCCGCCCTCCTTCACGGTCCGCCGCGCGGCGGACTTGCTCGCCACCAGGCCGACCTCGGCGAACAGGTCGACGACCGGGCCGAGTTCGGCCACCTGGATGTGCGGGACCTCGGAGAGGGACGCGGCCAGCGTCTTCTCGTCCAGCTCCGCCAGCTCGCCCTGCCCGAAGAGAGCCCTGGACGCGGCGGTGACCGCGGCCGTCTGCTCGGCGCCGTGCACCAGCGTCGTCAGCTCCTCGGCCAGCGCGCGCTGCGCGGCACGGACCTGGGGGCGCTCCTCGGTCTGCCGCTCCAGCTCCTCAAGCTCCGCACGGGACTTGAAGGACAGCATGCGCGCGTACGTGGAGATGTCCCGGTCGTCCGTGTTCAGCCAGAACTGGTAGAACGCGTACGGCGTGGTCATCTCCGGGTCGAGCCAGATGGCGGTGCCCTCGGACTTGCTGAACTTCGTGCCGTCGGCCTTGGTCATCAGCGGTGTGCCGTAGGCGTGCACCGTGGCGTCCGGCTCCAGGCGGTGGATCAGGTCCAGGCCCGCCGTGAGGTTGCCCCACTGGTCGCTGCCGCCCTGCTGGAGCGTGCAGCCGTACCTCCGGTAGAGCTGGAGGAAGTCCATGCCCTGGAGGATCTGGTAGCTGAACTCCGTGTAGCTGATGCCCTGTTCGGAGTCCAGACGCTTGGCGACCGAGTCCTTCGCCAGCATCTTGTTGACGCGGAAGTGCTTGCCGATGTCCCGCAGGAACTCGATCGCGGAGAGGTTCGCCGTCCAGTCCAGGTTGTTGACCATGACCGCCGCGTTCTCGCCCTCGAAGGACAGGAACGGCTCGATCTGGTGGCGCAGTTTCCGGACCCAGCCGGCGACCGTCTCCGGATCGTTCAGCGTGCGCTCCGCCGTCGGGCGGGGGTCACCGATCTGACCCGTGGCGCCGCCGACCAGCGCCAGCGGCCGGTGGCCGGCCCGCTGCAGCCGGCGCACGGTGAGCACCTGCACCAGGTGTCCCAGGTGGAGGGAGGGCGCGGTGGGGTCGAAACCGCAATAGAACGTGACGGGACCGTCCGCGAGCGCCTTGCGCAAAGCATCTTCGTCGGTGGACAGGGCGAACAGCCCGCGCCACTTCAGCTCGTCGACGATGTCCGTCACGGTTCTCGTATCTCCTTGGGATGGTCTCGTGGATCAGGTACGAGGTTATACGCCCTGACTGACAGAGCTCATATTGAAGTCCGGCACCCGCAGCGCGGGCATCGCAGCCCTAGTGAACCAGTCGCTCCACTCCCTGGGCAGCGTCTTTTCCGTGCGCCCGGCCTCGGTCGCCCGCCCCAGCAGATCCACCGGCGACTCGTTGAACCGGAAGTTGTTCACCTCGCCCGCCACCTCGCCGTTCTCGACGAGGTAGACGCCGTCCCGGGTCAGCCCGGTGAGCAGCAGGGTCGCCGGGTCGACCTCGCGGATGTACCAGAGGCAGGTGAGCAGCAGTCCGCGCTCGGTGTTCGCGACCATCTCCTCCAGGGAGCGGTCCTCGCCCCCGCTGAGGATCAGGTTGTCGATCGACGGCGCCACCGGCAGCCCGGTGAGACCCGCGCTGTGCCGGCTGGTCAACAGGTGTCGCAGCTCGCCCTCGCGCACCCAGTCGGTGGCCGTCAGCGGCAGCCCGTTGTCGAACACCGACTGGTCGCCCCCGGAGGTGTGCGCGAGCACGAACGGGGCGGACTCCAGGCCCGGTTCGTTCGGGTCGCTGCGCAGCGTCAGCGGCAGCTCGCTGAGCTTCTCGCCGACGCGGGTGCCACCGCCCGGCTTGGAGAACACCGTGCGCCCCTCGACCGCGTCGCGCCCCGACGCCGACCACATCTGGTAGATCAACAGGTCCGCGACCGCGGTCGGCGGCAGCAGCGTCTCGTACCGCCCGGCGGGCAGCTCGATCTTCCGCTCGGCCCAGCCCAGTCGTACGGCCAACTCGGCGTCCAGGGCCGCCGGGTCGACGTCCTTGAAGTCCCGGGTCGAGCGGCCGGCCCAGGCCGAGCGCGTACGGTCCGGGGACTTGGCGTTCAGCTCCAGCGTGCCGTTGGGCTGGTCGTGGCGCAGGCGCAGCCCGGTCGACGTACCGAGGTAGCTGGTCACCAGCTCGTGGTTGGCGAAGCCGTACAGCTCGCGACCGCCCGCACGCGCGCGTGCGAACGATTCGCCGAGTGCCGGGGCGAAGTCGGTGAACACGGAGGACGAGGTCTCGGCGGGGCCGTCCGTGAAGTCGGGCGACGCGGCCACGCCCGTGACGAGCGGCTGCGCGTCCTCCGCGGGCTCGGCCCCGCGCGCGGCTGCCTCGGCGGCCCGCACCAGCGGCTCCAGCTCCTCCGGGGTGACGGCGGACCGGGACACGACCCCCGAGGCGGTGCCCTCCTTGCCGTCGACGGTCGCGATGACGGTGAGCGTGCGCCCGCGCGTGACACCGTTCGTGGTCAGCGCGTTGCCCGCCCAGCGGAGGTTGGCGGTGGAGTGCTCGTCGGCGATCACGACACAGCCGTCGGCCCGGGACAGTTCGAGGGCGCGCTCGACGATCTCGTGCGGCTTGTTCGTACGGGCGCTCATCGACCGGCCTCCTGAGTGGTGTTGAGGATGTTGACTCCCGTGAACAGTGCGGACGGGCAGCCGTGCGAGACCGCCGCGACCTGGCCCGGCTGGGCCTTGCCGCAGTTGAAGGCGCCGCCCAGGACGTAGGTCCCCGGACCGCCGACGGCCGCCATGGACCCCCAGAAGTCGGTGGTCGTCGCCTGGTAGGCGACGTCCCGCAGCTGCCCGGTGATCCGCCCGTTCTCGATCTTGAAGAACCGTTGCCCGGTGAACTGGAAGTTGTACCTCTGCATGTCGATCGACCACGACCGGTCGCCGACCACGTAGATCCCGCGGTCGACCCCGCCGATCAGATCCTCCGTGGACAGCCCGGCCGGGTCCGGCTGCAGTGACACGTTGGCCATGCGCTGTACGGGGACATGGCCGGGGGAGTCGGCGTACGCGCAGCCGTTGGAGCGGTCGAAGCCGGTCAACTTGGCGATGCGGCGGTCGAGTTGGTAGCCCACCAGGGTGCCGTCCTTGACGAGGTCCCAGGACTGGCCCTCGACGCCCTCGTCGTCGTAGCCGATGGTCGCGAGGCCGTGTTCGGCGGTGCGGTCGCCGGTGACGTTCATGCGCTCGGAGCCGTACTTGAGCTTGCCGAGCTTGTCGAAGGTGGCGAAGGAGGTGCCGGCGTAGGCGGCCTCGTAGCCGAGCGCGCGGTCCAGTTCGGTGGCGTGGCCGATGGACTCGTGGATCGTCAGCCAGAGGTTGGACGGGTCCACGACGAGATCGTAGAGGCCCGCCTCGACGCTCGGGGCCCGCATCTTCTCGGCGAGCAGTTCGGGGATCCGCGCCAGCTCCTCGTCCCAGTCCCAGCCGGTGCCCGTGAGGTACTCCCAGCCGCGGCCCACGGGCGGTGCGATGGTGCGCATCGAGTCGAACTCGCCGCTCGACTCGTCGACCGACACCGCGTTCAGCTGCGGGTGCAGCCGCACGCGCTGCTGGGTGGTCACGGTTCCCGCGGTGTCGGCGTAGAACTTGTTCTCGTGCACGGTGAGCAGCGACGCGTCGACATGGTTGACGCCGTCCGCCGCGAGCAGCCGGGCGCTCCAGTCCGCCAGCAGCCCCGCCTTCTCCTCGTCGGGCACCGAGAACGGGTCGATCTCGTACGACGAGATCCACGTCCGCTCCTCGTGCACGGGCTCGGCGGCCAGTTCGACGCGCTCGTCAGAACCGGCCGCCTTGATCACCTGGGCGGAGAGCTTGGCCATCGCCACCGCCTGCGAGGCGACCTTGGCCGCGGCGTCCAGGCTCAGGTCCACGCCCGACGCGAAGCCCCAGGTGCCGCCGTGCACGACCCGCACCGCGTACCCGAGGTCGGTGGTGTCCGACGTACCGGCCGGGCGGGCGTCCCGCAGCCGCCAGGACGCGCTGCGCACCCGCTCGAACCGGAAGTCCGCGTGCTCCGCCCCGAGCGCACGCGCGCGTGCCAGCGCGGCATCGGCCAGGGCGCGTAGCGGAAGTGCCGTGAAGGCTTCGTCGATGGAATGAGGCACGGAGGTCTCCCTGCTGTCGTGGCCTGTGGAGTCCGATCATGTCGCGCGGACAGGTGCGGGGACCACACGTTTCCGCTCGGCGTCGGCACTTTCTGTAGAGACCCGACAGCGAGTCCCCTGTGCCACTGTCGGTGCCCGATTGTCCCGTGGCGCGGGCCGACCGATAGGTTTTCGATAAGGCCGTCTGCCGACCAGGGTGCACCGGGCAGGCGCGCAGGACAGCTATCGAAAGGGTGATCCGTTGAGCCGCTCGGTTCTCGTCACCGGAGGCAACCGGGGCATCGGCCTCGCCATCGCCCATGCGTTCGCCGACGCCGGAGACAAGGTCGCGATCACGTACCGCTCGGGTGAACCGCCGGCCGCCCTCCTTGAATTGGGCTGCCTGGCCGTGAAGTGCGACATCACCGACACCGAGCAGGTGGAGCAGGCCTACAAGGAGATCGAGGCCGCGCACGGCCCCGTCGAGGTCCTGGTCGCCAACGCGGGTGTCACCAAGGACACGCTCCTGATGCGCATGTCCGAGGAGGACTTCACCTCGGTCGTCGACACCAACCTCACCGGCACCTTCCGCGTCGTCAAGCGTGCCAACCGCGGCATGCTGCGCGCCAAGAAGGGCCGTGTCGTCCTCATCTCGTCGGTCGTCGGCCTGCTGGGTGCGGCCGGTCAGTCGAACTACTCCGCCTCCAAGGCGGCCCTGGTCGGCTTCGCGCGCTCGCTCGCCCGCGAGCTGGGGTCGCGCAACATCACCTTCAACGTCGTCGCGCCCGGTTTCGTCGACACCGACATGACCAAGGTGCTCAGCGACGAGCAGCGCGAGAACATCGTGAAGCAGGTGCCGCTCGGCCGTTACGCGCAGCCCGAGGAGGTGGCCGCGACGGTGCGGTTCCTCGCCTCCGACGACGCCTCGTACATCACTGGAGCCGTCATCCCTGTTGACGGCGGACTGGGAATGGGTCACTGATCACCATGAGCGGAATTCTTGAGGGCAAGCGCGTCCTGATCACCGGTGTGCTGATGGAGTCCTCCATCGCCTTCCACGCCGCCAAGCAGGCCCAGGAGCAGGGTGCCGAGATCATCCTGACCGCTTTCCCGCGGCCCACCCTGACCGAGCGCATCGCCAAGAAGCTGCCGAAGCCCACCAAGGTCATCGAGCTGGACGTGACGAACGAGGAGCACCTCGCCCGCCTCGCCGACCTCGTCGGCGAGGAGCTGGGCGGCCTGGACGGCGTCGTGCACTCCATCGGCTTCGCGCCGCAGGACGCGCTCGGCGGGAACTTCCTCAACACGCCGTTCGAGTCGGTCGCCACCGCCATGCACGTCTCGGCGTTCTCCCTGAAGTCGCTGACCATGGCCTGCCTGCCGCTGATGCAGAACGGCGGCTCGGTCGTCGGCCTCACCTTCGACGCGCAGTACGCCTGGCCGCAGTACGACTGGATGGGTCCGGCCAAGGCCGCCCTGGAGGCCACCAGCCGTTATGTGGCGCGTGACCTGGGCAAGCAGAACATCCGCTGCAACCTCATCTCCGCGGGCCCGCTCGCCTCGATGGCCGCCAAGTCCATCCCGGGCTTCAGCGACCTGGCCGCCGTGTGGGACAACCGCTCCCCCCTGGAGTGGGACCTCAAGGACCCGGAGCCGGCCGGCAAGGGCATCGTCGCCCTGCTGAGCGACTGGTTCCCGAAGACCACGGGCGAGATCATCCACGTGGACGGCGGCCTGCACGCCATCGGCGCCTGACTTTCCGGCCCGACTTCTTGTACGGCGTCGACGCCCCGTTTCCCGCACCGCGCGGGCAGCGGGGCGTCACCCGTTCGGCCCCGTAGACCGGGCGGGGTCGGGCCACAACTGCGCACTCTGGATTACGCGTTCACCACGCGATTTCCTCCCCAGCACCACCGAGGAGGTTCCCCTTGTGCGCCTGTCCCGCAGCCTGGCCTCAGTGACCGCCGCCGTCGCGCTCGTCATCTCCCTGGCGTACGAGGCGATGCCCCACGCACGCGTGGAGGCCCGGAAACCGGCCGCCGCCCCCCAGCTGTTCGGCGCCGCGTGCCGCACCGCCGTCCACGGCTCGCATGTGATCGCGTACTGCCACAACCCGTACCCCCTGACCGACCGCGTCGCCCTGCACATCGAGTGCGACCGCTGGTGGGACATCGACAGCGACGGCACCGCCGTCGACGCGGGTCCGGCGCAGACCGTACGGCTGGCCGGCCGCTGCTGGGAGGATGTCCGCGCGGTGTGGGTCAGCCACCAGAAGCGGGCGAGCTGAGTCCCTCGGGAGCGGGCGGGTCCAACCGCCCCGGGCGACACAGGAACGGATAGCCCGCGGCCTCCGCGGCAGCCGCCCGCGCGTCACCCGCGCGGATCGCGTCCACGAGCCGCGTGTGGTCCATGTACGACTCCGGAGTCAGCTCCTCGCCGACGTCCGCGCGCAGCCAGTCCCGCAGCACCTCGCCGAGGTCGGCGTACATCGCTGTCATGACGTCGTTGTGCGAGGCGGACACCACGGCCATGTGCAGGGTCGCGTCGGCCGTCACGAAGGCCTCCGTGTCGCCGGACTCCCAGGCCTCCTCACGCCGTACCAGCAGGGCGTCCAGCTGCTTGAGGTCCTTCTCGGTGCGCCGCTCGGCCGCCAGCTGCGCCGCCGCCGACTCCAGGGTGGAACGCAGTTCGGCGATGTGCCGGGGGTCGGCGTCCGCGAAGCGGCGGTGCATCACGCCCGCCAGCTCGCTGGTCGCCACGACGTAGGTGCCGGAGCCCTGGCGGATGTCCAGCAGACCGTTGTGCGCGAGGGCGCGGACGGCCTCGCGGACCGTGTTGCGGGCGACCCCGAGCTGCTCGACCAGCTCCGGCTCGGTCGGGATCCGGGAGCCGACCGGCCACTCGCCCGAGGTGATCTCGTTCCGCAGCGCGGCGATGACCTGCTCGGAGAGCGCCGAACGACGGGGGTGGCTCAGGGGCATGGCACACCTTCGCATGTGCGGGGCGGGAACGGGCCGCCCGGGGGTGGACAACCAATCATCCCATGATTCTATGATGGTCGGCATGGCGAGCGAGGAAACCCGGACACTGAAGTCCACGACGACCGACACCGGCGGCCCGGCCGCGAGCGACCCTGCGATATCAAGCGGAGGACCGTCCACGCGCGCGTGGACGACGCGTCTGGTCGTCGTCGGCATCGTGCTCGCCGCGCTGAACCTCCGCCCCGCCATCACCAGCCTCGGCGCCCTCCTCGAAGAGGTCCGCGACGGCCTCGGCATGAGCGGCAGCGTCGCCGGACTGCTCACGTCCGTACCCCCGTTGTGCTTCGCCGCCTTCGGCGTCATGGCCCCGCGACTCGCCCGCCGCTTCGGCCCGAGCACGGTGGTCTGCGCCGGCATGGTCGCCATCACCGCGGGCCTGCTGATACGGCCGTACGTCGGCGGTACGGCGGGCTTCCTGGCCGGCAGCGCGCTCGCGCTCATGGGCATCGCGGTGAGCAACGTCCTGATGCCGGTGATCGTCAAGCGCTGGTTCCCCGACCGGGTCGGCTCCATGACCGGCCTGTACTCGATGGCCCTCGCCCTCGGCACGGCCGCCGCGGCCGCGGTCGCCGTGCCCATGACCGATGCCCTGGGCGGCAGTTGGCGCTCCGGCCTCGCCGTGTGGGCGGGGCTGGCCGCAGCCGCCGTAGTCCCGTGGACCGCTCTCGTACGACACCGGGAGGCGCCCGCGGAATCGCCCTCCCGCGCGCGGGAGACCGAGCGGGCGCGGCCCGAACTGCGGATCACCCGCAGCCGTACCGCCTGGGCGCTCGCCGTGTTCTTCGGGCTCCAGGCCACCGCCGCGTACATCACGATGGGCTGGATGGCGCAGATCTTCCGGGACGCGGGCGTCTCCGCGAGCACGGCCGGCCTGCTGCTGGCCGTCACCATGGCGATGGGCGTGCCCCTGGCCTTCGTCATCCCGCGCGTGGCCACCCGGCTGCCCCACCAGGGGCCGATCGTCGTCGTGCTCGGCCTCTGCGGTCTCGCCGGATACGCGGGCCTGTACCTCGCGCCGGCCGGCGGAGCCTGGGCCTGGGCCCTGCTGCTCGGCATCGCCAACTGCGCCTTCCCGCTGGCCCTGACGATGGTCGGCATGCGGGCCAGGACCGGCGCGGGCGTCGCCCAGCTGTCGGCCTTCGCGCAGAGCGCCGGGTACCTCATCTCCATCCCGGGGCCGCTCCTGGTCGGCGTGCTCTACCAGCACAGCGGCGGCTGGGGACTGCCGATCGCCCTCATGGCCGGACTGATGGTCCCGCAGATGGCCGTCGGCGTCCTCGCGGGCCGCGACCGTACGGTGGAGGACGAGGCGGCCCGCTGAACCCGCCCCGGCGGACACCGCACGGACGAGGGGTGCGAGACTTGCCGTATGCCAGTGCTCGACCCGAACCCCCAGAACGGCCAGCGGAAGATGCTCATCGTCTTCGGCTCGTTCTTCGCCATCTTCATCGTCATCGCCATCATCGCGACGATCGCGTCCCCGTGACCACACGCGTCTGAGTCGATGGTGGGGTTCTCCCCCCATCCCCTAGGGGGTGAGGCTCAGGGTCAAGTGGGTGGATCTCCGGATGGGTTGGGGGCCGCGCGTTCCGTAACTTCGAAGTGTGACCGCGAGAAGCGGATCGCGGACCACTCGGAGACCAGCGGAGGCACCCATGTCGGCCCCAACGCACACCCGGCCCCACCCGGCGACCACGGGCGGCGTCGACATCAGGTTGCCGTGGTGGGCCCTCGCCCTGCCGGCGCTCGCCTTCGTCGTGCTGCTCGTGATGATGCTCAACCCGACGGACGCGCAAGCGGCGGCCTCGGACCCGATGATCACCCACCTCTTCGAGCGCGCGCAGCAGCTCATAGCCCGCTGAGCACGGGCGAAGCCGCCCGTCAACTCCCTGCGCCCCGTGGCCTGTTTCATGCGAAGCTGGATCCCATGAGCGTCGCAGAACCCCGCAGGATTGTCCTCTTCCGGCATGCGAAGGCCGACTGGCCCGAGGTGACCGATCACGAGCGGCCGCTCGCTGAGCGGGGCCGCCTGGACGCGGCCACCGCCGGAAGCAGACTGGCCGACACCGGCATCCCCTTCGATCTGGCCCTCTGCTCCACCGCGACCCGCACCCGGGAGACCTGGAAGCTGGCCGTCCACGCACTCGCGCACCGGCCGAAAACCGTCTACGAGGAGAGGCTCTACGAAGCCTCACCCGGCGAGCTGATCGCCGTACTGAACGAGACGCCCGACGACTCGCGGAACCTGATCCTCATCGGCCACAACCCGGGCGTCCAGGGCCTGACCGAGATCCTCTCCGGACCGGACACCGGCGAAGCCCGCGAGCGGCTGACCCGCCGCGGCTTCTCGACCGCCGCCTTCGCCGTGCTGACCTTCGACGGCTCCTGGAAGTCCCTGGAGCCGGGCGTGGCGACCCTGACCGACTACTGGGCGCCGTCCGAGTAGACCCGTAGATCCGCAATCCCGCAGACCCGCACGACAAGGGGCCCGGCACCGAGCGGTGCCGGGCCCCTGAAGGTCCTGAAGTGTCCGGGGGTCAGTCCTCGTCGTGGGTGTCCGCCGCCTCGACCTCTTCGCGGGTGACGCCCAGCAGATACAGCACGGTGTCGAGGAAGGGCACGTTCACCGCCGTGTGCGCGGCCTGCCGTACGACCGGCTTCGCGTTGAAGGCGACGCCGAGACCGGCCGCGTTGAGCATGTCCAGGTCGTTGGCGCCGTCGCCGATCGCCACGGTCTGCGCGAGCGGTACGCCCGCCTCCGCGGCGAACCGGCGCAGCAGCCGCGCCTTGCCCGCGCGGTCGACGATCTCGCCGGTGACCTTGCCGGTCAGCTTCCCGTCGACGATCTCCAGCGTGTTCGCCTGGGCGAAGTCGAGCCCGAGCCGGTCCTTGAGGTCGTCGGTGACCTGGGTGAACCCGCCCGACACGACGCCGACTTGATAGCCGAGCCGCTTGAGCGTACGGATCAGGGTGCGCGCGCCGGGCGTCAGCCGCACCTCGCTGCGCACCTTGTCGACGACCGAGGCGTCCAGCCCCGCGAGCAGCGCCACGCGCGCGTGCAGCGACTGCTCGAAGTCCAGTTCCCCGCGCATCGCGGCGGCGGTCACCTCGGCGACCTCGTCCTCGCAGCCGGCGTGCGCGGCGAAGAGTTCGATGACCTCGTCCTGGATGAGCGTGGAGTCGACGTCCATGACGACGAGCCGCTGGGCCCGCCGGTGCAGCCCCGCCGCCACGACGGCGACATCGACGCCGAGCGCCGCGGCGTGGGTGGCGAGGGCGGTGCGCAGGGGCTCGGTCTCCACCCCGGACACCGCGAACTCGACCGCTGTCACGGGGTACTTGGCGAGCCGGAAGATTCGGTCGATGTTGCCGCCGGCCTTGGTGATACGGGCGGCGATCGCGGCGGTGGACTCCGCGGTGAGGGGATGGCCCAGCACGGTCACGAGCGAACGCCCGAGCCCGCGCGGCCGGTTGTCGCCGAGGCCGGAGATGATCTCCGCCTGCATCTTCATCGACTCGGCCCAGCTGTGCACGGTGGCCCGCAGATCCCCTTCGAGCCCGGCGGGCGGCGGCGTCACCAGCGCGCACAGCACCATCCGGCCACGGGTGACGACCTGCTCGATGTCGACCACGTCGACGGAGTAGGCGGCGAGGGTGTCGAAGAGTCCGGCCGTGATGCCCGGCCTGTCCTTGCCGAAGATCTTGACGAGGAGGGTGGGGACGTCAGAGGTCTGCGAAGCGCTCATGGTGTACCCACCGTATCCGGCACGGAGTGCCTTATGCCGCAGAGGTCCGCCCAGCGGACACGGAACAGTGGGTGTCGGATCGGTGGCGGGAATCTTAAGGGGCGATCACGAAGGCATTGGCGGGCGGTCACGAGCCGGTTCGGGGACGGTCAGGAGACGCGTCGAGGCGGTCGCGGTGGGGTGCGGTGCCGATCAGGAGTTGGCGGGGCGCCGGGCAGACGGCGACCGCTACGGCTCCGGGTGCGGGGGATACGGCCGGACGAGTGGGGCGCGACGGTTCGCGTCACAGCGAAGTGGATCACCGGCGCCCCTTGGGCCTCCCCGGAGGGGGCGGTGGCGGCGGGGGTTGCTGCCCGTCGTCCGAGTCGTCGCCCGGCCAGTCCCGCGAAGGCGCGCCGGGCCGCCGCCGGGGCGGCCGGGACGGCGGCTCGTAGGGCTGGGCCATGGTCGGAGCGCCGTACAGATCGGCGGGCGGCACAGGGGTGCCGGGCGACGGCGGGTCACCGTAGGACCGAGGCTCGTCGTAGGACTGCGGTTCGCCGTAGGGACGAGTGTCGTCGTCCGCCGGGCCGGACCCGGACCGCCCCGCGCCACCCGGCGCACCGGACGGCCACGACTCTCCGGCGGGCGGCCGACCGCCTCCACGCGGCGACCGGGCACCCGGCGGCCAGGCACCCTCCTGGGGCGGGCCCGATTGCGGCGGCCATTCCGGTCCGGGAGGCCGAGTACCGGCGCCGGGCCGCGCGCCGCCTGTTCCCGCGCCGCCCGGCGGCCATGCACCCTCTTGAGGCGGACCTGAGTCCGGCGGCCACCCTGGTCCAGAGTCAGGAGACCGAGCACCGGTGCCGGACCGCGCGCCGCTCGCCCCCGCACCGCCCGCCGCCCCGCCTCCCTCCGGTTGCCGTAGCTCATCGGGCAGTTGGAGATACGGGTTCGTCGCGGGGTTGGGCGCGCGGTACGGCGTGGTCGGCACATAGGGGCCCGTGTGTCCCGTGCTCCCCGCAGGCTGCGCGTGTTCCGGATGGCCTTCGTACCCCGGCGCCCCGGTGTCCGGCCCCAGCCCCGCTCCCGGCCCCGCCGCCCCCACGTCACCCAGTGCCAGCGGCGCGGCGCGCCGTCCCGCCGCCCCCGTCGCATACGCGAGCAGCCCCCCGACGCCTCCCGCACCCGCACCCCACACCGCGCCCAGCA
This sequence comes from Streptomyces sp. NPDC050548, assembly GCF_044457385.1. Classification (NCBI taxonomy): domain Bacteria; kingdom Bacillati; phylum Actinomycetota; class Actinomycetes; order Kitasatosporales; family Streptomycetaceae; genus Streptomyces; species Streptomyces sp. NPDC050548. The sequence goes on from NZ_JBITGV010000029.1 coordinate 96,371, forward strand.
GCAGTGCCATGCCCAGATGCCCGTGCAACTCGATCCCGGCGCCGAACGCGTCGAACCCCAGCACCGACAGCGAGGCGTCCACCGACACATCCGTCAGCCAGGCCAGCAGCGGCAGCGTCAGCGCGGTCACGACCCCCAGTCGTAAGGCGCACCGCCCGGCGAAACCGAGTGCCCCCGGACCACCACCGACGCCCTTCGCGCCCAGTGGCGTCCGCGCCGCGGTGAGCACGCCCGCCAGCAGCATCATCAGGGCCGCGGCGACCCCCAACAGCCATACGCGGTTGTCCAGTTCGGCCAGTCGTCCCAGTGTCACCGGCTGATCGGACTTCACGCTCAGGAGGTCGTCGAGGGGGTGGGGGAGCAGCTTCGCCAGTTCGCCCGTCGCCTTTCCGTCCCAGGGGACGAAGAGGCCGATCGGGATGCCGAGCCAGACCCCGTTGGGCGCGCCGAGCAGCGCGGCGCCCGCGATCCGTTTCGGGTGGTCGTCGCCGATCGCGGCGTACGCGGCCGCCGCGAGCCCGGCCGCCACCGCGACCAGCAGCACCGCGACGAGCGCGGACGCGGCCGGCCGTACGACACGGTGGACGGCCTCCCAGCCACGGGGGAGCGGTGTGCGGCGGGAGGCCAGCAGGGCGATGAGGAGGATGCCGGCCGACCAGGCCAGGCCGCCCAGCAGGGTCGGCGCCGTGTCGACGGTGAAGCCGACCGCGGCCTTCGCCTTGACCAGGTCGCTGATCTTGCCGGGCAACAGGCCGCCGATGTCACCGATGTCACCGATGCCGGGGATGTTCACCCCGCCGCCGCTACCGCCGCCCGTGATCTTGTCGAGGCCCAGCTTGCTGCCGTCGATCGTGATGACGTCGTGCCCGGCCCAGGCCAGGCCGCCGAGCATCGCCACGAAGAGCGCGACCACCGAGCCCGCGCGCGCGAGGAGTTCGGCCGGTGCGATCACAACTCCGGCCGCCCGCAAGGACCGTAGGAAGAAGTACGACAGAAGCAGTGCTCCTGCCAGGCTCACGCCCAACGGCGTGATCGTCACGGCCGTGGTCGCCTGGGCGCCGGTCAGACCGAACGCCGAGACGTCGCCGGTCGGGGTGACCGAACCGCCCGCGCCGAGCGCCACCACCGCCGCGGTCATCGGGCCGAGCGAGCCCGTCGCGTCGGCGCCCAGCAGATGCAGGCCGAGCGCCGCGGTGCCGGCCATCCCTATCAACGCCCAACTCACCGCGGCGATCGCGGACAGCAGGACGTCACCCCAGGGCACCCTCGTGTCGTAGTGCGCCGTCCTGACACTCGTCGCTGAGTTCATGGCAGACCCCCCGATCCGCGGCACGGCGTGGTGCGGACACCACGCATGTCCCCCTCGCGTGGATTACCACTCTCCGGGTCGGTTTCAACCCCGTCAACGGAACCACCGAAGGTGTAACAGCGTGCTCTTCACAAGGCCCGACTTTCGGTCAGGGGGTGCAGCCTGAAATAGTTCCCGACGATGTTCGACATCCCTAGACTCCCTGTGATGGGGGTAACTCGGGGGACTACTCAGTGGGGCATGGAGTGCCGGAACTCGTACTGGAATTGAATGGACGGACCTGGACGCTCGACGCGTCCAGGACCTACACCCTCGGACGTGATCCGCAGGGGGACATCGTGGTCGACGACGCCAGGGTCTCCTGGCGGCACGCCACGATCAGCTGGAGCGGCCGGAGTTGGGTCATCGACGACCACGGCAGCACCAATGGCACGTTCGTGCAGGGCCAGCGCATCCATCAGATGGAGATCGGCCCCGGCTCGTCCGTGTATCTGGGCAACGCGACCGACGGCCCGAGCCTGAGCCTGTCCGGCGCCGCTGCCGCGGTGGCGAGTCCGCAGGCCCAGCCGCAGCAACAGCCGTACGCGGCACAGGGCGCGGGCCCCGGCTGGGCCCAGCAGGCGCCGCCGCAGCAGACGCCTGAGCAGCAGCGTTTCCAGCCGTCGGCCGCCGCGCAGATTCCGCAGCAGCCGGGAGCCGGTGTCGGCGCGGGGGCGCCGCCGGTCTACGGCGACCGCAGCCCGACCACGTTCCACCAGTTCTCGCTGGACCGCGTGATGCGCATCGGCCGTGCGCTGGAGAACGAGTTGGTGGTCTCCGACCTCCAAGTCTCGCGCCACCACGCCGAGTTCCACGCGACGCTCGACGGCCGCTTCGAGATCCGTGACCTCGGCTCGCACAACGGCACGTACGTCAACGGCCAGCCGATCACCAAGGGCGGCTCGGCGCTGCTCGGCCCGAACGACATCGTCGGCGTCGGCCACTCCACGTTCCGCCTGGTCGGGGACCGGCTCGAAGAGTTCGTCGACACCGGTGAAGTCTCCTTCTCCGCCCGGCACTTGACGGTGACGGTCGACGGCGGCAAGCAGATCCTCAAGGACGTCTCCTTCGGCGTACCGGAGAAGTCGCTGATCGCGGTCATCGGCCCGTCGGGCTCCGGAAAGTCGACCCTGCTCAAGGCGCTCACCGGCTACCGGCCCGCCAACCAGGGCGACGTCCTCTACGACAACCGCAACCTGTACAAGCAGTTCGCCGAGCTGCGCCAGCGCATCGGTCTGGTCCCGCAGGACGACATCCTGCACAAGGAACTGACCGTCAAGAAGGCCCTCAAGTACGCGGCCAAGCTGCGCTTTCCCGCCGACACCACCGGCGACGAGCGCGAAGCCCGCATCGACGAGGTGCTGCGCGAGCTGAAGCTCGACATCCACAAGGAGAAGAAGATCACTTCTCTCTCCGGCGGCCAGCGCAAGCGTGTCTCGGTGGCCCTGGAACTCCTCACCAAGCCCTCGCTGATCTTCCTGGACGAGCCCACCTCGGGCCTCGACCCGGGCATGGACCGCGATGTCATGCAGCTGCTGCGCGGCCTCGCCGACGACGGCCGCACGGTCCTCGTCGTCACCCACTCCGTGGCCGAACTGGCGATCTGCGACAAGCTGTTGGTGATGGCTCCGGGCGGTGCCGTCGCCTACTTCGGGCCGCCCGAGGAGGCGCTGAACTTCTTCGGCTACGACACCTGGGCCGATGTCTTCTCCGCCTTCGAGAACTACCGCGACTACGACTGGGCGGGCCGCTGGAAGGGCTCGCAGCACTACCAGATGTACGCCGCCGACATCGACGCGATTGCTCCGCAGTCCGTACAGATGCCGCCGATGCAGGCGATGAAACCGCCGAAGCCACAGGGCTGGATGTCGCAGTTCGTCACGCTGGTCCGCCGCTACGTCACGGTGATCGCCTCCGACAAGGGCTTCCTGGCCCTCATGGTGATCCTGCCGGGCGTGCTGGGCGCGGTGAGCCTGCTCATCGACTCGGGCAACAGCCTGCTGCCCAACCCGGCCAGGGCGAACGGCACCATCATCCCGAACGGCACGGCCACCACGGTCCTGCTGATCCTCGCGGTCGGCGCCTGTTTCGCCGGCGCGGCCAACTCGGTCCGTGAGCTGATCAAGGAACGGGTCATCTACGAACGGGAGCGCGCGACGGGGCTGTCCCGTTCCGCGTATCTGATGTCCAAGGTGTTCGTGCTCGGCGTGATCACCGCGCTGCAGGGCCTGATGGTCGGTGTCATCGGCTTCTCCAGCCGGGAGATCCCGAAACAGGGCCTGGTCCTCGGCAGCCAGACGATGCTCGAACTCTGCATCCCGATCATGGGTCTCGGCTTCACCGCGATGATGTTCGGTCTGATCATCTCCTCGCTGGTCAAGACGGCCGAGAAGACCATGCCGCTGCTGGTGATGTTCGCGATCATCCAGGTCGTGTTCACCGGCTGCCTGTTCACGCTCAACGGCGCGATCGGCGTCAACCAGTTCTCGTACCTGATGCCCTCGCGCTGGGCGGTCGGTGCCGCGGGCGCCACGCTGGACTTCAACAAGATCAGCCCGCCGAAGCCCGGCGACAGCACGGACCCGCTGTGGGAGCACACCGTCGGCGCCTGGGGCATGGACATGGCCGCCCTGATCGCCCTCGGCGTCATCTGCGGCTTCTTCGTGGCCCGCTTCCTGCGCCGCCACGAGCCCGAGGTCATGCGCAAGTAGCAGCGGATCCTGTACGACACCGAAGGGCGGCACCCCTCACACGGGTGCCGCCCTTCGATGTCGGTACCGAGACCCAGAGGTCCGCCGGAGGCCTCAGTACACGTCTCAGTACGCGCTGTTGACGTTGTCGATCGAGCCGTACCGCGCGGCGGCGTAGTTGGCCGCGGCGGTGATGTTGGCGACCGGGTCGTAGATGTTCGTCGAGGTACCGGAGACGTGGTACGCGTTGAACGTCGGCTGGATGACCTGGAGCAGACCGATCGACGGGGTGCCGTTGACCGCGTTGACGTCCCAGCCGTTGACGGCGCTCGGGTTGCCCGAGGACTCCCGCATGATGTTCTTGTACAGGCCGTTGTACGAGCCCGGGATGCCCTTCGCCTTCATGATCGCCAGGGCGTGGTTGATCCAGCCGTTGAGGTTGTTGGCGTAGGTCGTCGCGGCGACGGGCTGGAGCTTGACGCGCTGGCTGGAGCGGCTCGCGGCCTTCTTGGCCTTGCGCGCGGCCTCCGCCTTCTTCTTGGCGGCGGCTTCGGCGGCCTTCTTCTTCGCGGCGGCGTCCGCCTTGGCCTTGGCCGCCTTCGCCTTCGCGTCGGCCTTCGCCTGGATCGCCTCGGTCTTGAGGCTGGCACCGGCGAGCTGGTCGGTGACGCTGGCCTTGACACCCTTGATGGGCTCCGTGCTGTACGCCACCTTCGCCGTGGACGCGGCGTCGGTGGTGGTCGTCCCCGCGTCGCTGGGCACCGCGGAGAAGGCGAGGGCGGCGGCGCCGAGCGTGGCGACACCGGCGAGCGCGATCCTGTGCTGCTTCGTCAGCTTGGCCAGGCGGCTACGACCGGGAGTGTTCGTGTTCTCGGGCATGGCGGATGGACCTCTTCGAATGGTGCGGAGGTCGCTCACCGTCCGGCGGGGACGCGGGTGCTTCCGGCACAAACGCCGCGGACGGGATCCGCGGCGCTGAGCGACGGCTGCAATTCTTAGCGGTCGCAAAAACCTGTGGCAAAGGTGTGACGTACGATCCCCGGTAGTGGAGCAGGGAAGGGCAAAACGGGACAGATGGGTCCGTCTGTCCCGCTCAAGCGGGTCGGGTTTATCTCCTATGTGTCCTAGTACGTGATCTGCGCCCTATGTGCGGGCTCACACCGGAGCCCCAGCAACCTCACCCGCAGTTGCTGGAGCAACTCACTGGGTGAGGACCCTCCTCCGGGAGGATGAGGTGCACGTCCCCGAACTCGTGCCACAGGTAGAGCCCGCACAACGCCTCCTCATAACTGCGGTCGACAGCGGCCCGCCCGGCGACCGCCTCCAGCATCAGCAGATGCGAGGCCTCCGGCTCGTGCAGCCCCGTCAGCAACCCGTCCACCACCCGCACCCCCCGCTCCGGTGTGACGACGAGATCCGTCCACGCGGCACGCGCGCGTACGACCCCATCACTGCCGACTGCGGACTCGACGGCCCGCACGGCGGTGGTCCCCACCGCGATCACCCGCCCGTCCCCCGCGCGGACGGCATTGATCAACCGGGCCGACGCCTCCGACACCGCGAACCGCTCCGGATACGGCGGCTCGTGCACCTCGGCCGACGCCACCCCCGTGTGCAGGGTGATCGGCGCGAACTGCACCCCCCGACTCACCAGCTCCGCCACCATCCGCGCCGTGAAGGGCCGCGCGGCACTCGGCATCTCCGCACTGCCGACCCCGTCCTCGGCCGGCAAGGAGAACACCGTCTGGTAGACGGACAGCGGCTGATCCCGCTCCGTATAGGAGTAGCGGATGGGCCGCCCGTGCTCACCCAACAGCTCGGCCACCCCCGAACCGGACACCCGCGCCCACCACAACCGCTCGCCCCGAGCGCTCAGCGGCTCCTCCAAGGCCAGCCGCGCGTCCCCGGGCAGCCGTATCTCCGTCCCCGCCGGGCCGCCCGCACGCGCGCGTGAGGTGCCCTTCCCGTCCGGGTCCCGCAGCTCGACCGCCCACCGCCCGTCGTCGCCCCGCGTCGAGAAATGCACCACCACGCGCGCGTGCCCGATCCACCCGTCCACCGCGGCGGCCAACGTCGGCGACGTGTTCACGACCAGCAGATCCCCGGCCCGCAGCAGCCTCGGCAGCTCTCCGAACCCGTGATGCGACACCTCGGTACCCCGCGACACCAGGAGTCGTACGGCGTCCCGGTCCAGCCCGGGCCCGCGCTGCTCGGCCGGCACACGCGCGGACAGTTCCTCGGGTACGCGCACGGCCACCGTCATCGCTCCTCCAGCAGGGCCGGGGCTCCGTAACGACCGCTCGCCGGCCGCTCGTCCAGCAGCCGCAGCAAGGCCGGCACCACGCTCGCCGGCGACGGCCGTGGATCGTCGTCGTCCGGTACGGCCGCCGCATACAGGTCCGTGCCCATGTCCCCGGGGTCCACCGCCCAGACCCGCAGCCCGGGCTCCTCCGCGCCGAGCACCGCCGCGAGCTGGTCGAGGGCCGCCTTGGACGCCCCGTAGCCGCCCCACGTCTCGTACGCCTCGGCCGCCGCGTCCGAACTGACCGCGATCACCGCACCGGCCCGCGAGGCCCGCAGCAACGGCAGCGCCTCCTGGACCAGGCCCAGGGCGGCCACCACATTCACCTCCAGCGCCCGCCGCAACCCGTCCAGGGGGAGCTCGTCGAGCCGTACGAGCGGCTCGGCGCCCAGCGCGCTCGCGTTGCTCACGACCAGGTCGACGCCGCCCAGCTTCCCCGCCGCGGCCACCAGCTCCGCGCGGTGCGCGGCATCCGTGACGTCCCCGGGAAGGACCTCCACGCGCGTGCCGTACGCGGCGACGGCCACCGCGGCCTCCATCAGCACCCCCTCGGTCCTGGCGTCCAGCACCAGATCCCAGCCCCGCGCGGCCAGCGCCTCGGCGAGCGCCCGCCCCAGCCCCTTCGAGGCCCCCGTGATGATCGCTACCGACATGACACACGTCCCCTCGTCCACTACGCCTCCGTCGGCGTGCCCCCAACGTAGGAACGGGACCGCCCCCGCCGCCTCGGACGCCGGCCGCAGTCCACCGGGGCCCTTCGCCCTAGGCCTTCCGGACCAGACGACGACCGTCACCGGCCCGATCCGCGTTGTCACACCCCGCCGGTACCGTGAGGACATGAGTCAAGGTCCACGGTCCGGCCTCGCGGCGGTGAGTTCCGCACTGCTGGCCATGAGCAGGCACCTGGAGGTGCGCGACGTCCTCAAGACGATCGTCGCCTCGGCCCGCGAGCTGCTCGACGCGCAGTACGCCGCCCTCGGCGTCCCGGACGACCACGGCGGCTTCGCCCAGTTCGTGGTCGACGGCGTCAGCGACGCCCAGTGGAAGGCCATCGGCCCGCTCCCGCGCCAGCACGGCATCCTCGCCGCGATGCTGCACGAGGCCAAGGCCGAACGCCTCGCGGACGTACGCAAGGACCCGCGCTTCGAGGGCTGGCCCTCGGCCCACCCCGACATGTCCGACTTCCTGGGCCTGCCCATCCGCGATGACGACGAGGTCATCGGCGCCCTGTTCCTCGCCAACAAGAACTGCCCCAAGAGGGACGGCACTTGCGGCTTCACCGAGGAGGACGAGGAACTGCTCTCGATCCTCGCCCAGCACGCGGCCATCGCCCTCACCAACGCCCGCCTCTACGAGCGCAGCCGCGAGCTGACCATCGCCGAGGAGCGCTCCCGGCTCGCCCACGAACTGCACGACGCGGTGGCCCAGAAGCTGTTCTCCCTCCGGCTCACCGCGCAGGCCGCCGCCACCCTCGTCGACCGCGACCCCTCCCGCGCCAAGGGCGAACTCCAGCAGGTGGCCGCGCTCGCCGCCGAGGCCGCCGACGAACTGCGCGCCGCGGTCGTCGAGTTGCGCCCCGCCGCCCTGGACGAGGACGGACTGAGCGCCACCCTGCGCACCCAGATCCAGGTCCTCGACCGCGCCCACACCGCGCGCGTGACCTTCACCGGCCGCGGCTTCCGCGCCCAGCCCGCGGCCCAGGAGGAGGCCATGCTCCGCGTCGCCCAGGAAGCCCTGCACAACGCCCTGCGGCACTCCGGCGCGGAGCACGTCGCCGTGACCCTGGAGCGCAGCGGCTGCGGAGCGGTCCTACGGATCACCGACGACGGATGCGGCTTCGAACCCCAGTCGATCCGCCGTGCGGGACGCCATCTGGGCCTGGTCTCCATGCGGGACCGGACCAACGGCGTCGGCGGCACGCTCACCGTGGAATCGGCGCCCGGAAAGGGCACCACGATCGAGATGGAGGTCCCCGGTGGCTGACGCAATCAAGGTGCTGATCGTCGACGACCACCAGGTCGTCCGCCGGGGCCTGCGCACCTTCCTGGAGGTGCAGGACGACATCGAGGTCGTCGGCGAAGCGGCCGACGGCGCCGAAGGGGTCGCCCGCACCGAGGAGTTGAAGCCCGACATCGTCCTCATGGACGTCAAGATGCCGGGCATGGACGGCATCGACGCGCTGCGCAGACTCCGCGAACTCGACCACCCCGCGCGCGTGCTGATCGTCACCAGCTTCACCGAACAGCGCACGGTGATCCCGGCCCTGCGCGCGGGCGCCGCCGGTTACGTCTACAAGGACGTGGACCCGGACGCCCTGGCCGGCGCCATCCGCTCCGTCCACGCGGGCCACATCCTGCTCCAACCCGAGGTCGCCGGCGTCCTGTTGTCCCAGGAGGAGTCCAACTCGGGGCAGGGGAGAGGCGGTTCGCTCACGGAGCGGGAGCGCGAGGTGCTCGGCCTGATCGCGGACGGCCGCTCCAACCGCGAGATAGCCCGCGCCCTGGTCCTCTCCGAGAAGACGGTCAAGACCCACGTCTCGAACATCCTGATGAAGCTCGACCTGGCGGACCGCACCCAGGCCGCCCTGTTCGCCGTACGCCACGGTCTGACGAGGTAGGAGAGGTTGCGGCGGCAACCCGGAACGTCCCCTTCCGGGCCGAGATTCATACCGTCGTGGGAATGTCCCCCGGATGGCGCATCCTTCATGGATCTCCGCCGTTCTCCAATGCGTGCCGCGGCGCCTGCCGCGGTGATCGCTAGGAGGGCTCAGAAGTGAAGAACCTGAAGAAGGCAGCGGCCGTGACGATGGTGGCCGGCGGGCTGGTCGCCGCCGGTGCCGGGCTGGCCTCCGCCGACAGCCTGGCGAACGGCCAGGCCGTCGGCTCGCCCGGTGTCGGCTCGGGCAACGTCGTCCAGGTCCCGGTGCACGTCCCGGTGAACGTCGTCGGCAACAGCGTCAACGTCATCGGCGTCCTGAACCCCGCCTTCGGCAACCTGGGCGTCAACCACTGACGCACGTCGCTCCGCGACAGTGACCTCCGGCCTCCCAGGGTGCTCCCTGGGAGGCCGGTCTGCTCGTCACCTGGTCATCCGGTCGGCTTGTCGCGCCAATGATCCGAACGGGCAGTCAAACGCGCATTCCCGTGCCGTTTCCGGTACTGCCTGCGTTGTTCAGCGCACGACCCGCGGCCGGGTCGGTCACGCAATCGCAGGAGGAACGCTTCCCATGAACATCGCCAAGAAGGCCGCCGTGGCCCTCACCGTCGCCGGTATCGCCGCAGGCGCCTCCGCCGGTGCGGCTGTCGCCGACGCGGGTGCCGATGCCGCGGCCGTGAAGTCGCCGGGTGTCGGCTCGGGCAACGTCGTCCAGGTCCCGGTCCACGTCCCCGTCAACGTCGTCGGCGACAGCGTCAACGTCATCGGCCTGCTGAACCCCACGTTCGGCAACAAGGGCATCAACGGCTGACACCCACAGCCGTAAGAAGGGGCCCCGAGAGTCAACGACGACTCTCGGGGCCCTTTCTGATCAGCGTGGTTCAGCACCAATCAGCTTGTCCGGCGCCTTTTCAACGCAGGCCCGCAAAATCCAGCCCGTCCGGCGTTTGAGGACGAGGCCCTTTCAGGGCCGAAGCGGGGGCCTGGGGGCGGAGCCCCCAGACGCCCACACCAACACCGGACACCACACGAACCGACGCTCACCGCACCCCCTTCTCCCGCTCCTCCACAACGGAGTTGTACGCCGCGACCTGCGCCCGCCGAGCCGTCCGCCCCACCGGCCGCAACGCCTCCGCCCGCACCGCCATCTCGGACGCGCTCACCGCACCCCCGTGCCCGCTCTCCTCGGCCAGGGACACCAGCAGCCCCACCCGCTGCGCCAGCTCCAACACCCGCACCGCGCGCGGCGGATACCCCGGCGCCAACACCTCCCGCCCCCGCTCGGCCCGCGCGCGATACGCGTCGAGCGCCGCCTCCGCGACCGGCCCCGACCCGGCCACGTCCAGCCGCGACAACACGGCCGTCGCGTCCCGCAGCGCCTCCGCCAACTCCCGCTCGGCCTCCCCGAGCGAGGGCACATCGGCGGGCGGCGCCTCCCGCACCGGCAGGCAGTGCCAGACGACCTCGACATGTACGTCACCGGGGGGACCGGCCTCGTACACCTCGGGAACGAGGCCGAGCGCGGCGCCGTAGCAGATCACCGCCTCCTCGGCCTCCAGGGCCCGCGCGTTGAACGCGGGCGGGCCACTCAGCCCCAGCGGGTGTCCCGAGGTGGGCAGGGCCAGGCGCAGCCCGGTCACCCCGAGGGTGCGCAGCCGTCCCAGCGCGAGTGTGAGTCCGACGGGCGCCGACTCGCCCGGCAGCCCTTCCACCCGGTGCACGGCGTCCTCGCCCACGATGGCGAGTACGGCGTCGTCCGGCGAGACAAGCCCGGCCAAAAGGGCGTTTCCCCAGGCGGCGAGCCGCCCTGAACGTGGTTCCGAAAGCATGCCCCCCACCCTAAGGACCGGACCGATGGGATGGACCGCCCGGCCGGTGGCGTAGATTTCTTCGAGGGCTGCGCCTACCGGCGCACGCGACAGCCGAGACAGGCCGACGATGCAATGGGAGACAGCGCGCTCATGAGCGATGTTCTGGAGCTGGAGGACGTAACCGTGGTCCGGGAGGGCCGGGCTCTGGTGGACCAGGTCTCCTGGTCGGTCAAGGAGGGCGAGCGCTGGGTCATCCTCGGCCCGAACGGCGCCGGCAAGACCACGCTCCTGAACGTCGCGTCCAGCTACCTGTTCCCCAGCAGCGGCACCGCCACCATCCTCGGCGAGACCCTCGGCAAGGTCGACGTCTTCGAACTCCGCCCCCGCATCGGCGTCGCCGGTATCGCCATGGCCGAGAAGCTCCCCAAGCGCCAGACCGTCCTGCAGACCGTGCTGACCGCCGCCTACGGCATGACCGCCGGGTGGCACGAGGACTACGAGGACGTCGACGAGCAGCGTGCCCGCGCCTTCCTCGACCGCCTCGGCATGAGCGACTACCTGGACCGCAAGTTCGGCACCCTCTCCGAGGGAGAGCGCAAGCGAACCCTCATCGCCCGTGCCCTGATGACCGACCCCGAGCTGCTCCTCCTCGACGAGCCCGCCGCCGGCCTCGACCTCGGCGGCCGCGAGGACCTCGTACGCCGTCTCGGCCGCCTCGCCCGCGACCCGATCGCCCCCTCCATGATCATGGTCACCCACCATGTCGAGGAGATCGCCCCCGGCTTCACCCACGTCCTGATGATCCGTCAGGGCAAGGTCCTCGCCGCGGGCCCGCTGGAGCTCGAACTCACCGCGCGCAACCTCTCCCTCTGCTTCGGCCTCCCGCTGATCGTCGAGCAGGTCGGCGACCGCTGGACCGCACACGGTCTCCCCATGTCCTGACCGAACTCCCCTGAAAAATACGGGTCGTACGGGCATATGCGCCCTGTCCGCGACCCGACCCGCAGCCCTACCATGACCTTGTGAACGACATCGGCGCATGGGTGTGGTGGCTCGTCGGCGCGGCAGCACTCGGGATCCCGCTCGTGGTGACCGCCATGCCCGAGTTCGGCATGCTCGCCGTGGGCGCGGGCGCCGCCGCTGCCACGGCCGGGCTCGGCGCGGACGTCGTCGTGCAGGTCCTCGTCTTCGTCGCCGTCTCGGTCGCCCTCATCGCGGTCGTACGGCCCATCGCGAACCGCCACCGTTCGACCCGGCCCCAACTGGCCACGGGCGTGGACGCGTTGAAGGGCAAACAGGCCGTCGTCCTGGAGCGCGTGGACGGCTCGGGCCACGGCCGGATCAAGCTCGCCGGCGAGATCTGGTCGGCCCGCGCACTCGACACCGACCGCGCCTACGAACCGGGCCAGGAGGTGGACGTCGTGGAGATCGAGGGAGCCACCGCGATCGTCATCTGACCTCGCACGACTCAACTGAACCGAACAGCACACGAGTTGCATGACGGTCTGACAGACTCGACCAGCAAGATCTTCAACAACCATAAGATCTTCCGAAAGCGCCGAGGCGGAGAAGGGTACGGGGAGCACGATGGAACCGGTCATCATCGTCTTGATCATCCTGGTGGTGTTGGTCTTCATCGCTTTGATCAAGACGATCCAGGTCATCCCGCAGGCAAGTGCCGCGATCGTGGAGCGGTTCGGCCGCTACACACGGACACTCAACGCGGGACTCAACATCGTCGTCCCGTTCATAGACACGATCCGTAACCGCATCGACCTGCGCGAACAGGTCGTACCGTTCCCGCCGCAGCCGGTGATCACCCAGGACAACCTGGTCGTCAACATCGACACGGTCATCTACTACCAGGTGACGGACGCGCGGGCCGCGACCTACGAAGTGGCCAGCTACATCCAGGCGATCGAGCAGCTCACGGTCACCACGCTCCGCAACATCATCGGCGGCATGGACCTGGAGCGGACCCTCACCTCCCGCGAGGAGATCAACGCGGCCCTGCGCGGAGTCCTCGACGAGGCGACGGGCAAGTGGGGCATCCGCGTGAACCGCGTCGAACTCAAGGCAATTGAGCCCCCCACCTCCATCCAGGACTCGATGGAGAAGCAGATGCGCGCCGACCGTGACAAGCGCGCCGCGATCCTCACCGCGGAGGGCACGCGCCAGGCGGCCATCCTCACCGCGGAGGGCGAGAAGCAGTCCCAGATCCTGCGCGCCGAAGGTGAGGCCAAGGCAGCCGCCCTGCGCGCCGAGGGCGAGGCCCAGGCCGTCCGTACGGTCTTCGAGGCCATCCACGCCGGAGACGCCGACCAGAAGCTCCTGAGCTACCAGTACCTCCAGATGCTCCCGAAGATCGCCGAGGGCGACGCCAACAAGCTCTGGATCGTCCCCAGCGAAATCGGCGATGCCCTCAAGGGCTTGTCCGGCGCGATGGGCAACATGGGCCCGTTCGGCGGCGGTTCGGGAGGCGGCGGAGGCAACTCCGGCAACTCGGACGGCAATTCGGAACGCCGCGAGAAGCCGTCCATCGACTGACAGACTCGTCCTACGACACTGGGGCCCACCTCCCGCAGGAGGTGGGCCCCAGTTCTGTTCACGTGCCCTACGCCGCCGGCTGCACCAGCCACTGCGGCAGCGCGTCGAAGTCCTCGGTCCCCAGCGCCAACAGCATCGCGTCCGCCGGCGTCGGCTCGAACGGCCGCCGCAGCAACGGCATCCCCGCCTGCTCCGGAGTCCGGGCCGCCTTGCGGTGGTTGTCCTCCGCGCACGAGGCCACCGTGTTCAGCCAGGAGTCCTGACCACCCTGCGCCCTGGGCACCACGTGGTCCACCGTCGTCGCCCGCCTGCCGCAGTACGCGCACCGGTGCCGGTCCCGGACCAGCACACCCCGCCTCGACCACGGAGCTTGTCTTCGGAACGGCACCCTCACATACCTGCACAACCGGATGACCCGGGGGGCCGGTATGTCAACCTCGGCTCCGCGCATACGCAGTTCGGGGTGGGCCTGCTCGACGACAGCCTTGTCCTGGAGCACCAGAACGACGGCTCGATTCAACGACACCGTCGACAGCGGCTCGAAGCTCGCGTTCAGCACCAGCGTGTCCCGCATCCAGCCCACCTCCCGTGTGCAATCGGCCCACCGCCTGGCGGGCTTGGATCAACTCTGGCCGGGCACGCCGAGATGGACAACGCAATAAAAACTGCCCGCCTCTGATCAATTCCATGACCAGAGGCGGGCAAACGTTCAATGAACGTCAGTCTTCGGTGGGCGCTTCGTACTCACCGATCAGCTGGGCACGGGCCAGCGCGTGAAACCGCAGGTTGAAACCGACGACCGCCGGAGAGACGTCCGAGTCCGGACCCAGCTTCTCCGAGTCCACGGCGTACACCGTGAACACATAACGGTGCGACCCGTCCCCGGGCGGCGGAGCGGCCCCGCCGAAGTCCTTCGACCCGTAGTCGTTCCGCACCTGTACGGCGCCCTCGGGCAGCCCCTCGAACTTGCCGCTGCCCGCACCCGCCGGCAGCTCGGTCACCGAGGCCGGGATGTCGAACACCGTCCAGTGCCAGAACCCGCTCCCCGTAGGGGCGTCCGGGTCGTAGCAGGTCACGGCGAAACTCTTGGTCTCGGGCGGGAAGCCCTCCCACCGCAGCTGCGGCGAGGTGTTGCCGGCCGCGTAGACCTGAGCGTCCTTGAGCGTCGCCCCCGGCTCGACGTCCTCACTCGTCACCGTGAACGACGGCACGGGCGGATGGAAGTCATGGGGGAGGGGTCGCCGCTTCAGCTCGGTCACCTTGGTACCTCCTGATCGGAATCTTCAGTACGTCCCGAGCCTAGAACCAGTTGCGCTTGCTGCCGACCTCGGAGATCCACTGATTGAGGTACGCCGCCCAGTCCGTCCCGTGGAAGTCGTGCTGGCCCACCTGGAAGGAACGGAAGGTGTCACTGCCCTCGCTGAACAGGCCCGGCTTCTTGTCCATCTCCAGGATGACGTCCATCGCGTTCTCATCGGCGACGAAGCTCAGCTCGACCTGGTTCAGCCCCCGGTACTGCGACGGCGGGAAGAACTCGATCTCCTGGTAGAACGGCAGCTTCTGCCGCGTCCCCCGGATGTGACCGCGCTCCATGTCCGCGTTCTTGAACCGGAAGCCCAGCTGGAGGAAGGCGTCCAGGATCGCCTTCTGCGCGGGCAACGGGTGCACGTTGACCGGGTCCAGGTCGCTGGAGTCCACGGCACGCGCGATCGCCAGCTCGGTGCTCACCCCGATGTGCATCCCGCGCAGCGCCTGACCGTCGATCATCGTGACCGGCGTCTCCCAGGGGATCTCCAGACCGAACGGCACGGTGTGCGCGGTCCCCGCCTGCAACTCGAAGGCACCGCCCAGCCGCACCTTCGTGAACTCGATGTCCTGCTTGTACTCCTGGTCACCGCTCTCGACCTCGACCTTGGCCTGCAGTCCGACCGAGAGCCCCTGGATCTCCTGGTTCACGGACCCGCCCTGGATCCGCACCTCGCCCTGGACGACACCACCAGGAACGACGTTGACCTCGGTCAGCACCGTCTCCACCGAAGCCCCGCCGGCCCCCAGGCTCGCGAGCAGCTTCTTGAACGCCATGACTCTCCCTTTACGAATGGACCCTTGATCCCTACAAACGCGATCCGACCGCGACCGGTTCCGCGCCACACCCTGGCAAGCGGACCGAACCTTGACCACCCCTTGGCACAAGCGCGTCTGGACTACGCTCGGACGCCATGATCGCGCCCCCGGACCGTAAGCCACTCCCCAGAGAGTTCTTCGACCGCCCTGTACTGGAGGTCGCCCCCGACCTCCTGGGCCGCCTCCTCGTCCGTACGACCCCCGACGGTCCGATCATCCTGCGCATCACAGAGGTCGAGGCCTACGACGGCGGAAACGACCCCGCCTCCCACGCCTATCGCGGCCCGACCGCGCGCAACGGCGTGATGTTCGGCCCACCCGGGTACGTGTACGTCTACTTCACGTACGGCATGTGGCACTGCATGAACCTGGTGTGCGGTCCCGAGGGCACGGCGAGGGCGGTCCTGCTGCGGGCCGGCGAGATCGTCGAGGGCGCCGAGCTGGCCCGCAAACGTCGACTCTCGGCCCGAAATGACAAAGAACTGGCCAAAGGCCCCGCCCGCCTGGCCACCGCACTGGACGTCGACCGCTCCCTGGACGGCACGGACGCGTGCACCACGGGCGACACACCCCTGCGGATGCTGGCCGGTACACCCGTGCCCTCCCATCAGGTAAGCAACGGCCCCCGTACCGGAGTGTCCGGCGAGGGGGCGGTCCACCCGTGGCGGTTCTGGATCACCAACGACCCTACGGTGAGCCCTTATCGGGCCCATACGCCAAGGCGTCGGTCAAGTTGACGCGCCGTGGCGGGGTGCGTAACGTAGCCCGAGCCGCTTGACCCGGGTACGGCATTCGCCTGCAGCCGGAAGCGGCCAACCCACTACCTACGACTCCCTCTCAGCAGGGGCGCGTTCAGCATGCCTGCATGCCTGAATTCGAACTTGCGGAACTCGATTATGAGCTGGCGAGGGAATCGGCTAACGTAGTGAATGTCGAAAGGCCGACAGGCGAAAGCCCAAAGCGTTTGACAATCCCAATCGACAGGGAATCGGGACCGGAAACGGTCTGATAGAGTCGGAAACGCAAGACCGAAGGGAAAAGCCCGGAGGAAAGCCCGAGAGGGTGAGTACAAAGGAAGCGT
>NZ_JBITGV010000030.1:0-6759 GCF_044457385.1 Streptomyces sp. NPDC050548
GCCTCCAACTGGACCTTCGACCCCGTCCGCAAGCAGTACTTCTGGCACCGCTTCTTCTCCCACCAACCGGACCTCAACTACGAGAACCCGGCCGTACAGGAAGAGATCCTGGCCGCCCTCCGCTTCTGGCTGGACCTCGGCATCGACGGCTTCCGGCTCGACGCCGTGCCCTATCTCTATGCGGCCGAAGGCACCAACTGCGAGAACCTGCCCGCCAGTCACGACTTCCTCAAGCGCGTCCGCCGCGAGATCGACGCGATGTATCCGGACACGGTGCTGCTGGCGGAGGCGAACCAGTGGCCCGAGGACGTCGTCGACTACTTCGGCGACTTCCAGAGCGGCGGCGACGAGTGCCACATGGCATTTCATTTCCCGGTGATGCCGAGGATCTTCATGGCGGTACGCCGGGAGTCCAGGTATCCCGTCTCGGAAATCCTCGCCAAGACCCCCGCGATTCCCTCCGGTTGTCAGTGGGGCATCTTCCTGCGCAACCACGACGAGCTGACCCTGGAAATGGTCACCGACGAGGAACGCGACTACATGTGGGCCGAGTACGCCAAGGACCCGCGGATGCGCGCCAACATCGGGATCCGCAGGCGCCTGGCGACTCTGCTGGACAACGACCGCAACCAGATCGAACTGTTCACCGCCCTGCTGCTCTCCCTCCCCGGCTCGCCGATCCTCTACTACGGCGACGAGATCGGCATGGGCGACAACATCTGGCTCGGCGACCGCGACGCCGTCCGCACCCCCATGCAGTGGACGCCCGACCGCAACGCGGGCTTCTCCTCCTGCGATCCGGGGCGCCTCTTCCTGCCGACGATCATGGACCCCGTCTACGGCTACCAGGTCACCAACGTCGAGGCGTCGATGTCGTCGCCCTCCTCGCTGCTGCACTGGACGCGCCGCATGATCGAGATCCGCAAGCAGAACCCGGCGTTCGGCCTCGGCTCCTACACGGAGCTCCAGTCGACGAACCCGGCGGTGATCGCGTTTCTGCGCGAGTACGAGGACGATCTCGTGCTCTGTGTGCACAACTTCTCGCGGTTCGCGCAGCCCACCATGCTGGATCTGCGGGAGTTCGACGGCCGGCATCCCGTGGAGCTGATCGGCGGGGTGCGTTTCCCGGCGATCGGTGAGCTGCCGTATCTGCTGACGCTCGCGGGGCACGGCTTCTACTGGTTCCGGCTCTCGCGAGCCGCTCCCCGCAACGGCCGACGACTTTGAGGATGTGCCCGCGAAAGGACGCGTCACCATGCCGAAGACCGCACCCCTCCGACCGAGCAGCCCTGGCGTCGACCGGCCTCCGGCCACGCTCACCGGGCTACTGCGCGAATGGCTGCCCGGGCAGCGCTGGTTCGCGGGCAAGGACCGGCCGGTGGCCGACCTCGACGTGCTGTCCACGACCGAGCTGTTCCCGGGCTGTCTCCATCTGCTGGTGCACGCGTCCCACACGGCGGTTCCCGCGCCGGGCGGCACTCCCCCGCCCGGCGACTGCTACCAACTCCTGCTCGGCGTAAGGGAACACGTCTCGCCGCGGCTCGCCCGGGCCTTCATCGGCCGGGTGCACGAAGGCCCGTTGGCCGGGCTCGCGGTGTACGACGCCCTCCAGGATCCGCGGGCGGCGGAACTGCTGCTGGAGCGGCTGCGGCACCCCGGTACGGCGGGTCCCCTGCGCTTCGAGGCGGATCCGTCGATGTCGGTGCCCGCCGGACTCGCGCCCCGGCTGCTGGACGCCGAGCAGTCCAACTCCTCGCTGGTGTACGGCGACCGCTTCATCCTGAAGGTGTTCCGGCGCATCCAGCCCGGTATCAACCCGGACCTGGAACTGCCGGGGGCGCTGGCGGCACAGGGCTGCACCCGGGTGCCCGCGCCCGTGGCGTGGTTCCGGACGGCGGAGCCGCGGGCCGCCACGCTCGGTGTGCTCCAGCCGTTCCTGCCGGACGCCTCCGACGGCTGGGCGCTGGCGCTGCGCGCACTTGCCGCCGGTGACGAATTCACCACCGAGGCACATGAGTTGGGGCAGGCCACGGCGGATGTCCATCTCGCACTGGCCGCGGCCTTTCCGTCCGGCACCGGTGGGGACAACGACCGTACGGCCGCCGCGATGACCGAGCGGCTGGAGGCCGCCGCGCACTCCGTGCCGGCCCTGCGGCCGTTCGTGCCGGGGCTGCGGACCGCGTTCGGCGCGTTGGTCGGCCGGGACGCCGGGCCGCCCGCCCAGCGCATCCACGGCGATCTGCATCTCGGGCAGGTGCTGCGGGCCGGCCGGGACTGGTTCGTCATCGACTTCGAGGGCGAGCCTTCCAAGCCGCTGGCCGAGCGGCGCAGCGCGCAGTCCCCGGTGCGGGACATCGCCGGGATGCTGCGTTCCTTCGACTACGCGGCCCGGCAGCGCCGTCCCTGGCGCCCCGAGTGGGCGCGCCGCTGTCGCGAGGCTTATTGTGCGGGCTACGCGGCCCGGGCCGGCTGGGACCCCCGCACCAAACACGCCCTGCTGCGCGCCTACGAGACGGATCGCGCGGTCTACGAAGTGCTGTACGAGGCCAGACACCGCCCGGACTGGCTTCCCGTACCCATGGCGGCGATCGAGCGACTCGCCGTCCGAGGAGGCTGAACTCCGTGGCCCTGCGCGACACTTCACCTCAAGAGACGGGCGGTCCGGCCACGCCCGGCGGCCCGACCGGGCCTGGCGCGCCGGAGACCGGCGAGCGTCCCGTAGCGGAACCTCCGGAGGCGGCCGGCTCACCCGCGGCCGCCGCCCCGGAGTCACCCGAACCGACCGCGCCCGCCTCGCCGGAGACCGACGCCCCGGCCGCACCCGCGGCGGCCTCGCCCACGACCGTTCCGGTTCACCCGGGCGCGGGGGGTCCCACGGCGTCTGCCCCGCTGGACCCGGCCGACCGCGAGCGCCTGCTCTCCGGCGCCCACCACGACCCGCACGCGCTCCTCGGCGCGCGTCCGGTTCCGGGTGGGATCGCCTTCCGGGCGCTACGGCCGTACGCCCGGGCCGTGAGTGTCGTGGTCGACGGCATGCGCAACGCGCTCGCCTCGGAAGGGGACGGTCTCTTCTCCGGCGTACTGCCGCTCGACGCGATCCCGGCGTACACGCTGCTGGTGTCGTACGCGGAGGGCGACGAGCACGAGGTGGACGATCCGTACCGCTTCCTGCCCGCGCTCGGCGATCTCGATCTGCATCTGATCCGGGAGGGGCGCCACGAGGAGTTGTGGAAGGCGCTCGGTGCGGAGCCTATGACGCATGAGGGAGTGACCGGCACCCGCTTCTCCGTGTGGGCGCCGAACGCCCAGGGGGTGCGTGTCGCCGGGGACTTCAGCTCCTGGGACGGCACGGCTTTCCCGATGCGGTCGCTCGGTTCGTCGGGTGTGTGGGAGCTGTTCCTGCCGGGGGTGGGCGAGGGCGCCCGGTACAAGTTTGAGATCACCTCGCGGCACGGCGACCGCTTCCTCAAGGCGGACCCGATGGCCCGTCGTACGGAGGTGCCGCCCGCCACGGCGTCCATCGTGACGGCCTCGTACCACGAGTGGGGCGACGCGGAGTGGCTCGCGCGCCGGACGGAGACTCCCGTCCACGAAGCACCGTTGTCCGTGTACGAGGTGCATCTCGCGTCCTGGCGGCCCGGCCTGACGTACCGTCAGCTCGCCGTCGAACTCCCCGCGTACGTCAAGGACCTGGGCTTCACCCACGTCGAGTTCATGCCGGTGACCGAGCATCCCTTCGGTGGCTCCTGGGGCTACCAGGTCACCGGCTTCTACGCCCCGACCGCCCGCCTCGGCACCCCCGACGACTTCAAGTTCCTGGTCGACGCCCTGCACCAGGCCGGTATCGGCGTGATCATGGACTGGGTGCCGGCGCACTTCCCCAAGGACGACTGGGCGTTGGCCCGGTTCGACGGGGAGCCGCTGTACGAGCCCGGGGACGCGCGGCGGGCCGAGCATCCGGACTGGGGGACGTACGAGTTCGACCTCGGGCGGACCGAGGTGCGCAACTTCCTTGTGGCGAACGCCGTTTACTGGTGCCAGGAGTTCCACATCGACGGCCTGCGCGTGGACGCGG
This sequence comes from Streptomyces sp. NPDC050548, assembly GCF_044457385.1. NCBI lineage: Bacteria > Bacillati > Actinomycetota > Actinomycetes > Kitasatosporales > Streptomycetaceae > Streptomyces > Streptomyces sp. NPDC050548. Next base: position 4,076 of record NZ_JBITGV010000030.1, read on the forward strand.
TCGCCTCGATGCTCTATCTCGACTACTCGCGCGACTCGGGCCAGTGGACCCCGAACGTCCATGGCGGGCGCGACGACCTGGACGCGGTCGCCTTCCTCCAGGAGATGAACGCGACCGTGTACCGGCGGGTGCCGGGTGTCGTGACGATCGCCGAGGAGTCCACCGCCTGGGACGGCGTCACCCGGCCCACCGACACCGGCGGCCTCGGCTTCGGGCTGAAGTGGAACATGGGCTGGATGCACGACTCGCTCGGCTATATGGCGCACGAGCCGGTCCACCGCAAGTTCCATCACCACGAGATGACCTTCTCGATGGTCTACGCGTACAGCGAGAACTACGTCCTGCCCATCTCGCACGACGAAGTCGTCCACGGGAAGCGGTCGTTGGTGTCCAAGATGCCCGGCGACTGGTGGCAGCAGCGCGCCGACCACCGGGCGTATCTGGGGTTCATGTGGGCCCACCCCGGCAAGCAACTCCTCTTCATGGGCCAGGAGTTCGCCCAGGGCGCCGAGTGGTCCGAAGCCCACGGCCCCGACTGGTGGCTCCTCGACCCGGCCTACGACGCGGCGCCCGACCACCGGGGTGTCCAGAACCTCGTCCGCGACCTGAACACCGTCTACCGCCGCACTCCGGCCCTCTGGCAGCTGGACACCCGACCCTCCGGTTTCCGCTGGGTGTTGGGCGACGCGGCCGAGGACAACGTCTTCGCGTTCCTGAGATTCGACGCCGAGGGCGCGCCGCTTCTCGCTGTCAGCAACTTCTCCCCCGTCGTACGCCACGACTACCGGCTGGGCGTCCCGGACGACATCCCGGCCTGGCGCGAGACGCTCAACACCGACTCCGCCGCCTATGGCGGCAGCGATGTCACCAACCCCGATCCGGTCAAACCGGAGGTCGGCCATATCCGGCTCACCCTCCCGCCCCTGGCGACGGTGTGGCTGACACCGGGGTGACATGCTGCTCCCATGCCGACGCCGATACATCCTGACATCACCCAAATAGCAGGCCTGCACCTGGAGTTGCGGGACGTCACGCAGGAAGTGCGGGACGCCGGGCGGGTGTTGGCTGAGGTGTCGTTCGAGGTCGGGGCCGGACAGCTCACGGTGATCGCGGGCAGCAGCGGGGCGGGCAAGACGGTGCTGCTGGGGACCCTCGCGGGACTCCAGAGCCCGACCACGGGGGCCGTACTGCACGACGGTGCCCAACCGGGGCCGCCCGGGCCGGAGTTCGGGTATGTGCCGCAGGAGGACGTGATCCACCGTGAGCTGCCGTTGCGGCGCACGCTGGAGTACGCGGGGCGATTGCGGATGCCGGGCGAGGCGGTCCCGGCGCGGGTGACGGAGGTGCTCGACGCACTCGGGCTGTCCGAGCGTGCCGATACGCCGGTGCGGGCGTTGAGCGGCGGGGAGCGCAAACGGGCCAGTATCGCGGCCGAGTTGCTGACCCGGCCGCGCGTCCTCTTCCTCGACGAGCCCACCTCCGGGCTCGATCCGGTCACCGGGGCAGCCCTGTTGGCCACCCTGCGCAGCCTGGCCGAGACCGGCACCACCGTCGTGCTCACCACCCACGTCCTCGCCGATCTGCCGCGCTGCGACCAGGTCGTGTTCCTGTCGCCGGGCGGTGCGGTCGCGTTCGTGGGACCGCCGGACGCGCTGCTCGGAGCGTTCGGCGCGGAGACGGCGGAGGACGTGTACGCGGCCGTCGCGGAAGGGAAGCGCGCCGAACGGGCGGCCCCGGCAGCGCTTCCCGACCGCCGACCGGCGCCCGCCACGCACCGTCCGCCGCGCGTCGGCGCCGTACGCCAATGGGCGCTGCTGACCCGACGTACGACGGCTCTGTTGGTGCACAACCGGCTGTCGGTCGCCGTGTTCGTGGGGTCGCCGGTGATGATCGTGGCGATGTTCGCGGTGTTGTTCCGGGCGGGTGCCTTCGATCCGGCGGCGCCCGATCCCGGGTCCACGGCGATGATCATGTTCTGGATCGCATTCGGGGCGTTCTTCTTCGGGCTGACGTACGGACTGCTGCAGATCTGCCCGGAGTTGGCCGTGCTGCGCCGCGAGTGGCTGGCCGGGGTGCGGATCGGACCGTACGTGGCCTCGAAGTTGACCACCGTGCTGCCTGTACTGGCCGCGGCGGACGCCCTGTTGCTGGCGGTGCTGCGCGCGCTGGACCGGCTGCCGGCGGCGGGCTGGGACACGTACGGCTCGCTGTTCCTGACCAGTGTGCTGGCCTCGGCCGCCGCGCTGGCCCTCGGGCTGCTCACCTCGGCCGCGGTCACGGAACCGGCCCAGGCGACCCTGATGCTGCCGCTGCTCTGCTTCCCCCAAGTCCTGTTCTCTGGCGCCTTCGTGCCGGTGCCCCGGATGGCATCGGTCGGCCAGGGGATCAGCTGGGCGATGACCAACCGCTGGGCGTTCGAGGCACTGGGCGGTGCCATCGACCTCAACGGCCTGTGGCGCGACGGCGGTTCACCGGCGGGGCCGCCACTGCTGCGCTCGTACGGCGACTCGTTCGCGCATCCGGCCGGACGCGGCTGGCTGATCCTGGCGGGGTTCGCGGTGCTGTTCCTGGCTGCGACCTGGGCGGTGCTGGTGCGCAGGTGCCGTCAAGGGGTGCCGGCAGCCCGCGCCGGACGGTGAGCTGATCCGGCACTCAACCGCCCTGCCGGCTCAACCGCCCTGCCG
>NZ_JBITGV010000030.1:6857-94199 GCF_044457385.1 Streptomyces sp. NPDC050548
CGGCTCGGCGGCTCGGCGGCTCGGCGGCTCGGCGGCTCGGCGGCTCGGCGGCTCGGCGGCTCGGCGGCTCGGCGGCTCGGCGGCTCGGCGGCTCGGCGGCTCGGCAAGCTACCGGTCCGTCGTCCCGCTCTGCCTCCCAGCCATCACGCCGTCACCTCACTCAGCACCCCGCCCGGTCGGCGAGGCCTGCCGCCGTCGGTACGCGGTCGCGGTAGGTGTCCGCGACGAACTCCAGAAACGTTTCGACGTCCCTGGGCTGCGAGGAGACACCCACCGAGACCCGTACGGCGCCCGCGGACGGCAGGCCCAGCAGGTCGAGGTACTCCTCCAGTGAGCGCATCGGTGTGCGGGCCGCCGAGCGCAGGCTGCGCAGAGGGAGGGCGAAGGCGGCCTCTCCGGCGCCCGGGTTGCAGAAGCAGCCGAAGCGGAGCGAGATGCGGCGCTCGGCGCTGTCCTGGGCGACGACGCGTTCGTCGATCACCCGGCCGTCCGCGCCGAGCAGGTTGAGGGCGACGGTGCCGCCGCGTGCGGGGCCGCTGTCGGTGGGGCCGTAGACCCGGGCCATCGGGGAGCCGTCGCTGTGCCGTAACTTCGCGATGCCCGCGAGGAGTTGGCCGGTGAGCCGGGCGACGTGGTCGTGCACGCGGTCCATTCCGATGGCGTCGATCCACTCCAGGCCTGCCGTGATGTCCGGTATGGAGAGGAAGTTGACGGTGCCGTCCTCGAAGGCGGCCTCGCCGTCCGCGAGGACGTGCCACTGCGCCTGGGCGCTCGCGGCGTAGATGGTGCCGCCGGAGAACCAGGGCCTGCGCAGCCGGGCGAGGGCCTCGCGGCGGACGATGAGGCTGCCTATGCCGGTCGGGTAGCCGAACACCTTGTACCAGCTGACCACGGTGAAGTCCGGGTGGTAGCGGAACAGGTCGAGGGGGTTGGCGGGGACGAACGCGGCGGCGTCGAGCAGGACGTCGTAGCCGTGTTCCCGCGCGGTGGCGATCCAGTCCAGGGAGTGCCGTACCCCGGTGAAGTTGCTCTGCGCGGGATAGGCGAGGAGTCCGCGGCGGCGGGTGCGGGCCGTGAGTGCGGTGTGCAGTCGGTCCTCGTCGACGGCCAAGTCCTGGCCGTGGACCGGAACGTACTCGGTCCTGGCGCCGGCGGCGCGGGCGTACTCCCGAAGCCCGTTCACCGAGTTGTGGTTGTCGAGGAGCATCACCAGTCGGCTGCCCGGCGCGAAGGGGTAGGACTCGCCGACCAGGCGCAGCGCGGCCGTCGCGTTGGCGGTGAACACCACGGTGTATTCGGCCGGGTCGGCCGAGAAGTGCCGCAGCACCGCCGCGCGGGCCTCGGCCAGCAGGTCGCCGGAGGCGCGGGAGGCGGGGCTCTCCGAGTGCGGGTTGCCGTAGACGCCTCGGGTGATCCGGGCGGCGCTGGCCAGAACCAGTGAGCTGGGGGCGAGTCCCGCGCCCGTGCAGTCGAGATAGGTGTGTCCCTCGGCGTCCAGATAGCCGAAGTCGTGCGCCCTCAACTCGTCGAGATCCACCGTGCCCACGTCCTCGTACACCCCGCTTTGTCAGGTCGGTTCCACTCAACCACCAAACTCCGTAAGGCCACTTCCCTGTTCCCCTCACCAATCGCTCACACCTGGGCTACATTCGAGCACCGTCGATAACAGCAATGATCGGCAGAGTCACGCCCCGTACAACCCAGGAGCAGCGCATGCGCGACTTCGCCGTCGCTCCACCCCCCACCTCCGCCCTGTCCACCCTCACCGGCGGCCTCGCCGACAGCGTCTTCGAGACCGCGGCCGTCAATCCCACCCTTCCGCTGATCGCGCGCAGGCCCGACCCCTCCTCCCCCGTGTGGGAGGAAGTGACGGCGGTCGAGCTGCGGGACGAAGTCGTCGACGTGGCCAAGGGGTTGATCGCCTCCGGGATCTCGCCGGGCAGCCGGGTCGCGATCATGGCCCGCACCCGTTACGAGTGGACGGTGCTCAGCCACGCCCTGTGGGCCGTCGGCGCCGAGGTGGTGCCGGTCCATCCGACGTCCTCGCGCGAGCAGGTCGAGTGGATCCTGCGGGACGCCAACTGCGTGGCCGTGGTGGTGGAGGACGAGCAGGGCATCATGACGGTCGGCACGGTGTGCGCCGCGCTGCCGCTGCTGCGGCACGTCTGGCAGCTGGACTCCGGGGCGCTGCCCCAACTCGTGGAGCGGGGCACGTACATCCCGCAGACCACGGTGGACTCGCTGCGCCGGATCGTGATGCCGGACTCGACCGCGGTCGTCGCCTACACCTCGGGCACCTCGGGCCGCCCGATGGGCTGCGCGCTGAGCCATCGGAGCCTGGCCAGCCCCTGCGACACGCTGCTCTCGGGCTGGCCGAACACGGCTGCGTCTCCGGGGGAACAGCCGGCCGTGCTGGCCTTCCTGCCCTTCTCCCATGTGTACGGCCTGATGATCCAGGGGCTGTGCACGCGCGGCGGCTGGCTGATGGCCCACGAGCCGGAGATGACCGAGGCGGCGCTGGTGTCGGGGCTGCGCTCCTTCCGGCCCACCTACCTCTACGCCGTGCCGTCGGTCTTCGAGAAGATCTACAAGAACATGCTGCGGACGGCCCAACAGCTGGGCCGCGGCGCGCTGTTCGAGCGGGCCGCGGCGACCGCGCGGGAGTTCGCGGCGGCCGAGGAGCGGCTGAGACTCGGCCGGGGCTCGGGCCCCGGACTCGATCTGCGGCTGCAACACGCCGTGTACGAGCGGACGGTGTACCGCAAGCTGCGCGCGGGCCTGGGCGGCCGGGTGGTCGGCGGCACGTCGGGCGGCTCTCCGCTCAACCGTGAACTGTCCCTGTTCTACGCGGGCATCGGCATCATGGTGCACGACGGCTACGGGCTCACGGAGACCGCAGGCGGGATCACCATGCAGCCGGCCGGCCGGGAGAAGATCGGCACGGTCGGGCAGGCACTCCCCGGCACCGAGATCCGGGTCGCGGAGGACGGCGAGATCCTGGTGCACGGCCCTTCGGTGTTCCAGGGCTACATCAACGACGAGCGGGCGACCCGGGCGACCATGCACGCGGGCTGGCTCGCGACCGGGGACATCGGGCGGCTGGACACCGAGGGGTATCTCACGATCACCGGCCGCAAGAAGGACATCATCATCACCAGCAGCGGCAAGAGCGTGGCGCCTGCCGCGCTGGAGAACCGGCTGCGCATGCATCCCTTGATCCATCAGGCGGTGGTCGTCGGCGACGACCGTCCTTGTGTGGGGGCGCTGCTGACCCTGGACCCGGAGTTCGTGGCGCACTGGCAGGCCGGTCTCGCGATGCAGAGCGACGCGCGGGGCCGGGAGGCGCGTGAGGAGAACGCGCTGCGGGAGGAGATCACGCGGGCCGTGGCGGCCGCCAACAGCCCGGTGGGGCGCGCCGAGTCGATCCGGGTGTTCCGGGTGCTCCCGCAGCCGTTCGACGTCGCGGGCGGGCTGCTGACGCCGTCGATGAAGCTGCGCAGGGACGCGATCGTGCGGAAGTACGCGTTCGAGATCGACGCGATGTACCAGGCACGCGCGCGTGCCCCGCGCCTGCCTACGGCGGACGAGCAGGTCACGGGGTGGGAGGACGCGGACAACGTGTTCCGGTGAGGTCACCGGAACACGGGGGCACTCGGGGCGGTGAGCCCGCCGGTAGCGCGAAGCCAGGACTGCGAGCATCGGTGACCGGCGACAACTCGGCTGGGCCGCCACGCCTCAGGGCCTGAGCCGGGCCCCGCGTCCACGACGGGCCCCGCCGGACAGCCCCCGGGTCACCGACCTGCGGTCACTCCGGACGGTGGGCGACGACCGCGACCGTGGCGCTGCGGCTGCCAGGCGGACAAGGGCGGCGACACGCTGGAGGCGTCGGTGTCCGACGACACCGCGCCGGAACCCCCGCACCTTTGGGATCCGCGCCACGCCCCGCGTCCACGACGGACCCCGCCGAACGGGCGCCAGGTCACCGACCGCAGGTCACTCCGGGCGGTGGGCGACGACCGCGAACATCGTCACGGACATGTGCAGCGCGCCCTGTTCGGCGGCCTCGGTGAGGTCGGCGTAGGCGCGGTCGCGCTGGGCCTCGGTGAGCGCGCCGCGGCGCACGGCGGACTCGCCGAGCATGCGGATCAGGGGCCAGACGACCGAGCGGTGGTCCTGGAGCAGTGCCTGCGAGCCGCGGTCGTCGACGACGAATCCGGCCGCGCTGAGCTGGCCGACGAGCCGGCGTCCCGCGTAGGGGTTGGCCGCGCCGGTGAGGGCGCCCGAGGTGAGCGCGGCCATGATCTCCGGGTCGCCGGGGTGCAGGATCGTGGTCGCCCAGTCGGTGTCGAGGAGGGCCACGCGCCCGCCGGGGCGCAGTACTCGGGCCATCTCGGCGACGGCCTTGTCCGGTTCGGCGAGGTGCTGGAGGACCCGTTCGCACCAGACGACGTCCACGGAGGCGTCCGGCACGGGCAGGGACAGTGCGTCGCCGTCCGTGAAGCGGGCCGGGTTGCCGGCCTCGGCGGCGCGTTCCTGGGCGATCGTCCGCAGTCCGGGGTTGGGTTCGACACCGAGCGCCGAGCCGCTGTCCCCGACCGCGGCGGCCAGTTCGCGGGTCGTCGAGCCGGTGCCGGACCCGATGTCGAGGGCGCGTTCCCCGGCACGCGGGTCGAGTGCCTCGTGCGCCCAGGCCCGCAGCCGTCGTACGCCGGGATTGGTCTCCTGTATGTCGAGCGCGGCCACCAGCCGCGTCACGTTGCCGGGGTCGATGTTCTGGGTGCGGAAGCCGGACCCCGGCTCGGGCTGAGTGTGCGACATGGCGTGCACTCTACGGTCCGAAGCGGTCGCCCAAGAGCGGGTCGAGACCGGTTCACGTACGCCATTTGTTCACGCGCCCGGGGCGTACGCCGGGCGTCGGCGGGGCATGCTGGTGCCCACGCGTTCGTCTGCCTGCCGCGCTCAGCTGGCGGAACGGCTCCCGGCACGATGGGATCGATGTGGTGCGAAGCAGCGATCCAGGGGCAGGCGGACGACGTCGAGGCAGACCGCCTGGAGCCGCAGAAGGGATGAACACCGTGACACGACCGAGGATCCTGGTGGTTGGCGCAGGCTTCGCAGGAGTCGAGTGCGTTCGCCGTCTGGAACGGAAACTGAACACCGACGAGGCTGACGTCGCCCTGGTGACGCCGTTCTCCTACCAGCTCTATCTTCCCCTGCTGCCGCAGGTCGCCTCCGGCGTCCTGACCCCGCAGTCGATCGCCGTCTCGCTGCGCCGCAGCAAGAAGTACCGCACCCGGATCATCCCGGGCGGTGCCATCGGTGTGGACCTCAAGGCCAAGGTCTGTGTGATCCGCACGATCAACGACGAGATCGTCAACGAGCCCTACGACTACATCGTGCTGTCCCCCGGCAGCATCACGCGCACCTTCGACATCCCCGGGCTGACGGATAACGCCTTCGGGATGAAGACCCTCGCCGAGGCCGCCTACATCCGCGACCACGTGATCACGCAGCTCGACCTCGCGGACGCGAGCGACGACCCGGCGGAGAAGGCCTCGCGGCTGCAGTTCGTGGTGGTGGGCGGCGGATACGCCGGCACCGAGACGGCCGCCTGTCTGCAGAAGCTGACGCACGCCGCGGTCAAGCGCTACCCCCGGATCGACCCGGGGCTGATCAAGTGGCACCTCATCGACATCGCGCCGAAGCTGATGCCCGAGCTGGGCGACAAGCTCGGCAAGAGCGCGCAGGAGATCCTGACCAGGCGCGGGATCGACATCTCGCTGGGTGTCTCGATCGCCAAGGCCGGGCCGGAGGAGGTCACCTTCACCGATGGGCGCGTGGTGCCGACCCGGACACTGATCTGGACGGCGGGTGTGGTCGCCAGTCCGCTGATCGCCACGCTCGGTGCGGAAACGATTCGGGGGCGGCTCGCGGTCACCGCCGACATGAGCCTCCCCGGGCACGACGGGGTGTTCGCGCTCGGCGACTCCGGCGCGGTGCCGGACGAGGCCAAGGGCGGGGAGGGCGCGATCTGTCCGCCGACCGCTCAGCACGCGATGCGCCAGGGCAAGGTGGTCGCCGACAACGTGATCGCGACCCTGCGCAACCAACCGCTGAAGCCGTACGTCCACAAGGACCTCGGGCTGGTCGTGGACCTCGGCGGCAGGGACGCGGTGTCCAAGCCGCTCGGCATCGAACTGCGCGGCCTGCCCGCCCAGTTCGCCGCCCGCGGCTATCACTGGGCGGCGCTGCGCACCAACGTGGCCAAGGTCCGCGTCGCGACGAACTGGACGCTGAACGCGCTGGCCGGCGACGACTTCGTGCGCACCGGCTTCCAGGCCCGCAAACCGGCCACGCTGAAGGACTTCGAGTACACCGACTCGTATCTCTCGCCGGAGCAGGTGCGGGACCAGGTCGAAGGGGCCGGGACCCAGGAGCCGTAGCATCGGTGGTACGGATCTTGAGATGACCCCGGGGAGAGTACGGCGGCGTGAGGGCAGCGGGACGGGCGGCGTGGGCACGGGTGCGGTATCGCGTCGCGGCGTCCGATCCCGGACTGCTGCGGCTGACGGCCGGGCTGCGGACGGTGGCCTCGATCGCGCTCACGCTGACCGTGCTCTCCCTGCTGCACGCCTCGGTGCCGCATCTGGTGGCCGGGGCGATGTCGGCGATGGTCTCCACGTTCGCCATCCGCGAGAAGCAGCGCGCGGGGCAGGCGGTGACGCTCGCGCTCGGTCTGCCGGTGGCGCTGGCCTCGGTGTCATTGAGCGCGCTGCTGAACTCCCGGGTGGTCGCCGGTGACGTCTTCTTCGTCCTGCTGATCTTCGGCGCGGTCTACAGCCGCCGCTTCGGCGACCGCGGCACCGCGCTCGGCCTGATCGGCTTCCAGATCTACTTCCTGTCCCTGTTCATCGGCGCGACCGTCTCCACTCTGCCCCGGCTGTACGGCGTGATCGGCGTGGCCTTCGTGTGCAGCGCGCTGGTGCGGTTCGCGCTGGTGCCGGAGACCCCGACGGGGACGCTGGACCGGCTGCGGCGGGCGTTCCGGGCCCGGTTCGCCCAACTGGTCACCGCGCAGCTCGCGTTGCTCGACGCCGGTCCGGACGACATGGAGAAGGCCCTCGACCACGTACGGGAAGGGACCGCGCGGCTGCACGAGACGGCGCTGCTGATCCAGGGGCGACTGGAGGACGGGACCTCCGACGAGGCGGTGGCCCGGCTGGTGCAGCGGCGGATCGCCGACGCGGAGATCGCCGCCGAGCGGCTTGGTCTCCTGCTGCTGACCGCGCGCAGCGCCGAGCGGGGGCACACCCTGACCCTGCATCTGCCGGGCGCGCCCGTCCCGTCGACCGGCCGACTGCCGGTGCGGGACGGGACGACCGACACGCTGCGCCGCGAGCTGGAGGCGCTGCGCCTGCTGGTGCTGCGGCCCGTGGGCGCGGACTCGGGCACCGGACTGGCCCAGGTGCGCAACCGGCTGCTGGGCTATCGCGAGGAGGAGAACCTGCCGTCGGCCTCCGATGCCGTGCAGGACGTGTTCCGGGGCATCGGCGAGGCCGCGCGTGCCGTGCTGGGGCTGCGGATCGCCGTGGACGGGCCGCAGGACGAGTCCGAGGACACGCCCGCCACGACCCGCTCGCGCGAGGAGCTGGACGCGGAGGACGTCGCCATCGCGAGCAGCGAGGAGGCGGAGGACGCGGAGCGCACGGGGTTGCGGCGGCCTACGACACGGGCGGCCGTGCAGGTCGCCGTCGGGTCGTCGCTGGCGATCATCGGCGGCGAGTTCCTGTCCAGTCAGCGCTGGTACTGGGCGGTGCTGACCTGCTGGATCGTGTTCCTCAACACCTCGTCCACGGGCGAGATCCTCGTCAAGGGCTACCGGCGGCTGCTCGGCACGGTCCTCGGTGTGGTCGCCGGTATCGGGCTGGCGGGCCTGGTCGGGCATCACACGTGGACGGCGTTCGCGCTGGTGCTGCTGTTCATCTTCGCGATGTTCTACACGGCACCGCTGTCGTACACCCTGATGTCCTTCTTCGTCACCGCGATGCTGGGCCTGCTCTACACGCTGCTGCACACCTACAGCGCGTCGGTGCTGGTGCTGCGGGTGGAGGAGACGGCGCTCGGAGCGGCCTGCGGGGTGGTCGCGGCGGCGCTGGTGCTGCCGGTGCACACGGACCGTCGTACGAACGAACTCCTCGGGACCGTGCTGGCTCGGCTCACTGACGTCACCGAGGCGGCCGTCGACCAGCTCAGCGGTGGCGCCCCGGCCGAACTCCTCGACAAGGCAAGGGACTTGGACCAGGCCCTGGCCGACCTGAGCGCCTCGACGCAGCCGCTGACGCACCCGATCACGCCGTTGCGGGCACGCCGGGACACGGCCCGGTTCGTCGTCGCGCTGCTGGAGACCTGCGCCTATCACGCACGGTATCTGGCGGCGACCGCCGAGCTGCTGCCGACGCATCCGTCGATCGCGGCCGATCCCCGGCTGCGGGAGGCGGGGCACCGGATCGTGCACAACATCGGGGTCATCGGCGCGCATGTCGCGGACGGGGACGCAGTGGGCCTGATCGAGACCGGGCCGAGCATCGCGTCCCTGCTGCGGCCCGGCACCCCCGGGACCCCGCGCTACGGCCGGGTCACCGACCGCGTGCTGCGGCATCTGCAGCGCCTCGACGAGGCCGTGGTCGGTCTGGCGCGCCCGCTCGGTGTGCCGATTCCGGCGCCGGCGAAGTGAACTCCGCGCGCCGGGGGTAGACGTTCGGCATGACTGATGTCGTGGACTCGGGTGAATTGTTGCGGCGCATCCAACGGGCCCGGGCCTTCGCCGCCCAGGAGGCGCACTCGTGGTCGGAACAGGGTGACCCCGTGCGGGAGGTCGCCTACGAGGCCGTTCTGCGGGTGCTGGACGAGATCGTGGCCCCCGGCCGGCATGCCGCGAAGTGAAACCGGTCACGCGACCGGTTCAGCTGGGTACGAAATGCCCGCTGATGGTTTACGGTTCATTCATACGTGGTCACGGAGTCGACCGTACCGTCCTCCGCCGCCACCGCTTAACGGCCCTGGCTGGTCTCCCCCGTCCAGCCAGGGCTTTTTCATGCCCCGATTCCGTCCCCCGAGGTGCCCGGGACGTCGACAGCGGCTGAAATGGGCGTAGGGAGAATTCCGGAACCGCTGCCGGCGAGGAGCCCCGAGCCATGACCAAAGCGATAAAACTGCTGACCGCCCTGCCCCAGACCCAGCGCGAACGGCTGATGGAGCTCGCGCAGGAGGTGTCGTTCGCCGAGGACTCCAGGATCTTCGAGGCGGGCGGCACGGCCGACCGTTTCTGGGTGATCCGCTCCGGCGCGGTCTCGCTCGACCAGCGGGTGACACCCCAGCAGCGGGTGACCGTGGGCACTCTCGGGGCGGGCGACCTGCTCGGCTGGTCGTGGCTGTTCCCGCCCTACCAGTGGGACTTCGGCGCGGAGGCGTTCAGTGCCGTGCGGGCGTACGAGTTCGACGCGGCGGCCGTGCTCGCGCTGTGCGTGGAGGATCCGCTGCTAGGGCTCTCCCTGGTGCGGATCGTCGCGGAGATCCTCGCGCACCGGCTGGAGCTGACCCGGGGCAAGCTGATGGAGCACTACACGCTCCACGGGCACGTCTGAACGCGCGGCCTCAGATGCGGTAGCGGCGCAGCGCCGGGACCGCGAAGGCCAGGGTCAGCATGATGACCACGACCAGGATGCCGCCGCCGGCGACCGCCGTGCGGGGGCCGAAGGCCGAGCCCGCCGTGCCGTGCAGGACGTCGGCGAGGCGAGGCCCGCCCGCCACCACGACGGTGAAGACGCCCTGCATACGGCCGCGCATCTCGTCGGTGGCGGCGGACAGCAGGATCGCCCCGCGGAACACCATGGACACCATGTCGGCGACCCCGGCGGCGGCCAGGAACGCCACACCGATCCACAGGTTGCTGCTCAGCCCGAACCCGGTGATGGCCGCGCCCCAGGCGACGACCGCGCCGATCACCATCCAGCCGTGCCGCCGCGCCCGCGAGAACGTGCCGGAGAACAGCCCGCCGACCACCGCCCCGATCGGGATCGCCGCGAACAGCATGCCGAGCGCGAGGCCCTCGCCGTAGGGCGCGTAGGTCTGAGCGGCGAGCTGCGGGAACAGGGCGCGGGGCATGCCGAAGACCATCGCGACGATGTCGGCGAGGAAGGACAGCAGCAGCACCTTGTGCAGCGAGATGTAGCGGAACCCGGCGACGACCTCGCGCCAGCCCGCGCGGCGCGGTGTCGCGGACTCCAGGGGCGGCAGCGAGGGCAGCCGGACGACCGCCCAGAGGGTGACGCACAGGGCCAGCGCGTCGATGAGATACAGCTCGGGCAGGCCGATGACCGGGATGAGGGCGCCCGCGAGGAGCGGTCCGACGACCTGGCCGGTCTGCATGACGGTCGAGCCGAGGGCGTTGGCGGCGGCCAGCTGCTCGGCGGGGACCAGACGGGCGATGGAGGCGTTGCGGGCGGGCGCGTTGAGACCCCAGAAGGCCTGCTGCATCGCGAGCAGCAGCAGCAGCGCGGCCACCGATTCGAGGCCGGTGACGGCCTGGAGCCAGAACAGCACCGAGGTGACGGCTATCCCGCTGTTGGTGATCAGCAGCAGCTTGCGGCGGTCCATGCTGTCGGCGAGCGAGCCGCCCCACAGCGCGAACACGATGAGCGGCAGCAGGCCGGCCATGCTGGCGGCGCCGACCCAGGCGGAGGAGCCGGTGATGTCGTAGATCTGCTTGGGTACGGCGACGGCGGTGAGCTGGCTGCCGACGGCCGTGACGATGGTCGAGGACCACAGGCGGCGGTAGGCGGGGATGCGCAGCGGGCGGGTGTCCATCGCCCAGCGGCGCCAGCCACGCCGGGGTGTTGTGGCGGGTTCCGTGTCCTTCTGGGCCTCGGGTTCGGTGCCGCTGTCGGTGCTCTCGCTGGTGTCCACTGGCTTCCTGGTTGCTCGCTACATCTAATCGACCAGGGTTCACTATCGCAGCACCGGTTGTGGCTGCCGAATCCGTGATCTCACGTTCCGGCGACGAGAGTTGCGCCGAGACCGATCATCGTGGCGGCGACCAGACCGTCCAGGACCCGCCAGGCCGAGGGCTTGGCGAGGAAGCGGCTGAGCAGGCGGGCCCCGAACCCGAGCGCGGTGAACCAGCACGCGCTGGCGCACACCGCGCCGAGTCCGAAGGTCCAGCGCAGCGGGCCGCGGTCGGCGGCGATCGAGCCGAGCAGGAAGACGGTGTCGAGGTAGACGTGCGGGTTGAGCCAGGTCATCGCCAGGCAGGTGAGGACGGCCCGGCGGCGCGAGACGGTCGCCCCGCCCTCGGCGTGCAGGGCGGCGGGGCGGAAGATCCGGCGGGCGGCGAGGACGCCGTAGACGAGCAGGAACGCTCCGCCGATCAGGCCGACCGCCCTGAGCGCGCCCGGCCAGGCGACCACGACCGCGCCGACTCCGCCGACGCCCAGCGCGATGAGGAGGGCGTCGGACAGGGCGCAGATGCCGACCACGGCGAGGACGGCCTCGCGGCGGATGCCCTGGCGCAGGACGAAGGCGTTCTGGGCGCCGATGGCGACGATGAGCGAGAGGCCGGTGCCGAAGCCGGCGGCTGCTGCGGAGAAGGCGTTGGTCACGCCCTCGACGCTAGAGAGGTCGGCATCGGGAGTACAGCTAAAGATTCTTACGTAACATTAGCGATCGTGATGATTTCGGAGCTGCCCCTCGATCAGGTGCGGACGCTGCTCGCGGTGGTCGACGAGGGCACGTTCGACGCGGCGGCCACCGCCCTGCATGTGACGCCCTCGGCGGTCAGCCAGCGGGTGAAGGCCCTGGAGCAGCGCACGGGCCGGGTCCTGTTGCTGCGCACCAAGCCGGTGCGGACGACCGAGTCCGGCGAGGTGGTCGTGCGGTTCGCCCGCCAACTGGCCCGCCTGGAGCGGGACGCGCGCGCCGAGCTGGGGATGAGTGGGGCCGGCGAACCGACCCGGGTGTCGATCGCGGTCAACGCGGACTCGCTCGCCACCTGGTTCCTGGGCGCGCTCACCCGCGTCCCGCGCGATGTGCCGGTCTGCTTCGAACTCCGCCGCGAGGACGAGGACCATACGGCGGCCCTGCTGCGCGAGGGGCTGGTGATGGCGGCGGTGACCTCGTCGCCGGACGCGGTGCCGGGCTGTTCGGTGCGGGCGCTGGGGCGGATGCGTTATCTCCCGGTCGCGAGCCCGGAGTTCAGGGAGACATGGCTCGCGGGTCCGTTGCGGGACGCGCTGCCCGAGGCACCGGTGGTGACCTTCGACCGGCTGGACGACTTCCAGGACACCTTCGTACGGCGGCTGCGGCGCGGGCCGGGCGGGGCGAGCGCGGTACGGCATCTCGTGCCGACCTCGGAGGGGTTCGTCGCGTCCGTCGCCGCGGGGCTGGGGTGGGGCATGGTTCCGGAGATGCAGGCCGAACCGCTGCTGCGTGCGGGCGAGTTGGTGAACCTCGCGCCCTCGCGGGCGGTCGATGTACCGCTGTACTGGCAGCAGTGGAAGCTGGATTCGCCGGCGTTGGCGGCGTTGGCCGATGCGGTGGCCGCCAGAGCGGCGGGGACGCTGCGCTAGCTGGGCCAGGTGCGGTCGTCTGTCGTCTGCTGCGCCGTCGTGGCTGGGCGCGCCCACGCGGCGGAGCCGCATATCGACACAGCCCCGCGCCCCTTCAGGGCGTCTGTCGAACCGGTGACAATTGGGCTGCCACGCTGTCCAGCAGCATCTCCAGGGCCGTTGGGTAGGCGCTCTGGACCATACGGGTCGCCAGGAGCGGTGCCGCCTCCGCGATGCGCGGGTGCGTGCTGCGCGGCAGGCGGGCGTAGGTCGAGCGCCACATGTCCTCGTCCGCGCGGAGCGAGGCGCTCGGCAGGGCCAGGGACGCGGCGTCCAGGGCGGCGAAGGCCAGGGTCTGGTCGATGAACGCGTGGTAGATCCGGACGGTGTCCGGCAGTGGGAGGCCGGCCGAGCGCAGGACGTCCAACACTGCCTCGTCGGCGGCGAGTTCATTGGCACGGCCGGTGACGCGGCTCGCCGTGAGCTGGGCGGCCTGCGGGTGGGCGACGTACGCGGCGTGGATGCGCAGGCCGACGGCACGCAGGTCCGCCCGCCACTCCCCCGTCGGCTCCCAGCCCCGCAGCGCCTGTCCGACGAGGGCGTCGCCGATGGCCAGGGTCAGTTCGTCCATGCCCCGGAAGTAGCGGTAGAGGGTGCTGGGGTCGGCGTCCAGTGCGAGGCCGAGGCGGCGGGCGGTCAGTCCGGCGCTGCCGTGTTCGCGGAGCATGCGCAGGGCCGTGTCGACGATCAGTCGCTCGGACAGGACGGTGCCGCTCTTGGTGGGACGGCGCCGCCGCCGTTTCTCCTCCGGCACCACCGGTTTCGGCATCCCGGCCTCCTCATACGTCCTTATGCCAACGCCATTGACCTTATCCCGACGACCGGCGTTGTATCTCCGGAGAGATATCGGCACTGAAGGAGTTCTTGCCATGCGTGTACTGCTCGTGGGAGCCGGTGGTGTGGGTGGTGCGATCACCCGGATCGCGGCCCGGCGTCCGTTCTTCGACGCGATGGTGGTCGCCGACTACGACCTGACGCGAGCGGAAGCGGCGGTCGCCGCGCTCGGGGACGCCGGCGCCCGGTTCCGTGCCGAGCGGCTGGACGCGAACGACGAGGAGGCCGTCGTGGCGGCGCTGCGCGCGCACGAGTGCGACGTGCTGCTGAACGCGACCGACCCGCGCTTCGTCCTCCCCCTGTTCCGTGCGGCGCGGGCCGCCGGGGCGAACTACCTCGACATGGCGATGTCGCTGTCCCGGCCGCATCCGGACCGGCCGTACGAGGAGTGCGGGGTCAAGCTCGGGGACGCGCAGTTCGAGGACGCGGCCGAGTGGGAGAAGGCGGGTGCGCTCGCCCTCGTCGGGATGGGGGTGGAGCCGGGGCTCTCGGACGTGTTCGCTCGGTACGCCGCCGATGAACTCTTCGACGAGATCGAGGAGATCGGCATCCGCGACGGCGCGAACCTCACCGTCGACGGCTACGACTTCGCGCCCTCCTTCTCCATCTGGACCACGATCGAGGAGTGCCTGAACCCGCCGGTCGTCTACGAGGCCGGCCGCGGCTGGTTCACCACGGAACCGTTCAGCGAGCCCGAGGTGTTCGACTTCCCCGAGGGCATCGGCCCGGTGGAGTGCGTGAACGTGGAGCACGAGGAGGTGCTGCTGGTTCCGCGCCGGGTCGACGCGAAGCGGGTCACCTTCAAGTACGGGCTCGGCAACGAGTTCATCGAGACGCTGAAGACCCTGCACCTGCTGGGGCTCGACCGCACCGAGCCGGTGACCGTGGCGAGCGCCTCTGGACCGGTCGCCGTGTCGCCGCGCGATGTCGTCGCCGCCTGTCTGCCCGATCCGGCGACGCTGGGCGACCGTATGCGCGGCAAGACCTGCGCGGGGACGTGGGTGCGTGGCACGAAGGACGGGGCGCCGCGCGAGGTGTACCTCTACCACGTGGTCGACAACGAGTGGTCGATGACGGAGTACGGCTCCCAGGCCGTGGTGTGGCAGACCGCGATCAACCCGGTGATCGCCCTGGAGTTGCTGGCAACGGGAGCGTGGACCGGCTCGGGTGTGCTGGGCCCGGAGGCGTTCCCGGCCGGCCCGTTCCTGGACCTGCTGACGGCGTACGGCTCGCCGTGGGGTCTGCGGGAGCAGTGACCCGGCTCAACTTCCCTCCGGCGAGGGCGAGTCGGGAAGCCTCAGGGTGAACGTGGAGCCGGAGCCGGGCGTGCTCGCCGCCTCGACCGTGCCGCTGTGGGCGGCGATCAGGTCGCGGACGATGGACAGGCCCAGGCCGCTGCCCCCGGTGCGGCGGCTGCGGGACTGGTCGGCGCGCCAGAAGCGTTCGAAGACGTGCGGAAGGGCCTCGGGCGCGATGCCCGTACCGGTGTCGGTGACGGTCAGGACGGCCCGGTCGCCCTCGCGCCACGCGGTGAGGCTCACCGTGCCGTCGGCCGGTGTGTGGCGCAGCGCGTTGGACACGAGGTTGCCGAGCACCTGGCGCATGCGTACCGGGTCGGCGTCGAGCCAGAGGGTGCGGTCCGCCTTGGTGAGCAGGACGACACCGGCCGTGGCGGCGGTGACCCGGTACGCGGCGGCGACCTGGTCGAAGAGGTCCTCGACGCGCACGGGTTCGCAGTGCAGCCGCAGGGTCCCTGCGTCGGCCGCCGCGAGGTCCTGGAGGTCGTCGATGACGCGCTGGAGGACCATCGCCTCCTCGTGCAGCGAGCCGAGGAGCGCCGGGTCGGGTTCCACGAAGCCGTCCCGGGTGACCTCCAGCCAGCCCCGGATGTTGGTGAGCGGGCTGCGCAGTTCATGGGCGATGTCGCTGACCATGGCCTTGCGCTGGGCCTCCATGCGTTCGCGGCGATCGGCGAGGTCGTTGAAGGCCTCGGCCAGGATGCCGGTCTCGTCCCGGGTCCGCACCGGCACCCGGACGTGCAGCTCCGGCGGCTGCTGGGCCGCCTCGGTCAGCGCGCGCAGGGGACGTACGAGCCTCGTGGCGACGACCGCCGTCACCAGGACCGTGAGCGCCAGTACGGCCGCAGCCGCGCCGACGACCTTCGCCTTGTTCGCCGGGGAGACGTCGAAGCGGGGGGCGGTGGTGTCGCCGCCACCCAGGAACAGTTCGGCCACCGGCGCTACGTAGGGGTCGAGTTGGGCGCGGCGGGCGCTGTCGGTGCAGGCCTCCGCCTTTCGTATGTCGGCCGAGTCGCCCAGCTTGGAGTACGCGCCCGTGGTGTAGCGGGAGCCGAGGCTCTTGTCGAAGACGTCGACGCCGAAGTACGGGACCGTGAGGCTCAGGCCTTTCTGCAGCAAGCAGGGCTGGGCGCTCACGATCAGTTTCTTCAGCGCCTTGCTCTCGGTGACGGTCGGGGTGTTGAGCTTCCCGTCGGCGCACGGCGTGGGCACATTGTCGTTGGCGTCCTTGCCGTCCGCGTCGGTGAGGACGGGACGGCCGCTCGGCGTCATCGTGATGGTGGTGTCGATTCCGTTCTGTTTGAAGCACGCCTGACGGTCCTTGGCCAGCACCGCCAGCCGGGCCCGCTCCTTCGCGGTCAGCCGGTACGGTCCGACGACGCGGGGGTCGAGACCACTCAGCTGTGCGCCCGGTTCCGTGTACGTGTCGGTGTGCAGCGGGTCGACGTTCGCGGCGGCGCGGGGCGGCAGTGAGGTGCCGTGCGCCGCAGAGTCGGCGATGAGGGTGCGGTCGGTGGCGGTGAGGGCGATACGGCGGCCCATCTTCTTCGACAGTGCGCGGACGGTGGGGGCGACGCCCTTCCAGTCGGGGTGGGTCGCGGCGTATCCGCTGAGCTGCGCGAGGATGCGCATGTCGTCGGCGAGGTCCTGGCCCTGTTCCTCCTGGATGGCCCGGGTGGTGGTCTCCACCGCGAGCCAGGCCGTCGCCCCGACCGAGCAGAGGGCGATCAGCACGGTGGCGACGAGCAGCCGGACCAACAGCCGCTTGCGCAGCGGTATCCGGGGCCTCACGCGCGACCGCCGCGCAGCTTGTAGCCGACACCGAACACGGTCAGCAGCCGGGCCGGCCGGCGCGGGTCGGCCTCGATCTTCTTGCGCAGGTTCATGATGTGGACGTCGACGGCCCGTTCCGTGGACGCCCGGTCCAGGCCCCTGGTGTACTGCAGCAACTGCCGCCGGGAGAAGACCCGTTCGGGCTCGGCGGTCATCGCGAGCAGGATCTCGAACTCGGCCGGTGTGCAGTCCACCGGTGTCCCGTCGCAGCGCACCTCGTGCCGCGCGGGATCGACGGAGAGCCCCGCCGCCCGTACGACGGTGTCCTCCTGTCTGCCCTCGGTGGTACGGCCACTGCGCCGCAGGACCGTGCGGATGCGGGCCATCAGTTCGCGCGGGCTGTAGGGCTTGGTCATGTAGTCGTCGGCGCCGAGTTCCAGGCCGAGCAGGACGTCGTCCTCGGTGGAGCGGGCGGTCAGCATCAGGACGGGGATGTCGTCCTCACCGCGCAGGGCCCGGCACACGCCGAAGCCGTCGATCACGGGCAGCATGAGGTCGAGCACCACGAGGTCGGGCCGGAGTTTCCTGGCCGCGGTGATGGCGGCGGCCCCGTCGTGGACCACGGTCGCGGTGTGGCCTTCGGTCAGCAGGGAGCGTCGTATCAGCTCGGCCTGCATCTCGTCGTCCTCGGCGACCAGCACATGTGCGCACATTGGGCGGATCCTAGGCGGTCAGTGCGACAGGGAAGCGGCGTCGCCCATGACGACGACGGGATGCCGGGCGGGGTCCAGGGTGCGCAGCAGTTCCTTCATGTGGTCCTCGGCGATGCTGACACAGCCGTGGGTGGGGCCGCCGTGGTCGACGTGGATCCAGATGCCGCCGCCCCGCGAGGCGCCGAGGGGGCGGGTCCAGTCGAGGGGTGAAGTGCCGGGCTGCCGGTTGTAGTTGATGGCGATCACGTAGTCGAAGGACCCGGCGAGCGACTCGCCCTCGAAGCCGGTGCCTGGCGAGACGAAGCCCGAGCCCTGGTCGTACGTCAGCTTGGTGCCGGGGTCCTTGAGGAGTCCGCCCGCGTCCGTGAGCGAGTACACACCGATCGGTGAGTGCAGGTCTCCCGCCATGTGGTGGTCCGACCAGCCTCTGAGCGCGTTGTGCGCGGCCCAGCTCGCGGTCCGCTGCCAGCCGTCGTCGGTGCGCTCGTAGAGGGCGAGGGTGGAGACGGAGGAGTTGGCGCCACGGCCGGTGACCAGGACGACCTGCTCGGTGGCGGCGGGTATTCGGGCGAGCATCTTGGGCCCCACGCCCGGGAGTTGGCGGGGTGCGGCCTCGGCGGATATCGCGGAGGAGGGCGAGGCCGGAGGTGTGGAGGCGGGCGCGGAGGTGGCGGGCGGGTGGTCCGTGGCCGCCACCGCACCGCCGCCGCATCCCGTGAGAAGCAGGGACACGGCGACGAGTGCGACCGGGGACATACGAGTGATCATGAGTCGACGATGACCGACACATGTGAGGAACTCGTCAGCGCCTACGGCTTGGCCGGCTTGCCTTTCGTGTAGAGCCAGGTGTGGAACAGAACGTCCAGCTTCTTCCCCGACTTCTGTTCCGCAAGGCTGATGAACTGTGCGGTGGTGCCGTGCCCGTAGCGGTGTCCGCCCGCCCAGGCCCGCAGGATCGCGAGGAAGGTCTTGTCGCCGACGGCCAGGCGCAGTTCGTGCAGTGCCATGGCGCCGCGGGCGTACACGGGCGTGCCGAAGATGTTGGCGCCGCTGCCCGGGTCGCCGGGCGGGAACGCCCACAGGTCGTCGGTCGCCGCGCGGGCGTACAGCGCGTCGAAGGTCTGCTGGGCGGTCTTGCCGCCGTGCTGCTCGCTGTAGAGCCACTCCGCGTAGGTGGCGAAGCCCTCGTTGAGCCAGATGTCCTTCCAGGAGGTCAGCGAGACGGAGTCGCCGAACCACTGGTGGGCGTTCTCGTGCACGAGGGTGCTGAGGTCCGGCGCCGAGTCGTAGACCGGCCGCCCCTGCGTCTCCAGGGCGTAGCCGACGTCCGGGGCGTGGTCGACGATCGACCCGGCCGAGCGGAAGGGGTACGGGCCGAACAGCTTGCTCTCCCACTCCAGGACGGAGGGCAGCTTCTTCAGCACGGGTGCGGCGGCGGTGGCCTCGCGGGGGTCGACGGCGTTGTACACCTTGACCCCGTCCCGGGTGGTGTACTGCTCGACCTTGAACTTCCCGACCGTCGCGGTGGCGAGGTAGGCGGCCATCGGCTCCGGTGCGTGCCAGCGGAACGTGGTCTTCCCGTGAGCCGTGTTCTGGCTCTGGAGAACGCCGTTGGCGACCGCGGTGCGCCCCTGCGGGACGGTGATCGTGAAGTCGTAGGACGACTTGTCCTTGGGGTGGCTGTTCGCCGGGAACCACGTCATCGCGCCCTGCGGCTCGCCCGCCACGAAGGCGCCGTCGTCGGTGGCGATCCAGCCGTCCGCCGAACCGTCCGGGTCGGTGACCTGCTTGGGGACGCCGTTGTAGGTGACGGCGATCTGGAACTCCTGCCCCTTGCGCAGGGCCCTGCGCGGGGTGACGACGAGTTCCTGTCCGTCGCGGCGGAAGCCGGCCTTGACGTGGTCGACGGTCAGGCCGGTGATCGTCAGGCCCTTGAAGTCGAGGTCGAAGCGGGTGAGCTTCTCGGTGGCGCGGGCGGTGAGGACCGCCTTGCCGTCGAGGCGGCGGCTCGCCGGGTCGTAACGGAGCGTCAGACCGTAGTGGGCGACGTGGTAGCCGCCGTTGCCGGAGAGCGGGAAGTACGGGTCGCCCACGCCGGACGAGCCGATCGTGGTGGCTCCGGCCGGCGCTGCGGCGGCGAGGAGGGCCGCGACGGCGACGGGGACGGTGGCCACGACGGCGCTGCGGCGGAGGACGGCGGTGCGTCTTGTGGACGGCTGCCGGAGGTGCGTCACATGCGCTCCTACAGAGTGAGGGGGGTGATCATTCGTCTCAGAGACTAGGCCGCCCGCTCCCTCGGAATCCCTCTTGTAGAGGCAAAGTCGTACAACCGCCGTGTCCCGCCCGCCCGGACCGACTGGGCACCCGGCGCGTGCCGGTCCTCCTCCCGGCGGTGACGGTCAGTCGCCGAGTACGAGCCGGCCCGTCTCCCCCGGCTGAAGGCAGACCGCGCGGCCGGGCAGCCGCACGTCGATCGGCGAGGCCTCGGAGGACGGTACGTCGATGTCCAGCCGCCCCCGCTCCAGCCGCAGCCGCACGCCCCAGTGGCCCTGATAACGCAGGGCGAATCCGTACGACGACAGTTCGGGCAGCGGCACCGGATCGAGCCACAGCGCCCCGCTGCGGGTCTCCAGTCCGGTCAGGCCCCGCTGCACAAGGTCGAGGGTGCCCGCCATGGCGCCCAGGTGGATGCCCTCGCCCGTCGTGCCGCCCTGCACGTCCGCGATGTCACCCCGCAGGGCCTCCTGGCAGAACTTCCACGCCTCGGCCCGCCTCGCCCGCGCCAGCACCCAGCCGTGGACGAGTCCGCTGAGGGTGGAGCCGTGGCTCGTGCGGCCCAGGTAGTGGTCGACCGTGCGCCGCCAGGTGTCCTCGTCCAGCCGGAGTCCCAACCGGCCGAACAGGCCCTGGAGTTCGGCCGGGGAGAACAGATAGCCGAGCATCAGGACGTCGGCCTGTTTGGAGGCCCGGTAGCGGTTGACGGTGTCGCCCTCGGCCTCCAGGATCCGGTCGAGGCGCCGGATGTCGCCGTACCGCCGCCGGTATCCCTCCCAGTCGAGTTCCTCCAGGTCGCCGTAGCCCTCGAACTGGCTGATGACGCCGTCGTGGAAGGGGACGTGGAGGGTACGGGAGACGTCCTCCCACTGCTCCGTCTCCCCGCCGTCCAGGCCGGTGCGCTCTACGAGTTCGCGTTGCCGCGGCTCGGGCAGGGACCGGAGCAGCTCCAGCGTGCGGGTCAGTACCCAGGCGGCGGTGACGTTGGTGTACGCGTTGTCGTCGAGTCCGGGCGCCGCCGCACCGGGATACGCGTCGTGGTACTCGTCGGGTCCGACCACGCCTTTGATCCGATGGCGCCCCATGGCCTCGTCGTAGACGGCCGCGTCCGCCCAGAAGCGGGCGATCTGCAGCAGCATCTCGGCGCCCTTGGTGTGCAGGAACTCGGTGTCGCCGCTGGCCTCGCAGTACTGCCAGACGTTGTAGGCGATCGCGGAGCCCACGTGGTGCTGGAGGTGTGAGTGGTCGGGCAGCCAGCGGCCGGAGTTGGGGTTGAGGTGGAGTCGCTGGGTCTCCTCGCGTCCGTCGCTGCCGCTCTGCCAGGGGTACATGGCGCCCTTGTGCCCCGCTTCCCGGGCGGCGGTGCAGGCCTGTTCGAGGCGCCGGTGGCGGTAGCGGAGCAGGGCGCGGGAGACCTCGGGGAAGTGCAGGTTGAGGTAGGGCAGGACGAACAGTTCGTCCCAGAAGACATGCCCGCGGTAGGCCTCGCCGTGCAGTCCCCGGGCCGGTACGCCGACGTCGAGGTCGGCGGTGTGCGGGGACAGGGTCTGCAGGACGTGGAAGAGGTGCAGTCGCAGGATGTGGCCGGCCTCGCCGTCCACGTCGAGGGCGGAGCGGCGCCAGAGCTGGTCCCAGGCCGTCAGATGGTCGTCGAGCAGATCGTCGAAGCCGGGTGCCCGGCCGACCCGGTCGACCGCGGCACGCAGCGGATCGCTGATCGCGGGGTCGCGGGAGGTGTGCAGCACGATCGTCTTGTCCACGGTGACCGTCCGGCCGTCCGCCAGGCTCAGACACACGTGCTGTGAGGCGCGCGGGCCCTCGTGGGTGGCCGTCACGGGCGCGTCGGCGTTCAGCCGGGCCGCCATGGCGAGCCTGATGTCCGAGGCGCGGGTGCGGCAGCGCAGCCACACCGTGTCCGGGGCGGCGGTTCCGGTGTGCACGTGGGTGAGATGACGCCCGTCCAGATCCCGGTAGCGCGCCACGCCCGCGTTGGTGACGCCGCCGTCCAGTGCCGCCTCCACGTCGAGATCGCCGGAGAAGCCCTCGGCGGTGAACTCGGAGCGCAGCGCGGCCACATGGGGGTCGCCCATGTGCACGAGCCGCTGCTGCCTTACGGACAAGATCCGTTCCCCGCCGAGGTCGAAGCGTGTCCGCCGCTCCAGCAGCCCGGAGGCCAGGTGGAGGCACTGACGGTGCTCGATCACCGGTGCGGTGTCCGGGGTGAGCCACGGCCCGCCGCGCAGCCGGAACCGCAGGGGCAGCCAGTTCGGCACGTTGACCATGTCCTCGTTCTCGACCCGGCGGCCGGCCACGTCCGAGGTGAGCCGGTTGTAGCACCCCGCCACATACGTGCCCGGGTAGTGCACCTCGTCCGCGTCGCACTCCGGAAGAGCGCCGCGGGTGGCGAAGTAGCCGTTGCCCAGCGTGCACAGCGACTCCCGCAGACGCTCGTCGGCGGGAACGTACCCCTCGTACTCCCAGGTCCAGTCCGTCACTTCGCCGATTCCTCCGTGCAGAGCTCTCCGAGATCCCGCACAACGATGTCGGCGCCGTGCCTCAGCAGCCTCTCGCCCGTGGCCCGGTCGGCCGCGCGGTCCACGCCGACGACGAGGGCGAACCCACCGAGGCGGGCCGCCTCCACGCCGGCCACGGCATCCTCGACGACGGCGGCACGAGAGGCGGGGACGCCGAGGCGGCGAACCGCCTCCAGGAAGAGGTCGGGCCGCGGCTTGCCCGGCAGGCCCAGCCGGGCCGCCTCGCCGCCGTCCACCAGCACGTCGAAAAGGTCCAGCACCCCGGCCCGGGTGAGCAGTTCGCGGGCGTGCCGGGACGCGGAGGCCGCGGCACGGGGAACACCGGCCCGGCGCAGGGCGCGCACCAGCCGCACGGTTCCGGGATACGCGTCGACCCCGTGCCTGCTCAACTGCTCGGTGAACAGGCGCTCCTTGTCGTCGGCGACCTCCCGCACCGTCTGCGGCGACGGCTCGATGCCTCGCGAGGCGAGGAACGCGGCGGCGCCGTCGGAGCGGGACTTGCCGTCCACGTGACGGAGGTAGTCGTCGCGCACGTCGAACGGCCCGCGCAGGGCCGGATCCTCGGGCGGGTGCTCGCGCAGGAAGGCGTCGAGCGCCGTCTTCCAGGCCGCGGCATGCACCCGGGCCGAATCGGTGATCACTCCGTCGGTGTCGAAGACGACGGCCCGCACGTCCCTCAGCACGGGGGACGGCAGGTCCTGGCACGTGGGGGCGGTGGGTCGGCGGCCCATCGTCACACCGCCTGCGGTACGACGGCCACCGGGCAGTCCGCATGGTGCAGCAACGTGTGTGCCACGCGGCCCAGTTGGAGGCCGAAGTGACCGGTCCGGCGCCTGGCTCCGACGATCACGAGGTCGGCGGCGGCCGTCCGGTTCAGCAGCACCCTGCGGGCCGAGCCCTCCACCGTGCCGCGGCGCACCCGCACACCGGGATGGTCCGCCGCGGGGTCGTGCAGCAGGGCGTCGAGCAGGGCGGACGCCCGCTCCTCGTGGTGGT
Organism: Streptomyces sp. NPDC050548; assembly: GCF_044457385.1. NCBI lineage: Bacteria > Bacillati > Actinomycetota > Actinomycetes > Kitasatosporales > Streptomycetaceae > Streptomyces > Streptomyces sp. NPDC050548. The sequence goes on from NZ_JBITGV010000030.1 coordinate 29,942, forward strand.
GCGCCGGGTCCTCGGCCAGCCGCGGGTCGTCGGCGGTCTCGTGCGCCGGGCAGCGCCAGGCGCGTACGACGTCGAGGGTGCACTTGCGGGCCTCCGCCTCGCGGAAGGCGAAACGCACCGCTTCTCCGCCGGTCGCGGGTTCACCGGCACCGAGCAGGATCCGTTCGTGCGTGCTCTCCAGACCGGCCCTGTCACCGCGGACGACGATCACGCGGCAGTGAGCGCGGGCGGCCACCGCCAGGCTGACCGAACCGAGGAGCAGACCTGCCACTTCGCCACGTCCGCGCACTCCGGTGACGAGCGCGTACGCGTTGTGGCCTTCGCGTACCAGGGTGCTCGCCGCCTCGTCGGGGACCACCTCCGTGGACACCTTCACCTCGGGACGGCGTCGGTGGGCGCGTTCCGCCGCCGATCCGACGGTGTTGTCCGCCATGACCTGCCGGGAGGGGCGCTCTCGGCCGCCCGACGACACCACGCTCTCGTAGCGCTCCCACAGGGATGCGTACACCAGCCGAAGCGGCAGCCCGAGCCGGGCCGCTTCGTCCACCGCCCAGTCGACCGCGAGCAGGCTCCCGTCCGATCCGTCGACACCCACGACCAGGGGCAGTTCCATCGTCCTCGCCGCCTTTCGCCGGGCTGCGCAGCCGCACAGCAGAACGGTTCCGCTGCCCAGCGTCGCACCCCCCGTCCTGTCGTAGCAGGGGCGCTTCGGCCCCGGAAGTGACCGTTCGGCCCATGTGAGGTGCCCGCTCCACGGGTGATGACCACCGTGGCCGCGACGTTCCTCCCTCGGATTCGGGACCGATCGGCCCTCGCGCGGGACTGGCCCGTGTGTTGTGCCGAAGGTGACGGGAAGGGCCCGCAGAGGGACGCGGAGAGGCGGTCTTCGAGCCGCGCACCGCGCAATCAGGATCCGCGAGAAGCGGATGGACCCTTCCCGCCCCTTCGTGAACCCCGCCCATCTCCGTGTCCGTTGCACTGGACACAGAGATGGGCCGACCGGCCGCGCCTGTGCTCGGCCAAGTCCGGCAGCGGCTCGCGCGGGCCTGTCGACGGCACAGACTTTCCGGCGTCGGCGTACGCCGGGTACAACCCGTACGTCAGACGTCCACTGCTATCCGCCGCCCGGTCATGGCGTCCGGTCGGACGGACACCCACAACTCGCGCTGCCCGCCCGCCCACGGTGAGCTGTACGCCAGCTCCGTCAGCCTGCGGACGGCGTCGGGCTCCGTCACAGCCGTCGCCCTCCCTCGGACGAGTACGCTCCAGCCGGTGCTGAACGCGTCGTCGATCCGGTCGACCTCGAAGGCCACGCGACAACCGGGCGCCCGGGACGTGACGCTGCCGGGATCGGTGCGGAAGACGATGAGGTCGTCGACGACGCTGTAGTTGACGGGAACGATCACGGGCCCGTCCTCGACGGGTATCGCCACTCGTCCCACACCGTGCGTGGACAGCAGGGTGCGGCACTCCTGCGTGCTCAGCTCGACGAATTCGGCATGGCGGTCGGCCTGTTCCGGGCCCGGCGGCAACTCGACGTCACCGCCCGTCAGATGCGCCAGCGTGGTGTCCAGAACACCCGCGAGACGGAGCAGGACGCCGGTGCCGGGCGCGGCGCCATGATGCTCCTCCAGGTATCGCAGATAGCTCGGGGCCACTCCCGCCCGGTCGGCCGTCTCCTTCCGGGTCAGGCCGCACTCCGTACGTCGCTGAACGAGGCGACGCCCCAGGTCGCCCACTGGTGGTCGGTGGGTCGTGTCCGGCACAGCTCGGTGGCTCATGGTCTGTCATGTCCTCTCGTCGGGCGGCCCAACCACAACGACTTCCTCGTGCCGCGCCCCGCCGAGGACGACCTTGAGGGCGCCGGTGTCGGCGGCCTTGGCGAAGACGTCGTACGCCTCCTCCATGAGCTCCAGCGGGAAGGTGTGGGTGACCAACGCCCCGGTGGGCAGCCGGCCGGCTGCCGCCATCCGCAGCAGGGTGGGGGTGGAGTGGGTGTCGACCAGGCCGGTGGTGATGGTGATGTTCTTGATCCACAGGTCTTCGAGGTGCAGGGTCGCGGGCCTGCCGTGCACGCCGACGTTGGCGACATGACCGCCGGGCCGCACCATGCGCGTGCACAGTTCGAAGGTCTCCGGCACGCCGACCGCCTCGATGACGACGTCCGCTCCCATCCCGTCGGTCAGATCGGCGATGAGCTGCTCAGGGGCTTCACGGGCGTCCACGACGGCGTCGGCGCCGAACCGCTTCGCCGCGTCCAGTCGGGCGGCGGCCAGGTCCACGGCGACGACGCGCTCGGGCGAGAACAGCCGGGCCGTGGCGATCGCGGCCAGACCCACCGGACCGGCACCGACGACGGCGACCGTGTCGCCGGGGCGCACCTGTCCGTTGAGCACACCCACCTCGTACCCGGTGGGGAAGATGTCCGCCAGCAGCACCGCGTCCCTGGCATCCAGGCTGCTGGGCAGCGGATGGACGGAGAGGTCGGCGTGCGGGACGCGCACGTACTCGGCCTGCGTGCCGTCGATGAGGTGGCCGAGGATCCAGCCCCCGCCGTCGCGGCACTGGCCGTACATGGCCTTGCGGCAGTAGGCGCAGCGCCCGCAGGCGGTGATGCAGGAGACCAGGACCCGGTCCCCGGGCCGTACGGTCCGCACGTCGGAGCCCGCTTCCACGACCTCGCCGACCGCCTCGTGGCCGAGGACCGTGCCGGGGCGCACCTCGGGCACATCGCCCTTGAGGATGTGCAGGTCCGTCCCGCAGATGGTGACGGCGTCGACGCGCACGATCACATCGGTGGGATCCTCGATGCCCGGATCCGGCACGTCGTCCCAGGAGGACTGTCCCGGACCGTGGAAGACGTAGCCCTTCATGACGCTCCTTCCCTTCTCCGGCTCCCCGAAAGGCCGGCCTCCGGTCACAGGGACGCGGGCGGCTTCCCCAGAGGCGCACGCGATAACCGAAATGCCCATCACGTCCAGCTTGCCGCGCGTTCCCGCCCGGCGCTTGGGCCGGTCGGCCTCGATCGGCTCGCCGCTCGTCGTCACGGCGTGGTCCCGGATACGGCCGTGGACTCGGGCCTCGCGGCCGGGCCGGGCCCGCTGACGTCGAAGGGGTCGGCATACCTGCGGCCATGTACTCATCGTGGAGTCCGTCGTTCCGGGTCGCATGTCCGGCACCCGGGATCACGTACGGTGCCCGCTGCGGCACATACGCGGCGCCCCCAGGAATCGGTGGCTCCCCGGATCACGGACGCGGGCAGCCGCAGTCGCCGCGTGTGAGCGGTGGTACAGGGGCTCGGCCGACGCCGGGCTCGGATGCCCGCGTCCGGGGACCGACCGGCCCTGGCGGACGAGCCGGGAACGGGCGGAGTTTGGTGGACGAGGGGGGTGCACCGTCCGCCCCCGGCGCAGAGAGGGGACGACCGTGCTCGCGACGAGGCAGGCCGCATCACAGCTCCTCACCGGAAGGCGTGCCGCCCCACAGGGGTGCGGTGGCGTGCCGAGGGGGGTGTGAGCCATGGGCCACGACGACTCGGTCCGCCGGCTGCACCGGATCTACCGGTGGCTGTACCGCGGCGGTCGTCCGGGACGCCTGGCACGCGTGATGAACCGCCAGTCGGCGCTTGCCACTTCGGCGGGTCTGGGGCCTCGGCGCCTGGTCGCCCTGGAGGTGCCCGGGCGCCGTACCGGACGACTTGTCTCGCTGCCTCTGGTGGTCGCGGACCACGAGGGCGAGCGGTATCTGGTCTCGATGCTCGGCCCGGACGCGAACTGGGTGCGCAATGTCCGGGCGGCCGGCGGGCGGGCGGTGCTGCGGCACGGCCGGCGCGAGGCGGTACGTCTCGAAGAGGTCGAGGTCGGCGACCGGGCACCTGTCCTGCGCCGCTATCTCGCACTGGCGCCGGGAGCCCGGCCGCATCTGCCGGTGGACCGGCGGGCCCCACTGGAGGAGTTCGCCCGGATCGCCGACCGGGTCCCGGTCTTCCGGGTCCTGCCCGACCGGCCCGAGGCGGGTGACGGAAGCCGTTCCTGACCACCGCGTCCGTCACCGCAGGAAGCCCGGCCGCCGCTCGCGAGCACGCGTCGCCGTCTCCCTTCTCGCGGGTGGTGACGAGGTTCGGGCCAGGCTGGCCATCTGGAACGGCAACCTGCCGGGACTGCGTCACCTGACCCGCGCGCCGACGGCGAACCGCCCCGCTTCGACGTCGAGACCGACCACGCCGGCGAGGGCGAGGGCAAGGCCGTGGAGCGTCTCACCGCGTGCGCACGTCACCGCGGCTGTGCCTGGACGGTTCGGCCGGCTCTCCTCACCCGGGCACGACGACCACCGGGCATCCGGCCTGCTCGACCAGCCACTTCAGCGCGGAGCCGAACCTGTTCTCCCGTCGCCCCGCCACCAGCAGCTCCGCCCGGCCGGAAGCCCGTACGAGTGCCTCACCGGCACCGAAGTGCACGACGTCCTCCAGTACCCGCACACGCGGGTACTTCTCGCGCCACGGGCGCAGCACATCGGACAGGAGCCGCATGTTCTCGTCCTCCCGGGCCGCCCGGTCCCTGCACCGCGCGACGAACGGGAGCGCGGAGGCGCCGGACTCCGGCATCGTCCAGGCGTGCACCACGCGCAGGCGGGCGTTCACGCGGCTCGCCCTGTCGAAGGCGAAGCCGATGGCCGGCTCGTCCGGCCGCCGCGCGTCCACGCCCAGCACGACCTTGTCCGTACGCCATCCCGTGCCCGCGCAGGCGGGTCCGCCCGGGACGAGGACCACGGGCCGGGCGGAGCGCTCGGCCACCGCGCCCGCCACCGAACCGACCGGCAGCCCCGCGCACCCTCCGGCGCCACGCATCCCGAGCACGAGCAGTTCGGCCGAGGCGCCCAGGGCGAGCAGCCGGGCTGCCGGCTCACCGTCGACCCGGATCTCATGGACCGTCAACTCGGAGGGCGAGGACATCAGTTCGCGTTCCGCCAGGCCGGGCAGCGGTTCCCCGAGGCCGGAACGCGGAGGCCCGGACGGCCCCGTCCCCGGCCCCTCCGACACATGGACCACCTGCAGAATCAGGCCGCACCGCAGGGCCTCCCGGGCCGCCCAGTCCGCCGCCACTCCGCTTCGCACGGAGCCGTCCACTCCGACGACGATCGTCCGTCCCATGCCGGTTCGCCTCCTGCCTGCTTGCGGCACGCCTGTCTGCGTGTCCCACGGTCGTCCCGGGCGGGGAGCTCCGGGCAGGGGTCGTACGGACCAAAGTCCGGGACCGGTGGCCCCTCCACCGCGCGGTTGTCCGGCACGACGATGGGGACAGGGCCGAGAAGGACCCACCGGGCGAGAGCCAGGGAGGTGCCCCATGTCACGACCGGTCGTCGTCGGAGTCGACGGATCTCCGGAGAGCCTGGCCGCCGCCGAGTGGGGTGCCCGGGAGGCGGTGCGTCGCGGCCTGCGACTGCACCTGGTGCACACCTCCGGCCGGGGCCCGGACCAGGCGCTCTCTCCTGCTGCGAGCGCGATGCGGCACCGTCTGGGCCGGGGTGTCCTGCGCACGGTCGAGGACCGCGTCGCGCGGACCTGCCCGGAGGCGCTGCTCACCGACGAGCACATCGAGGGTCCGGCGGCTGCCGTACTCCTGCACGCCGCGCGGAACGCCGAGTTGCTGGTGCTCGGTTCGCGCGGGCTGAGCGGCTTCACCGGATTCCTCGTCGGGTCGGTGGCCCAGGCCGTCGTCGCCCGGGCCGTCCGTCCGGTCGTCCTGGTCGAGGCCGGGCAGCGGTCCGCGGACGAGCATCTTCTGAACGGGGACGGCTACGCGTCGCCGTTCACGCCGTACCGTGACGTCGTTCTCGGCGTCGATCTGGGTGAGGCGTGCGACGAGGTGGTCGGGTTCGCCTTCGGGGCAGCCGCGCTGCGCGGGGCGCCGTTGCGCGTGCTCCATGCCTGGGACACCTCGTCTGCCGCTCCCCCCGGCCCCGGAGACCCCGGACCCGGTGAAGGGCCCCGGCGCGAGGAGGAGTTGCTCGGCCTCCTGGCCGGAGTCCTCCAGAACTGGCGGGACAAATACCCGGGCGTCGAGGTCACCTCCACGGTCGTCAGGGGCAGGGCAGGAGCACACCTGGTCCGCGCCGCATCGGACGCCGGACTCCTCGTCGTCGGCCGCCATCTGCGCGACCGCCGCCCCGGTCCGCACACCGGTCCGGTCACCCGCACCGTGATCCACCGCGCGCGCTGCCCCGTCGCCGTCGTGGCGCACGGCTGAGTTCCGCGCCCGCAGAAGTCAACGACGAACGGCGGTGCCCACCATGGAGACAGTCTCCGCTCAGGTCGACCACGCGGCCCACCACCTGGTCCGCGCGGCCGTCAGCGCGCCCTCGATACACAACACCCAGCCCTGGCTGTTCGTCGGCCGGGACACCGACCTCGACGTGTACGCGGACCCCACGCGGCGGCTCCTGCTCACCGACCCGGACGGACGGGAGCAGCTCATCAGCGGCGGCGCGGCCCTGTTCAACGTGCGTGTCGCCATGCGGCACCTGGGCTTCCAGCCCGTCGTACAGCTGCTCCCCACTCCCTGGAACCCGGCCCATCTCGCCCGCGTCGCCTGGGGGCCGTACGCCAGGCCGAGCACCGGCGAGAACCTGATGTACCGCGCCCTGTGGCAACGGCACACGCACCGCGGCCCCTTCCAGCAGTCGCCGCTTCCGCAGCCGCTGATCGGGGAGTTGCGTGAGCACGCCCGTGCGGAGGGTGCCGCTCTGTACGCAGTGGAATCCCGTGTCGCACGGCGTCAGCTCGCTGAGCTGGTCCGGTCCGCGGAGGCCGTCCACCGCAACGACCCCGGTCACATCGCCGAGTTGGTCCACTGGACGCGGGCCGCCCGGGACCGACGTCCGGACGGCGTCCCCCTGGACGTCTGTGTCCGTCCCCCGGACCGCACCGGTCTCGTCGGCCGCGACTTCCTGGGGCTCACCCGCGCCCTGCCGGACGTGCCCGAGGTCTGGCCGCCGGAGACGGGGCTGACCCTCGTCCTCACCACGCGGCACGACACCCGGGAGGACTGGCTGCACGCGGGGCAGGCCCTCCAGCGGGTCCTGCTGCACGCCACCACCCGCTGGTCCGTGGCCGCCTTCCACACCCAGCCCCTCGAAGTCCCGTGGCTGCGCGCCCAGGTCCGCACGACGCTCACGCGCGGAGAGTTCCCGCAGATGATCCTGCGCCTCGGCCACGCCCCTCGCAGCCGCCCGACCCCACGGCGAGGACCCGACACGGTCCTCAGCGCGGAGTGACGAGGCACCCCCCAAGGCAAGGGAGCGCGGCGCTCGTGCGAGCGCACATCCGCGATCAGCTCATCGCCGGAAGCCCTGCCACCCGCGCGACCGGGCGTGACGGCGAGACCGCCGGACCGCACCACGAAGCCGGAGCGCCGCCCTGTGACATCCGCCGGTCGGACTCGGACAGGGTGGCACTCGGGCGCCGCGTACCTGACGCCTCAGCCGGCCGGCACGCGGACGCCCGCGCAGCAGGCCTTGTCCGATCGCGACACGCCCGACGAAGCCTGCCCGCTGGGCCGTTCGGCCCTGGACCGGCTCCGCGGAGAGGCGCAGGCTGAGAAGTGGAGGCAGAAGCCGTCGCGCTCCCCCGCAGTCCCGCTCCGGGTCCCTGCGGGTCTGCCCGCTCGGCCCTCGTACCCCTCCGCCCGGGAGTGATCACGATGGAAGCCAAGCAGTGGACCGTACAGATCTACATCACCGAGGACGGCGACGACACTCACGCACGGGCCGTCCTGCGCACCCGGGACACGTCGACGGTCACCGGGCGTGGCGTGGCCCGGCGCAACCCTGTCGACCGTGCCGTTCCGGAGATCGGTGACGAGCTCGCCGCCAGCCGTGCTCTGGAGGACCTGGCCATTCGGCTCCACGACGTCTACTCCGACGACTTCGTGGCGCTGGCCGGCCCCGCCGAGCCGTGACGGCCTGCCGCGCCACCGGCCGCCGCAACCAGCCGAACGGCCCCCGACGGGAGCCGTTCGGCACACCTTCCCCACAGATCCGCGATGGACACTGAAAGTGGCGCGGAGGCAGTTCCCCCCGACGCCCCGCGCCGGGAACGCCCCGACGGGTCGGTCCATCGGGACGGCATCCGCCTTGCGCTGGAGCGGGTGGATGCGTGCCCGCCGGTACGACCGACCGAGCCGTGCGGGCACCTTCCCCGACAGTCCAGGGGGAGGAGTGGACCTGCACGTCCGTCCGCGGGCGGACTACCCCCTCCCCCGCCTCGTCCGCCCCGCACGACCGCCCGTCTCACGCCCCTTCGGTCTGCCGAACCGGCCGTGGCCACAGTCGTGCCGGACGTTTCGCCGCGCGGTCCTCCGCCCACCCGACCAGCAGTACCGCGACGGCGATGAGAGGCCAGGCGACGAGATACAGGAACCAAGTGGCGCCGAGCGGCAGGGAGTTCTCCAGCGCGGGGACCCGCCACATGCGGTCGATGAGCACCACCCCGAGGACCAGCGCCACCTCGTGCCACAGATAGACCGTGACAGCACGGGCGTTGAGCAGCACCACGGTGTCGTGCAGCGGCCGGTGGCGCCGCACCCAGCGGTCGCTCCGCGGGCCGAGCCGCAGAAGCAGCAGGACGAAACCGAAGGACCAGAGGGCCTGTCCGAGCGGGATCGAGCCGAGGTCGTAGCCCTCCTCGGTCCGGTGCGTCAGCGCGAACCAGCCGCCCACCGCCATGACGGCCGCGGCCACCGCCCACACCCGGGGCGCCGGCAACCGCCGTACGAGTCCGTCGTGGTGGGCGAAGCCCAGGAGCCAGCAGGCGGCGAACGTGGCCAGGTCGGTGAACGGCTCCTCGACCCGGGCCGGCAACGGCAGCAGCTCGAACTGTGCCAGCGCCGCGAGGACCAGTCCCGTCACCACGGCCGTCCAGGGCGCTCTGCGGAACGCCCGCAGCAGCAGCGGCGAGAGGATCACGAACAGCAGGTAGGCGCGGATGTACCAGAGCGGCGCGACGATCTGCGCGGCCCAGTCGGTGTGGGCGAAGGGCGGCTCGCTCACCGGCACGATCCAGAACACCATCCGCGCCCATCCGGACGCACGCCCGCCGCCGCTCTCGTCCGGCCGCCAGCCCGTCAGCAGCATCGCGACGACCACGACGAGGCCGAACAGCCACACCGGCGGCAGCAGTCGGCGCATGCGCGCCCGCACCACGGCCGCCGGAGTGCGGTCGTGGCGGTCGAGCGAACGGGCCATCAACGAGCCGGCCAGCGCGAACATGACGCCCATCGCCGGGAAGGCCAGGGTCAGCCAGGCCCAGTTGAAGGTGTGGTAGGTCACCACGCGGACCAGGGCCACGGCGCGCAGGAAGTCCAGATACAGGTTCCGGCCGCCGTTCTTACGGGCCGCTGTCGGTGGGGCGGCCGTTGTGGCGGCGGGCGGTGGGGCGGCGGCCGTCGGCACCACTTCCTGCGTCGGCAGCCCGGGCGCGTTCACCTGGCCCGTGCGACGCAGCTTGTGCCAGCGCAGCCGGGCGCCGGTGAGCGCCGTGGTGCACGACTGGAGGAGCACCGTGTAGAGGAACTGGCGGTAGAAGAGCTGCTGCAGCGGCAGCGCCCACAGCGACCGCTGCTTCTCGCCGTCGAGCCGCAACGCGTAGGCGGCGCAAAGCAGTTGCACGGCGAGCAGTGCGCCCCAGGCGGCCGCGGTGCGCACCGGGTCCTGGAAGAGCAGTCCGTACAGGAGGAACAGGTCGATCAGGGGAGCCAGCAGCGGGGTGAGCACCGTGAACAGCACCACCAGCGCGAGTCCGTAGCGGCCGAAGTGTCCCGCGTGGCCCCGCTCGACGACCGCGTGGCGGTGCTTCCACATCGACTGGAGGGTGCCGTAGCTCCACCGGTAGCGCTGGCGCCACAACTGGCCGACGGTCACCGGTGCTTCGGTCCAGGCGCGGGCGCGCTCCTCGTACACCACGTGCCAGCCGCCCCGGTGCAGCGCCATGGTGAGGTCGGTGTCCTCGGCGAGGGTGTCGTCGCTCAGGCCGCCGACATGGCGCAGGGCGGTGCGCCGGAACGCACCGGCGGCCCCCGGTACGGTGGGGATGCAGCCGAGTTCGTCGTACATGCGGCGGTCGAGGTTGAGGCCCATCACGTATTCGAGATGCTGCCAAGTACCCAGCAGGCTCCCCCGGTTGCCGACCTTGGTGTTGCCGGCCACCGCCCCCACCCGTCGGTCGGCGAAGGGCTGTACCAGCCGGTGCACGGTGTCCGGCTCGAAGACGGTGTCGCCGTCCATCATCACGATCAGCGGGTACGAGGCCCGGGCCATACCTGTGTTGAGCGCGGCCGGCTTGCCGCGGTTGGCCTGTCGTACGACGGTGACGCCGGGCAGCGCGAGTGCCTCCACCGTCTCGGCCGTGCCGTCCGTGGAACCGTCGTCCACGACGACGATCTCCACGGGGTGCTCGCTCTTGGCCACGGACTGCACCGTGTGGGCTATGCACTTGCGCTCGTTGTAGGCGGGGATCACCACACTGACGGGTTCGGTGACCTCCGGTCCCCAGGAGAAGCCCGGATCGCGGCGCCGCCGCGCGTGGCGGCGGGCGAACACCAGCATTGCCGCGAAGCGCAGCAGCATCAGCCCGCCCACCAGGGCCATCAGCGTCGCCAGCGCGGGCACGAGCCATTCGCCGACGGCCACGGCTGCCACGAAGACCCGGCCGCTCCACAACTCGGCCCCGGAGACCGGGTGATGGGCGCTGCCCGCGCCCAGCCCGCCGGTGACGGTGGTGAACCGGTAGCCCCGGCCGAGGAGTTCGGGGATCAGGGTGTCTAGTGCGCGGACGGTCCGGGAGCGGTCGCCGCCGGCGTCGTGCAGCAGCACCACGGCGCCCCGACCGTTCAGTCGATCGGTGACGCTGTCCGCGATGGCCGTCGCGCCGGGCCGGCGCCAGTCCTCGGTGTCGATGTCGACGAGGGCGGTGATGTACCCCTTCTTGCCCAACTGCCGGACCACGGGCCAGGAGAGGTCGTCCAGGTCCGCCGCGTGGGCCGAGTAGGGCGGGCGGACGAGCGAGCTGTGGATGCCGGCCGCTCCCGCCAACGCGAGCTGGGTCTGCGCCAGTTCGCGGTCCGTCCGGGACGCCGACTGGTACACGAGGTCGGGGTGGGTGAAGGTGTGCACGCCGACCTCGTCCCCGGAGGCCACCATCCGCCGTACGAGGCCGGGCTCCCGGGCGGTCGCCGCGCCGGTCACGAAGAAGGTGCCCTTGACGCCGTAGCGGTCGAGCACGTCCAGGATCTTCGGGGTCCAGGTCGGGTCCGGGCCGTCGTCGAAGGTCAGGGCGACGGTGCGGTCCGGCATCCGGTGGCTGCGCGTGACGGTGCCGGTGGTGTCGATCACGGGGCCGCCGTGCAGCACCTTCGCCGGCACCCGGTCGGCCGCCACCGGCGGGTGCACCCGGTGGTCGGCGGCGAACTCGCCGTGCGTGTAGCCGTTCAGCAGCAGGATGCCCGTCATCACGGCCAGGACCACCAACAGGGACACGATCCGCGGGCGGGAGGCGGTGCCCCGGCGGGTCCCCCGTGTGCCGGTGCCCAGCCCCGGCTGCCGCGCGCTCATCAGGTCCCCGCCGGGACGCTGGAGGTGCCGGGTGACTCCCCGCCGGTGCCCGGCGACCCGTTGGGCGTACTGCCGGAGCTCCCTGGGCCGGCGCTCGACGTACCGCCCGAGGTCGTGGGACCGGAGCCGGACGGGCTGCCGGAGTCCGTCGGGCCGGTCGCGGGCGAAGAGCCGGTCGGTGAGGAACTCGCCGTGGGCGCGGGCGAGGTGACGGGGCCGGTCACCGGGGTGGAGGGGCTGCCGCCCGAGGGCGAAACCGTGGGCAGGGCGGACGGTGACGTCGACGCGCCACCGGACGAGGGGGCCACGGACTCACCCGGCAGATCGCCGCGCGGGGTCTCGGTCACGGCACCGGGCTTCTCGGAGGGCAGTCCCGGTACGGGCAGTACGGTGCGCGGGGCGAACGGCGTCGCGCCCATGAAACTGAGCGCGAGTACGCCGGTGTACGCGGCACACAGCGCGCCGGCCGCATAGGCGACGCGCCGGATGCGCCGCCCGCGGCGCCCGCTGGAGTCGACGAAGACGGGGGCGGAGCCCTCCTCCCCCGTGCTCGGGCGGGCCGCCGGGATCAGCGGCACCGTGTCGGTGTTCGGGTGCCTGGGCCGGGACGGCCCCACCCGCGACCGGAACATGTCTCCCCCCTTCCGCCTCCGTCAGACCAAGCCTTGCGGGGCAACTGGCCGCGCCCAATGGGCCGATCGGCACCACAGAGAGGTCGTCCGGGTCCTGCCGTACCGCCGACTCCCGTTCCAGCCTGGGTGTGGGGAGATGTTCCCGGGAGGAGAAGATCATGGCGTCCGTCAGCTTCGACCACGCGTCCCGGTGCTTCGCGGGCATGGACCACCCGGCCGTCAGCGACCTCGATCTGGAGATCGCCGACGGCGAGTTCATGGTCCTGGTGGGACCCTCGGGCTGCGGCAAGTCGACCAGCCTGCGCATGCTCGCCGGGCTTGAGGAGGTCGACTCCGGGTCGATCCGTATCGGCGACCGCGACGTGACCCATCTGCCCCCCAAGGACCGCGACATCGCGATGGTGTTCCAGAACTACGCGCTGTACCCGCACATGACCACAGCCGCCAACATGGGCTTCGCGCTCAAGATCGCGCGCATGCCCAAGCCCCGCGTCCAGCAGCGCGTCCAGGAGGCCGCGGCCATCCTGGACCTGGCGGAGTACCTCGATCGCAAGCCCAAGTCCCTCTCCGGCGGCCAGCGGCAGCGGGTGGCGATGGGGCGCGCCATCGTGCGCGAACCCCGGGTGTTCCTGATGGACGAGCCGCTGTCCAACCTGGACGCCAAGCTGCGCGTCCAGACCCGCACCCAGATCGCCGTGCTGCAGCGCCGCCTGGGCACCACCACCGTGTACGTCACCCACGACCAGGTCGAGGCGATGACGATGGGCGACCGCCTCGCCGTCATGAAGGACGGCGTACTGCAACAGGTGGGCACCCCCAAGGAGGTCTTCGGGCATCCCGCCAACACCTTCGTCGCCGGCTTCATCGGCTCTCCCGCGATGAACCTCTTCCGGCTGCCGCTCACCGCGGACGGGGCCCAACTGGGCGGGCTGGCCGTGCCCTTGACCCGTACCGCGCTCAACGCCGCATCCGCCGACGGCGGTACCGAGATCACGCTCGGCATCCGGCCCGAGCATCTCCAGGTGCTGTCCCCCGACGACCTGGAGACCCCGGCGCTGGACCTGGTCATCGACGCGGTCGAGGACACCGGGGCCATCGCGTACCTCCACGCGACCGCGAAGCTCGGCCAGGACCTCGTCCCGGTCGTCGTCCGGCTCCCCGGTCGCCCCACCCAGAGCAAGGGATCCGCACTCCGCGTCGCGGTGCACGGCGACGCCGACGCGGTGCACTGCTTCTCATCCGTGACCGGCCTGCGGCTCGCCGGGGACACGGAGTCGGTCCCCGCGGATGCGCACACCCCCGGACAGACCGTCTCGGCGGACGGCCCAAGCCCTCAGGACATGGCCTCCGTTCACCAGGCCGGGTCGCCGGCGCAGTCCACACCGGCGTCCGAGGAGGCCCCTACGGTCTGAGCCCGTCCGATTCGTAGGTGAGGTGGTCCGTGATGGCGACGACGCCGTCCACCTGTCCGGCGATCCGCGCCGCGAGCTGGGCGTCGCCGCGTCGCGCCAGGTGTCCCCGCAGCGTCACCACCCCGTCGGCGACGGCGGCGTCCACCTCGTACCGGGGGCAGGCGATCCCCCGGACCACCCGGTCGACGACGTCCCGGCCGATCTCCGCGTCCGGACGCAGGAAGAGCTTCAGCAGGTTGCCCCTGGTGACGATGCCGACCAGTCGGTCCTCGTCGTCCACCACGGGCAGCCGCGCCACATGGTGCCGATCCATCATCGACGCGGCGTCCGTCACCTGCTGCTCCGGGGCGACGATGAACGCGGGTCGTGTCATGAGCTGCTCCGCGGTCCTGGCCCAGGCCTTGGCCGTGGCCGAGCGCGCGGAACGGGTCGGCCGCAGCACGTGGAAACGCCTGTGCCGGCGGTCCGGATCCTGCCGCCCCTGGTGGTACAGCAGGTCGGTCTCGGAGATCACCCCGACGACCTTCTCCTGGTCGTCCACCACCGGCAGTCCGCTGATGCGGTGTTCCGCCAGCAGCCGGGCGACTTCCTTGAACGGTGTGTCGCGGCGGGCGCGCACGACCTCCCGGGTCATGACTTCCTTGACCCTGAACTCACCCATGGCCGTTTCCTCCCGCTCTCTTCGGTCGGCTCTGCTTCGCTCCGCCGACAGCACCAGCGTCGTCGAAGCACAGCCCACGCCGCTTGGGCCCCGTGGGGCGCCAGTGAGGACCATCAGCCCATCCCCCACCGGAGTCGACACACCCCACTCCTGTCACGGCCCTCCGCGTCCGGGTGTGAGGACCGGTCGGCAAGACCTTCCGTTTCTTCGCGACGGCCGCCCAGTCGTCCTCGACGACTTCCGTTCCACCGGCGAGCGGCTGCGCGACCCGTGCCTGCCCGGACGTAGGCTCACGGCATCACCGCCACCCGAGGGAGCCCCGCCCGTGACCGTACGCGTGCGCCGTGTCTACGATCCGCCCGAGCCGGAGGACGGCGTCCGCGTCCTGATCGACCGGCTGTGGCCGCGCGGCCTGTCCAAGGACGCGGCCCGCGTCGACGAGTGGCCCAAGGCCCTCACCCCGTCGAACGAACTGCGCCGGTGGTACCACGCGGGCGAGGGGTCCTACGACGAGTTCGCCGGCCGGTACGAGGCGGAGCTCGCCGAGCCGGAGGCGGCCCAACTCCTGCACACCCTGCGGAACTTGGTCCGCATGGGGCCGGTGACCCTGCTGACGGCGGTGAAGTCGCCGCAGGAGAGTCACGCGGCGGTGCTGGCCCGCCTCCTCGGCAGCTGATCGGCTGAGGAGACGGGCCGTGGCCTCCGGTC
Organism: Streptomyces sp. NPDC050548; assembly: GCF_044457385.1. Lineage (NCBI taxonomy): Bacteria > Bacillati > Actinomycetota > Actinomycetes > Kitasatosporales > Streptomycetaceae > Streptomyces > Streptomyces sp. NPDC050548. The sequence goes on from NZ_JBITGV010000030.1 coordinate 44,959, forward strand.
AGGCGGTCTGCTTGGCCGCCGCGCGTCCCGCGGCCCGGCCGGAGAAGAGGCAGCCGCCGAGGAAGGTGCCTTCGAGGGCGTTGTAGCCGTGCACACCACCGCCGCCGAAGCCGGCCACCTCGCCCGCCGCGTACAGTCCGCCGATCGGCTCTCCGTCGGCACCCAGGGCGCGTGAGTCGAGGTCGGTCTGGATGCCGCCGAGGGTCTTGCGGGTCAGGACGTGCAACTTGACGCCGATGAGGGGGCCGGCGGCCGGGTCGAGGATGCGGTGCGGGGTGGCCACGCGGCCCAGGCGGTCGCCGATGTAGCGGCGGGCGTTGCGGATGCCCTGGATCTGGGAGTCCTTGCTGTACGGGTTGGCCATCTGGAGGTCGCGGGCCTCGATCTGGCGGCGCACCACGGCTGCGTCGAGAAGCGGTTTGTCGGTCAACTGGTTCATTTTCTCCACCAGTTGCTCCAGGTTGCCGGCGGTCACGAAGTCCGCGCCCTTGCGCAGGAAGGCGTCCACCGGGCCGGGCGCGCCCTTGCCGAGCAGCCGGTCGCGCAGCACCGCCTTCTTGTCCTTGGCGGTGATGTCGGGGTTCTGCTCGGAGCCCGAGAGCGCGAACTCCTTCTCGATGATCTTCTGGGTGAGGATGAACCAGGAGTGGTCGTGGTCCGCCAAGTCCGCTGTCGTCCGCAGGTACTTGAGGGTGCTGAGGGTGTCGTAGCCCGGCAGGCACGGGTCGGGCAGGCGGCGGCCGAGGGCGTCGAACCACAGGGAGGACGGGCCGGGCAGGATGCGGATGCCGTGGCCGGGCCAGACCGGGTTCCAGTTCTGCAGGCCCTCGGTGTAGTGCCACATGCGGTCGCGGTTGACCAGTCGTACGCCCGCCTCGGCGCTGATGTCGAGCATCCGGCCGTCGACGTAGGCGGGGACGCCGGTGACCATCTCGGCGGGCGGGGTGCCGAGGCGTTCGGGCCAGTAGCGGCGGACGATGTCGTGGTTGGCGCCGATGCCGCCGGTGGTCACGACGACGGCCTGCGCGGTGAGTTCGAACGCGCCGATCGCCTCACGGCTGGAGGAGACTCCGCGCGCCGAGTCGTCCTCGGCGAGGACCGTGCCGCGTACGCCGCGCGCTTCGCCCTCCTCGACGACCAACTCGTCCACCTGGTGGCGGTAGTAGAAGGTGAGCAGTCCGTCGCGGGCGGCCTGCTTGGCGTAGTTCACGAAGGGTTCGACGACTCCGGTGCCGGTGCCCCAGGTGACGTGGAAGCGCGGGACCGAGTTGCCGTGTCCGTGGGCGCGCAGGTCGCCGCGTTCCGCCCAGCCGACGGTGGGCAGCAGCTTGATGCCGTGGCTCTCCAGCCAGGTCCGCTTCTCGCCGGCCGCGAACTCGACGTAGGCGCGCGCCCAGCGCACCGCCCAGGAGTCCTCGTCGTCGACACGGTCGAAGCCGGCGCTGCCCTGCCAGTCGTTCCAGGCCAGGTCGAAGGAGTCCTTGATGCCGAGGCGGCGCTGTTCCGGGGAGTCGACGAGGAACAGCCCGCCGAAGGACCAGAACGCCTGCCCGCCGAGGTTGGCGGCGTTCTCCTGGTCGACGAGCGCCACCCGGCGTCCTCGGCTGGTCAGTTCATGGGCCGCGACCAGACCGGCCAGACCGGCTCCGACGACGATGACGTCCGCATCCATGGCGACCGTTGCCTTTCTCATTCGGGGGCGCGGCTGCCGTCGGTCAGCAGCGCGGTGAGCAGTTGCTTGAGCCAGACGCGGGCGTGCTCCACGTCCTTGTCCAGCAGAAGTTGGGTGGTGACGCCGTCGTACGCGGCGACCACGGCGTACGCCGCCGCGTCCAAGTCGCCGAGCACGGAGGGGAGTTCGGCGAGACCCCGGGCGCGGGCGAGGCGGTGCGCGATCGCCCCGCGCAGCCGGGCCCGGTGTCCCAGCAGGGTCTGCGCCACGGCGGGGTCGCGGGCCGCGTGCACCAGGAAGTCGGTCTTGACCAGGAGCCAGTCCAGGTCGAGGAGCAGCACGTCGGTGACCCGGTCCACGGCGGCCGGGACGTTGAGGTCGGGGCCGTCGAGAGCGAGTGCGCCGGCCACCTGCTCGGCGATCAGGTCGGCGCGCTCCTGGTAGAGCGCGAAGAACAACCCGTCCAGGCTGACGAAGTTCGAGTAGAAGGCGCCCCTGCTGTAGCCGGCCGCCTCGCAGACCTCCTCGATGGAGACCCGCCCGAAACCCTTCGCGGCGAACACGGCGAACGCGGCGTCCAGCAGATTGGCGCGCGTACGCACCCGGCGCCTGGTCACCCGCTTGGCCGTCGCCTCCGCCACCATGCCCGGACCTCCGCGTCCCGATGTTCGATACGCGAATGTATCCGATACACGAGTGTATCCAAAGAGCGGGTCGCTTCAGATGACGATCCTCGCCTTGATCACGTGCCGCAGGTGCTGTTCGGGGCGGGTGAGTACGTGGAGGTCGTCGAGGGGATCGCTGTCGCCGACGAGCAGATCGCCGTGGGCTCCGACGGCCAGGCGCCGTACGCAACACGGTCTACGGCAACGCCATCGCCCAGCCCCCTGCGGGTGCTCGGCGGCTACGCGGTCCTGGGCACCGCCGTGGCGATCACCGCGTCCGCCCTGCGCCTCCGCCGCGATCAGCGCCTGGCCGACGCACTCCGGAACCGGATGGGAACAGATATTCGAATAGGGAGTACGCTGGTCCCATGACCGCGCACCATCTCCAGGGCTCCCTCTTCGACCAGACCGACCGGCTCCGCGTCGGCCCCCTCCACGGGATCCGCCGCACCACGCTGGGTCTCGGCGCCTGGATCGACGTGCTGCCCGGGTGGCTGAGCGGCGCCGACGCCCTGTTCGAGGAGCTGGCCGCCGACGTGCCGTGGCGCGCCGAGCGCCGTCAGATGTACGACCAGGTCGTGGCCGTACCCCGGCTGCTGGCCTTCTACGGCGCGGACGACGCGCTGCCCCACCCGGTGCTGACCGAGGCCCGGGACGCGCTATCGGCTTACTACGCGCGGGAGTTGGGCGAGCCCTTCACCACGTCCGGGCTGTGCTACTACCGGGACGGCCGGGACAGTGTCGCCTGGCACGGCGACCGGATCGGGCGGGGTGCCCGCGTGGACACGATGGTGGCGATCCTCTCCGTGGGCGCACCCCGCGACCTGCTGCTGCGTCCGCTGCGCGGCGGCGCTTCGGTGCGGCACGCCCTGGGGCACGGCGATCTGATCGTGATGGGCGGCTCCTGCCAGCGGACCTGGGAGCACTGCGTCCCCAAGACCACCCGAGCCGCGGGACCGCGCATCAGCGTGCAGTTCCGCCCGTACGGCGTGCGCTGAGGCGGAGAGGCGGCCGCTTCGGACGCACGCGGGGGCCGCCTCCGGCGGACGGTGCCGGAGGCGGCTTCCCCCGCGCACGCCAGGACTTTACGCGTCTGGTTGGCTGGATCCTGGATGATTGGCCGGATCCGAACAGCACCACCACGCAAGGAACGATCATGCGGGCAGAAGTACGCCAAGTCGCCGACGCCGTCTATCTCGTGCACGGCAGCAACACCAACTGGGTGATCCTCACGGACGGCAGCGCGGCCACCCTGGTGGACACCGGGTATCCCGGAGACCGTGGGCTCGTGCTCGACTCCCTTGAGCAGGTGGGGAGTTCGGCGAAGGAGGTCACGGCGGTGCTCCTCACCCACGCCCACAACGACCACCTCGGTTCGGCGGAGTACCTGCACAGCGCCCACGGCACACCCGTCTACGCGCACGAGGCCGAAGTGCCGCACGCCCGCCGGGAGTTCCTGCAGCAGGTGACCCTGGGCGACGTGCTGAGGAACGTCTGGCGTCCCGGCGTACTGCCGTGGGCGGTGCACACGATCCGCTCCGGAGGCATGGAGCAGCATCCGGTCGCCGCGGCCGAGGCGTTCCCGGCCGGGGACGGCCCGCTCGACCTGCCCGGCCGGCCCGTCCCCGTGCACACCCCCGGCCACACGGGCGGGCACTGCGTGTTCCATCTCCCGGACAGCGGGATCGTGATCTCCGGGGACGCCCTGGTCAGCGGCCATCCGACCTCGCGGATCAAGGGCCCGCAGCTGCTGCCCGGCATGTTCCACCATGAGCGCGAGCGTGCCGTCGCCTCGCTGGACGTCCTCGAAGCGCTCGACGCGGACACTCTGCTGCCCGGCCACGGCCCCGTGCACACCGGTCCGATCCGTGAGGCGGCCCGACGCGCCCGCGAACACACGCTCTAGGGTCGCCTCATGGCACTGCAGATCAACGCGACCAACCCCGAGCATCCGGTGCTCCTGCTGGAACTGCCCTGGGACGTTCCGCTGGAGGAGTGGCCCGACGAATACCTGGTGCCGCTGCCGCGCGGCATCTCCCGGCACGTCGTGCGCTACGCCCGCGCCGGCAGCGAGGTCATAGCCGTCAAGGAGCTGGCGGAACGCCCGGCGCTGCGCGAGTACGAGCTGCTGCGCGACCTGGACCGGCTCGGCATCCCCGCCGTCGACCCCCTCGCCGTGGTCACCGGACGCGCCGACACGGCCGGCGAGCCACTGGAACCGGTCCTGATCACCCGCCACTTGGGCGGTTCGATGCCGTACCGCTCGATGTTCGAGACGACGCTGCGGCCGGCCACCATGCACCGGCTGATGGACGCGCTGGCCGTGCTGTTGGTGCGGCTGCACCTGGCCGGGTTCGCGTGGGGCGACTGCTCGCTGTCCAACACCCTGTTCCGGCGCGACGCGGGCGCCTACGCCGCGTATCTCGTGGACGCCGAGACCGGCGACCTGCACGCCCGGCTGAGCGACGGGCAGCGGGAGTACGACCTCGATCTCGCCCGCGTCAACATCAGCGGGGAACTGCTCGACCTGGAGGCGTCCGGGGCGCTGCACCCCTCCGTCGACCCGATCGAGTTCGGCATGGAGATCTGCGCCCGCTACCAGGGTCTGTGGGAGGAGCTGACCCGCGTCTCGGTGTATCCGGCGGGCAAGTACCACTTCATCGAACGCCGCATCCGGCGCCTGAACGAACTCGGCTTCGACGTGGCCGAGATGCAGATCGAGCACTCCTCGAACGGCGACACCGTCACCTTCGTGCCGAAGGTCGTCGACGCGGGCCACCACCAGCGCCAACTGCTGCGCCTGACCGGCCTGGACGCCGAGGAGAACCAGGCGCGGCGGCTGCTCAACGACCTGGAGTCCTGGATGGCCACCCAGGACGACTACGCCCCGGGCGATCCGCTTGCCGCCCGGCCCGAGGTGCTCGCGCACCGGTGGGTGCGGGACGTGTTCCGGCCCACCGTGCGGGCCGTACCGCTGGAGCTGCGCGGGTCCATGGACCCGGCCGAGATCTACCACGAGCTGCTCGAACACCGCTGGTACCTGGCCGAACGGGCGCAGCACGACATCGATCTGGACACGGTGGTCGAGGACTACGTCACCAACATCCTGCCGAAGGTGCGCGAGAGTCTGGAGCCGGCCTCGGCGGAGTAGCGGGATCAGCCCGTGCCGGGCGCGGCCGTCGTCCCCCGGACCACGAGTCGCGGTGCGACGACCTGCTCGCCGTCCGGTACGGCCTCGCCGTCGAGGCGGGCGATGGCGCGGCCGACGGCGAGTTCCGCGAGGCGGGGGATGTCCTGGGCGACGGTGGTGAGGTCGATGTGGGCGAGCCGCGACAGGCTGGTGTCGTCGAAGCCGACCACGGAGATCTCGCCGGGGACGGCGACACCGGCCCGCAGGAAGGTGTCGAGGACGCCCGTGGCGCAGCGGTCGTTGAAGGCGAGGACCGCGCTGGGGCGGGCTTTCTCCGCGAGCAGGGTGCGGGCGGCGCGCGCGCCGTCGTCCTCGGTGAGCCCGCCGGGCAGGACCCGGACATGCTCGTCGAGGCCGTGGCGGTGCATCGCGGTGCGGTAGCCGCGGCGGCGGTCGGCGGCGCCGGGCGCCCGGCCGCCGTCGATGTGGGCGATGGCCCGGTGGCCGAGCGCCACCAGGTGGTCGACGGCCTTGCGGGCGCCCTCGTCGTCGGCGGTGCGGACGACGTCCACGGCGGGCGGGGCGGGCCGCAGCCGCCGGGCCACCGAGACGACCGGGACCTGCGTGGCGAGGTGCGCGAGGCGGGTGGCCGGGACCTCGGGGCCGAGCAGGACCAGGGCCTCGCAGCGGTCGGCGAGCAGCGCCTCCACGGCCTGCCGCTCACCGCGCGTGGGCGCGACCGCGCTGAGGGCGATCTGGTAGCCGGCGGGCTCGGCGGCGGCGTAGATACCCTCGACCAGGTCGGTGTGGAAGGGATGGCGCAGCCCGAACTGCACGCCGAGGAGGCGTGAGCGGTTGCTGCGGAGCACCCTGGCCCTGGTGTCGGGCCGGTAGCCGAGCTCCTCGGCGGCCTTGAGCACCCGCTCGCGGGAGGCGGCACTCGCGCCGTAGGCCCCGCGCATCACGATCGAGACCAGCGCGACGGAGACGCCCGCCCGGGCCGCGACATGGGCCAGGGTGGGCCGCTTGCCGTCGGGGACCTCGGGGGTGGCGGGCACGGATGTCCTTCCGGTCGAGGGGCACGGTCGAGGGGTCGTCGCCTGCCGAGATCCTAGCTGCTCGACAGGGTTCTGCAACGTTCTAGAAGCATCCCGGGCGAAGGCTTGACACACGCATCCGGTAGTGGCGTACTACTGCAATCTAGAACGTTCTAGATCCGCAGTTGGAAGGGCGAGCGATCATGTACACGTTGGCGGTCTGTGCCGAGATGGTCTTCCGGGACCTGCCGATCCACGAGCGGGCGCGGCGCATTCACGAAGCCGGTTTCCAGGTCGAGATCTGGGACTGGACCCGGCACGACCTGGACGCGCTCACCCGCACCCCGGCCGAGTTCTCGTCGATGACCGGCTACATCCGGGGCAGCCTCACCGACGAGGCGGGCGCCGCCGAACTCCTGCGCACCGCCGAGGAGTCGGTCAAGGCCTCCGACCAACTGGGCTGCCCTCGCCTCAACTTGCACGGCACAGGGCTGAACTCCGAGGGCCTGCCGGTGGTTCCGGTGCGCGGTGAGCCCACGGGCCCGATGTGGATCGCCGCCCATCGCACCCTGACCCGCGTCGCCGAGCTGGGCGAGAGCGCCGGGGTCACCTTCACGCTGGAGAACCTCAACTCCGCGGTCGACCACCCGGGCGTCCCGTTCGCGACGGCCGCCGACACCCTGGCCCTGGTCAAGGCGGTGGACCGCCCCGGTCTGCGGATGAACCTGGACCTGTACCACGCGCAGATCGGCGAGGGGAACCTCATCGAACTCGTCCGCAGGGCACACCGTCTGGGCCTGATCGGCGAGATCCAGGTGGCGGACGTACCCGGCCGCCAGGAGCCCGGCACCGGTGAGATCAACTACCCCGCGATCGCCCGCGCCCTCGCCGACATCGGCTACGACGGCACGGTCGCGATGGAGGCCTGGGCCTCGGACGACGACAGCGAACGCGCCCTGGACCGCTTCCGCACCGCGTTCACGGTCTGAGCCGGCCCCGCCCCCACACCGCGTTCACGATCTGCCCCGCCACCGCTTCCCACGGCCTCACGGAGGCCCCGCATGACCACCCAACTCCCCCTCTCCGTCGGCCTCGTGGGGGCGGGCCGCATGGGCTCCTTCCATGCCGATACCCTCGCCCGCCGACTGCCCGGCGTCCGCCTCGCCGCCGTCGCCGACCCGGCCCCGGGGGCTGCGCGGAAGCTGGCCGACCGGCTCGGCTGCCCCACCGCGTATGCCGAGTTCGGCGACCTGTTCGCGAACCCGGCGGTCGACGCGGTGGTGATCGCGACACCGGCCCGCACCCACGCCGACCTGGTCGTGGCGGCGGCACGCGCGGGCAAGGCCGTCTACTGCGAGAAGCCGATGGCGACCACCCTCGCGGACGCCGACCGCGCCATCGCTGCCGCCGCCGAGGCGGGCGTACCGCTCCAGGTCGGCTTCAACCGCCGCTACGACGCCGGGTTCCGGGCCGCGCACGACAAGGTGGCCGCCGGCGCCATCGGCACCCCGCAGCTCCTGCGCTCGCTCACCCGCGACCCGAAACTGGCGGACCCCTCCCCATCCCGCCGTGGACGATCTTCCTCGAAACCCTCATCCACGACTTCGACACCCTGCGCTACCTCAACCCGGGCTCCGAACCGGTCGAGGTCTTCGCCATGGCCGACGCCCTGGTCCGCCCCGACTTCAAGGACCGCGGCCTGCTCGACACGGCCGTGGTCACGATCCGCTTCGACAATGGCGCCCTCGCCACCGCGGAGGCCAACTTCCAGGCGGTGTACGGCTATGACGTGCGCGGCGAGGTCTTCGGCTCGGCGGGCATGCTGACGATGGGCGACATCCGGCACACCCATCTGACGTCCTACGGCGCCGACGGCATCGCGGCCGAGACGATCACCTACGACCAGGACCTGTTCCACGAGGCGTACGTCGACGAGCTGGCCGACTTCGCCGACAGTGTCCGCACGGGGCGTACCTCGTCGGCCACCGGCGCCGACGCCCGCGCCGCGCTGACGATCGCGCTGGCGGCCATCGGGTCGGTGGAGAAGGGCGTCCCGGTCCGCATCGAGGACATCTGAGTCAGGAAGCCTCCTGCGACGGCACCACGGCCACCGGGCACTCCGCATGGTGCAGCACCCCGTGCGCCACGGAGCCGATCCGGGCGCCCACCGCCGTACGGTGGGCGCGCCGCCCCACGACCATCAACTGCGCCCGCCCCGCCACCGACAGCAGCACCTGCCCGGCGCTGCCCATCTCGATGTGCTCGACGACGGGCACGTCGGGGAAGCGCTCCCGCCAAGGCTCCAGGGCCTCGGCGAGGGCCTTCTTCTCGTACGGTTCCAGGCCGCCGGCCTCGTCGAGGAGCTTCATGGAGCCCGGGCTGTAGGCGAACACGGGCGGCAGGGTCCACGCCCGCACGGCCCGCACGGTGGCGCCGCGTGACGCCGCCGTCTCGAAGGCGAAGCCGAGCGCGGCGGCGCTGTCCTCGGCGTCTCCCTGCTGCCCCACGACGATCTCGCGCCCGCCGGCCTCCCCGGAGGCCTCGTCCCCGGCGCGCACGAGCACGACGGGCCGTACGGCATCGGCTATCACCTGCTGCCCTACGGAACCGAGCAGAAAGCCGACGACCGGCCCGTGCCCGCGCGAGCCGAGCACCAGCAGCTCGGACTCGGCAGCGGCGGCGGTCAGGGTATCGACGGGATCCCCCTCCAGGACGTCGGTGGTCACGTCCAGGCCCGGGTGGCGCTCGGCGAGCGTCCGGGCGGCCTCGGACGCCGCGTCCCGCACCCAGCGGTTCTGCGTGTCCCGGTCCCCCGTGTCGAGGACATGGTGCTCCTCGTACCGCCAGACATGCGTCACGCGCAGCGCCAGCCCCCGCCGTACGGCCTCCCGGCCCGCCCAGGCGAGCGCGGCGAGACTCTCCGCCGATCCGTCGACCCCTGCCGTGATCGGGCGTGTCATGCGGTGGCCTCCCTGTGGTGCGGTCACATCTGTCGGACCCAGTGTTCACCACGTGCCGCCATGACGGTGATCGAGAGGGGTCGGCCTCTCCGTTCCGATGAACGGAACAGAAGGTGACATCCCGCCCACTGCGGGTCACACTCCACGCGTCCAGAACAGCCTGTATGGGGGGAAACATGACCAATACCCGAAAGCACACGAGAGTACTGCTGGCCGCCCTGGTGGCCGTGGTGATCAGTTGCTGGGGCACCGCCGACGTCCACGCCGCCGACGCCCCGTCGCCGTCCGGCCTGGCCGCTCCGGCGGTGGCCGGCTCGTATTTCAAGGTGGTCAACCGGTCCAGCGGCAAGTGCATGGACATCAGGCGGGAGGACCCCGCGCTCGGGGCCCACGTCCAGCAGTACGACTGCACCGGAACGGACAACCAGTTGTGGACGGCGGTCGCCACCGGTGACGGCTACTACTTCCTGGTGAGCAAGCAGAGCGGCCTGTGCATGGCCCAGTTCGCCGGCGTCCTGTGGATGCTCAACTGCAACGGCGTGACCAGTCAGCAGTGGAGCGCCGTGGCCGCGGGCTTCGAGTGGAACGAGCTTCACCATCGCAGCAGCGGTCAGTGCGCGTACGTGACCGGCACGAACAACCTCTCGCTGGTCCAGTTGACACCCTGCTCCGGCTCGTTCAGCCAGCACTGGCAGTTCGTCACCGTGTGACCAGGTGAGCCGCGCCGCGCTCCCGGCGCCGCCGCGGCCCCGGTATCGGGTGTACCGGAGCGAAGCGGGGCGATCGAACATACGATGGTCGGGAGCCGGCGCGGTGACAACGGCGCCGCCGTGCCGTGAAGCCGACCACTCGGGGTGGGAGACGTATGGCACAGGCCGCCGAATCCGCGCGGACCGTCATTTTGACCGTGGACGACGATCCGGGAGTTTCCCGTGCCGTCGCCCGTGACCTGCGGCGGCGCTACGGCGAGTCGTACCGGATCGTGCGGGCGGAGTCCGGTGAGTCCGCGCTGGACGCGCTGCGCGAGCTGAAGCTGCGCGGGGATCTCGTCGCCGTGATCCTGGCCGACTACCGCATGCCGCAGATGAACGGCATCGAGTTCCTGGAGCAGGCCCTCGATGTGTATCCCGGTGCGCGTCGGGTGCTGCTGACCGCGTACGCGGACACGGACGCGGCGATCGACGCGATCAACGTCGTGGACCTCGACCACTATCTGCTGAAGCCCTGGGACCCGCCCGAGGAGAAGCTCTACCCGGTCCTCGACGACCTCCTGGAGGCGTGGCGGAACAGCGACTACCGGCCTGTTCCCGCCACGAAGGTGGTCGGGCACCGCTGGTCGGCGCGCTCCTCGGACGTGCGGGAGTTCCTGGCCCGCAACCAGGTGCCGTACCGCTGGTACTCGGCGGACAGCCCGGAGGGGCTGCGGCTGCTGTCGGCCGCCGGGCAGGACGGGCAGCGGCTGCCGCTCGTCATCACCGCCGACGGGTCGGTACTGGTCGAGCCGGAGGCGCCCGAGCTGGCCGCCGAGGTGGGGCTCGCGACCACGCCCACGGCCGACTTCTACGACCTCGTCGTCATCGGCGGCGGACCGGCCGGGCTGGGCGCGGCCGTGTACGGGGCCTCGGAAGGGCTGCGGACCGTCCTCGTGGAGCGGTCGGCGACCGGCGGGCAGGCCGGGCAGAGTTCGCGGATCGAGAACTACCTCGGCTTCCCGGACGGCGTGTCCGGGGCTCAACTCACCGACCGGGCAAGGCGGCAGGCCTCGAAGTTCGGTGCCGAGATCCTCACCGCGCGTGAGGTGACGGGGCTGGAGGCCAACGGGTCGGCGCGGGTCGTGCGTTTCGCGGACGGTTCGGCGGTTGCCGCGCACGCCGTGATCCTGGCGACCGGTGTGTCGTACCGGCAGCTGGAGGCGCCCGGCACGCCCGATCTGACGGGCTGCGGGGTCTACTACGGCTCGGCGCTGACCGAGGCCGCCTCCTGCCAGGGGCACGACGTGTACATCGTCGGCGGCGCCAACTCGGCGGGGCAGGCGGCGATGTACCTGGCCCGGGGAGCCAAGTCGGTGACCCTGCTGGTCCGTGGGCCCTCGCTGGCCGCGTCGATGTCGTACTACCTGATCCAGCAGATCAACGAGGCGGAGAACATCTCCGTGCGCACCGGCACCGTCGTCGACGCGGCGCACGGTTCCGACCATCTGGAGCAGCTCACCCTGCGCGACACGGAGACCGGGGCGACCGAACTCGTCGACGCGCAGTGGATGTTCGTGTTCATCGGCGCGGCCCCGCTGACCGACTGGCTGGACGGCGCGGTGCTGCGCGACGAGCGCGGCTTCATCCTCGCCGGACCCGACCTCAGCGCGGACGGAAAGCCGCCCGCGGGCTGGGAGTTGGACCGGTCGCCGTACCACCTGGAGACCAACATTCCCGGCGTGTTCGTGGCGGGCGACGCGCGCGCCGAGTCCGCGAAACGCGTCGCGTCCGCCGTCGGAGAGGGAGCCATGGCCGTGATGCTCGTCCACCGCTACCTGGAGCAGTCATGAGCGGGCAGGTGCTGCCGTGCAGCCCGCAGGAGATCGGCACGCTGTTCCTGTTCGAGAAGCTGACGCCGGAGCAGCTCGGCAGGCTGTGCTGCGACGGGCAGGTGGAGCAGTTCGAGGCCGGGCCCGTCTACACCGAGGGTGATCCCGCCACCTGCTTCTACGTGATGATCGAGGGCACCGTGGTGCTGTCGCGCCGCGTGGGCGAGGACGACGTGGAGGTCGCCCGCACCTCCCAACGCGGCGTCTACACGGGCGCGATGCAGGCCTACATCGGGGACCGGGTGCAGCAGGTGTACCTCAACTCGATGCGGGTGACGGAGACTACGCGGTTCTTCGTGCTGCCCGCCGAGACCTTCGCGGCCATCATGAGCGAGTGGTTCCCGATGGCGGTCCATCTGCTGGAGGGGCTCTTCTTCGGGCAGAAGAGCAGCCAGTTGGCGATCAGCCAGCGCGAACGGCTGCTGGCGCTGGGCTCGTTGTCGGCCGGGCTCACGCACGAGCTCAACAACCCCGCCGCCGCTGCCGTCCGGGCCACCTCGACGCTGCGCGAGCGGGTGGCGAAGATGCGGCACAAACTCCGCGTCATCTCCTCCGGGCCGTACTCGCGGGAGGACCTCGCCAACCTCATCGACATCCAGGAGCGCACGGCCGAACGGGTCGCCAAGGCACAGACGTTGAGCCCGCTGGAGGCCTCGGACCGCGAGGACCAGCTCACGGACTGGCTCGACGACCACGGTGTCACGGAGTCCTGGCAGATCGCGCCGACGTTCGTGCAGGCCGGTCTCGACGTCGAGTGGCTCGACCAGGTCGCGGCGGCCGTGGACGAGGAGATCCTGCCTGGCGCGATCGGCTGGCTCAACTACACGGTCGAGACAGAGCTGTTGATGACGGAGATCGAGGACTCCACGACCCGCATCTCCAACCTCGTGGGCGCCGCCAAGCAGTACTCGCAGCTGGACCGCGCGCCCTACCAGGTCGCCGATGTGCACGAACTCCTCGACAGCACCCTGCTGATGCTCGGCGGGAAGGTCGGCGACCGCATCAAGGTCGTCAAGGAGTACGACCGTACGCTCCCGAAGATCCCGGCCTATCCGGCGGAGCTGAACCAGGTGTGGACGAACCTGATCGACAACGCGGTCTCCGCCATGAACAGCACGGGCGGGGAAGGCACGTTGACCGTGCGGACGGCGCTGGTGCGCGATCAGCTGATGGTGGAGTTCCGTGACACAGGGCCCGGTGTGCCGCAGGAGATCCGGAGCCGTATCTTCGATCCGTTCTTCACCACCAAGCCGGTGGGCGAGGGCACGGGTCTCGGTCTGGACATCTCCTGGCGGATCGTCGTCAACAAGCACCACGGCACGCTCCAGGTGGAGTCGGTACCGGGCGACACCCGCTTCCAGGTCCTGCTCCCCCTCACCGCCACGGACAACGAGACGCCCGAGGAGTCCGCATGAACGACATCACCGGAATCGACCCCAGTGTCCCGCCGAGCGGCACGGGCTGCGTGGAGTGCGACGCGGCCCAGGGCTGGTGGTTCCACCTCCGGCGGTGCGCGCAGTGCGGTCACGTCGGCTGTTGCGACGACTCCCCCGCCAAGCACGCCACGGCCCACTACCAGTCCACGGGCCACCCGTTCATCCAGAGCTACGAGCCGCGCGAGGACTGGTTCTGGAACTTCACCACCTCCGAGCTGTACGACTCCGGTCCTGAACTCGCCGCCCCGGTGAGCCACCCGGCGGACCAGCCGGTGCCCGGTCCCGCGGGACGCGTTCCGGCGAACTGGGCCGAGACCCTCCGCTGAACCCGGCGCTGAACCGGACCGCCGGGCGGGAGTCGGCTCCTGCCCGGTGGCCAGGTGCGTTGTCAGTGGCGCGTGCCAGGATGGGGGCGTGTCGCAATCCGTAGCAGCAGCGCCGCTCATCGGCCGGGACGAGGAAGTCGCCCGCCTCGCCGGTGTGCTGGAGCGTGCCCGCGCGGGCACGGCCGGGGCGGTGCTGATCGCCGGGGACGCGGGCGTCGGCAAGACCCGGGTCCTGGACGAGATCGCCGGGCGGGCCGCCGACGCCGGGACGACCGTCCTCACCGGGCACTGCGTGGACCTCGGTGACGTGGGGCTGCCCTATCTGCCGTTCACCGAGATCCTCGGAGCGCTCGCCGGCGACGACCGTTTCGCCGCCGCCCTGGCCGCGCATCCGGCGGTCGACCGGCTGCTCGGCGCCGGCACGGACGCGGCCCGGGACGCGGGCGGCCGACTGCGCCTCTTCGAGGGCATCGCCGGACTGCTCGCCGACCTCGCCGACATCGCTCCCCTGCTGCTGGTCCTGGAGGACCTGCACTGGGCCGACCAGTCCTCCCGCGACCTGCTCCGCTTCCTGCTCAGCCGGGGCATCCTCCAGCGCCCGGCGGGCGGCGCGCCCACCCACCGCCTCGCGGTCTTCGCGTCGTACCGCGCGGACGACCTCCACCGCCGCCATCCCCTACGGCCTCTGCTCGCCGAGCTGGTCCGGCTGCCCGCCGTGGAGCGCCTGGAGCTGCGGCCCATGGGGGACGCGGAGGTCGCCCGGCTGGTGCGCGCGCTGCGCACGGGCCCGGTGCCGGACGGCACGGTCCGCCGGATCGTCGAGCGCGCCGAGGGAAACGCCTTCTACGCCGAGGAGTTGCTCGCGGCCACCGACATGGAGGCGGGCGGTGTGCCCAGCGGTCTGGCCGATGTCCTGCTGATCCGCTTCGAGCAACTCTCCGACACCGCCCAGCAGGTGCTGCGCACCGCCGCCGTCGCGGGCCGCCGCGTCGAGTACGACCTGCTGCGGGACGCGGTCCAACTCCCCGAGGACGAACTGGAGTCGGCGCTGCGGGAGGCCGTCGAGCGGCAGCTCCTGGTCCCCTGGCACGGCGACACGTACTCCTTCCGGCACGCCCTCGCCCGCGAGGCGGTGTACGCGGATCTGCTGCCCGGCGAGCGCTCCCGGCTGCACGGCTCGTTCGCCCGCCTGCTCGCCGGGCGCGGTCACCCCGCCGAGAGCGCGGCCGAGCGCGCCCACCACTACCGCGAGAGCCACGACCTGGCCGAGGCCCTGGCCGCCTCCCTGGAAGCGGCCGACCACGCCGAGCGGGTGGGCGCGCCCGCCGAGGAGCTACGGCATCTCGAAACCGCCCTCGACCTGTGGCGGTCGGTCGACCCGGCGGCCCGGCCCTCCGGCGAGGGCATCGACAGCGTGACCCTCACGCTGCGGGCCTCCGCCGCGGCGGCGCACGCGGGGGACGCGCACCGCGCGGTGTCCCTCACCCGGTCCGCGCTCGCCGGGATCGGCCAGGACACCGACTCCGAGCTGGCCGCCCGGGTCCGCTACACCCTGGCCGGCAATCTCATGGGCGTCGACAGCCTCACCGCCGCGTTCGCCTACAGCAGCGAGGCCCTCGCGATGATCCCCGCCGAACCGCCCTCGCGGACCTGGGTGTGGGCGGCGGCCACCCATGTGCTGACGGCACGTCAGGTCGGTGAGGACGAGATCGCCCTCCGGGTCGCCCGGCAGGCTCTGCGCATCGCCGAGGAACTCCAACTGGTCGACGCCCGGGCAGATCTGCTGATCTCACTGGCCACTCTCGAAAAGGGCGGCCGGCGCACGAAGGAGGGCCGCGAGCGGCTCGCCCAGGCCCGCGAGCTGGCTCGCCAGGCCGGGCACGCGCCCGTGGAGATGCGCGCCCTGTTCCATCTGGCCATCGGCAACTTCGAGTCCGGGCACCTGGAGGAGTCCCTGCCCTGGCTCACCGAGGGGCTGGACCGGGCCCGTCGCGCCGGGCTGCTGTCCTCGCCGTACCCGCTGGAGATGCGCTACCTCCAACTCCTGGTGCTGTACACACTCGGTCGCTGGGACGAGTGCGAGACGGTCGCCACGAGCGACGCGAAGGTGTTGCCGCGGATGGGCGGCTTCACCATGGGACCGGCACTGTATGTGGCGCTGGCGCGCGGCGACTTGAGGGCCGCCGACCGGGCGCGTGCCCTGCTGGAGGGGCCGTTCGACTGGATGGCCTCCATGGTGGCGGGCATCGCGCTGACCGACGCCGGCGGCCTGCGGGACGATCCGGAGGCGGCCGTGGAGGCGATGCGCTCGGCGGTCGCGTCGCTCACCGATGATTCCGGCCGACGTCCCGACCTGACGGTCCGGCTGGCCGCTCTCGCCCTCGCCCCGGTCGCCGACCGGGCCGCCGCACTGCGGCTGACGGGCGACGAGGCGGGGGCGCGCCGCTGGACGGAGACCGCGACGGAACTCGTCGAGCTGGCCCGGGCCGTGGCGGAGGAGGGCGACGGCCGCAAGCCGCAGGGACCCGAGGGCATGGCGTGGCTGGCGCGCGCCGAGGCGGAGTGGACGCGGGCGACCACGGGACCGGACGCGGCGGCCTGGGAGAAGGCGGTGACCGCGTTCGACTACGGCGATGTCTATGAGAGGGCGCGCTGTCAATTCCGGTTCGCCGAAGCCCTGTTGGCGGCCGACCGGCGTGAGGAGGCCGCCGTCCAGGCACGTGCGGCCCGGGAGACGGCGGCCCTGCTCGGTGCCGCGCCCCTGCTCGCGCGGCTGGACGCGCTCGTCCGCCGTGGCCGCCTGGGCGACCCGGCGGCGGACGGCGGGGACGCCGGGGAGCGCCCCTCGCCGCTGACGGCCCGCGAGCAGGACGTGCTGCGGCTGCTCGCGCTGGGCCGCAGCAACCGCCAGATCGGCGAGGAGCTGTTCATCACCGGCAAGACGGCGAGCGTCCATGTCTCCAACATCCTCGCGAAGCTGGGCGCCGCGAGCCGTACGGAGGCGGTGGCGATCGCCTACCGGCAGGGGCTGATCACCCCGGAGGCGACGGCGTCCGGCTGAGGTTCACCGGCCGCAGTCGAGACCGGCGAGGTCGACCGCGTCGGCCATGGCCTGCATCCCCTTGTCGTTGGGGTGCAGATGGTCGCCGCTGTCGAAGAAGGGCAGCATCCTTTCGTGGTCGTAGGGGCTGCGGAGGATGTGGTCGAAGTCGTTGACGGCGTCGAACTCCCCGCTGTCCCTGATGAATTGGTTGACCTCCTGGCGTACCGCCTCACCCGCCTGGTCCCATTCGGACCAGCCCTCGTACGGTCCGACCGTGGCGCCGACGACACACTTCCCGGCCGCGTGCGCCCGGGCGATGATCTCGCGGTAGCCGGCGATCAGGTCCTGGGCGGTGACACCGCTGTGGGCCTTGATGTCGTTGACGCCTTCGAACAGGAACACCGTGCGGACACCGGGCTGCGACAGGACATCCCGCTGCAGCCGGTTGAGGGCGCTCTGCCCGGCGCCGTCCGAGAGCACCTTGTTGCCGGAGATCCCTTCGTTCGCCACGCCCTTGACGGCCGTGTCGGCGCGCTGGAGCCGTCGGGCCAGGTAGTCGGGCCAGCGCCGGTTCTGGTCCGTCGTGCTCGCCCAGCCGTCCGTGATGGAGTCGCCGAGGGCGACCACGGCGCTGGTGTCCGCGGCCGTCCGTACGGTGACGGCGTCGAGGTAGTACCAGGCGCCGATGGTGTCGGTCCAGGCGGTACCGCTCTCCTCGGACGTGTGATCGCCCTGGGTCGCGTACGACGTCTGCATGGCGAGTCCGTGACCGGTGGCCGGGCCCGCCGCGTCCGGGCTGTGGATGCTGACCACCAGATTGGTGGCGGCCGGCAGCACGCCGGTCAGCGGGTCGCTGTAGACGGTCGCCCCGGCGGGGAGGGTGACCGACCCTCCGCCGCCGAAGGTGAGCCGCCGGTTGGAACGGGGCACCAGCGTGGCGCCCTCCTTCTGCACGCCCGCGTAGACGCTGTCGAAGGTCACCGGCCGGTCGCCGAAGGCGTTGGAGAGCCGGATCCGCAGCTCGCCGCCCGCGACACTGGTGTGCACGACCAGGCGGTAGCTGCGGCCGGCCACTCCGTCGCCCGTGCGGTCTGCGCTCGCTCCCCAGGTGACGACGGTGTGCGAACCGCCCGAGGCCGTCACCGATGTCTGGGCGGTGGGCTCCGGCCGTGCCTGCGCGGGCACGGCCTGGAGAGCCACGGCCATCATGAGGAGAGCCAGCCCACGGCTTAACCGTGCTCGTCCGGCCGTCACCGGGCGAAGTCCCGCAGCGTGACGGACGAGCCCGGCGTCAGCCGCACCGTCTGCGTGCTGGTGCCGAACGCCACCGTCGTGGTCCGGCCGTTGACGCTGCGGATCTTCACCTCGGTCGGCTTCCCGTTCTTCCAGTGGAGGTCCACGACGAAGCCGCCGCGCGCGCCGACACCGGTGACGGACCCGGACGCGGCCCACGCGTCGGGGAGGGCGGGGAGGAGTTCCAGATGCCCGGGGCGGGAGTAGAGGAGCATCTCGATCATCGCCGCGGGGGTGCCGAAGTTGGCCTCGATCTGGAAGATCCCGCGGCCCGCCTCGACCTGGTAGATGTCGAAGAGGTTGGAGGCGGTGCCGTTGCTGCCGTTGGTCGACGGGCGAAGGTTGTTGACGACCAACTGGTAGGCCTTGTCGGCGTTCTTGAGCCGCGACCAGCACAGGCTGCGCCAGGCGTTGGCCCAGCCGAAACTCTCCATGCCACGGGCGGTGAGCAGGGCGGTGGCGCCGTCGACGATGTCCTTCGGGGTGGAGCCGTCGGGGCGGATGCGGTCACCGGGGAAGAGTCCGATGAGCGGGGACAGGTGCCGGTGGGTGGTCTCGCCGAGGTTGTCCGGGGACATCCACTCCTCCAGCCAGCCCGTCTTGGGGCTGACCACGGGGAGGTACAGCTTCTTGCGGAGCCCGGCGATCGTGCCCGCGTAGCCGGTGTCCTTCTTCAACTCGGCTGCCGCGACGCAGTAGTTGCCGAACAGCGCCCACACCAGTTCCTGGGCGTAGGTGATGCCCTTCGCGTCGAGCGGGCCCTGTTCGGGCGACCAGTCGCTGTCGGCGATCAGCACTTCCTTCGAGCTGCCGGGCAGCGTCGTGGTCAGCAGCCGCGCCTCCCAGAACTCGACGGCGCCCTTGAGGAGCGGGTAGATCTTCGCGAGGTGGGCTCGTGAGCCCGTGAACTCGTAGTGCTCCCAGAGGGTGTTGCTCAGCCAGGCGTTACCGGCCGGGTGCCACCACCAACCTCCGCCGCCGTAGGGGTTGGTGGAGATGGCGACGGTCCAACCGGCGTTCTTCCCGCTGGAGTTGCGGTAGCGGTTGCGGGGGTCGTTGAAGAGTCTGCGGGTGACGTCGGTCCAGTCGGGGAGCTGGGCGACGCAGTAGTCGGTGAACGCGTCGAAGCACTGGGAGAGTCCGGCGCGGTCGGCCATCCAGTAGTTCATCTGGATGTTGATGTCGGTGTGGTAGTCCCCCATCCAGTCCGGGTCGTTGCCGTCGAGCCAGTTCCCCTGGAGGCCCATCGGCAGGCTCCCCCGGGAGCCGGCGATCATCAGATAGCGGCCGAACTGGAGGTAGGAGGCTTCGAGTTCGGGGTCGGGCTCGCCGTCGCGTGCCCGGGCCTGGATGCGCTCCCAGGTGTCCAGCGCGCGCTGGTCGGCGGACGAGGTGCCGAGCGAGATGCCCAACTGCCCGAACAGCGCGCCGTGATCGGCGACATGGGTGTGCAGCAGGGTGGCCGCCGTGTGCTTGGCGGCTGCGGCGACCTTGGTGCGGGCCAGCTTCTGCGGGTCGAGGGACGGATCGCGGTAGTGGGCCGCCGCGCTGGGCGCGTAGTTGGTGCCGCCGCTCAGCACGACGGTGACGTCCTTGCAGCCGGAGAAGGCGACGCGCGAGCCGTTCACGGTGACGCTGCCGCCGCTGCCGTACGCCGTGACGGCGGCGCCGTAGCGCAGGCCGTTGGCCAGTGTGCCCCCGAACGAGCGGGCGTCCGTGCCCGGTTCGCCGTGCGTGCCCGCGAGGTCGACGGTGCCGGTGTAGCGTCCGCCGCCGTTCTGGGTGAAGTGCAGGACGATCACGTCGTCGGGGCGGCTGGCGAACAGCTGCCGCTGGTACGTCACTCCGGAGCGGACGTAGGAAGTAGTCGCCACGCCCTGTTCCAGGTCGAGGGTGCGGCGGTAGCCGTTGACCGCGCCCAGGTCGTGGTCGGGTATGTCGACAGTGAGCCGGGCCAGCAGCGTCAGGGAGCCGAAATCGGTGCGGCCGTAGGGGAATTGGCCGTCCGAGTCGAGGGTGTCGTTGAGGCCGCCGGTCCACATGGTGGCGTCGGTGACGAGGAGGACCTCGTGGCCGGGGTCGTTGCTCGCGAGGGCGCCGAGGCGGCCGTTGCCGACGGGGAGGCCCTGCACGATCATCGAGCTGTCGTCGGCGGGGGCCTGCCACCACAGGGTGTTGCGTGAAGTGCCGCCGCTGTAGGTGGAGTTGGCGGGTCGTTCGGGTGCGGCGGAGGCGGTGAAGGCGGGCAGGCCGGCGAGGGCGCCGGTGGCCGCGGCGAGGGCGAGCAGATTGCGTCTGGGCAGGTCGGGCAGTGCACTGGACATGATGTGGCTCCGCAAAGGTCGGCTCAGGAGGAGGACTTGGGCACGTCGATCCGGTCGATGTCCGGTGCGTAGCTCGAACCGCTGTCGAAGGTGATGGTGTTGGCGCCCGCCTTCAAGGTCACCGGCACGCTGACCGATCCGACGGTCCCCCAGTCGCCGGTGGACGGGAACTTGTGGCTGGTGGCGCCGTTGCCGTTCGCGGAGATGGCCACCGAGCGGGAGTCGCCGCTGACGTAGGCGATCTTCACCTGGTAGGTGCCGGCCTTGGCGGCGACGACGTTGTTGATGGTGAGCTTGCCGCCGAGGTAGAGGTTGCCGACCTTGTGGGCGCCCGAACAGGCCGAGCAGTCCGCGATGTTGGCGTTGCCGCTGAGCGTGTTGGTGGTGGCCTCGGCCTCGTAGGCGGTCGAGGTGACGGCGCTGCCGTGCGGGGTGACGGTGAAGAGGCGGGAGCCGTGGGCGGGCAGGGCCTGGGTCACCTTGTTGGTGTAGGAGCCGAGGTCCTCGTGGTTCCAGAGGTCACGGACGTCGGCCTTGCCGGTGAAGCCGAGGGTCGTCCAGTTGGCGGAGACGGCGGCCGGGGCACTGGCGAGGTTGAACAGGGCGACGGTGTAAGTGCCGTTGGGGTTCTTGGCGGCCCACACCTGCTGGGCGTCGGACGGGGTGACGGGGCGGGCGGGCGGCGCGTCGCTCTGGTCGACGGCGATGACCTCACGGTTGGTGAGGAGGGAGAGGCCGTAGTCGTCGAGCCGGGTGAGGTCGTCGCCGGTGAACAGCGGGGACTTGGCGACGGCCCAGAGGGTGGCGTAGCTCTGGCGTTCCGCCTTGGTCAGGCCGTCCATCGCGCCGTTGCCGACGTCGAGGGAGTCGAGGTCGTTCCAGCCGCCGGGGCCCGCCTTGTCGGTCCAGGCCGGGGCGTCGTCCCAGCGGTCGTCGACCGAGTTCTCCCAGCTGACAAGGGTGTTGCAGTAGCACTCGACGTCGGTGTCGATGCGCCAGCCGTTGGAGTACTTCTTCCAGTCGGCGGCGTGCCCGTAGTCGAGGGACCAGGAGAGTTCCAGGTGGATCGGGCGTCCGGTGGCGGTGATGGCCTTGTTCCAGGCGGCCACGTCGGCAACGTTGTCGTATTGATCACCGCTCTTGCCCGAACCGGGGCCGACACCGTCCAGCTTGAGGAAGTCGTAGCCCCATCCGGCGATCAACTGGGCCTGGGAGTCGATGTACTTCTGGGCGCAGGGCCGCGAGAAGTCGATCTTGTACGCGCTGTCCCAGCCGTTGGTGGTGCGCAGGTCGCTGTAGACGATGTCGGCGGTGGTGCAGCCGTCGGCGTTCCAGATGGGCGTCTTCCCGTCGCCGTAGGCCCCCTTCTCCAGGCCCGCGGGCAGGTAGATGCCGGCCTTGAGGCCCTTGGAGTGGATGCGGTCGGCGACGGCCTTCATGCCGCTGGGGAAGCGGACCGGGTCGGCCTTCTGGCGGCCGTACTCGTCGAATCCGGACTTCCAGGTCTTGTCCATCCACCAGCCGGCGTCGATGTTGACGTGGTCGTAGCCGTACTTCTTCAGCTTGTCGGCGAGCGCGTCGGTCTGCTTGTCGACGTTTGCCTCGGTGAGGTAGCTGTAGTCGCCGTCCGGGTTGAGACCGGGGTACTTGGACGACTGCATGCTCCAACTCGACCAGCCCATATAGGGCTTGGCCGCGACGGCCGGCGCGGTGTCCGCGTGTGCGGTGGGGAGGTGGGTGGCGAAGCCGGCGGTGAGGGCCAGGACCACCATGGCTCTCAGGGCGCGAACGGGCGTGAGGGAGTACATCGTTGGGCTCCTCGTGCGGGTCGGAGGGTGAACGTGCGGACTAGTCGGCGGCTCGGATGAAGGACTGGATCGCGGTGGCGGCGGCCCCGCGCGCCCACTCGTCGAAGGGCAGCGGGCGGGTGCGGACGTCGCAGCGGGCGGCGGAGCCGAATGCGGCCTCGGCGAAGGAGTCGCGGATCTGCTCGGCGAACAGGTCGTAGGCGGCGAGGCCTTCGCCGGAGATGATCACGCGTTCGGGGCCGAGCAGGTTGGCCACGGTCGCGATGCCCCGGCCGATCGCCTCCCCGGCCCGCGCGTAGACCTCGCGCGCTCCGGCGTCGCCCCGGTGGGCGAGGGCAACGGCCTCTAAAGTGTCGGCGACCTGAACCCCCGTCACCTCGCGGACGCGGGCGACGATCGCCGCGTCCCCGGCGATCGCCTCGACGCAGCCGCGGTTGCCGCAGTGGCAGCGGGGCCCGGCGGGATCGACGACGACATGGCCGATCTCGCCCGCGACGCCGTGGGCGCCGGCGACGACCCGGCCGTGCACGACCAGTCCGCAGCCGATGCCCGCGCCGACGGTCACCACGGCGAAGTCCGTGAGTCCGGCGCCGGCGCCGAACCACTGCTCGGCGACGGTCAGCGCGCGCACGTCGTTGTCGACCGTGACGGGCAATCCCGTTGTCATGGCGGCCAGTTCGGCGAGCGGTACGTCACGCCACTCCAGGAACGGCGAGTAGCGGACGACCCCTTCACCGCGGTCCACGTCGCCGGAGACCGCGAGGCCGAGGCCGACCACCTGGATGCCCAACTCGTCGGCCTCGGTGCGGAGTTCCTGGGTTAGGTCCGCGATCGAGGCCAGCACCTCCCGGGGGTCGCGGTCGGTCAGCGGCACATGGCGGGCGACCCGGATGCGGCAGCACAGGTCGGTGAGGACGCCGATGATCTCGTCGCCGGTCACCTTGACCCCGATGAACAGTGCGCGCCCGCCGTCGACCCGGACGAGGTTCGCGGGCCGCCCCAGTGCCGGGGGCGCGTCCTCGTCGGCGCCCTCCGTCAGATACCCCGCCCCGATCAGCGGCCGGACCGCCTTGGTCACGGCCGCCGCCGACAGTCCCGCCCGGCGGGCCACCTCAAGTCGGGTGAGGGGGCCGTGGGACAGCACGGTCGTGAACACCTGTGAGGCGGCCGGCGTATGGGCCGGGAACGACTCGGTGTGGGGGATCGAGCGCATGGCCGGAACCTAGATGCCTTCTTTTCCGTCGTCAATGAAAGAAGCAGGATTCGTCCGGTCCAAGTTGACGGCAGGTCTAACGGAGCCGCCCGCGGCCGGAGTCGCGTTGTCAGTGCCGGGCGGCACAATCGCCGTATGACGACGATCGATTGGTCCGCGTTGACCCACGCCCACGGCAGCGCGGAGGACATCCCCGGCCTGTTCGCGCGCCTCGGCGGCTCCGAGGACGAGGCCGTGTGGGAGGAGTTGTGGGATTCGCTGTGCCACCAGGGGTCGGTGTACGAGGCGAGCTGGGCGGCGATGCCCGTACTCACCGACATCGCGCTGGAGCGGGCACCGGGCGGTCCGATACAGGCGGTCACCATGGCCGGACTGATCGCCACGGACCCGGACGAGGACTGCCACAAGCGCTATGCGCGCGAGATGGGCCAACTGCTCGATGTGGCACGCCGGTTGCGCGCCGACCCGACGCAGGACGCGCACACCTTCGTCTATCTGCAGATGGCCGTGCTCGCCTTCGAGGGCGGCGGGGTGTGGGCCGAGGCTTTGGAGGGTGTCAACAGCGAGGAGTACGACCTCGAATGCCCCGAGTGCGAGGAGGGCCTGTACGTCGCGTTCGGCTCGTACGGCATCTTCACCTCGGCCGGCGACTACGTGTTCGCCACGGGGAAGGAGGAGAAGACCGAGGGGCGGACGGAGTTGATACCGGCCGCGCCCGACGCACTCGACGGCGTCGGTGCGCGACTGCACGGCGAGGCGGTCGAGTCCGGGCAGACGGAGGTCGCGACCGCGTTGACGTATGTGTTCGGGAAGGCGAGCTGCCCTTCCTGCGAGGCCGGGTTCACGGTGTCCGAGGAGATCGAGAAGCAGTGGATCTGAGGCGGCCGGACCTCCGGGTGTCCCGCTCGTGGCGGGACACCCGGACGGTCATCAGCGCCTGGCCGCAGGGGTGTTGGCGACCGTGACGTTCACGGCGGCCCAGGCCTTGTCGACGGTCTGGTACGCCGTGCTGTTCGCGCCGTAGAGGTCCGCCGCCGCCTTCAGCGTGGCGAGGCGCGCGTCGTGGAAGTCGGTGGTGGACACCATGTAGCGGGTGAGCGCGCGGTAGAAGATCGCGGTGGCCTTGGCGCGTCCGATGCCGGTGACCGTGGACCCGTCGTAGGTCGGCGAGTCGTAGGCGAAGCCGCCGATCGTCTTGCGTCCGCTGCCCTCGGCGAGCAGGTAGTAGGCGTGCGAGGAGACTCCGGAACCGGCGTGCACCTCGGCGTCGTAGGTCTGGGGCGACCAGTAGTCGATGGTGCCTTCGAGCCTGTCGAGGGAGGGGTGGTCGAGGCGGCGCAGGAACTTCTGGGCGAGGCCGAGTTTCTCGCCGATGAGGTAGTTCGGCGGGTTCTTCGCGTTGTTGGCGCTGAACTCGACGTTGGAGCCGAAGATGTCCGCGAGGGACTCGTTCAGGGAGCCCGCCTCGCCGTACTGGTTGCCGTCCGCGTCGACGCGGGTCGGCTCCAGCTCGGCGGTGGCGTCCACGACTCCGTGGGTCAGCTCGTGTCCCGTGACGTCGAGGACGACGAGCGGCTTCTTGAACATGTCGCCGTCACCGTCGCCGTAGAGCATGCAGTCGCAGGTCGAGTCCCAGAAGGCGTTGGCCACCTTGTTGCCGAAGTGGACCATGCCGCGGGCGGCCTTGCCGTCGTTGGCTATGCCCTTGCGGCCGAAGGTCTTCTTGTAGAAGTCGAGGGTCTTGGTGATGCCGTACTGGGCGTCGACGGCGGCGCTGTCGCGGCGCGAGACGGTGCCGTTGCCCCACTTGTCGGTGGTGCTGGTGAACGCCTTGCCGCGGGCGAAGCTCTCCAGTTCCTGCCCCTTGGCGTCGCGCGTCTCGGTGCCCCAGTGCGTCGGGTCCTTGAGGAGGTAACTGGTGCGTGCCGTCCGGGTGGTGGTCAGCGGCACCTTGCCGACGAAGAGGGAGGTGCCGGTGCCCGTGGCGGTGACGGGGTAGTGGACCGCGCGCACCGCGGTGGCCGCGGTGAGCGCGGTCGGCTGTGCGGCGGTGCCGGTGGCGGGGTTCAGGGTCTCGCCGCGCTCGCGCAGGGTGTCGAGCAGTTCGGGTGAGAGGAACTCGTCACTGTCGGGGGTGTTGCTGCGGACCTTGCCGGTGACGGCGTCGATGACGACGGTGCGGGTGCCGGTGGCCTCTGCGGTGTCGCTGTCGCTGACGGGGACCTGATAGGCGAGGGCGGCCCGGCCGTCACGCGCGTCGAGCACGAGGCGGGCGGTACCCGCGTCGCCCTTCGCGACGGCGGCGGCCTTCGTCTCGGCCTCCGCCGCCGTCAACTCAGGCTGCGTGGTGGCGGGTTCGACGCTGTGGTCGGCCGCCCTGGTGACCCCGGTGTAGGCCAGTCGGCGGGACAGGTGGACGACGAGGTCGCCGCCGAGGACCGGCATGCCCTGGTGCGTACGGATGAACCGGACATGGCGTGCGCCCTCGGGGTCGATCATCACGTCCTTGGCCCGGAGTCCGTCGCCCTGTACGACGCCGGTCGCCGCCGCGTGCGCGAAGGCGGCGGCTCGCGCGGCCGTGACGACGGACGCGGCGGTGGTGCCGGCGGCCGCCACCGCGTGGTCCGTCCCCGTGGCCGGCCCCGCGAAGGCCGTCCCGGCCAGTCCCGTGGCGGCCGTCGTCACGGCGACGGCGACCGCCAGGCCGCGTATGTGGGATCCACGCATGGGTGAGGGCTCCTCGCTTCGAGACGGCCGGGATCACCGACCGCCTTGAGACCGGGCGCGGTTGACGGCGCCCAGGGGGCTGGTCGGGCCCCGAGGCGAAACCCTTGCGGATCAGTCATGTCCATGTAAAGCCGAAATCAATGGTATTCGTGGCTTTCATGGCAATACTTTGCAAATCTGCGTCGCCCAGTGATCAGCGAGTGACCAACTGTGCGCCAGCTGTGGAGATGTGACGGGCCGCGAGAAGGTTGCCTCGCGCGACTGTGACCGATCTCGCACACAAGAAGAAAAGGGGAGAGAACCGGATGGTCTCAAGAACGGTGCGCAGGGCCACGGCGTCGGCGGCGGCACTGCTGACGCTCACAGCGGTACCGGCACACGCCGCGACCCACGGGTCGGGCACCACGAGAAGCAGCAGCACGGCCGTACTTCCGGCCCCCGACATGGCGGGCCTGCGTACCGTCCTGCGCACCCTGACGACACAGGGCGCGCCCGGGGCGATCGCTCGCATCGACGACCGCGGAACCGTCCGCACGGCCGCGGCGGGCATCGGCGACCGCACGACACGCCGGGCCATCGACAACGCGGACCGTTTCCGCATCGGCAGCGTCACCAAGTCGTTCTCCGCCGTCGTCCTGCTCCAACTCGTCGACGCGCACAAGCTCGACCTGGACGCCTCGGTCGACCGCTATCTGCCCGGCCTGCTCCCCGACAGGCGGATCACCGTGCGGCACCTGCTGAGCCACCGCAGCGGCCTGTACGACTACACGAACGCGATGTTCGCGAACTCGGTCTCCGGTTTCGAGGCCGTACGCGACAAGGTCTTCACCTACCGGCAGCTGGTACGGCTGTCCCTGCAGCACCCGCGCACCAACGCGCCGGGCGCCGCCTACTCGTACTCGAACACCAACTTCGTGGTCGCCGGGATGCTCATCGAGAAGCTGACCGGCCACTCCGTGGGAACCGAGTATCGCGACCGCATCATCAAGCCGCTCAAGCTCCGCGACACCTTCTACGTCCACCCCGGCACGAAGATCCCGGGCCGCCACGCCCGCGGCTACCTCACCCAGGACCGCGCGGGCGCGCAACCGGTCGACGCGACCGACCAGACGGTGTCCTGGGCCCAGAGCGCGGGCGCACTCATCTCCACGACGCACGACCTGAACACCTTCTTCTCCGCCCTGCTCTCCGGCAGGCTCACCTCCACCGCCGCGCTCGCACAGATGGAGCGGTGGACTCCGGTCAACAGCACGACGCGCTACGGCCTCGGGCTGCGCCGGCGCGATCTGTCCTGCGGTGTCTCCGTGTACGGCCACACGGGTGCCGTCCAGGGTTTCTACACCTACTCCTTCACCTCGAAGGACGGCCGCCGCAGTCTCACCGCGCTGGCCAACACCTCCAACAACGGCACGGTGCTGAACACGATGGCGGGCACCCTGGAGTCGGCGTTCTGCGGCAAGCGCACGAGGGTGGTCCAGGGTTCGCCGCTCACCGGCCGGGGCTCCTACGTCACCGAACGGCGCACGGCCTACGAGGACATCGCGCCGGAGATCGCCCGGGACTGAGCGTGCTTCACGGTGGGTGCCGGGCTGCCTCGCGCAACGGCACCCACCACGCCCCGCGGGAACCCTCCTGCCGTGACGGGACGTTGAGTGGAGGACGAACTCCCCCACCGGGCACTCCCCCGGACACGGACAGCGAGGGCGGTGCCATGAACGAGCTGGTGCCGGGCGGCAATCTGCCCCTCCCGGGCGGTGCCATGACCCTGCGGGTGCCCGGCCCGTTCGACGTGTCGGCGTTGATCACGGACGAGAGCGGCAAGGTCGGCGGTGACGCGGACTTCGTGTTCTACAACCAGCCGGCCGTGACCGGAGCCCGCCTCCAGGGCGACACCCTGACCGTCGACCCGGCCCGCCTCCGCGCCGGTGCCGCCCGGGTCACCGTCGTCATCAGCCCCGCCGACCCCGGCACACCGCTGGGCCGGCTCCCCGCACCCACCTTGCATGTCGCGGACGCGGGCCGCCGTCCCCTCGCCCGTTTCACCCCGGCCCGCCCCCAGCGGGAGACCGTCCTGCTCCTCGCCGAGCTCTACCGCCGCGGCACGGGCTGGAAGCTGCGCGCACTGGGGCAGGGGTACGCCGACGGACTCGCGGGCATCGCGCGGGACTTCGGCGTGGACATCGTCGAGGACACGGCTCCCGGTCCCACCCCTGTCGGCGCCGCACGAGGTGGGGACTCCCCCAACTCCCCGGCGCCCGACCCGACCGGCTTCCTCGACCTGGTCAACTCGGCCCGTGCCAAGGCCGGTTCACCACCCGTCGTGCTCGATTCCCGTCTCGCGTCGGCCGCGCAGGCCCATGTCTCCGGCATGGCCTCCGCAGGGCACCTCAGCACCGAGGGCCGTGACGGCACCTCGGTGTACCAGCGCGTGACCCACGCCGGATACGCCTATCTCACCGTTGGCGAACACCTGGTCTCCGGTCCGCGCACCCCCGCGGAGTTCGTCGACTACTGTCTCCGCACCGAACAGGCCCGACACACGCTGCTGGAGCAGGCCTTCACCCATGTGGGACTCGCCCAAGCCGTCGATCCCCGCTCCGGTGACGTCTTCTGGACGGCGTTGTGGGCGACACCGATCGCCATGGGCAACCTGGCCCAAACAGCGGTGAAAGTAGTCGAGTTGACGAACAGGGAGCGGACGAGGGCCGGGCTGTCTCCACTCGCCGTGGACCCGCTGCTCACCGCCGCCGCGCAGGCGCACAGCACGGACATGGTGGCCCGGGCCTTCTACTCGCACACCTCCCCCGACGGCTCCCAGCCCTGGGACCGGGCCGCCGCCGCGGGCTCACGCAGGCGCACCATCGGCGAGAACATCGCCTGCGGTCAGCGCTCCCCCGCCGAGGTCGTGGAGGGCTGGATGAACAGCCCCGGCCACCGCGCCAACATCCTCAAGCCGGACTTCACCCACATAGGCATCGGCTTCGCGGGCGGCGGACAGATGGGGACGTACTGGACGCAACTCTTCGGCGCCTGACCGTCCGGCGAGGTCGAGCCTTCCACGATCTTGGCGGAATGAGATCTTCCGGGTCAGGATGCCCGTATGAAGGGTGATCTGTTTTCCAGTGAGCACATGGTGCAGCCGGCCACCGCACCGGGCATGACCGTAGAGAACGCCAAGTGCATCAAGTACGCGGTCAACGGCGAGATGCTCGCCCGCCAGGGGGCGATGATCGCCTACCGCGGCAACCTCCAGTTCGAGCGCAAGGGCCAGGGCGTGGGCGGCATGCTCAAGCGCGCGGTCACCGGTGAGGGCCTGCCGCTGATGGCGGTGCGCGGCCAGGGCGAGGCCTGGTTCGCGCACGAGGCGCAGAACTGTTTCGTGGTCGAGATCGACCCCGGCGACGAGTTCACCGTCAACGGCCGCAACGTCCTGTGTTTCGACGCCTCGTTGTCGTACGCGATCAAGACGGTGAAGGGGTCCGGCATCGCGGGTGGCGGCCTGTTCAACAGCGTCTTCACCGGGCAGGGCAAGCTGGGTCTGGTCTGCGAGGGCAACCCGCTGGTCATACCCGTCTCGCCGCAGTACCCGGTGTTCGTCGACACGGACGCGGTGGTCGGCTGGTCGGCCAACCTCCAGACGTCACTGCACCGTTCGCAGTCCATCGGGTCGATGCTGCGGGGCGGTTCCGGCGAGGCCGTCCAACTCATGCTCCAGGGACAGGGGTTCGTCGTCGTACGGCCCAGCGAGGTGACTCCGCAGAAGGCGCAGCAGCACTGACGTCCGGCGAGTGATCTGCGTCGCACAGGCAACCTCGCCGTCCGCATCGACGTCTTGATCCGCAACAGCAGATGACGCCCTGGCCCCCACGGCCAGGGCTGATTTTCGACGCTCTATACACACCATGTATACACACAGTGTCTACATGCGGTGTATACAGACCGAAAGGCATCGATGTACGGCAAGGCATTCGCTCCGGAGTACCAGGGCGCCCTCACCGCCCTGTCCGTGAACTCCTCACTGGTCGACGTACTGGCCGCCGGCACCGAGCAGTTGGCGGCGGCCGAGCGGTCGGGGCAGCGCGGCGAGGCGGCCCGCTCGGGGCTCGCGGTCGCCGAGGCGCACCGGCGGCTCGGGCAGGTGCGGGAGGCGGACCGGGCGTGGAAGGCGAGTTACCGCGCGGCCCGCGCGGCCGGGGACACGGCCGCGATGGCCTGGGCCCTGTGGAGCGGTGGCACCCTGGCCCGGCAGCGCGGCGCCTTCCCGCTGGCCCGGCGGCTGCTCGGGCTCGCGGCCGAACTCGGCGAGCGCGGCGGCGACATCGTCGTACGGGGATACTCACTGGCGGGCCTCGCCGAGACCGGCCGCATCCAGGGCGACTACGAGGCCGTGGCGCGGCTGCACGAACAGCTGCTGGCCGAGGCCCGCAGGCGCGGCGAGGCCCGGCACACGGTATGGGCGCTGGAGGGCATCGCGCAGATCCATCGCAACAGGGGTTCCTACGACACGGCGTACGCGATGTTCGAGGAGGCGGCCGAGATCGCGGCGGGCGCCGACGACCGGCGCGGGCACGCCTGGGCGCTGCGCGGACTCGCCGACATCGTCTCGGTGCGTGACCAGGACCCCGAGCGGGCACTCGGTCTGCTGTCCGAGGCCGAGAAGAGCTGTCGCGCCATGAATCTGTCCAGCGCGCTCGCGTACAACCACAAGATGCGCGGCAACGTCCTGTACCGCGCCGGGCGTTACGCCGAGGCACGGGACCTCTACGAGCAGGCGCTCGCCGAGTTCCGCGCGATGAGCGAGCCGCGCGGCGAGGCACTCTCACGGCTCGGCCTGGCCAAGTCGCTGGCCCGCCTGGGCCGCGACCGCGCCGAGACAGCGGCCGAACTTGCCGATCTGGCCCGGGTGTTGGAACACATAGGGCTGCGACACGCGCGCGAGATGGTGGCCCGGGCGCAGGACGAGCTGGGCATCACGGTGGAGGTCGCACGGTGACGGCGCTCCCCTCGGTCGTAGCGGCACCGACCGCACCCCAAGTCCTCGACCGCTGCCGCGAGTTGGTGCACCCCGCGCTGAAGGAGGCGGTCGGGCGGCTGCATCCGTGGCTGGGCGAGATGGCGGCCTACTCGTTCGGCTGGTGCGAGGTGGGCGGTAGGCCCGTCGTCGCGCCGGGCGGCAAGGGCGTACGGCAGGCCCTCGCCGTACTCGGCGCGGAAGCCGCCGGTGCGCCGGCGCGGGCCGGGATCGCCGCCGCCGTGGCGGTGGAGCTGGTGCACACCTTCTCGCTGCTGCACGACGACATCATGGATGGCGACGAGACCAGGCGCCGCCGCCGTACGGTGTGGAAGGCCTACGGCACGGGACCGGCCGTTCTCGCGGGCGACGCCCTGTTCGCGCTGGCCGTGGAGACGCTCGCCACGGCGTCCGGCGGCGCGGGCGGGTTGCGCCTGCTGTCCACGGCGCTCGGCGACCTGGTGCACGGACAGGCGGACGACCTGCTGTTCGCGGCACGTCCCTGGACGGGTCCGGAGCGGGTGCGTCCCGACGAGTACCGGGCGATGGCCGAGGGCAAGACCGGTGCGCTGCTGGGTTGTTCGGCCGCGCTCGGTGCCGTGCTCGGCGGGGCGCCCCCGGCGACCGTCGCCGCGCTGGACCGGGCGGGACGGCATCTGGGCATCGCCTTCCAGCTGGTCGACGACGTCCTGGGGATCTGGGGCGACCCGGCGGTGACCGGCAAGCCCGTGCACGGTGATCTCCGGGAGCGCAAGAAGACCTTCCCGGTGCTGACCGCGCTCTCCGCCCCCGGCGCCCGGCACCTCGCCGCACTGCTGGAATCGGGTGCCGACCCCGCCGTGACCGCCGCGCTGATCGAGGAGGCAGGTGGCCGCGCGGCGACGCTGGCGGAGGCCCGTCGGCACATCGCCGCCGCGGAGACGGCTCTCGCCGGTGTTCCCCTGGCGGCCGGGCCTGCGGACGAGCTGCGGTCCCTGCTGGAGTTCCTGGTGCGCCGCGATCTCTGAAACGTGTTGACCTGCACGTCCTTTCCGGGTCAGGGTCGAGGCGGCACGGACCACCTTGCCCCGTGCCGGGAGGATGACTGCCTTGATCGGCATCTCGGACATCGAAGCCGCCGCCGAGCGGATCGCCGGCCACGTCGTACACACCCCGACCGTGGAGAGCCCCGGCCTCTCGGAACTGCTCGGCGTCCCGGTCACGACGAAGCTGGAACTGTTGCAGCGCACGGGTTCCTTCAAGGCCCGCGGTGCCACGGCGAAGCTGCTGTCGCTCGGGGAGGCCGAGTTGGCGGCCGGGGTGGTGGCGGTCAGCGGCGGCAATCACGGGATCGCGCTCGCCGTCATGGCGGCGGCGCTGGACGTGAAGGCCACGGTGGTGATGCCGCGTTCGGCGCCGGCTCGGTCCGTCGCGCTGGTGGAGGCGGCGGGCGCGTCGCTACGGCTGACCGACGACATGCCGAGTGCGTTCGCGCTGGTGAACAGGTTGCGGGACGAGGGGCTGACCCTGGTCCACCCGTTCGACGACCCGGTGGTGATCGCCGGACAGGGCACCGTGGGGCTGGAGTTCGCGGACGACGCCGGTGAACTCACCGACGTGCTGGTCAGCATCGGCGGCGGTGGGCTGATCGCCGGGGTCGCCGCCGCGCTGCACGCCCGGCGGCCCGGGATCCGGGTCTGGGGTGTGGAGACCGAGGGTGCCGAGGCGATGTCCGCGGCGCTCGCGGCCGGTGGCCCGGTGTCGGTCACCCCGTCCTCGATCGTGACCACGCTCAGCGCGCCGGCCGTGTCGCAGTTGACGTACGACCATGTGTCGGCCCTGGTCACCGAGGTGTTGACCGTCTCCGACCGG
Source organism: Streptomyces sp. NPDC050548 (assembly GCF_044457385.1). Taxonomy (NCBI): domain Bacteria; kingdom Bacillati; phylum Actinomycetota; class Actinomycetes; order Kitasatosporales; family Streptomycetaceae; genus Streptomyces; species Streptomyces sp. NPDC050548. Next base: position 78,036 of record NZ_JBITGV010000030.1, read on the forward strand.
GACGCGGTGCGGGGCTGCCTCGACCTGGCCGAGCACGGCAAGGTGTGGACCGAGCCCGCCGCGGGCTGTCTGCTGCCCGTCGCCCGGCAGGTCCTTGAGCGGGTCGGCGACGGCGCGCGGCTGGGCCTTGTGGTGTGCGGGGGCAACGCGACGGCCGGGGAGATCGCGGACTGGTCGGAGCGCTTCGGGCTGCGCTGACCTGCCGTTGCCGGCATGTGCGACAAGCCTTCCCGCATGAAGGGTCCCGTTCGCGACCCCGTGCGCGAAGGCTTGTCGCACATCTAGTCATACCGACTAGTCGGTACTACGCTCCGCCGAACGGAAGGACCCCCACCCTCCCGCCGCTCACCCTGTCCCCGGCAGCTTCAAAGGGAGTCGTATGTCTTCCGCTTCCGCACCTCTTGACACGAGTAACCCAGGTACCGACACGTCCGGCGCCGACTCTCGCGGCTCGCTCACCGGGCTGTACCGCCGCGACCTGGCGGCGTATCCGGCCACCGGGCGACGCATGTCGTATCTGGCGATCGTGGTGGTCACGACCGTCGTGCTCTACTACATGCTCTACATCCAGTACGCGGTGGCGACGTCGATCATCACGCACTTCGACATGACCTACCGCTACTTCGTGTGGGTCTCGGTCATAGGCAACGCGTTCGGGGCCTTCGCCTCCCTCGTGGCCGGTCTCGCGGACCGCTGGGGACGGGCGAACCTCGTGGTCTACGGACTGCTGATCGCCGCGCTCCTGGTCTTCTTCGGACTCCCCGACGCGGGCGACAAGACGACGTACTTGGTGCTGTTCGCCGTCGTGAGCGTCATCGAGGGCATCGTGCTGGTCGCGACTCCGGCGCTGATACGGGACTTCTCACCGCAGCTCGGCCGCGCCACCGCGATGGGCTACTGGACGATGGGCCCGGTCATCGGCAGCCTGGTCGTCACCTCGGTGACCAGCAGCACCCTCGACTCCGCCTCCTGGCAGGACGAGGTGCGGTACTCCGGGGCGGCCGGGCTGATCGTGTTCGTCGTCGCCCTCTTCGCGCTGCGCGAGCTGTCGCCCGGGCTGCGCGACCAGATCATGGTGAGCCTGCGGGACCGGGCCCTGGTCGAAGCCCGCGCCAAGGGACTCGACACCGAGGCGGTACGGCGCGGCGAGTGGCGGCAGATGCTGCGCCTGGACATCCTCGGCTCCGCCTTCGCGATCGCGGTCTTCCTGCTCCTCTACTACGCCGCCGTCGGCAATTTCGTCGTCTACTTCTCGACCACCTTCGGCTACAGCGAGCAGCGCACCAACGGCCTGGCCAACTGGTACTGGGCCGCGAACGCCCTGGCGCTGATCGTGGCGGGCCTGCTCTCGGACCGGTTGCTGGTGCGCAAGCCCTTCATGATCGTCGGCGGGATCGGCGCCGTGGTGGCGACCGCGTTCTTCGCCTCCCTGGCCACCCACCCGACGACCGGCTACTACACCTTCGCCTGGCTGTTCGTCGCGATCGGCGTCTTCAGCGGAATCGCCTACGCCCCCTGGATGGCGAGCTTCACCGAGACCGTGGAGAAGCGCAATCCGGCCGCGACCGCCGCCGGCCTCGCGGTCTGGGGCTGGACGGTACGGATCGTGGTCGCCGTGTCGGCGGCGTTCATCCCGGTGCTCGTCACGTCGGTCACCCCGCTCGTCGAGCACGGCGCCGAGGTCGCGGCGGCACAGAAGCAGGCCGCCCCGGCGCTGGCCATCGTTGACGCGCACCCCCAACTCTTCGCCGAACTGGGCAAGTACACCCCGACCACCACACCCGCCGACCTCGCCGCCCGCGCGGTCAAGGAGGTCGGCCCCGCGGACCTGGCCGTCGTACAGAAGGCACAGCCGCAGCTCAAGGTGCTCAAGGAGTACGGCCCGGAGGTGCAGAAGGCCGCGAAGAACGGTCCCGGCGAATGGCGCACCTGGTGGTGGATCTGCGTCGGCGGCCAAGTCCTCTTCCTGCCCTTCGTGTTCGTGATGGCCGGCCGCTGGAGCCCGAAGAAGGCGCGCGAGGATGCGCAGGCCCACCAGGACGCCGTCGACCGCGAACTGGCGGCGCTCGTGGTGAGCGAGGCCTGACCGGATCGCGACCGCAGCACCGACCGTCGCTGCGGCGTGAGCGTGACAGCTCCGCCGCGGCGGATCGGTGACCGGTCAAGTCAGCCGTCGGCCTCCCGTGCCACGCGCTCCAGTCGGCTCCGGTAGTCCTCCCACCACGCCTGATCCTCCGGTGGCATGTTGTCCTTGCCCTGCAGATATCCCACGGATCCGTCGAGGAACTCCCGCAGGATGTCGGCGTGACCGGCATGCCGCTGAGTATCGGCGATCACGCGCACCACGATGTGGTGCAGCGTCGCCTCTCGGCGTTCCTCCGGCCACCACGGAACATGGCCGACCGCGTCGAGCGGCAGCGTCGCGATCGTGCTGTCGGAGTGCTCCCAGGCCTGGCGGTACAGACGGACGATGTGTTCCCGTGATTCGTCCGCGGTGGCCCACATGTCCGAGTTGGGCTCCGACTCCTCGGTGTACCACCAGGACGGCGGCCGCCCGTCGAAGAACGGTCGCCCGAACGTGTCGCCGAGGTAGCCCAGCTCGATGCTCGCGACGTGCTTGACCAGCCCCAACAGGTTGGTGCCCGTGGGCGTCAGCGGACGGCGGATGTCGTACTCCGAGAGGCCGTCGAGCTTCCACACCAGGGCGTCACGCGCTTCTTGCAGGTACCTGAGAAGGTCCGCTTTCGGGCTCGGTTCGATCATGCGGGGCAGTCTCCCACCCGGCACTGACATCACTTCGCGCCGTGCTCCGGCAAGGTGACCCCGACCGTCTTGAGCTGGGTGTACTCGTAGAGGGCCGCGATGCCCTTCTCCCGGCCGATACCGCTCGTCTTGTAGCCGCCGAACGGTGTCTCGACGCCCATCACCCCGCCGTTGACGGCGACTTGGCCGGCCTCGATGCGATGGGCGAGGGCCATTCCCCGGGCGGCGTCCCCGCTCCACACGGCGGCGGCCAGGCCGTACTCGGTGGCGTTGGCCAGGGTGACGGCCTCGTCCTCGGTGTCGAACGGCATGGCGACCAGCACCGGTCCGAAGACCTCCTCCCGGGCCACTTGCATGTCGGGCTTGACGTCGGTGAGGACGGTCGGCTGGACATGGAGCCCGCGCTCGGGCACCCCGTCCTCGTACGTGTGCCCGCCGACGGCGGCGTGGGCGCCCTCCTGCCGTGCGGTGGCCAGCATGCCGAGCACCTTGTCGAACTGGGGGGACGTGACGATCGGGCCGAAGTCCTCACCGGGCCGCTTGCCGTCCAGGATCGCGCCGATACGACCTACCAGCTCGTCCTGCACACCGCGCTCGACCAGCAGCCGGGTGGTCGCGGAGCAGACCTGCCCGGAGTTGATGAGGACGGCCATCGCCGCGGCCCTCGCGGCGGCGTCGAGGTCGGCGTCGGCGAAGACCAGGATCGGGCTCTTGCCGCCCAGTTCGAGGCCCACCGGAATGACGCGCTCGGCGGCGATCCGCCCGATCGCCCGGCCGGTGGCGACCGAACCGGTGAAGCCGATCCGGCGGACGAGGGGGTGCGAGACCAGCGGGACGCCGACGGTGGACCCGAGTCCGGTGACGATGTTGAGGACGCCGTCGGGCAGTCCGGCGTCCGCGGCGATCCGGCCCAGTTCCAGCGAAGTCGTCGAGGTGAATTCGCTCGGCTTGAGCACGACCGTGTTGCCGGCCGCCAGCGTGGGTGCGATGCCGCGGGAGCCCTGGTTGAGGGGCCGTTCCATGGAGTGATGACGGCGACGACGCCGTAGGGCTCGTGCCGGGTGTACGTCAGGTTCCGCGGGCCCTGGTCGATCGTGTCGCCGGCGAGGGTGCGCACGATGGAGCCGTAGTACTCGAAGTAGTCGGCGGCGATGAGCAGTTCCATGCGGGCGGGCACGGGCAGTTTGCCGCGCTCTCGTGGATGCCGGCCGCGATGGAGGTGAGGACCCGGGAGCGCTCCGTGGTGGTCGTACGCCCCCAGGCGGGCTGGGCCCGGTGGGCGGCGGTGACGGCCCGTTCGACGTCCTCGGCGGAGCCGTCGGCGATGCGGGACACGAGTTCGCCGTCGTGGGGGCTGGTGGAGTCGAGGTGGCGGCCCGAGGCGGGTGGCACCGGGTGGCCGTCGATCCAGTGCTCGAACTGCGGGACGGTGGTGCTCATGACGTTCTCCGTTCTTGTGGCGTCCTACTTCCAGACGCCGAACTGCTCGACGTACGCGTCCCCCGTCACCGGTCGCCCCTGGTAGGTGCCGCGCGCCGCTGAGTCGGCCTCGTTGATTCCCGGTGTGAACGGCTGGTCGGCCTGGATCTCCTGGAGCACGGGCCTGGCCGTCACGACCAGTTGGGTGTTCAGGGCGGGGATCGTGACGGTCCACTTGCCGGCGTAGCGCCGGCCGGTCGTGGGGCTGGTCTCGAAGCGGGTGGCCCGCGGGGCGAGCGGATCGACCGATACGACGCGGTGGGTACCGTCGGGACTGAGCACGGTGGCCCAGTGCTTCTCTCCCTTGTCGTCGAACAGGTCCCACAGGTTGAGGACTTGACCGTTGTCGAGCCGTCCAGTGTGAGGGTGCCGGTGGTCCGCAAGTTGGGGAGCGAGTAGTAGTAACTGGTGTCGTCCAGGAAGGGAAACAGGCCGGTCCCGTTGTTGTAGAGCGTGGGTCCTGCGGCCTTCAGCTTGAGGTCCAACGTCCCTTTGCCCCCGGGCAGTTCCGCCTTCAGGTGCATGGCGTCGAGCGGGCCGGACAGCGACGCGTTCGGCATCCGCACATCGAGTGCGCTCGCGGACGTGCTGAACCGGCCGGGTTTGAAGGCCTTCTGCTCCGAGGTGTACGCCCCGCTCTCCTCGTCCGTGATGGAGATCTGGGTGGTGCCCCTGCGGGTGAGCTGCACCTCGTAGCCGTACTTGTGCCCGCCGGCCCGGATGTGGCCGACGGTGTACCACCATTCCTGCGTGGCGTTCGGGTGTGCCGCCTGGTCGGCGGGCATGTGTACGAAGGTGGGAAGCCGGGGTCGGCGCTCGGACCGGGCCCGGACACCTCCCTCGACATGGTGTGTGCGTGGCCGCTCTCGGCGTTGGCCGCCGCGGGAAGTGCGACGAAGCCTGCGATGCCGACTCCCACGAGGGCGACCGCCATCGTCCTGCGTCCGTGGACCCGGTTCGGTGTGCGCATCGGATGTCTCCTCTCAGCTCTCCACGTGATGGCCGGGCACAACTAGCGGGTGATCGCAGGGGAGTTGCGCAGCCGCCCGCGCACGATCTCGGCCAGACGGGCGGCCTGCTCGTCCACGGCCTGGGGTCCGTTGCCGGTCAGCAGGGAGTGCTCGGCGTCCCAGACCACCTTGGCGGCCGAGGGGTTGAGGGTGAGGCTGACGTCATAACCGGCCTCCTTGAGGGCCACGTCGACGTAGTAGGTCAGGCGCGTGCGCTCGCCGGGCACCTTCGGATACCCGGACGCGAGCATCACCTTCTCGCCGTACTTGGGGACCGTGGTGATCCGTGCGCCCTTGAAGGCGTGGTCGGGATCGGTCGTGACTTTCCCGTCGGCGTCGACCCGGTACCGCGCCGAGGTCAGGCCCACCGGGGCGTGGCAGATGAGAGAGATCGGGACGTCGACCTCGCGGAGTGTGTTGAGCAACTCGCCCATCCACGGGTTGTCGTTGAAGTCGACCATCGGGGCGTGTCCGCCGGGCATGTGCACGAAGGCCAGGTCCGCGAGCGAGAAGTCGGAGGCGGGGTCGCGGTGCCGTTCGACGAGCTGCTGGATGGACAGGTACTCGCGCTGCGGCGATGCCTCGAAGCCGGCGACGACATCGGCCCGGACGGAGATGGCCTCTGCGTCCGTCCTGGGGAGCGGCTCGGAGACCGGGATGCGGCCCAGGAGCCGCTGGGCGAGGGCGAGTTCGCTCTCGCGGCGCTTGAGGAGGTCCGGGTTCTTCTCGCGCAGCTTCTCGGGGCCGAACCGCTCGACTCCGGTCTGAATGGTGGTGCGGGCGGTGGCGGGGCCGAGGCCTGCGGCGGCGTGGAAGTTGAGAGCCAGTCCGTTGACGTCCAACTGCGGCAGCTCGCCGTCCGGCGTGGCCAGGATGAAGTCGTAGTCCTTCTCGAACTCCGCCATGACGGCGGCGAGTTCGACGAGGAAGAACCCGGTCGGTATCCCGGGGTGGCCGGCGGGCGCGCTCAGCGGGAGCCGACGTGCCGACGACAGGACGATGAGGGCCTTGGGGCGGGGGCTGGTGGTTTCGGGCATGGTCTTGCCTTCTCTTCGGAGTTGGTTTCAGGTCGGGGGTTTCAGGCCGGTACCCCTGACGAGCGTTTGATGAGCGCGTCGAAAGTGCGGTCCGGCAGCAGCCTGTTGAGGAGGATGAGAGGGCGCGCTCCGAATCCGACGCGGTAGCGGGTGCGCGGGCGACGGGCGGTCGCCGCCGTGGCCACGGCCTTGCCGATGACGGTGGCGGGTGAGGTCATGCGGGCGCCGGGCCGCGAGCTGCGCTCAAGGGACTTGGCCATCGCGTCGGCCTGTTCGGCGTACGGCCCGTGGCCGGAGGTGGCACGCAGCTTGCCGGCCGCGATCGCGCCCCACTCGGTCCGGATGGACCCGGGCTCGATGAGTACGACGTCGATGCCGAACCGCTTGGCTTCCAGGCGCAGCGCGTCACTGAGGCCTTCGACCGCGTACTTGCTGGCGTGGTACCAGGCCCCCATGGGCGTGGCGAACCGGCCGCCCATGGAGCTGATGTTCACGATGGTGCCGCCGCGCTGGGCGCGCATGTGCGGAAGAACCAGCTGGGTCAGCCGCGCCAGGCCGAACACATTCACCTCGATCTGTGCGCGGGCCTCCTCCATGGATACGTCCTCCAGCGCGCCGTAGGAGCCGTAGCCGGCGTTGTTGACGAGAACGTCGATGCGTCCCTCGGCCGCGATGATCTCGGCGACCGCCTTCCCGGCCGAGGTCTCGCTGGTGACGTCGAGTGCGAGCGTTCGTACACCCGACGCCGCCAGGCCGCTCATCCGCTCGGTGCGCCGGGCCGCGCCGTAGACGACGAAGCCGGCCTGCTCAAGCTGTCGGGCGGCAGACTCGCCGATGCCCGAGGAGGCACCGGTGACCAGGGCTACCTTCTTCGTCATTGCTGACTCCCGCTCTCAGAACTCGTAGGACCCGACGTTCGGCCGACCCGACGCCACTTAACAGACCGGCGGGCTCTTCGAGCATAAGAGACCTTCGGTCTCTACGCAAGGGACCGGAGGTCTGTAACATATGTCCATGAATACGTTCCAGCGCGCCAGAACCGAGGAGCAGCGCGAAGTCCGCCGCCGGACCATCCTGGAAACCGCGGCGACCATGCTCAGCGAGATGCCGGTGTCCGCCCTGAGCCTCAATGAGCTGAGCCGCCGCGTGGGCCTGGCGAAGTCCAATGTCATGCGCTACTTCGAGTCGCGGGAGGCCGTCCTCCTGGAACTCCTGGAGAGCCTGACCCGGGACTTCCTGACCGAGGTGGTCGATCAGCTGCCGGCCTGCGTCGACCGCACGGCTTCCCCGACCGCGCGAGCCGAGTCGGTGGCATCGGGTCTGGCGTCGTCGTTCGCGTCCCGGAGGATGCTCTGCGAACTGCTCAGTGCCCAGGCCGGCATCCTTGAGCACAACGTCTCCGCCGAGGTGGCCGCGAGGTACAAGCGGGGGGCCCACGAAGGACTCGCCGGTCTGGCGGCCATGCTGCGGGAGATCCTGCCCGAGCTCGGCGACCGGGAGGCCGCCGAAGCGGCCAGCATGACGATCGTCCTCGTGGGAGCACTGTGGACGCACAGCCATCCGGCGACGGCCGTACGCGACGCCTACGCCAACGACCCGAGTCTCGTATTCCTCAGCACGCCCTTCGCCGCGACCCTTGAGCGTTCCCTCACGGTCTACCTGATCGGCCTGCTGACCAGTTCCGACCGCTGATCTGAACTCCCGGGAACAACCAGGTAGCCGCTGGAAGTCCCCGCGCGCACGGATCTCCCCCGGCAAGGCAAGTGGCCCTGGTCAGGGCGCCAACGGCGGGAAAGTTGCTCGTTACCGGTGGTTACCACCAGGTCGGGGCGGGCGTATTCCCGTCGGCATTTCCTCGCCCACCCACCGCCGCGATTGAATAAAAGACAAGAACCACCAGGGAATTGGGCCTCCTTTGAACTTCCCCATCACACCCGCCGTACTTCTGAGAAAGGTGAGAGCCCGGGGTTTCAGCGAGGGATGGCCATGGTCGAGACACACGTCTCCGTACACGAGTCAGTCGCCGGCAGATACCGACCCATGGAGGTCGCGCATCGCGAGACGAACCGACTCACCTGGTACGGCGAGGACATGGCCGCCGAACGCCCGTGCCTCCTCACCCAGGTGACACTGCCCGCCGCGCTGGACGAGGAGAACGCGCGCCGGACCACCGCCGCCATCATGCGCACCTCCGAGATCATGGTGCTGCTCGCTCCCACCCGGGTCGCCCAGGTCATGGACGCCGTCGAGGACGCCGGCACCCTGTGGACCGTCACCGACTGGATCGACGGCACACCGCTCGGCCAACTCCTCGCCCAGCAGGGCACGTTCCACTATGTACGGGCGGCCCGCATCGGCCTCGAACTGCTCGACATCCTGGAGGCCGCGCACAACGAGGGCATCACCCACGGCGAACTCAGCCCCGGCCAGGTGTTCGTACGGGACCGGGGCACCGTCGTCCTGACCGGCTTCGGACTCGCCGGCGCCACCCTCGTCCCCCGGCTCACCGCGCCCTCGTACGCCTCCCCCGAACAGGCCCGCGACGAGCGCATCGGACCGGCCGCCGACCTGTGGGCGCTGGGCGCGATCCTCTACACGCTGGTCGAGGGACACCCGCCGTTCCGGGACCGGGGCCGCCCCGAGGCGACCCTGAAGGGCGTGGACCGGCTCCCGATGCGCAGCCCTTCGCGCGCCGGACCGCTGGCGCAGGTGATCCAGGGGCTGCTGCGCAAGAGCTCCCGCGAGCGGATGACCCGCCCGGTGGTCCGCGAGGCACTGACCCGCATCCTGCACGACGACCCGTACGCGGACCGCGAACCCGTCCCGCTGCCACGACTGCGGCGGGCCTACGACACGTTCCGTGGCGCGGGCACCACCTGGAGCGGGCGGGGCATGGCCGTCGGGACCGCCCTGGCCGTCGGCACCGTCACGGTCGCCGTCCTCGCCGCCACCCACCAACTCCCGGGCACCCAGACCTCGTCGGCCACCTCCCCCTCCTCGCCCCTCCCGTCCGCCTCCGCCTCGGCCACTACTCCCGGCGAGAATGTCGACGGTCACAACTACAGCCCCTCCGCCACGCCTTCACCGACGGCCCCCACCTCCCCCGCCGCCTCCGCATCGCCCTCGGCCGGCGCGTCCCCGTCCCGCACCGCCTCCGCGCTGCCCGCCGGTTTCCGGGTGTTCAAGGCGCCGGAGGGCTTCTCCGTCGCGCTCCCCAAGGGCTGGAAGGTGGTGGACACCCAGAAGGAGGGCGACATCGCCTATCGCGTCACCTTCGGCGCCTCGGGCGACCCGCGCACGCTGGCCGTGACCTACAGCACTCAGGCGGGCCCGGACCCGGTCGCCATCTGGCGCGACGACGTGCTGCCGGGGCTGAAGCAGACCGAGGGCTTCCAGCAGATCGGCGACATCAGCGCCACGACGTACCAGGGCGACAAGGCGGCCGACCTGGAGTGGTTCTCCGGCACCGGCGACGACCGGGTGCGTACGCTCGGGCGGGGTTTCCTGATCGGCGGCGGGCGCAGTTTCTCGCTACGGTGGACGACGCCCGCCGACGAGTGGAACGACGCGGCCAACCGTCAGGCGCTGGGGACCTTCTTCAAGACCTTCAAGCGGTCGGCGAACTGACGGCGACGCGAGGGCCGGGCACTCAAACCAGCGGCAATGGGTGGATATAGGCTGCCTGTTCGCACCATGCCTCATCTCAAGCCCAGGAGAGTCCGCCTTGACCGTAGTGATCGACCAGGCCGAGACGTCCTTCACCGCCCTCGACGACGCCGGCCTCGTCGCCCGGGACGCGCACGAGTTCGGAGCCTACGCCCGCACCGGCGGCTGGGCCTTCGGCCTGAAGGTGGCGCGCAGCGTACGGCCCGGCGGGCAGAGCGCGGACGAGACGCCGAAGGTGTCCGCGAAGGAGTTCGCCGAACTCGCCGACTGCTCCCCCGAGCGCGTCATGCGCTACTACAAGGCCTGGGACCGGGCCGCGGACGACGGTCTCGTCCCGCACTTCGAGGAACTGGCCCCCGGCCAGGAGGTCGAACTCCCGGACGCCGACGTGTGGTTGAACTACTACGTCTCCCGTTCCTCCGCCACCTCCGAGCGCGGCACCGCCATCTCCGAGGCGGCCGAGGCGGAGGGTATCCGCCCCACCAAGGCGCTGGAGGTCGCGGAGAACCCGACCGCGCTGCGCGCCGCGATCCTCGCCGACCCGTCCACCGCGCGGGCCGCCCGGCAGGCGCTGCTCGACCGGGTGCGCGAAGACCCCGAGCTGCAGGCCGAGTTGGCCCGCGACGTGGTCCGCACCGACGACCTGAAGAAGGCCGTCGCGACGGAGAGCCGCTCGGCGGACCGGATCGGCTACGTCCGCCAGATCGCCGAGTCGGGCCAGATCAAGACCCCCGCAGGCCAGACCGTCGACGCGCCCCTCGACGTACGCCAGGAGGCCGAGCGACACCTGTCGCTGCTCGACGAGCTGGAGGAGGGCGAGGACACCGGCGAGTGGGCCACCGAGGCCTACGACACCATGAAGAACCTGGTCGTCGAGACAGTGGAGGCCGACCCCGAACTGCGCGTCCAGGAGCGGCGGACGAAGTTCTACAGCAGCCTCCAGAAGGCCACGAAGGTGTTCGAGGAGCTGACCTTCGACGACGCCCAGGACTTCTACGAGGACGACATGGTCAAGCGTCTGGAGGAACTCCAGCAGGCCATCGACAGCTGCCTCACCGCGCTGCGCAAGAGCACCACTCCGGCTGAGTAGCCGTACTCATGTAGCGGCTTCGCCCTTCGGACACGATGGGGCTCCCCACGACAAGGGAGCCCCATCGTGTCCGTTCTTCCCTCCGCACCGCGGCGCCGGCTGCCCGCCGCCATGGTCGCGCTGGTGATCGCAGGCATGGCCGTCTCGGCCTGGCATCCGCACGACCGCACGACCTGGTTCCTGGAGACCGTGTGGGTCTTCGTCGGACTCCCGGTGATCGTCCTGACCTGGCGCCGCTTCCCCCTCACCGGCCTCCTGTGCTGCCTGCTCGCCGCGCACGCGCTGGTCCTCGCCGTCGGCGGCCACTACACCTACGCGCAGGTGCCGATCGGCGACTGGGTCCGTGACACGTTCGGGCTCAGCCGGAACCCCTACGACCGTTTCGGGCACCTCATGCAGGGCTTCGTACCGGCGCTCCTGGTACGGGAGTTGCTCATCCGCACCTCGCCCCTGCGCGGCAGCCGCTGGCTGGCGCCGCTCACCGTGTGCGCGTGCCTCGCCTTCAGCGCCCTCTTCGAGCTGTTCGAGTGGGCGGCGGCCGTGATCGGCGGCCACAGCGCGGACGCTTTCCTCGCCACCCAGGGGGATGTGTGGGACACGCAGTGGGACATGTTCTGCGCCTTGATCGGCGCCACGCTCTCGGTACTGCTGCTCAGCCGGGTCCACGACCGGCAGCTGGCGCGGCTCGGGGTCATCGGGTCGTATGCCGCTGCCGCGCCCACATGGGCAGCACGATCCAGCACAGCAGGTACCAGGTGACCACGCCCGCGACCAGCCAGGGCACATAGCCGTCGTGGGTGGCGACCCGGAGGATCAGCAGCAGCGCGGCCGTCATCGTGGCGAGCAGCAGGACGAGCCCGACGAAGGTCAGCCGGGACGCCCAGCGCACCGCCCGGGGTTTCACGCTCCGGCCGGAGACCAGGCGGTGCAGGGAGACCGGGCCGATCAGTGCTCCGGTGGCGGTGGCGCCGAGGACGACGGTCACGACGTAGAGGACCTGGTTGGCATGCTCCAGCTGGTCGTACTTCGGGGTGAAGACGACGGTGAGGAGGAACCCGAACAGGATCTGTACGCCGGTCTGCGCGACCCTGACCTCCTGGATGAGCTCGCCCCACATCCGGTCCGCTCTCTCGTCCTCGGTCTCGTCGCGTCCCGTCCGCCGGTCTTCCTGGGTCATGCGGTCCGTGTAACCGGACCGCCGACCGTTCAAACAGCGCCAGGAGCTACCAGCGGCCCTCCACCTGCTCCTTGATCCGGCGGTCATAGAGGTCGCGGATCGCGGTGAGCGTGGCCTCGGACAGGGTGGGCAGCCCGGCCGCCGCCGCGTTGGCGCGGGCCTGTTCGGGTGAGCGGGCGCCGGGGATGACCGTGGTGACACCGGGCTGGTCGATGATCCAGCGCAGGGCGAGCTGGGCCGGGGTGTATCCCTCGGGGGCCAGCGCGGAGAACTCGGCGGCGGCCTCGACGCCCGTCGTGTAGTCGACGCCGGAGAAGGTCTCGCCCTGGTCGAAGGCCTCGCCGTGGCGGTTGTAGGTGCGGTGGTCGTTCTCCGGGAAGACCGTGTCCTTGGTGTACTTCCCGGACAGCAGACCGGAGGCGAGGGGCACGCGCGCGATGATGCCTACGCCCGCCTCCTGGGCGGCCGGGAGCACCTTGAGCAGGGGCTTCATGCGGAACGCGTTGAGGATGATCTGCACGCTGGTCACGTTCGGCCGGGCGATCGCGGTGAGGGCCTCTTCGCAGGTCTCCACGCTCACGCCGTACCGGGCGATGCGCTCCTCGGCGACCAGGGTGTCGAGGGCGTCGAACACCTCGTCCGAGGAGTAGACCGGCGTGGGCGGGCAGTGCAGCTGCACCAGGTCGATGCGGTCGACGCCGAGGTTGCGACGCGAACGGTCGTTCCACGCGCGGAAGTTGTCGAGGACGTAGTTCTCGGGGATCTGGTCGACGCGGCGGCCCATCTTCGTCGCGACCAGGACATGCAGATCGGGCCGACCGGCGAGGAAGGTGGCGATGGTCTGCTCACTGCGCCCGTCGCCGTACACGTCGGCCGTGTCGAAGAAGGTCACCCCCGACTCGGCCGCCGCCTCCAGCACGGCGAGGGCTTCCTTGTCGTCGACGTCTCCCCAGTCGGCGCCCAGCTGCCAGGTGCCGAGCCCGACGACGGATGCCTGCTGCTGCGACCTGCCGATTACACGTTCGTCCATGTCATCAGTCTGTCATCCGGCACCGACATCCGCGGAACGGGATCCTCCGGGCCGCCGGCTGCGAATCTTTCACTCACACGGGTGAACCGCTTCGACAGGCTGCCTACTCCTGTCAACTCCCGCCTAGCGTGTGCGCGTGACCGATCATGTGGCGAACAACCTCCCACCAGGGAACGGCAGTTCCGCTCCCTGGACCCGTCGCGGCTTCCTCCTCTCGGCGGCGGCCCTGGCCACCGTGCCCGTCCTCCTGACGGCCGATCCGGCTCTCGCCGCGGCCGAACTGCCCGACTTCCCGGCCGAGGTCGACCTCTACCGCTCGGCGTACCGCAACTGGGTCGGCGAGATCACCGCCGACGGGCTGTGGGCCTGCGCGCCGACCGACGCCGACCAGGTGGTGTCCGTCGTCAACTGGGCCTGGCAGCACGGCTGGCGGGTCCGCGCCCGCGGCTCCTCGCACGGCTGGTCACCGCTCACGATCGAGTCCGGTACGGCCTCCGACGCGCCGGTGCTGCTGGTCGACACCGCCCCGCACCTCACCGGCCTGACCCTCGACTCCGCCTCGGCCGTCCGGGCCGGCACCGGTGTCACCCTGGAGGCGCTGCTCACGTTCCTGGAGGGGCACGGCCTCGGTCTCACCGCCGCGCCCGCGCCCGGCGATCTGACGCTCGGCGGTGCCCTGGCGATCGACGCGCACGGCACGGCCGTACCCGCGAAGGGCGAGGAGCGGACGGCCGGGCACACATTCGGGTCGCTCAGCAATCTGGTGCTGTCGCTGACGGCGGTGGTGTGGGACACGGACACCGTCGCGTACGTCCTGCGGACCTACACCCGTGACGAGGCGGACTGCGCGGCGCTGCTCACCCATCTGGGGCGTTCACTGGTCACCGAGGTCGTGCTGCGGGTGGGGGCGAACGCGAATCTGCGCTGTCTGAGCCGTACGGACATCCCGGCCACCGAACTCTTCGCGGCGCCCGGGTCCGACGGGCGTACCTTCGCGAGCTTCCTGGACGAGGCGGGGCGGGCCGAGGCGATCTGGTTCGCGTTCACCGAGTTCCCCTGGCTGAAGGTGTGGAGCGTCGCCCCGACCAGGCCGTTGACCTCGCGGCGCGTGTCGTCGCCGTACAACTATCCGTTCTCCGACAACGTGCCGACGCTGGTCGCGGATCTCGTCGGGCGGATCCTGTCCGACGGCGCGTGGTATCTGGCACCGGTGCTCGGCAACGCCCAACTCGACGTGGCCGCACTGGGGTTGACGACGACCCTGTCCGCGGACATCTGGGGGCCGTCGAAGAACACGCTGCTCTACGTCAGGCCGACGACACTGCGGGAGACCGCCAACGGTTACGCGGTGCTCACCGCACGCGCCCAAGTGCAGCGCGTGGTGCACGAGTTCACCGAGTTCTACCAGGAGCGGCTCGCCGCGTACGCCGCGCTCGGCCGGTTCCCCGTCAACGGCACCGTCGAGATCAGAGTCACCGGCCTCGACCACCCGACCGACGCCGAACTCACCGGTGCCCGCGCCCCGTTGCTGTCCGCGCTGCGGCCGAGCGCCGAGCACACCGAGTGGGACACGGCCGTCTGGCTGGACGTCCTGACGCTGCCCGGGACGCCGTACGCGGAGGAGTTCCTGCGGGAGTTGGAGCAGTTCCTGTTCCGCTCGTTCGACGGCACCCGGGTCGAGTGGTCGAAGGGCTGGGCGTACACCGATCAGGCCGCGTGGAGCGACGAGGAGGTGCTGGGGACGGCGGTCCCGGGTTCGTTCGGGGAGTCGGTGTGGGGGCAGGCGGCCGGAACCTTCGACCGGCTCGACCCGCACGGGGTGTTCGGGAACGCCTTCCTGGACCGGCTGTTCGGTTAGCACTCAGTAGGCTGTGTCCGTGATCTTGACACAGGGAGAGCTGCGACCAGCTGGCCGACCGCGCTGACGAAGGCGGGCATCACCGACCCGCGACTGCGGCGCGCCTACGACGCCCAGCGCGGGATCGTCCGCAGGTTCGCGCTGCACGAGTACGTGGCGGTACGGCTGTTGCTGCCCGCGGAGCTGCATCCGTCGGTCGTCGCCGCGGTGGCCTATATGCACACGACCGACGAACTGATCGACACCGGTGACGTGGACGCGTGGGAGACAGCCCTCGCCGCCTGGGACGCCGAGACCACGGCGGCCCTGCAAAGCGGCGAACCACCCGAGCAGGACGGCCTGTTGGCGCTCTGGGACACCGTTCGCCGTCACCCGGACATGGCGGACCGGGTACGGGCCTTCCTCGACGGCGCTCCCGTCGAGGCGAGTTGGACCGGCTTCGAGACGGAGGCCGACTTCCAGGCGTACGTGGACAGTTACTCGCTGCCCGCCCTGATGCTGACCGCGTCCCTGCTCGCGCCGGCCGACCCCGAGACGTACAAGTCGTTCGTCCAGGGGTGCCGGGATCTGATCGAGGGCTGGCAGCGCAGCGACTTCCTCGCCGACCTCCGCGAGGACGCCGAGAACGACCGCATCGGCGTCCCCCGGGACGAACTCGCCCGGCACGGGCTGAAGTTCGAGGATCTGCGGAGCGGGTCGGAAGTGTGCGTGCCCGCGCTGGACCGGGTGGTCCGGGCGCAGGCCGACCTCGCCGAGACCACGCTCGTGGACTGCCGTGCGCTTCCCGCGCTCGTCGCGGCGGAACACCAGCCGTTCCTCGACGCCTTGCTCGCCGTCCAGGAACTGCGGCTCGGCGCGGTGCGACGCGCAGGGGGCAAGGTCCTGCTGCGCGACACCGGGCCGTCGGTGTCCGCCACGCTGCTGGTCCTGGCCCGGCAGTACCGCAGGGCTCGCCGGTACGCCTAGGCCGTGTTTTAGAACTCGCTGACCTGTCTGGTTGGCCGTCCGGGGAAGTCGCGGGTGGCCATCCAGATGGTGAGGTCGCGGGCGATGT
>NZ_JBITGV010000031.1:0-89920 GCF_044457385.1 Streptomyces sp. NPDC050548
ACGCCCGGTTACATTCCGAACCCGGAAGCTAAGCCTTACAGCGCCGATGGTACTGCAGGGGGGACCCTGTGGGAGAGTAGGACGCCGCCGAACAATCTTTGGAGGACCCCTGGTCCCAGCGTTCACGCTGGGACCAGGGGTCCTTTTCTTTTTCTCGTTTTGAGCACAAGCACAGCCCGGAGCGCGCCGAGTACCTGGCTGCGCGAGAATGACTTGCGGTACCGAAGACAGGAGTCACCGATGTCCACCAACTCTCCCGAGGACCGACCGGAGCGCGACGAGCGGCGACGGGACAGTGGTGACCGCGGCGACCGTGGCGGGTACCGCGGAGGCCCGAGTCGTAGCAACGATCGAGGCAACGACAACCGTGGCGGCGCGCCCCGCCGCGACGACCGTGGTGGCAGCGGTGGCGGTGGCGATCGTGGTGGGTACCGCGGGCGCGACGACCGTTCCGCCGGCCCGCGTCGCGATGACCGTTCTGCGGCTCCGCGTCGGGATGACCGGCCCGCCGGTCCCCGTCGTGATGACCGTGGTGGTGAGCGTGGTGGGCGTCCCGCGTTCCGCCGTGACGACCGTAGCGACAAC
The DNA here is from genome assembly GCF_044457385.1 of Streptomyces sp. NPDC050548. Lineage (NCBI taxonomy): Bacteria > Bacillati > Actinomycetota > Actinomycetes > Kitasatosporales > Streptomycetaceae > Streptomyces > Streptomyces sp. NPDC050548. The sequence goes on from NZ_JBITGV010000031.1 coordinate 586, forward strand.
CGAGGCGACAACCGGGGCGGCGAGCGTCGCGACGACAACCGTGGCGATCGTGGTGGCTTCCGGCGCGATGACAACCGGGGCGAGCGTCCGCCCTTCCGTCGTGACGACAACCGCGGTGGCGGCGGCGGTTTCCGTCGTGACGACAGTCGCGGTGAGCGTCCGCCGTTCCGTCGCGACGACCGTGACAACCGGGGCGAGCGTCCTGCCTTCCGGCGTGACGACGACCGCGGTGACCGTGGCAGCTACCCCCGCCGCGACGACCGTTCTGGCAGCAGTGGCGGTGGGTACCGTGGCCGTGACGACCGTTCCGCCGGTCCGCGTCGCGATGACCGACCCACCGGTCCCCGTCGCGATGACCGCGGCGGCGATCGCGGAAGCCGTCCCGGTGGTTTCCGGCGCGATGACAGCCGTGGTGAGCGTCCCGCGTTCCGCCGTGACGACCGCAGCGACAACCGAAGTGACAACCGGGGCGGCGAGCGTCCGCCCTTCCGCCGCGATGACCGTAGGGACGACCGCCGTGACGGTGACCGTCCCGCGTTCCGGCGTGACGACGACCGCGGTGACCGTGGCAGTTACCCCCGTCGCGACGACCGTCCGTCGGGCCCGCGTCGCGACGACCGTGGTGGTGAGCGTCCTGCTTTCCGGCGGGACGACAACCGTGGTGAGCGTCCGCCGTTCCGTCGCGATGACCGTGACAACCGGGGCGAGCGTCCTGCCTTCCGGCGTGACGACGACCGCGGTGAGCGCGGCAGTTACCCCCGTCGCGACGACCGTCCGTCCAGCCCGCGCCGCGACGATCGCGCCGCCGGCCCGCGTCGGGACGACCGTCCGTCCGGTCCCCGCCGTGATGACCGCGGCGGCGATCGCGGAAGCCGTCCCAGTGGTTTCCGCCGTGACGACAGCCGTGGTGAGCGTCCCGCGTTCCGGCGTGACGACGACCGCGGTGAGCGTGGCAGCTACCCCCGCCGCGACGACCGGCGCGACGACCGGCGTGACGACCGTCGGGGCGACGACCGCCGTGGTGGCGGCAGTCGGTTCCGGGACGAGCGGGAACGTGACCGCGACCGTGAGCCGATCAAGCGGCTGCCGATCCCCGAGGACGTCACGGGCGAGGAGATCGACAAGGACGTACGTCAGGAGCTGCTGAGCCTGCCGAAGGGGCTCGCGGAGGATGTGTCGAAGAACCTGGTGATGGTCGCCCGGCTCATCGACGAGGACCCCGAGGGCGCCTACGCCTACTCCAAGATCGCGCTGCGGCTGGCGTCGCGTGTCGCCGCCGTACGTGAGGCGGCCGGGTTCGCCGCGTACGCGAACCAGAAGTACAGCGAGGCGTTGGCCGAGTTCCGGGCCGCGCGGCGGATGACCGGCAGTGTGGACCTGTGGCCCGTGATGGCCGACTGCGAGCGTGGGCTCGGGCGGCCCGAGAAGGCGCTGGAGATGGCCGGCGCTCCCGAGGTGCACAAGCTCGACAAGGCCGGTCAGGTCGAGATGCGGCTCGTCGCGGCCGGTGCCCGGCGTGACATGGACCAGCTCGACGCGGCCATCGTCACACTCCAGAGCCCCGAGCTGGCCTCGAACACCGTGCAGCCGTGGACCGCGCGACTGCGGTACGCCTACGCCGACGCCCTGCTCGCCGCCGGGCGCGAGGACGAGGCGCGGGAGTGGTTCGCCAAGGCCGTGGAGTCCGACAAGGACGGCAGCACGGACGCGTCGGACCGGCTCGCCGAGATGGACGGTGTCGAGTTCGTCGACGCGTTCGTCGAGGACGAGGACGACAGCGACGTCGTCGATGCCGACACGGATGCCGACTCCGAGATCGACGACGAGGCCTCCGTAGCCGACGAGGTGGACGTCGACGACGAAGACGACGACATCGAAGACGATGAAGACGACGAGGACGAGCCCGTCGCCGAGCCCGTGGCCGAGCCCACTGCCGCCGTCGAGGCCAAGGACGACGACAAGGACGACGACAAGGACTGACGGCAACGCGCGTCAGCAGTGACGAAAAGGGCGGGACCCCGACACCGGGGTCCCGCCCTTCTTGCGTTCCCGGTGCCTCAGGGCTCCAGCGCGCGCAGCACCAGCCCCGACGCCGGCTTCGGGCCGAACGACGTCGACTTGCGGGGCATCGTGACGCCCTGGCGGGCCAGGTCGCGTACGACCTCCTCGCGGACGGGGTGCATCAACACGGCCGTGCCGCCGTCGCGTTCGGCCTTGCGGACCGTGGCGGCGGTGTCGTGGATGTAGGCGATGCGGGTCGGGTCATCCTCGGGGATGAGCCAGACGTGGTCCAGGAGGGTGGAGTGCAGGACCGTGGCGTCCAGGGTGCGCCAGGCGGCGGGGCGGTCGGCCGGGATCGTACGGGCCAGGAGGTCCGGGTCCGGGTGGTCGACCAGGTGGAACGCGCCGTCGCCGGCGAGGAGGAAGGCGTTGCCCGCGCAGGCCGCGTCGGCGAGGGCCTCCAGGGCTTCCGGGAGGGGCACTTCGAGGTGCTGGACGCGGAACAGGCCGTCCAGGGCGGCCAGGGCGTCGGCGACCGGGACGCCGTGCAGGAGGCGGTGGATCGCGCGGACGCGGAGCGGGTAGCGGGCCGTGTCGACGAGGAGGACGAGGCCGTAGTCCCAGGGGCTGGGGGAGGGGTGCTCCGCGCGTAGACGTCGATAGGTCGCCCAGCGGTGGTGGCCGTCGGCGATGAGAGCCTGGTGGCGGGCCAGGTCGGTCTGGATGCGGGCCAGCTCGGTGGGGTCGGTGACCGCCCAGAGGCGGTGGCTGTAGCCGTCCTCCGTGGTCGTCGAGAGGAGTGGGGGGTGCTCGGCGACGCGCTCGACGACCGTGGCCGTGTCGGACGGTGAGCCGTTGCCCCGGTAGGTGAGGAGCAGGGGTTCGAGGTTTGCGGAGGTGGCCCGCATGAGGGCCGCGCGGTCCGCGATCACGTGCGGCATGACGTCCTCGTGCGGCAGGACCACGCCCTCCGACGGGTCCGTCAGGCGCAGGGCGCCGATGACGCCGCGTTGCAACAGGCCGTTGCCGTCGTGCTGTTCGTAGACGTACAGGCCGGGCTCGGGGTCGGTGGTGAGGACTCCCTCGGAGAGCCAGCGGTGCAGGGTGTCGGCGGCCTGTTCGTTGCGGGCACTGGGGGTGACGGCCTGCGGGAGGATCAGCCGGACGATGTTGTGCGGGTCGGAGTCCTGGAGGTGGTGGAGACCGTCGGGGCGTACGACGACGTCGTACGGTGGGGACGTCACGGCGGCCAGGCTGCCGACCAGGTCGGGGTCGTAGCGGAGGCCTCGGAACGGGGTGAGTTCCAGGCCTCGGCGCTCCGTTGCTTCCGAGTGACCTGCGGTGTTCATCCCGGCATCGTACGTGTGTCAGTGGCGTGCGGGATGATCGGGTGAAAGCGATCGAACGAGGAGCGATGTGGAATGAGCCAGAGCGTCAGGACGAGTCCCGAGGGCAGTGGCCGGGCCCTGAGCGAGGCGTACGACACGGCGCTGCTCGACCTCGACGGGGTGGTGTACGCGGGGGGCAACGCGATCGCCCATGCCGTCGATTCGCTCGCCACCGCCCGCGCGGGCGGGATGCGGCTCGCCTATGTCACCAACAACGCGCTGCGGACGCCCGATGCCGTTGCCGAGCATCTCACCGAGCTGGGGATACCGACGGGGGCCGATGACGTCATCACCTCCGCGCAGGCCGTCGCCCGGCTGATCAGCGAGCAGGTGCCGGCCGGCTCCCGCGTGCTGGTGATCGGCGGGGAGGGGCTGCGGGTCGCGCTGCGCGAGCGGGGACTTGAGCCCGTCGACTCGGCCGACGACGATCCGGTGGCCGTCGTTCAGGGCTACGGCGGCCCGGACCTGGTGTGGTCCCGGTTCGCCGAGGCCTGCTACGCGATCGCGCGCGGGGTGCCGTGGTTCGTGTCCAACACCGATCTGACGATCCCGAGCGCGCGCGGCATCGCGCCGGGCAACGGCGCGGCGGTGGAGGTCGTACGGATAGCGACCGGGGCCGAGCCTCAGGTGGCGGGGAAGCCGTTGCCGCCGATGCACAAGGAGACGATCCTGCGGACGGGCGCGGAGCGGCCGTTGGTGGTGGGTGACCGGCTGGACACGGACATCGAGGGGGCGTTCAACGGGGAGGTGGATTCGCTGCTCGTCCTGACGGGTGTGACCGACGGCGCGCTGTTGCTGGCCGCGCCGCCGCAGCACCGGCCGACGTACGTCGACGCCGATCTGCGGGGCATGCTCACCGGGCAGCCCGAGGTCAGCGAGGCGGGAGACGGCTTCCGGTGCGGGGGTTGGACTGCGACGGCGGGCCGGGAGCGGCTGGAACTCGACGGTGCGGGCGAGGCCCTGGACGGGCTCCGGGCGCTCTGCGCGGCGGCCTGGACGGCGGCCGGGGACGGCTCCTGCGGGCTGGACGCGGAGAAGGCGCTGGCGCGACTGGGGCTGTGAGCCCGACTCGACCGCATTGGGGTGTGCGAGGGTAGGCTAACCTAACCTCGTGTTGGTCGACAGTCCCCCAGAACAGTGCGCGGAGACCGCCCCCGCGCCCCCAAGCCGCAGGGTGGTACGGGTCCTTGGGCTCTTCGTCTCCGTGGCGCTCCTGCTGCTCGTCGCCCTGGCGAGCATCGCGATCGGCGCGAAATCGCTGCCGTTGGGGGATGTGTGGCACGGCCTGTTCCATGACTCGGGGACGTACGCGGACATCGTGGTCGGCGACCGCATCTCCCGTACGGTCCTCGGGCTGCTCGCCGGTGCCGCGCTCGGTCTCTCCGGAGCGGTCCTCCAGGCGCTCACCCGCAACCCCCTCGCGGACCCCGGGCTGCTCGGCATCAACGCCGGCGCCTCGGCCGCGGTCGTCACCGCGATCACCTACTTCGGTGTGACGAGCCTGAGCGGCTACGTCTGGTTCGCCTTCGCGGGCGCGGCGGTGGTCGGCGCGCTGGTCTGGTTCCTGGGCGGCAGCCGGGGCGCCACGCCCGTGCGCCTCGCCCTCGCCGGCACCGCGATCAGTGCCGCGCTCTACGGCTATCTCCAGGCCGTCATGATCATGGACGACGCGGCGCTCTCCAAGATGCGCTTCTGGACGGTCGGTTCACTGTCCTCGGCCACCGGGTCGACCATCACCCAGGTCGCGCCGTTCCTCGCCGTCGGCACGGTCGTCTCGCTGCTCCTCGCCCGGCCACTGAACGCGGTGGCGATGGGCGACGACACCGCCCGCGCCCTCGGCGCCAATCTCAACCGGACCCGGGCGCTCGCCATGCTCTCCGCGACCATACTGTGCGGGGCCGCGACCGCCGCCTGCGGGCCGATCGTGTTCGTCGGCCTGATGGTGCCGCACGTGGTGCGCTCGTTCACCGGCCCCGACCTGCGCTGGATCCTGCCGTACGCCACGATCCTGTCGCCCGTGCTGCTGCTCGGCGCGGACGTTCTGGGTCGGTTGATCGCGCGGCCCGCGGAACTCCAGGTCGGCATCGTCACCGCGGTCATCGGCGGCCCGGTCTTCATCTTTCTCGTACGACGGCGGAGGACGGCCCAGCTGTGAAGGCCACACCCACTCAAGTGCTCCGTACGAAGGCCGTGCGTACCGGCGGTCTCTCCCTCCGCCTCGATCTCCGTGCCGTCACGGTCGTCGTCCTGCTCCTTGTCTGCGCGCTCGCCGCGAGTGTCGTGCTCATCGGGACCGGTGACTTCCCCATCTCCGCCGGTGACGTCCTCAGGACGCTGTTCGGGGGCGGGAACGCGGGCCAGGAGTTCATCGTCAACGAACTGCGGCTGCCACGCGTCCTCGTCGGGCTGCTGGTCGGGGCCTCGCTCGGGCTCGGGGGTGCGCTGTTCCAGTCCATCTCCCGCAATCCGCTGGGGAGTCCGGACGTCCTCGGCCTCTCGCAGGGGGCGACGGCCGGGGCGCTCGTCATGATCGTGCTGTTCTCCGGCAGCGCGACCGCCGTCACCCTCGGGGCGCTCGTCGGCGGTCTGGTGACCGGGCTCGCGATCTATCTGCTCGCCTGGAAGCAGGGGGTGCACGGGTACCGGCTCGTCCTGGTCGGCATCGGTGTCTCCGCCGTCGTCACCGCGGTCAACGGCTATCTGCTCACCAAGGCCGATCTCGTCGACGCGGCCCGCGCGGTCGTGTGGATGACCGGTTCGCTCAACGGCCGTGACTGGACCCAGGTTTGGCCACTGCTGGCGCTCTGTGCCGTGCTGCTGCCGCTCGTCCTCGCCAACGCGCGCGGGCTGCGGATGATGGAGATGGGCGACGACGTGTCGTACGCCCTCGGGGTGCGGGTCGAGCGGGTACGGCTGCTGCTGATGGTGGCCGCCGTGCTGCTCACCGCCGCCGCGACCGCCGCCGCGGGACCCGTCGGCTTCGTCGCCCTCACCGCGCCGCAGCTCGCCCGGCGGCTGACCCGCTCGCCGGGCCCGAACCTGGTGGCCTCGCTGTGCATGGGCGCCACCTTGCTGGTCACCGCCGACTGGGCCTCCCAACGGGTGTTCGGCGCCGACCAGTTGCCCGTGGGCGTGGTCACCGGAGTGCTCGGCGGGGTCTACCTGCTGTGGCTCCTGGTCACCGAGCGCAGGGCGGGCCGGATATGACCGCGGATACGAACACCTCGGCGAACGAGGCCAACCCAAGGAGCACCGTGAACCGCCTGTCCGCCGAGAACGTCACCCTCGCCTACGACCAGCGCGTCATCGCACGCGAGCTGTCGGTGGAGATACCCGACAACTCCTTCACGGTGATCGTCGGCCCGAACGCGTGCGGCAAGTCCACGCTGCTGCGGGCCCTGTCGCGGATGCTGAAGCCGAACGAGGGCCGGGTGCTGCTCGACGGGCAGGTCATCCAGTCGATGCCCGCGAAGAAGGTCGCACGCACCCTGGGCCTGCTGCCCCAGTCGTCCATCGCGCCCGACGGGATCACCGTCGGCGACCTCGTGGGCCGCGGCCGGTACCCGCACCAGGGCATCCTGCGCCAGTGGTCCCAGGAGGACGAGCGGGTCGTACAGGAGTCGATGGCGCAGACCGGAGTCGCCGAGCTGGCCGACCGCTATGTCGACGAACTCTCCGGCGGCCAGCGGCAGCGCGTGTGGATCGCGATGGCGCTCGCCCAGCAGACGCCCCTGCTGCTGCTCGACGAGCCGACCACCTACCTGGACATCCAGCACCAGATCGACGTCCTCGACCTCTGCGCCGAACTGCACGAGGAGCAGGGCCGCACGCTGGTCGCGGTGCTGCACGACCTCAACCACGCGGCCCGGTACGCCACCCACCTCATCGCGCTGCGGGAGGGCGCGGTCATCGCGGAGGGGGCGCCGAGCGACATCGTCACGGCGGAACTGGTCGAGGAGGTCTTCGGGCTGCGCTGCCAGGTCATCGACGACCCGGAGACGGGGACGCCACTGGTGGTGCCGGCGGCGCGCAAGGCACGCGCGCGTGCGGTCACTGCGGTCGCTACAGAAGCTTCCTAAGCGACTACAGAAGCTTCCTGAGCCGGAACAGATCGAACACGTTGGCCTCCAGCTTCACCCGGCCCGAGCCCCAGGCCTTGGCGAAGTTCAGGCCGCCGTCGACCATGGCGACCAGGTCGTCGCCGGCCATGGTCAGCCTGATCTGGGCCTTCTCCGGCGGAAGGCCCTCCACGGTCTCGTCCACCACGATCCGGCCGCCGGACAGCCGGCCGACGAAGGTGACGTCGAGATCGGTGATCCGGCAGCTGACCGAACGGTCCATGGCCGCGGCGGCGCGGACATTCCCGTCGGCCTTCTGCATGTTGTCCGAGAGCTTTTCGAGTGCGGCGCGGCACTCCTCGATCGTTGCCATCGTGATCGACGGTACCCCAGGCCTTCGGGGTAGCGTCTGGGCATGAGCGACTCAGTTCCCGAGGCCGAGACAGAGGCAGTGCTGGAGGCGGAGCCCACGTACGACCCCGCCGCCCCCGCCCCGCTGAACGTGGACCGCACCCCGAGCGGCAACCCCGACGTCGACGCCCAGCTCGGACGCCTCGCCGACACCGACCACCTCGCCACGGACGGCCATGTCGAGGTGTACGAGGATGTACACCGGGGGCTGCGCGACGCGCTCACCGCGCTCGACGCCCGCCCGGGACCTCCGGTGCCCCCTTCGACGTATGGCAATAGGAGCTGAACCGAACGTGGCTGGAGTGGCACGCCGCCGTCTCGACGCCGAGCTGGTGCGGCGGAAGCTCGCGCGCTCGCGGGAGCACGCGAGCCAGTTGATCGCCGCAGGGCGGGTCACCGTCGGCAAGACCGTCGCGACCAAGCCCGCCACTCAGGTGGAGACGGCGGCGGCCATCGTCGTCGTGGCGGACGACGACGACCCCGACTACGTGTCGCGGGGCGGCCACAAGCTCGCGGGCGCCCTGGAGGTCTTCGTACCGCAGGGGCTCGTGGTCGAGGGGCGGCGGGCGCTGGACGCCGGCGCGTCCACCGGAGGCTTCACCGATGTGCTGCTGCGGGCCGGTGCCGCGCAGGTCGTGGCGGTCGACGTCGGGTACGGCCAACTCGCGTGGTCTCTGCAGAGCGATGAACGCGTCACCGTCAAGGACCGTACGAACGTACGCGAGTTGACGCTTGAAGCGATCGATGGGGAGCCTGTGGATCTTGTCGTGGGGGATCTGTCCTTCATCCCGCTCGGACTGGTGCTGCCCGCCCTGGCGCGGTGCACGAAGCCGGACGCGGACCTGGTGATGATGGTCAAGCCGCAGTTCGAGGTGGGGAAGGAACGGCTGGGGAGCGGCGGTGTCGTCCGCAGCCCGGAACTACGGGCCGAGGCCGTGCGCGGAGTCGCCCGGCGGGCCGCCGAACTGGGGCTCGGGGTGCAGGGCGTGACCGCCAGCCCGCTGCCCGGGCCGTCCGGGAATGTCGAGTACTTTCTGTGGCTGCGGGCCGGCGCACCCGAACTGGACCCGGCCGATGTTGACCGTGCAGTGGCGGAGGGGCCGCGTTGACACAGAACCGAGCTCGTACTGTTTTCCTCCTCGCGCACACGGGTCGCCCCGCGGCGATCCGGAGTGCCGAACTGGTCGTCAAGGGGCTGTTGCAGTCCGGCATCGGAGTGCGCGTCCTGGAGTACGAGGCACGCGACCTGCCGTTGCCCGACGAGGTGGAGACGGTCACCGAGGCCACCCCGCAGTGCCTTGAGGGCTGCGAACTGCTCATCGTCCTCGGCGGCGACGGCACGCTGCTGCGCGGCGCGGAGTTCGCCCGCGCGTCCGGGGTGCCGATGCTCGGCGTCAACCTCGGCAGCGTGGGCTTCCTCGCGGAGGCCGAGCGGGACGATCTCGACAAGGTCGTGGACCGGGTGGTCACCCGGGCCTACGAGGTCGAGGAGCGGATGACCGTCGATGTCGTCGTGCACAAGAACGGCAACATCGTGCACACGGACTGGGCGCTGAACGAGGCGGCGGTGCAGAAGGCGGGCGCCGAGAAGCTGCTTGAGGTTGTGCTGGAGATTGATGGGCGTCCGGTGACGGGGTTCGGCTGCGATGGGATCGTTTGTGCGACGCCCACCGGGTCTACTGCCTACGCTTTCTCTGCCGGCGGGCCGGTTGTGTGGCCCGAGGTGGAGGCCTTGTTGATGGTGCCGATCAGCGCGCATGCGCTGTTCGCGAAGCCGTTGGTCACCTCGCCGGATTCTGTGCTGGCAGTTGAGGTGTTGCCGCACATCCCTCCGGGGGTTTTGTGGTGTGACGGGCGGCGGACTGTTGAGCTGCCTGCCGGAGCGAGGGTTGAGGTGCGGCGAGGGGCTGTGCCTGTGCGGCTTGCTCGGCTGCATCACGCTTCGTTCACCGATCGGCTTGTTGCGAAGTTCGCGTTGCCTGTTTCGGGGTGGCGGGGGGCTCCTCACTAGCTGCGGGCCGGTGGGGGGTTGAGCGCGCGGTTCCCCGTGCCCCTTTGGGGCGCTTCCCTCCCCCGGGTGACAGGGTGCCTCGCGCTTCTCCCGCCCTACCTCGTAAGGTCTTCACCGTGCTGGAAGAGATGCGGATACGGTCGCTCGGAGTCATCGACGACGCTGTCGTCGAGCTGTCGCCGGGGTTCACCGCTGTCACGGGTGAGACGGGCGCGGGCAAGACCATGGTCGTCACCAGTCTCGGGTTGTTGCTCGGTGGGCGGGCGGACCCGGCGCTGGTGCGGATCGGGGCGAAGAACGCGGTCGTGGAGGGGCGGATCTCCGTCCCTCCGGGCGGCTCCGCGGTGCTGCGCGCCGAGGAGGCCGGGGCCGAGCTGGAGGACGGGACGCTGCTCATCAGCCGTACCGTTTCCGCCGAAGGGCGGTCCCGGGCGCACCTGGGCGGGCGTTCCGTGCCGGTGGGGGTGCTCGCGGAGCTGGCCGACGAACTGGTCGCCGTGCACGGGCAGACCGATCAGCAGGGGCTGCTGAAGCAGTCCCGGCAGCGGCAGGCGCTCGACCGGTACGCCGGGGACGCCGTCACCGGGCCGCTGGCCAAGTACGCGGAGGCGTACCGGCGGCTGCGCGCCGTCGCCGTAGAGCTGGACGAGATCACCACGCGCGCGCGGGAGCGGGCCCAGGAAGCCGACATGCTGCGCTACGGCCTCGACGAGATCGCCGGCGTCGAGCCGCGGGCCGGGGAGGACGTGGAGCTCGCCGCCGAGGCCGAGCGGCTCGGGCACGCGGAGGCGCTGGCGTCCGCCGCGACGGTCGCGCACGCCGCGCTGGCCGGCAACCCCGAGGACCCCGAGGGCATCGACGCGGCGACGCTCGTCGCGGGTGCGCAGCGGGCCCTGGAGGCCGTACGGTCGCACGACTCGGCGCTGGCCTCGCTCACCGACCGGATCGGTGAGATCGGCATCCTGCTGGGCGATGTGGCGGGGGAGTTGGCGGGCTACGCCGACGACCTGGACGCCGATCCGCTGCGGCTGGCCGCGGTGGAGGAGCGGCGGGCCGCTCTCAACGCGCTCACGCGGAAGTACGGCCAGGACATCGCGGCCGTGCTCGCGTACGCCGAGCAGGGGGCCGCGCGGCTGACCGAACTCGACGGCGACGACGAGCGGATCGACGAGCTGACCGCCGAGCGGGACGCGCTGCGGGTTGAACTGGGCGGCCTGGCACAGGCGTTGACCGACGCCCGGACGGAGGCCGCCGAGCGGTTCGCCGCGGCCGTCACCGCCGAGCTGGCGTCCCTCGCGATGCCGCACGCGCGCGTGTCGTTCGAGATCCGGCAGACCGAGGACCCGGAGGGCGTCGAGGTCGGCGGGCGCGCGGTCGCCTACGGCCCTTCGGGCGTCGACGAGGTCGAGCTGCTGCTCGCCCCGCATCCCGGTGCTCCGCCGCGGCCCATCGCCAAGGGCGCGTCCGGCGGTGAGCTGTCGCGCGTGATGCTGGCGGTGGAGGTCGTGTTCGCGGGGACGGATCCCGTGCCGACGTATCTCTTCGACGAGGTCGACGCCGGTGTCGGCGGCAAGGCGGCGGTCGAGATCGGGCGGCGGCTCGCGAAGCTCGCGAAGACCGCGCAGGTCGTGGTCGTCACGCATCTGCCCCAGGTGGCGGCCTTCGCCGACCGGCAGTTGCTGGTCGAGAAGACCAACGACGGGTCCGTGACCCGCTCCGGCGTGAAGGTCCTCGAAGGCGAGGACCGGGTACGGGAGTTGTCCCGGATGCTGGCCGGCCAGGAGGACTCGGAGACGGCCCGGGCGCACGCGGAGGAGTTGCTGGCGACGGCGAGGGCGGACGGCTAGGGCGGGCTCGTCGTTCAGGAGGAGCGCGCGACTCACTCGTACGGGTGACATGCCCCGCCCGTGTTGCCCTTTCGTTCGGCCTCCGGGCTTTTCCGCGTTGTCGGAACACCCGTACGTACTGGCATCCTTGAGTTGGAACGCGTAAGAAGCGTGCGGTACACCCCCACCGCACGATCCTTCTGTACTTTCTTCGTGACCGCCCGTCGCCGAACCAGGAGCCCCGGCCACGTGACCCCCGTGAGCAGCCACTCACCGCACGGCCAGTCGCCGCTGCGCACCGTGCAGGTGCTCGGCGGGGGCAACGCCGCCAGCAGCGCGCATGTGCGCTCCCTGGCCTCCGGGCTCGTCGCGCGGGGCGTGCGGGTCACGGTGTGCGCCCCCGTCGAGGCCGATCACACCTACGACTTCACGGGCGCCGGCGCCGAACACGTGCACGTCCCGCGCAGCAGCGACCCGTCCTCCGTGGCCGCGCTGCGAGCGGCCTGCGCGGACGCCGACCTGGTGCACGCGCACGGACTGCACGCCTCCTTCCGCGCCGTCCTCGCGCTCAGCGGCCGTCGTACACCCCTCGTGGTCACCTGGCACGACCGCGCGCACGCCGAAGGAGCCCGCGCCCATCTGCTGCGGCTGCTGGAGCGACGGGTCGTCAAGGCCGCCGTCGTGGTGCTCGGCGCCACGTCCGACCTCGTCGACCGGGCACGCAGGACCGGCGCCCGTGACGCGCGGCTCGCCGCCGTCGCGCTGCCGGGACCGCGCAAGGCCGTCGAGTACGAGGACCCCGACCGGCTGCGCCCCAAGCTCCGCGCCGAACTCGGCACCACCGACCGCCCGTTGCTCGTCGCCGTCGGCTCGCTCGACCGGCAGCGCGGCTACGACACCCTCCTGGACGCCTCGCGCGGCTGGTGCCGCCTCGATCCGGCACCGCTGCTCGTGATCGCGGGGGAGGGGCCGCTGCGGGCCGAGTTGCAGCGCCGGATCGAGGACGAGGAACTGCCGGTCCGGCTCGTCGGGCGCCGCGACGACGTGGGCGAACTGCTCGCCGCCGCCGACCTCGCGCTCCTGCCCAGCAGTTGGGAGTCCCGCTCGGTGATCGCACAGGAGGCCCTCCACGCCCGCGTGCCGCTCGTCGCCACCGCCGTCGGTGGCATCCCCGAACTCGTCGGCGACGCCGCCGAACTCGTGCCCTACGGCGACGCCAAGGCCCTCTCCGACGCGGTCACCCGGCTGCTGCGCGACCCCGAACGCCGGGAACTGCTCCGGGAGAAGGGCGTCCGACAGGCGTCCACCTGGCCCACCGAGGACGAGACCGTCGCCCAAGTGCTCAGCGTCTACGACGAGTTGACCCAGCCCCTGCCGCTGACCTGAGACGGGCCCGCGGATCAGTGCTCCGACAGCAGCCAGCCGATGCGGAGTTCTTCCGCGCCGGGACGGAAGGTGCGCATCAACTCGGCGCGCTCCGGGTCGTTCTCGGAGAGGTTGTCGGCGAGGAGGGCCTGCGAGGCGACCGTCTGGGGCCGGGCGCCGAGCGCGGCGCGCAGATGGAGTGAGCGGCGCAGCATCGCGATCCGCTCGGCGGGCTCCTTGTGCGGTGCGAGGTGGCGGATGATGTAGGACTCGAAGAGGCCGTCACCGGTCTTCGTCGCGATCGTGAGCGCCGACTCGTAGAGCGGGACGGCCCCGGCCGGGTCCTCGTCGATGTTGTCCAGCAGGACGGCCCAGTGGTACTCGGCCCAGGCGCGCTGCTTCTCGTCGCCGCTCCCGGCCGCCGCGCGGTAGCCGGCCTCGGCCGTGGCCCGGTCGTCCGCGCGGGGGGCGCGCCGGAACAGCAGGCGGCTGTAGGCCAGTCGACCTGTGAGCAGGTGCCGGGTCGGCGACGCGGGATCGAGCGCCTCGACCGCCTTCTCGGCCTCCTCGTGCCCCTCGATCCGGAAGAACCAGCGGTCTACGGCGATCTCCGCGCGCAGTTCGGGTTCGGCGTCCGGGCCCAGGACGGCGAGCGCGGCGTCCCACTCCCCGAGCAGAAACAGGCGGCGGGCCATGTAGGTGTCATCAGGTAACATGGCACCTACATTAAGAAGCGGCGATGTAGGCGGTCAAGTGCTTTACGGTGACTACATTGGGAACGTGACGCGGCTGGCCGTAGAGCTGGCCAATACCGGGACCCTCGACAAGCACGGCGAGCTGGTCGCCGCGTTCTTCGCGGAGCACGAGGTCACTTCGCCGCCGGGCGGCGACTACGGCGAGCTGTCGGACCTCGTGCGCACGGCCCTGGCGCAGTCGGTCGACGGTGCTCCGCCCGGGGCCGTGCAGCGCCTGCTGCGCGACTATCCGCCCGAAATGCACCTGTCCGACCACGACGGCGGCTGGCACATCCACTTCAGCCGCAACGGCACTCCGGCCGAGCGCTGGGCCGGTCAGCTGATCGCCGCCCAGCTCGCCCTGGTCGCGGCCGGGGACCCGGCGGTGACGCTGGGGCGCTGTGCCGCGGCCGGATGCGGCAACTACTTCGTGGACCAGTCACGGAACCGGACCCGCCGGTTCTGCTCCAACGCGTGCGCGAGCCGGACGACGGTCGCGGCCCATCGGGCCCGGGCGGCGAAGAACTCGTAGCGGCCCGGGGACTCAGGGCACCAGCCTGCGCGCCCGCAGCGCGAGGCTCAACGCCAGTACCGTCTGCGGGTCTTCGAGGTCCGTGCCCAGCAACTCCCCGATGCGGGCGAGCCTGTTGTAGAGGGTCTGCCGGTTGAGATGCAGTTCGCGGGCCGTCTCCGCCTTGCGGCCCGCGTGCGCCAAGTACGTTTCCAGCGTGGGCAGTAGGGGCGGCTTCGAGCGGTTGTCGTGGTCGCGGAGCGGGCCGATCGCCCGGTCCACGAAGGCCGCCAGGTCCGGGTGGTCGCGCAGTCGCCACAGCAGCAGCTCGATGTCCAGGCGCCGGGCGTCGTACCAGGGGCGGTCGGACAGGCCCTGGGCCGCCGTCGCCGTCTCGGCCGCGTGCCGCAGCCCCGCCGACGCCGCCGCCCAGCCGCCGGCCACGCCGACCACCACGATCGGCGGCTGCGCGCCCGGGCGTTGCATCCCGGCCCGCTCCACCCCCGCCCGCAGCGCCACCGCGACCCGGTCCGCGACCGCCGACCGCTCCGACTCCGAGCGCAGGCCGAGCAGCAGCGGGACCCGGCCCTCGACCGGTCGTACGCCCAGCAGGACCGGGACCCCCACCGAGGCCAGCTCCTCCGCGACCGCGCGGGCCAGGACCGCCCAGCCGCCGCCGGGTGCGGTCAGCGCGTCGCCCAGCCGCATCACCACGGGCAGCAGCGGGCTGGTGCCGGGCTTGAAGCCGAGCACGCGGGCCTGGGCCGGGGCGTCCTCGGCGGCGATACGGCCCTCGGCGAGGTCGGTCAGGAAGTCGCCGCGTCCGCGCGCCGCCAGCTCCTCCTCCTGGCGGGCCTGCATCAGGACCACGGCGAGGATGCCGGCGGCCCGTTCGGCGGCGATGCGGTGCACGGGGGCGAGCGGCGCCCGTACCGGGAGGAGGACGATCCGCGCGCGGACCGAACCCGTGCCGGGGCCGCCCCCGGGCACGTCCACCAGCACCGAACCGGCGGACGGCGAGGCGTCCTTGTGCTGGCCGCGCAGCCCCTCCCACACCTGGAGCGGATCGGCGCCCTCGGGCCCGGACCCTGCGGCGTACAGGAGTTGGCCGTCCGGGGTCTCCAGGAAGACCGGGTTGCCGCTGAAGTCGGCCAGGATGCCCAGGACTTGGGGGATTCCGCCGCCGCCCAGCAGAGCCTGCGTGCAGCGGCGGTGGACCTCCTCGGCCTGCTGGAGCAGCGCGTAGTGGCCGTTGACGATCTCGGTGTGGATCTCCTCGGTGACCGCGACGAACGGCACCTCGCGGTGCAGCTGGACCAGCGGGAGACCGGTCGCCCGGGCCGTCTCGACGAGGGTGGCGGGCAGCCGGGTGAAGCGCGGGCCCAGCTCGACGACCAGGGCCGCGATGCCCCGCTCGGCCAGCGTGCGGACGAACGCGCGCTGTTCCGCCGGGCGGGTGCCGAGGCCGTAGCCCGTGGTCAGGAGCAGTTCGCCGCCCTTGAGGAGGGAGGCGATGTTCGGGACCTCGCCCGCGTGCACCCAGCGCACGGTCCGCTGCAGCCGGTCGGCGCCCGCCAGGATCTCCGGCAGCCCGCTGCGCAGCCCGGGCAGCTCCAGCGCCCGCTGCACGGTGATCCCGGCGCCCTGGCTGTCGAATGTGCTGTCGGTACGGCTGTCCATGCAGCGGACGCTACCTGCGCGGATGCCTTCCGCACATCTCGGGCTACGCGGGCGCGATGTTGTGGTTGAAGCGGAAGACGTTGTCGGGGTCGTACTCCCGCTTCACCGCCGCCAGCCGCCGGGTGTTCTCGGCGCCCAGGCCCGCCGTCACGCGGTCGGTGCCCTCGTCGCCCATGAAGTTGAGGTAGGCCGCGCCGGTGCTCCAGGGCCGGACCCGGGCCTGGACGTCCCTGACCCACGCGATACCGCGTTCGTCGTCGGCCGGGTCCTCCCACATGCCGAAGGGGTGCACGGCCCAGGGCGCGTTCCGGAACGGCAGCGGGAACTCGGTGGGCCCGGACGCGATCGCGCCGCCCTGCGGGAACAGCACGTGCTGGGTGCCCGTGGGGACCGGCATGCTCTCGCCGAGGGCGCAGAAGACGTCCGTGAACTCGTCGGGCGCGCCCGTCAGATACTCGGCCGACCAGTAGTTCCGCATCCCCGGCGGATCGTCGAACATCGTCTGGAACATGGCGTAGGGCAGCGCGGTGACGATCTCTATCTCGTGCGGCAGGGCCAGCAGCGGCTGGGCGAGTTTGCGCATGTCCTCCTCGGCACCGGCGTAGGTGATCAGCGCGCCGCACAGCCGCTTGCCGACCAGGTGCTCGGGGACGAACTCCTCGGGCGGGGCGGTCAGATAGATGACTCCGCCGCTCGCCTCCTGCGGGCCGCTCTCGATGATCTCGCGGTAGGTGCGGACGACGTCGGGGCCGTGTTCGGGCTCGTACATCACCATGGCGACGGAGAACTCGGGCAATTCGTGCAGTCTCAGAGTGAGCGCGGTGGCGATGCCGAAGTTCCCGCCGCCGCCGTGCAGGGCCCAGAAGAGTTCCGGGTTCTCGTCGGCGCTCGCGTGCACCACGGTCGCGTCGGCGGTCACCAGGTCGACGCCGAGCAGGTTGTCGACGGCGAGACCGAAGGCGCGGTCCAGCCAGCCGGTGCCGCCGCCCAGGACGAAGCCGCCGACACCGGTCGTGGAGACCCGGCCGCCGGTGGTGGCGAGACCGTGCTCCTGGGTCGCGCCGTCCAGTTCGCTCATGGTGGCCCCGCCGGCGATCCGTACCGCTTGGGCCGCGGGATGGACCGTCACCTCGCGCATGTGGCGCAGGTCCACGACGAGCGCCCCCTCGCCCAGTGCCATGCCCGCGACGCTGTGGCCGCCGCCGCGCACCGCGATCGGCAGATCCAGTTCGCGCCCGAAGCGCACGGCCCGTACGACGTCGGCCTCTTCCACGCACTGGGCGATCACGGCGGGACGCCGGTCGATCATCGCGTTGAAGACGACACGGGCGTCGTCGTAACCCTGATCCCCCGGGGCGAACACGTCGCCGACCAGATCCTCGCGCAACGCGGTGAGAGCCGCGCTCGCCGTCGAGAGGGAAGCCATGGCCGCCCCCCTTTCAGAAAAGGGGCTTTTGTCGGCTTCCAGCCTAGGTGGGTGACGTACGGCGGTCGCGCTGGGCCGCCGTACGTCACCAAGCCGTAAGGATCGGCCGGGCGTCAGCTCTTGGCGGTGTCGTCGCCCGCCTGACCGGCGGCCTCGGCCGCCTTCTCGCGCATCTTGCGCACGAGTTCCGCCTTCTGGTCGGCCGCGCCCTGGCGGTCGAGGTTGCGGTGCGGGCCGTGGTTCTGCCGTTCGGCGCGGGACTGCTTCTTGCGCTTGCCGCCGCCCTGGCCCACGGGGTTGTTGATGTTCTTGCTGACGGTCATGGTTCTCCCGGTAGTGATGTCAAGTGGTCCGCGGATTCATCACCCCGGCGCCGGTGTCAGCCGCCGTAGGCCCCCGAAGCCGTCAGGCGCAGGGCCGTGTCGATCAGCGGGACGTGGCTGAAGGCCTGCGGGAAGTTGCCGACCTGGCGTTGCAGGCGCGGGTCCCACTCCTCGGCCAGCAGACCCAGATCGTTGCGGAGTGAGAGCAGCTTCTCGAACAGCTTACGGGCCTCGTCCACGCGACCGATCATCGCGAGGTCGTCCGCCATCCAGAACGAGCAGGCCAGGAACGCGCCCTCGTCACCGGGGAGGCCGTCGACGCCCTCGTCGGTCCCCGAGGTCGGGTAGCGCAGGATGAAGCCGTCCGGGGTGGACAGTTCGCGCTGGATCGCCTCGATCGTGCCGATCACACGCTTGTCGTCCGGGGGCAGGAAGCCCATCTGCGGGATGAGGAGCAGCGAGGCGTCCAGTTCCTTCGAGCCGTACGACTGCGTGAAGGTGTTGCGCTCCTTGTCGTAGCCGCGCTCGCACACGTCCCGGTGGATGTCGTCGCGCAGTTCGCGCCACTGCTCCAGCGGGCCGTCCGCGTCGCCCGACTCGATCAGCTTGATCGTGCGGTCGACCGCGACCCAGGCCATCACCTTCGAGTGCACGAAGTGGCGGCGCGGGCCGCGGACCTCCCAGATGCCCTCGTCGGGCTCGTCCCAGTGCTTCTCCAGGTAGCGGATCAGCTTGAGTTGGAGGAGGGAGGCGTAGTCGTTGCGGGCCAGGCCGGTCATGTGGGCCAGGTGCAGGGCCTCGGTGACCTCGCCGTAGACGTCGAGCTGGAGCTGGTGGGCGGCGCCGTTGCCGACCCGGACCGGGCCCGAGTTCTCGTAGCCGGGCAGCCAGTCCAGCTCCGCCTCGCCGAGTTCGCGCTCGCCGGCGATGCCGTACATGATCTGCAGGTTCTCCGGGTCGCCTGCCACCGCGCGCAGCAGCCACTCGCGCCAGGCGCGGGCCTCCTCGCGGTAGCCGGTGCGCAGGAGGGAGGAGAGGGTGATGGCCGCGTCGCGGAGCCAGGTGTAGCGGTAGTCCCAGTTGCGGACGCCGCCGATCTCCTCCGGGAGGGAGGTGGTCGGCGCGGCGACGATCCCGCCGGTCGGGGCGTACGTGAGGGCCTTGAGCGTGATCAGGGAGCGGACGACGGCCTCGCGGTAGGGGCCGTGGTACGTGCACTGGTCGACCCAGTCGCGCCAGAAGTCCTCCGTGGCCTCCAGCGACTGCTCCGGCTCGGGGAGCGGCGGCGGCTGCTTGTGCGAGGGCTCCCAGGAGATGGTGAACGCGATGCGGTCACCCGGTGCGACGGTGAAGTCGGCGTACGTCGTGAGCTGCTTGCCGTAGGTCTCCGCGGATGTGTCGAACCACACGGAGTCGGGGCCCGCGACGGCGACCGTGCGGCCCTCGTGCTTGTGCACCCACGGGGTCACCCGGCCGTAGGAGAAACGCATCCGGAGGGTCGAGCGCATCGGGACGCGGCCGGAGATGCCCTCGACGATGCGGATCAGCTGGGGGGCGCCGTCGCGAGGGGGCATGAAATCGGTCACGCGGACCGTGCCTCGCGGGGTGTCCCACTCGGACTCCAGGATCAGCGAGTCACCTCGGTAGCCGCGCCGGGCCGCGGTGGGCGGCGGCGCGTCGGCGGCGTGGGCCGGGCCCAGCCGCCAGAAGCCGTGTTCCTCGGTGCCCAGCAGACCGGCGAAGATGGCATGGGAATCGAATCGGGGCAGGCACAGCCAGTCCACCGTGCCGTCCCGGCAGACCAGGGCAGCGGTCTGCATGTCTCCGATGAGTGCGTAATCTTCGATGCGCCCGGCCACGTGCAACTCCAGTCGAACGGCCACGTCGCCCCACGAAAAAGGGGCGGTCGCTGTGTGCGGTCAAGGGATCGTTTGTAGTGCGTCGTTGAGCCATGAAGCAAATGGGGGTCGTCGCCCAACGGGCTGACGAGCTCTCGTTGTTCCGGGATGTACGGGCGGGGGTGGTGCCGTGTTCCGGACCGGCTCGGCAGCGAGTGTCCGAGCAGGATACGACGCACGTAGATGATCTGTGTGCCGCTCTCGCCAACGGACCTGGGCCGAACGGGTGAGCAGCACGTGAGAAGCAGGTAACCAGGGCGCGTCTGTGTCGACGGGAGTGACCTGTGTGTCGGCGTGAGTGCGGAGCGTGGCCGGAAGCCATCTCGTCCGGGCGCTGATACCCTGGTAGCCCGTGGACCGGTGGGCACAAAACCCCCGACGACCGCACCTCGAACCGCGACCACGGGAGCCCCCTCTTGGCCATGCCGCCCGCTGCTTTCCGAAACAGCACAGCCACGACGACCAAGCACATCTTCGTCACCGGGGGTGTCGCCTCCTCGCTCGGCAAGGGCCTCACCGCCTCCAGCCTCGGCATGCTCCTCAAGGCGCGGGGCCTGCGCGTCGTGATGCAGAAGCTCGACCCGTATCTGAACGTCGACCCCGGCACGATGAACCCCTTCCAGCACGGTGAGGTGTTCGTCACCAACGACGGCGCCGAGACCGACCTGGACATCGGCCACTACGAGCGCTTCCTCGACCGCGACCTGGACGGCAGCGCCAACGTCACCACCGGCCAGGTCTACTCGACGGTCATCGCCAAGGAGCGGCGCGGCGAGTACCTCGGCGACACCGTGCAGGTCATCCCGCACATCACCAACGAGATCAAGCACCGCATCCGGCGGATGGCGACCGACGAGGTCGACGTGGTCATCACCGAGGTCGGCGGCACGGTCGGCGACATCGAGTCGCTGCCCTTCCTGGAGACGGTCCGCCAGGTCCGCCACGAGGTCGGCCGGGACAACGTGTTCGTGGTCCACATCTCGCTCCTGCCGTACATCGGCCCGTCGGGAGAGCTGAAGACGAAGCCGACCCAGCACTCGGTTGCGGCGCTGCGCAACATCGGTATCCAGCCGGACGCGATCGTGCTGCGCTCCGACCGCGAGGTGCCGACCGCGATCAAGCGCAAGATCTCGCTGATGTGCGACGTCGACGAGGCCGCCGTGGTGGCCTGCCCCGACGCCCGCTCGATCTACGACATCCCCAAGACCGTGCACAGCGAGGGCCTGGACGCCTATGTCGTCCGCAAGCTGGACCTGCCCTTCCGCGACGTGGACTGGCGGACCTGGGACGACCTGCTCGACCGCGTCCACAACCCGCTGCACGAGATCAACCTCGCGCTGGTCGGCAAGTACATCGACCTGCCCGACGCCTACCTCTCGGTCACCGAGGCCCTGCGCGCCGGCGGCTTCGCCAACAAGGCGCGCGTGAAGATCAAGTGGGTGACCTCGGACGACTGCAAGACCCCGGCGGGCGCCGCCAAGCAGCTCGGTGACGTCGACGCGATCTGCATCCCCGGCGGCTTCGGCGACCGCGGTGTCTCCGGCAAGGTCGGCGCCATCCAGTACGCCCGCGAGCACAAGATCCCGCTGCTGGGCCTCTGCCTGGGCCTGCAATGCATCGTGATCGAGGCCGCCCGCAACCTCGCCGGCATCGAGGACGCCAACTCCACCGAGTTCGACGCGGCCACCGGCCACCCCGTCATCTCCACCATGGCCGAGCAGCTCGACATCGTCGCCGGCGACGGAGACATGGGCGGCACCATGCGCCTGGGCATGTACCCGGCCAAGCTCGCCGAGGGCTCCATCGTGCGCGAGGTCTACGACGGCAAGGAGTACGTCGAGGAGCGCCACCGCCACCGCTACGAGGTCAACAACGCCTACCGCGCCGAGCTGGAGAAGAAGGCCGGTCTGCAGTTCTCCGGCACGTCTCCGGACGGCAAGCTCGTGGAGTACGTGGAGTACCCGCGCGAGGCGCACCCCTACCTCGTCGCCACGCAGGCCCACCCCGAGCTGCGCTCCCGCCCGACCCGGCCGCACCCGCTCTTCGCGGGCCTGGTCAAGGCGGCCGTGGCACGCAAGACGGGCAAGTAGTACGAGGGTTGTACGGTGACCGGGGTGCGCGCCTTCAAGAGGTGTGCACCCCGGCCGTTTTGTACGTGAGGTTCGTGTACGTGTGGAGGGACAGCGCATGACGATCAAGGACACCCCGGAGGAGTGGGAGATCCGGGCGACCGCGACCCCCTTCGTCGGCAACAAGACCTCTGTGCGCACCGACGACGTGGTGATGCCCGGCGGCACGGTCGTGCACCGCGACTACCAGGTCCACCCCGGCTCCGTGGGCGTCCTCGCCCTCGACGAGCAGGACCGGGTGCTGCTCATCAGGCAGTACCGCCACCCCGTACGCCAGAAGTTGTGGGAGATCCCGGCCGGACTGCTCGACGTCCCCGGCGAGAACCCGCTGCACGCAGCCCAGCGCGAGCTGTACGAGGAGGCGCACGTCAAGGCCGAGGACTGGCGGGTGCTGACCGACGTCTACACCACGCCCGGCGGCTGCGACGAGGCCATCCGCATCTTCCTCGCCCGCGACCTGTCCGAGGCCGACGGACAGCGCTTCGAGGTCGAGGACGAGGAGGCCGACATGGAGCACGCGCGCGTGCCCCTCGGCGACCTGGTCCGCGGGGTCCTCGCGGGCGAGCTGCACAACAACTGCCTCGTCGTCGGCGTCCTCTCCCTGGTCGCCGCCCGGCACGGCGACGGCATCGAAGCGCTGCGCCCCGCCGAGGCGCCGTGGCCCGCGCGTCCCTTCGAGTCCTGAACCCGGTGTGACGATCGGCTGATCCGATCGGGGGATGTGCCCGCCGCGCTCCGCACGGTTCGTCGCAGAGCGTGAACTAGGCTCTGGAAATACCCGAACCGGAGTCCCGGCGGGCTTTGCGCGTGCAGTGGGACGGGAGTGTGGCCCGTGACGGATCAGGCGGTGGACACAGATGGCGTGAAGCTGTCCGAGGACACTTCTGCCGAGGGTCAATTCCTGGGCCGCGCAAGAGAGTTGAAAGAGCTGCGGGCCGACATCGAGCGCGCGGGGCTGGACACCATCGCCGGCCGGAAGGCCCCCCGCGCACGCGTCCTCCTCATCGCGGGCAAGCCCGGCTCGGGACGCACCGCCCTCGCCGAGGAACTCGTCCGGCAGGTCGCTGACCGTTACGACCACGGAGTGCTCCGGGCCCGGCTCAGCGAGCCCGACGGCACCCCCGTCCCCACCGAGCGCACCGCCCGCGAACTGCTCACCGCCCTGGAACTGCCCACCCCGGCCGGCGCCTCCGAGGACGACCTCTCGGACATCCTGCGCGCCGCCCTCGCCGACCGGCGGGCCCTGCTCCTGCTCGACGACGCGGCCGACGCCGAGCAGGTCGACGCACTGCTTCCGGACACCCCGGAGTGCCTGGTCGTCGCCGTCTCCGGCGGCCCGCTCACCGGCATCGCGGACGTCCGCCCCTGCACCCTGGGCGGCCTCGACACCAAGTCCGCACTGGAACTCCTCACCCGCTACACCGGCGCGGTCCGCATCACCGTCGACCCGGTCGCCGCCGAGGGCCTCGTCGAGGTGTGCCAGTCCCAGCCCGCCGCGCTGACCCTGGCCGGCGGCTGGCTCGCCGCCCGCCCGCAGACCGCCGTCGCCGACCTCGCCAAGCACCTGCACGCCGAGAGCGACGAGGGCACCCCGCTGAGCCGCGTCTTCCGGCTCGTCCACGGCTCGCTGCCCAGCCCCGCCGCCCGGATACTGCGACTGCTCTCCCTCGCCCCGGCCGGCCTGGTCGACCCCCAGACCGCCTCCGCGCTCGCCGGCTGCTCCGTCAACGGCGCCCGCGCCACCCTCGACGACTTCGTCACCGCGGGCCTGGTGCGCGCCCTGGACTCCCCGCTGCCGCAGTACGAGGTCCCCGGCTGCCTTCAGCCCCTGCTGCGCTCCCTGGCCGAGACCCAGGACCGCCCGGCCGAACTCCAGCTCGCCCGCGCCCGCATGCTGGAGCGGACCGTACGGCTGCTCCAGTCCTGCCGTGCCATCACCGAGACCGACAGCCCCCAGGCCCGGGAAAAACTCCTCGGCATGCCCAGCTCGCTGCGCTTCCCGAGCCCCCGGGCCGCCGCCGACTGGCTGCGCGTCCGCCAGCCCGCCCTGCTGGCCTCCGCCCGCCTCGCGGTCGCCGACGGCGAACTGGACACGCTGGCCCGCCGGTTGATGTCCCAGCTGGTGCGCGCGATGGTCGCCCACTTCGGCACCCAGGCCGCCGCCCCCGAGCTCTACGGCATCCACCGCCTCGTCCTCGACGTGGCCGAGCGCCGGAACCTGCCCCGCGAGCAGGCCGCCGCGCTGCTGAACCTCGCCGATCTGGACGCGCAGACCGGCCGTACGACCGAGGCGCTGGCCCGCTACCGGGCCGCGCTGGACGCCGGACGCGAAGCGAATGACCCGTATGCGACCGGGCGCGCGATGGAATCCGTAGGCGGCGCGCACCAGGAGCTCGGCGACTACGACCGGGCCGCCGACTGGTTCGGCCGCGCGCTGGCCCAGCGGCTGGCCCGGGACGAGCGCGCGGAGGCCGCCCGGCTCTACGGCCGGATCGCCGCCTCGCACACCTACGCGGGCCGCTACGGCGAGGCCCTGCGGAACTGGCGGGCGGCCGTCGCCGGGTACCGCAAGAACGGCGATGTGGCCGCCCAGGCACGGGCGTTGAGCGAGCTGGCGCGGGTCCAGGAGTACGCCGGCCGCCCCGAGGAGTCGCTGCTCACCTGTCACGAGGCCGTCGAGTGGGCGCGCCGCGCGGAGGACGTACGACTGCAGGCGGCGCTGCAGCTGCGGCTGGCCGACACCCTCGACCGGCTGGGCGACCCGGCGTCCGCCGCGCTGCACCGCGGCACGGCCGAACGCATGCTCGGCGAGGAGCTCCAGGAGGGTGATCCCGCCCCCGAATCCCTGGAACATGACGCTAACGCCTGCGAAATCCGTAGTACATCCGCGGAAGATTGATGCATTGAAAGGCTAGACACCGAGAACACCTTCATTAAACTGGCTCTGCCGCACCTTCTCCTGCGGTCTCCCGGTGCGCTCACGCATGTCCGGGTATGAGATGTATTGCCCCACACCCTCTGAGCCAAGGACCGTGATCCACGTGAAGGTCGGCATCCCCCGCGAGGTCAAGAACAACGAGTTCCGGGTGGCCATCACACCCGCCGGCGTGCACGAGCTGGTGCGCCACGGCCACCAGGTCGTCATCGAGCAGAACGCCGGCGTCGGCTCCTCGATCCCGGACGACGAGTACGTGGCGGCCGGCGCCAAGATCCTCGCCACCGCCGACGAGGTCTGGGCCACCGCCGACCTGCTGCTCAAGGTCAAGGAGCCCATCGCCGAGGAGTACCACCGCCTCCGCAAGGACCAGACGCTCTTCACCTACCTGCACCTGGCCGCCTCCAAGGAGTGCACCGACGCGCTCATCGAGTCCGGCACCACCGCGATCGCCTACGAGACCGTCGAGCTGCCCGGCCGCGCCCTCCCGCTGCTCGCCCCGATGTCCGAGGTCGCGGGCCGCCTCGCCCCGCAGGTCGGCGCCTACCACCTGATGCGCTCGGTCGGCGGCCGCGGTGTGCTCCCCGGCGGCGTCCCCGGCACCCAGCCCGCGCGGGCCGTCGTCATCGGCGGCGGTGTCTCCGGCTGGAACGCCACGCAGATCGCCGTCGGCATGGGCTTCCACGTCACGCTGCTCGACCGCGACATCAACAAGCTCCGCGAGGCCGACAAGGTCTTCGGCACCAAGGTCCGGGCGATCATGTCCAACTCCTTCGAGCTGGAGAAGGCCGTCCTGGACGCCGATCTCGTCATCGGCGCGGTGCTCATCCCGGGCGCCAAGGCCCCGAAGCTGGTCACCAACGAACTCGTGTCGCGGATGAAGCCCGGAAGTGTGCTTGTCGACATCGCGATCGACCAGGGCGGCTGCTTCGAGGACTCGCGTCCGACCACCCACGCCGAGCCGACCTTCCCGGTCCACAACTCGGTCTTCTACTGCGTCGCCAACATGCCCGGCGCGGTGCCCAACACGTCCACCTACGCGCTCACCAACGCCACGCTCCCGTACATCGTGGAGCTGGCCAACCGCGGCTGGGCCGAGGCGCTGCGACGTGATCCTGCTCTCGCCAAGGGCCTCAACACCCATGACGGCAAGGTGATTTACCGCGAGGTCGCCGAGGCGCACGGACTGGAGCATGTCGAGCTGGAGAGCCTGCTCGGCTGACTCTGTCGACTAAGTCACCGTTCAGCAAAAGGCGATACGTCAACACAGGTCGTCAACACCGCGCACCCGGCCGGGCCTTGCTCGACAGGCCCGGCCGGAAGTGTGTGTATGGTCACTTTGCGGCGATCGGTCAACTCGCGCCGAACATAACCCTTGAACCGATTCGTGCACCGGTGAAACCTGCCGTGCGACTGCCGTACGCCCTTGACAGAGGGATGTTTCATTGCCGACACATCGGGCCGGGTCCGGCGGATTGTGTTGCTGCGAACACCCGACACGCCATAGAGTCGCCAACCGTCGGCATGGTGCCACGCTGACCTATCGAGAAGTTCCCTGGTCACCAAGGAGGTAAGACGACTTGTGAATGAGTCGACATTTTCTCCCGGGGGTGGTCAACCAGGAATGCCGGCAAGGGGCCAGGAGCCCGCGGGGTTCGAGGCTGTCGGCTCCGTCGCTGTGCGCACCTTCGCAGCCCACCGGGGTCACCACAAGCCAGGGGTGACCCAGCCAGCACACCAGAGCATGGATGGCCATCACGTGAACGCCATGGCCGGCGACGGAAGGGGCGCGCCCCACAACCATTTCGCCGACTACGACGAACTGCCCGACGGGCACTTCTACGACCCCGACGCCGAGTACGAGCCCGATCCCGAGTACGCGGCCACACTCGCGCCCGACGCGGCCCGCCAGCGTCGTGAGCGCGTGGGCCCGACCGGACGCCCGCTGCCCTACTTCCCGATCCCGGGCCCGCTGACCAGCCACGGCCCCGCGACGATCATCGCGATGTGCAACCAGAAGGGCGGCGTCGGCAAGACCACGTCGACCATCAACCTGGGTGCCGCGCTCGCGGAGTACGGACGACGCGTACTGCTCGTCGACTTCGACCCGCAGGGCGCGCTGTCGGTCGGACTGGGCGTCAATCCCATGGAGTTGGACCTCACCGTCTACAACCTGCTCATGGAGCGGGGCATGTCGGCCGACGAGGTGCTCCTCAAGACAGCTGTCCCGAACATGGACTTGCTGCCCAGCAACATCGACTTGTCCGCTGCGGAAGTGCAGTTGGTGAGCGAGGTCGCGCGCGAGTCCACCCTGCAGCGGGCGTTGAAGCCGCTGATGGCCGACTACGACTACATCGTGATCGACTGTCAGCCCTCCCTCGGCCTGCTCACCGTGAACGCCCTGACGGCGGCCCACAAGGTGATCGTGCCGCTGGAGTGCGAGTTCTTCGCGCTGCGTGGTGTCGCGCTGCTGACCGAGACGATCGAGAAGGTCCAGGAGCGGCTCAACCCCGAGCTGGAGCTCGACGGCATCCTCGCCACGATGTACGACTCCCGGACCGTGCACAGCCGTGAGGTGCTCGCCCGCGTCGTCGAGGCGTTCGACGATCACGTCTACCACACGGTCATCGGACGCACGGTGCGCTTCCCGGAGACCACGGTCGCCGGCGAGCCGATCACCACGTACGCCTCCAACTCCGTCGGTGCCGCCGCCTATCGCCAGCTCGCCAGGGAGGTGCTCGCCCGGTGTCACGCCGAGTGAGTCTGCCGGGGGCCGACGAACTGTTCCGTACGACAGGGGGGATGGCGCTCCAGGCGTCCACCCCCAGGCGCCAGTCCAACGGCGAGGCGCGGGTACCGGCTCCGGCGGGGGAGAGCGACGGTGCCGCCGCCGGGGAGGACGCCCCGCACTCCGTACCCGCACAGGGCGGTGACGGCGAGGGCGCGGAGCATGTCGCGGCCGACGCGGACGCGGGCGAGTCCCGCAGCCGGGCCGCGGAGGGCTCCGTACGACGTCAGGAGGCGCAGGAAGGTTCTGCCGCCGGACAGCCCCGCAAGCGCGGCCGACAGCCCGCTCAGCGGCGTCCCAGCGGGCGGGAGCGGCACGACGAGAAAATCACCGTGTACGTCTCCGCCGAGGAACTGATGGACCTGGAGCACGCCCGGCTGGTGCTCCGGGGCGAGCACGGCCTCGCGATCGACCGCGGGCGGATCGTGCGCGAGGCGGTCGCCGTGGTGCTGGCCGATCTGGAGTCCCGGGGGGACGCGAGCATTCTCGTCCGCCGGCTTCGCGGGCGGTAGCGGTAGCCTGCGGGGGCCATGACCTCGAACGACGCTCCCGCCGCCGGCGCACCCGCCGGACGTCGGCGTGCGCTCGGGAAGGGACCGGGCGCGGCTCCGGAACCGGAGCCCGAGGTCGTCGTAGAAGAAGTGGTCGTAGAAGAAGTTGCCGAAGCGGTCGCGGACGAAGTCGCCGAAGAGTCCGACGACGGGGTCTTCACGGTGCGGCTCGCCAACTTCGAGGGGCCCTTCGACCTTCTCCTCCAGCTGATCTCGAAGCACAAGCTCGATGTCACCGAGGTGTCGCTGTCCAAGGTCACCGACGAGTTCATGGCGCACATCAGGGCGATGGGGCCTGATTGGGATCTCGATCAGACGACCGAGTTCCTCGTCGTCGCGGCGACCCTGCTGGATCTGAAGGCGGCCCGGCTGCTGCCCGCCGCCGAGGTCGAGGACGAGGCCGACCTCGCGCTGCTGGAGGCCCGGGACCTGCTGTTCGCGCGGCTGCTGCAGTACCGGGCGTACAAGCAGATCGCCGAGATCTTCAACCGGCGCCTCGACGAGGAGGCCCGGCGCTACCCCCGTACCGTCGGACTCGAACCGCACCACGCCGAGCTGCTGCCCGAGGTGGTCATCAGGATCGGTCCGGAGGGCTTCGCCAGGCTCGCCGTCAAGGCGATGCAGCCCAAGCCCCGGCCGCAGGTCTACATCGACCACATCCACGCGCCGCTGGTCAGTGTGCAGGAGCAGGCCGGGATCGTGGTGGCGCGGCTGCGGGAGCTGGGCGAGGCCAGCTTCCGCACGCTGGTCGAGGACGTCGACGACACCCTGACCGTCGTGGCGAGGTTCCTGGCGCTGCTGGAGCTGTACCGGGAGAAGGCCGTCGCCCTCGACCAGGAGACCGCGCTCGGCGATCTGATCGTGCGCTGGACCGGTGGGGACGGGGAGGCCGAGCCGGTGGTCACGGACGAGTTCGACCGGCCGCCCGAGGTGCCCAAGGAGACCAAGGAGGAGTCGGCGTGAGCGAGGAGTCCACGGGAGTACCGGCGAGCCCGTCCGCCGTCGCGGAACTCGACCTCAAGCCCGCCCTGGAGGCCGTCCTCATGGTCGTGGACGAGCCCGCGACCGTGGAGCATCTCGCGAAAATACTCCAGCGGCCGAAACGGCGGATCGCGGACGCGTTGCGCGAGCTGGCTGACGAGTACACCGTCCAGGGGCGCGGTTTCGAGCTGCGGCTGATCGCCGGGGGCTGGCGTTTCTACTCCCGCCCGGAGTACGCGCCGGCCGTCGAGGGCTTCGTCCTGGACGGCCAGCAGGCCCGGCTCACGCAGGCGGCGCTGGAGACCCTGGCGGTCGTCGCGTACCGCCAGCCGGTCAGCCGCAGCAGGGTCTCGATGGTCCGCGGAGTCAACTGCGACGGTGTGATGCGCACCCTCCTGCAGCGGGGTCTGGTCGAGGAGGCGGGCACGGAACCCGAAACAGGTGCGATCCTGTACGTGACGACGAACTACTTTCTGGAGCGGATGGGCCTGCGAGGCCTGGACGAGCTCCCGGAGCTCGCGCCCTTCCTCCCTGAGGCCGAGGCGATCGAGGCGGAGACGCTGGAAGGGGTCCCGTCGTTCGATCCGGATGCACCGGATGCAGATGCAGACGACACGACGACGACGGAACTTTGATGCGAAGCAGTGGCAGTGGCAGCAGTGGTGGCGGTAGGAGCGGCGGGCGCGGCAACCCCCGCGGGACCGGCGGGGGCGGCAATCCCCGGGGTTCCGGTGGGGGCGGCGGCGGTCGTGGTTCCGGCGCGGGCAACTCCCGGGGTGCCGGCGGGGGCGGCTCCCAGCCGAGGGGCGCGGGAGGCCGCGACGACAAGCCGAAGCGCGCCGGAAAGCCGCGTCCCGAGGAGCGGCGCTACGACGTAGGCCCCACGGGGTCCCACGAAGGCCCCAAGACCGGGCGCGGCGCCTCCGCGCGCGGTGGTGCCAAGGGCGGCCCCAAGCAGGGCCAGAGCACCGGACGCGGGCGCTGGGCGCCGGCGACCTCGCGTGAGTACGACGCGCGGGCCGAGGAGCGCAACCGGGAGCGGTACGCCGGCAAGAAGGACATCAAGCCGCCCAAGACCTTCCCGGGCGCCGAGCAGGAGGGCGAGCGGCTCCAGAAGGTCCTCGCGCGTGCGGGCTACGGCTCCCGGCGCTCCTGCGAGGAGCTGATCGAGCAGTCCCGCGTCGAGGTCAACGGCGAGATCGTGGTCGAGCAGGGGCTGCGCGTCGACCCCGAGCACGACGAGATCAAGGTCGACGGGCTGACGGTGGCGACGCAGTCGTACCAGTTCTTCTCGCTGAACAAGCCCGCCGGTGTCGTCGCGACGATGGAGGACCCCGAGGGCCGACAGTGCCTCGGCGACTACGTCACCAACCGCGAGACGCGTCTTTTCCACGTCGGGCGGCTCGACACCGAGACCGAGGGTGTGATCCTGCTCACCAACCACGGCGAGCTGGCGCACCGGCTGACCCACCCCAAGTACGGCGTGAAGAAGACCTACCTCGCGCACATCGTGGGCCCGATCCCGCGCGATCTGGGCAAGCAGCTGAAGGACGGCATCCAGCTGGAGGACGGGTACGCGCGTGCGGACCACTTCCGGGTCGTCGAACAGACCGGCAAGAACTACCTGGTCGAGGTGACCCTCCACGAGGGCCGCAAGCACATCGTCCGCCGCATGCTCGCGGAGGCCGGCTTCCCGGTCGACAAGCTGGTCCGCGTCTCCTTCGGCCCGATCACCCTGGGCGACCAGAAGTCGGGGTGGCTGCGACGGCTGTCCAACACCGAGGTCGGCATGCTGATGCAGGAAGTCGATCTCTAGAAGCGTCAGTTGGGTGCGGCCGGTTCCGGGTTCTCCGGGGCCGGCCGTTTCGTTTTCGTCTGCTTCTTTTCCGTCCGTCGTGGGGGTTGCGCGGTACCGCGATCGCTCTTTATAGTCGAAGTGACTATTAACGGGGTTGATCACCATGACCGCAACACCGGCCTACGACAAGTACGCCTTCGAACCCTTCGCCGTCACCGCCGACCTGGCCGTCCTCACGATCCGGGCCGGCGCCCTGCACGTCCTGCTCGTCGAGCGCGGCCAGGAGCCGTACGCGGGACACTGGGCGCTGCCCGGCGGCTTCGTGGCGCCCGACGAGTCCGCCGAGAGCGCCGCCCGGCGTGAACTCGCCGAGGAGACCGGCCTGTCGGACGTCTCCGGGCTCCACCTGGAGCAACTGCGCACCTACAGCGAGCCCGACCGCGACCCCCGCATGCGGGTCGTCACCGTCGCCTTCGCCGCACTGCTGCCCGACCCGCCCGAACCGCGTGCGGGCAGCGACGCGGCGCAGGCCCGCTGGCTGCCGTACGACGCGCTCGGGCCGCTCGCCTTCGACCACGAACGGATCCTGGCCGACGCGCACGAACGGGTGGGCGCCAAGCTGGAGTACAGCTCCCTCGCCACCGCCTTCTGCCCGGCCGAGTTCACGCTCGGGGAGCTGCAACAGGTCTACGAGACCGTGTGGGGCGCCGAGTTGGACCGCCCCAACTTCCGCCGCAAGGTGCTCGCCACACCGGGTTTCGTCGAACCGGTGCCGGGCGGCGCCAAGTTGACCGGCGGCCGCGGCAAACCGGCCGCGCTGTACCGCGCCGGCACCGCCACCACCCTGTACCCGCCGCTGCTCCGCCCGACCCGGGAAGGAAGCCCCGCATGACCACGACCAGTGTCCGCAAGCGTGCCGCCACCGGAGCCCTG
Organism: Streptomyces sp. NPDC050548; assembly: GCF_044457385.1. NCBI lineage: Bacteria > Bacillati > Actinomycetota > Actinomycetes > Kitasatosporales > Streptomycetaceae > Streptomyces > Streptomyces sp. NPDC050548. The sequence continues at coordinate 32,333 of NZ_JBITGV010000031.1, forward strand.
ACGGGCCTCGCCCTCGGGGACGCGCTGGGCTTCCCGACCGAGTTCGACGACGTGCCCGCGATCCTCGCCAAGTGCGGTCCCTGGCGCGAGATGGAGCTGCCGAAGCCGGCGATCGTCACCGACGACACGCAGATGACGCTGGCGTTGGGGCGGGGGCTGCGAACCGCCATGGACCGAGGGCTGCTTGGGCCCAAGCGGATGGAGCGGCCGGTGCGCGAGGAGTTCGTGGACTGGTACCAGTCACCGGACAACAACCGTGCCCCCGGCCGGACTTGCCTCGTCGCCTGCAACCTGCTGAAGGCCGAGGACCGGCTCTGGCAGGACGCCAGCCAGATCGGTTCGAAGGGCTGCGGGGCCAACATGCGGGTCGCGCCGATCGGGCTCGTCCCGGGGCTGAACGACGAACAGCGGTCCGGCGCCGCCCAGTTGCAGTCCGCGCTCACTCACGGCCACCCGACCGCGCTCGCCGCGTCCGACCTCACCGCACACGCCGTACGGCTGCTCGCGCACGGCGCCGAACCGACCGGACTGGTCGGGCTGCTGCGGTCGTACGCCGTGGAGAACCGCACCCGCTACCACCACCGCTGGCTGGGCGACCTGTGGACCCGGAGCCAGGACCCCACGCCCGAGCACTTCATCGCGCGCGGCTGGGACGACTGCCTGGAGATCCTGGACCGCCTCCAGGACGCCGTACGCGCCAACTCCCCGGAGACCGACCCCTGTTTGGCCACCGGCGCCGGCTGGATCGCCGAAGAGGCCCTGGCGACCGGCCTGTTGTGCTTCCTGCTGTTCGTGGAGGAACCGGTGACCGCGTTGCGGCGCGCTGCCTGCACCTCCGGCGACTCGGACTCGATCGCGTGCCTCACCGGCGCCTTCGCTGGTGCGCACTTGGGCGCGGACGCCTGGCCCGGGGAGTGGGCGGAGCGGATCGAGTACCGGGGGGAGCTGCTGGCGTTGGGGGCGCTCTGGGACGCCTGACGATTCGCGGTGGCGCATGACATCGATGGACGGTGTCATGCGCCAGGCGTATGGTGGCAGGCATGAGTAAAACGAGGCGCAGGCGAGTGCCGGCCCGGGAACTGGCTCGGCACACGGCGGCTCTGCTGGACGCGGTGGCGGCCGGTGAGTCGATCGAGGTCACTCGGGACGGCGTACCGGTCGCCATACTGTCTCCGCTGGAGCCGGCCGAACGGGACATCCGTGCCGCGATCGCCATCGGCCTGCTCGACGCCTCGGTCATGGACGAGAGCCACGGTGCCGAGGCCGCGGACGCGCTGGAGCGGATGCGCGCGGTCAGGCGGGACGCGGAGGGACGTGGACCCACCGCGGAACTGCTCGCTCAGCGCGAGGAGGAGACACGGTGACACTGCTCTACCTCGACGCGTCGGCGATCGCCAAGCTGCTGCGGACCGAGGCGGAGACCCCCGAGCTGGAGCACTGGATCGGACAGCACGGCGGGATGCGTCGCGTGGTCACCTGCGACCTGGCGCAGACCGAAGTGCGGCGGCTACTGCACCGGCTCGGCGCGGACGAGGTCGAGCGATCGGCCGCGGACGCCCTGCTGAACGCCGTCGCCCGGGTTCGGCTCACGCCTGAACTGATGCTGGAAGCAGGGGAGTTGGCGCCGGGCACCGCACTGCGCAGCCTCGACGCGATCCACACGGTGGCGGCCCTCAAGCTAGGCCACGGCGTCAGCTGGTTCGTGACGTACGACAAGAGGCAGGGCGAGGCCGCTGCCGATGCCGGGTTGCCGGTGGCGTCACCCCGCTGAAGCGCGCCGCACCCCGATCAGGAAGTCCTCCACGCGAGCGCGGTCCGGCTCCGCCGGGAGCGGGGTGCGGGCCGCCGCCTCGTCCGTCTCCGTGGCCAGGCGAGTCATCCACGACTCGACCTCCGGCCACGGGACTTCGCCGCGTTTGACGGACAGCAGGGGGTCGCGCCGGTCGCCCACGTCGATTGTCAGGGTGCCCGTGCGGAGCAGGTCGCGGGCGCTCATCAGCAGGCGGAGCAGATGCATCGCGTGCTTCCAGCGGGGCGCTCCGTGCAGGCGGATGTCCGCCTCCAGCTTCTTGCGCTGGCCCAACGCGTAGCGGGTGAACGTCTCGTGGACCTGGCGGGAGAGGAACGCGCCGCGCAGGGCGAGGAGTTCACGGCCCGTGTCGTCGATGTGCTCGACGACGGGGGAGTGCAGGCACTCCAGGATGTTGGGGTTGGCCCGCAGGGCCAGTTCGCAGAAGCGCTCCAGCTCCCAGCTGAACTGCTCCTCCGCCGGGCCCTCCACATGCGTCGGAGGCTTCTCGAAACGCCAGAACAGGGGAGTGGGCGCGAGGAACACACCTCGGCGGTCCGTGTCGCTGCCCTCCGTCGCCAGGCCGAAGGCGCGCGAACCCATCACGCAGGCGTAGATCGTGTGGTCGCGGACCAGGGACTCGGGGTGCATTCCGGGAGCGTACGCGGCAGATCACGCCAGGCGGATCGAATTTCCCTCCACCGTGATCTGCTCCGCCGGGAGCGGTTTCGGTGCCGGGCCGCCCGCGACCGAACCGTCCGCGATGTTGAACTTGCTGCCGTGGCAAGGGCAGTTGATCGTGCCGTTCGCGACGGCGCTCACCGTGCAGCCCTGGTGGGTGCAGATCGCCGAGAAGGCCTTGAACTCGTCCTTCTTCGGCTGGGTCACCACGACCTTCTGGGCCTTGAGGATCTTGCCGCCGCCGACCGGGATGTCGGCGGTCTTCGCCAACTCCTGGCCGCCGGAGGCCTTCACGGACGACGAGCCCGAGGAGTTGTTGCTGTCGCCGTACTTGCTGCATCCGGCGGTGAGCGCGGCGGCCGCACCCGTGACGAGAACCGTGCGGCGCGTCGAGCTGTCGGTCATGTACTCACTCCGAAGGTGCGGAAGAACCAGAGGGCGGAAGTCAGCCAGAGCAGGGTGAGGCCGGTGAAGACCAGCCCGCCGACGAGCGGCAGCAGCCAGCCGGGGAGGCGCTCCGAGCGGAGCAGCAGCATCTTGGCACTGAAGGCACCGAAGAACAGGCACCCCAGGAGGGAATGCCACATCACGCGTGTCGAGTACGTCTGGTACCCGAACGCGTAGAGGCAGTGCACCGCGACCGGCACCGCCACCAGGAACGCGATCCGCCCCGACCAGCGGTGCAGGGTCGCCGACCAGCTCGGTCCCGGCAGCTTGCCGTAGACCATGAAGGCCGAGACGACCTGGACGAGGGCGAAGAAGAACGCGGTCGTCGCGAGCCACGACTTCACCGCGCCCGTGCTGCTGAAGCCGGCGAGGTTGAAGGCGGTGCCGGCCGGGTCGTGGACCTTGCCGTAGACGCCGAGTCCGACGGCCACGGCGGCGGCCACCAGGGCGGGGACCAGATAGCGGGCGGGGCTGTCGCGGCGGCGTGGGGGCGGTGGGAAGGCCTGGGTGGCGGCATTCGGGTCGGCGGTCATGATCGGCTCCCTGAGGCGGATGGTGGGTCAGGGGGTGACGGGCTGTGCCGTGAGCTGCTGTCCGTCGACCGTGACCGCGCCGGTCTCCGGGTCGATACGGGGTGCGGCGGAAACCTTGCCGTCGCGGGTGACGATGCCGGTCTGGCGGCCGTTCGGCAGCACGATCCAGCCGCCGTCGATCTTGGCGCCACGCACCTTGGCCGTGGCCCGCCACAGCCCGGAGGGCTTGACGGCCTTGTCGGCGGTGAAGGCGTACTTCCGGCCCTCGTCCTTGACGGTGCCGCGGATCTTCGTGCCCTGCTGGAGCTTTCCGTCGAGTACGGCGCCGTTCGGTGCGGTGAGTTTCATCGTGCCGTCGTCCGCGACCGGGCCGCGCAGCCAGGCCTCCTTGTAGCGGCCGTCGCAGAAGTACGCGACCGCCTTGCCGTCGCGGATCGTCACGGCGACCGAGGCGGTGTCGTCGTCGGTGCGGCCGGCGTAACTGGCGTTCGGGACCGCCGACTTCGAAGGTGTCGGGCTGGGCGTGACGGTCGGCTTCTGCGTCGGTGACGCGGGCGCCGACTTCTTCGGTGAAGCCGACGCCGACGGCGAGGCCTCGCTGTACGAGGACGACGCGGTCTTCGTCCCCGACGTCACATTGAGCGTCAGCATGAACAGGCCCAGCACCAGGCCCGCCAGAAGTGTGAGCAGTGGTCCCGGACGCTTCATTACTGTCCTCCCCCGAGGCGAGCTACCAGCCCATGAGAGCGGACTCGGGGCCGTGGGTAAAGAGGCATACCGGGATGATCTCACCACCTGTAGCGGACCAGTAGCGGAACAGAGTGATCCAGGTGACATTGGCAGGGCTAGCGAGGCCCGCTCCGGCCCGTCTCAGGGGGCGGGCGCCGGGCACCCGTACCGGACGGGCTGACTAGGCTGGATGTGCAGAGCCGGGTTGTACATCAGCGAGGAGCAGAGCAGTGGCGGTACGAGCGGTCCGGGGCGCCGTCCAACTGGACAGGGACGAGGCCGGCCACATGGACGAGCGGGTCGGCGAGCTGCTGACCGCCGTCCTGGAGCGCAACGGCCTCACCGCCGACGACCTGATCAGCGTCTGGTTCACGGCCACGCCCGACCTGCACAGCGACTTCCCGGCCGCCGCGGCCCGCAAGCTCGGCAGCGGCTTCGCCGACGTACCGCTGATCTGCGCGCAGGAACTCGACATCGCGGGTGCCATGCCCCGGGTGGTCCGCGTCCTCGCGCACATCGAGTCCGACAAGCCCCGCGCCGACATCGCGCACGTCTACCTCGGTGCCGCCGCCGCCCTCCGCAAGGACATCGCCCAGTGAGAACCGCGCTCGTCATCGGCACCGGCCTCATCGGCACCTCCGCCGCGCTCGCCCTCGCCTCCCGGGGCGTCGTCGTCCACCTCGCCGACCACGACCCCGAGCAGGCCCGTACGGCCGCGGCGCTCGGCGCCGGTACGGAGGAGACGCCGGACGGACCCGTCGACCTCGCGATCGTCGCCGCCCCGCCCGCGCTGGTCGCCGGGGTGCTCGCCGACGCGATGCGCCGGGGCGTGGCCCGCGGCTACCTCGACGTGGCCAGCGTCAAGGGCGGCCCGCGCCGCGAACTGGAGGCGCTCGGCCTCGACCTGTCGTCGTACATCGGCTCGCACCCCATGTCCGGCCGCGAGAAGTCGGGCCCGCTGGCCGCGACCGCCGACCTCTTCGAGGGCAGGCCCTGGGTGCTGACGCCCACCCGCGACACCGACACCGAGGTGCTGAACCTCGCGCTGGAGCTGGTCTCGCACTGTCGCGCGGTGCCGGTCGTCATGGACGCGGACGCCCACGACCGGGCGGTCGCGCTCGTCTCCCACATGCCGCATCTCGTGTCCAGCATGGTCGCCGCGCGGCTGGAGAACGCCGAGGAGGCCGCCGTACGGCTGTGCGGGCAGGGGATTCGCGATGTGACCCGGATCGCCGCGTCCGACCCCCGGATGTGGATCGACATCCTCTCCGCGAACCCGGGGCCGGTCGCCGACCTGCTCACCGATGTCGCCGGGGACCTGGAGGAGACGGTGCGGGCACTGCGCTCCCTGCAGTCCGCCGACGAGGACAAGCGCCGCGAGGGTGTGGGCGGCATCGAGGACGTGCTGCGGCGCGGCAACGCGGGGCAGGTCCGCGTCCCCGGCAAGCACGGGTCCGCTCCGCGGGAGTACGAGGTCGTGGCCGTGCTGATCGACGACCAGCCGGGGCAGCTGGCCCGGATCTTCGCGGACGCGGGGATGGCGGGGGTCAACATCGAGGACGTCCGCATCGAGCACGCGACCGGGCAGCAGGCGGGTTATGTGCAGCTGATGGTGGAGCCGAAGTCGGTGCCGGTGCTGAGCGCCGCGCTGCGGGAGCGGGGCTGGGCGATCCGGCAGTAGGGGTGCGGTGTGTTGGTGCGGGCGTCTTCCGGGGGCTGCGCCCCCAGACCCCCGCTTCGGCCCTGAAGGGGCCTCGTCCTCAAACGCCGGACGGGCTGATTGTGCGGGCCTGCGTGGAAAGGCGCCGGACGGGCTGAGGACTGGCGGCCTGTGTTGACAGGGCGCCGTGAAGGCGCGGCCGGACGAGTGACGCGCACCCAGTAACCTTGTGCGGGGCGCACTCGCGTCCCCACCCCGCTCACCACCCTTCACCAGGAAGGTGTCCTCCCGTGGAAAACGGCGCCGCCCGGACCGCCCCGGCAGTGATTGTCGCCATCGACGGCCCCTCCGGCACGGGCAAGTCCAGCACGTCGAAGGCCGTGGCCGCGCAGCTCGGGCTGAGCTATCTGGACACCGGCGCCCAGTACCGGGCGATCACCTGGTGGATGGTGAACAACGGGATCGACCTCACCGACCCCACCGCGATCGCCGACGCGGCGGGCAAGGCGGAGATCGTCTCGGGCACCGACCCGGCGCACCCGACGATCAGCGTCGACGGTGTGGACGTGGCCGGCCCGATCCGCACCCAGGAGGTCACCTCCAAGGTCAGCGCGGTCAGCGCGGTGCCCGAGGTGCGGGCCCGGATCACCGAGCTGCAGCGCTCGCTGGCCGCCGAGGCGGAGCACGGGATCGTGGTGGAGGGGCGGGACATCGGGACGACCGTGCTGCCCGACGCCGATCTGAAGATCTTCCTCACCGCCTCTCCGGAGGCACGTGCCGCCCGGCGCAGCGGTGAGCTGAAGGGCGCCGACGTCCAGGCCACCCGCGAGGCGCTGCTGAAGCGGGACGCGGCCGACTCCTCGCGCAAGACCTCGCCGCTCGCGAAGGCGGACGACGCGGTCGAGGTGGACACCTCCGACCTCACGCTCCAGCAGGTCATCGAGTGCGTGGTCACCCTGGTGGGGGAGAAGCGGGCCGCCAAGTGACAGCTCCAACAACTCCAACCGCCGCATCCGAGCGGGGCGCCGAGGTCGGGCGGCGCATCGGCGTCGGCCTGATGTACGGGCTGTGGAAGCCGCGCGTGCTGGGCTCCTGGAAGGTGCCCGCCGCCGGTCCGGTGATCCTCGCCGTCAACCACTCCCACGGCGTGGACGGGCCCATGGTCATGGGCGTGGCACCCCGGCCGACGCACTTCCTGATCAAGAAGGAGGCGTTCGCCGGCCCGCTGGACCCCTTCCTGCTCCGCATCGGCCAGCTGAAGGTGGACCGTTCGGTCGCCGACCGTACGGCGATCACCGGGGCGCTGGACGTCCTGGCGGCCGGCGGTGTGCTGGGGATCTTCCCCGAGGGCACCCGGGGCGAGGGCGACTTCGCCTCGCTGCGCGCCGGGCTCGCCTACTTCGCGGTCCGCAGCGGCGCCCCGATCGTGCCGGTAGCCGTACTGGGCACCGCCGAGAAGAGCGGACGACTGATAAAGGCGCTGCCTCCGCTGCGCTCCCGCGTCGACGTCGTCTTCGGCGACCCGTTCGACGCGGGCGACGGCTCCGGCCGCCGTACGCGCAAGGCTCTGGACGAGGCGACCGAGCGGATCCAGAAGCAGCTGGCCGCCCACCTGGACGATGCCAGGCGCCTCACCGGGCGCTAAGAGACACTTGAGTACTTGAGTAGTGGATCAACCGAAATCCGGGGGTTCCACCGATCACCACGATGAACGAGGTACCGATCTTCATGAACGACCAGATCCAGCCCGACGGCTCCGGCGAGGAGTACGAGCACGGGGCGCTCGGCGACGCCGAGTACGCGGAGTTCATGGAGCTCGCCGCCGTAGAGGGCTTCGACATCGAGGACGTAGAGGGCGCCATCGAGGAGGCCGGTCACGGGCCGCTGCCCGTGCTCGCCGTCGTCGGCCGGCCGAACGTCGGCAAGTCGACTCTCGTCAACCGCATCATCGGGCGGCGGGAAGCCGTCGTCGAGGACAAGCCCGGTGTCACCCGCGACCGTGTGACGTATGAGGCCGAGTGGGCCGGGCGCCGCTTCAAGGTCGTCGACACCGGCGGCTGGGAGCAGGACGTCCTCGGCATCGACGCCTCCGTGGCCGCCCAGGCCGAGTACGCGATCGAGGCCGCCGACGCGGTCGTCTTCGTCGTCGACGCCAAGGTCGGCGCCACCGACACCGACGAGGCGGTCGTACGGCTGCTGCGCAAGGCCGGCAAGCCCGTCGTGCTGGCCGCGAACAAGGTCGACGGCCTCAGCGGCGAGTCCGACGCGGCCTACCTGTGGTCCCTGGGCCTCGGCGAGCCGCACCCGGTCTCCGCGCTGCACGGCCGCGGCACCGGCGACATGCTGGACGCCGTCCTGGAGGCGCTGCCGGAGGCGCCCGAGCAGACCTTCGGCGTCGCCGTCGGCGGTCCGCGCCGGATCGCGCTGATCGGCCGCCCGAACGTGGGCAAGTCCTCGCTGCTGAACAAGGTGGCGGGCGAGGAGCGCGTCGTCGTCAACGAGATCGCGGGCACCACCCGTGACCCGGTCGACGAGCTGATCGAACTCGGCGGTGTCACCTGGAAGTTCGTCGACACGGCGGGCATCCGCAAGCGCGTCCACCTCCAGCAGGGCGCCGACTACTACGCCTCGCTGCGCACCGCCGCCGCCGTCGAGAAGGCGGAGGTCGCGGTCATCCTGATCGACGCCTCCGAGAGCATCTCGGTGCAGGACCAGCGCATCGTCACCATGGCCGTCGAGGCGGGCCGCGCGATCGTCCTCGCGTTCAACAAGTGGGACACCCTCGACGAGGAGCGCCGCTACTACCTGGAGCGCGAGATCGAGACCGAGCTGGCCCAGGTCGCGTGGGCGCCCCGGGTGAACATCTCGGCGCGCACCGGCCGCCACATGGAGAAGCTGGTCCCGGGCATCGAGACCGCGCTGGCCGGCTGGGAGACCCGCGTCCCCACGGGCCGCCTGAACGCCTTCCTCGGCGAGCTGGTCGCCGCCCACCCGCACCCGGTCCGCGGCGGCAAGCAGCCCCGCATCCTCTTCGGCACCCAGGCCGGCACCAAGCCCCCGCGCTTCGTCCTCTTCGCCTCCGGCTTCATCGAGGCGGGCTACCGCCGCTTCATCGAACGCCGTCTGCGCGAGGAGTTCAGCTTCGACGGCACCCCGATCCACATCTCGGTCCGGGTGCGCGAGAAGCGCGGCAAGAAGAAGTAGCCGTAGCCGTACGGCAGTTGCTACGACGAGGAGGGCGGCCCCTGTGGAAACAGGGGCCGCCCTCCTCGTGTGCGTGCCGCGTCAGATGCCTCGGCGTGGGCCGGGCGGCAGGGCCGGGATGTGGTGCATCCCGGTGTGGCCCTGCTGCTGGCCGACATGGCCGAGCTGCCCCACGCGCTGCCACTGCGACTGCTGCCGAGCGCTGTAGGCCCCCGCGCTGTACGCGCTGTACGAACCCCCGCCCAGCGAGCCGCCACCGAAGGAGCCGCCGAACGAGCCCGTGCTGTGCGGGCTGTGCCCGAAGGCGGTGAAGCCCAGCTCCTCCTCGCCGCTGCGGTCACCCGGCAGCGAGCGGAAGGTCTTGACCCACTCCGAGTAGAGCCGGTCGTAGATCGGCGTGGCCGACGGGCCGCCGGAGCTGTCCCGGTCCGATCGCGAGGACGGGATCGGCTGGTACGGCCGGCTGCGGGGAACATCGTATGCGTGCACGTATGTCCAAACGACGCGTGACCTGAAGGGATGCGGCTCAGGTGCCCGCGAGCGGGAGCGCGGAGCCGACCAACTTGCCGTTCGCCGCCGCCTTGTCGAGCGCGCCGCGCAGCAGGTCCTCGCGGGGCTGGCGGCCGATCGAGCCCACCGGCGCCGCGAACATCAGCACCTGCTGGTGCTTGTTGGCGGCGGCCCGCCAGCTGTCGGTGACCTGGAGCGGCTGGTGCGCCTGCCACCAGGCCACCGGGGAACCGCCGTTGCTGCTCGGCTGGAGCACCGCGTGCAGCTGGCCCGCGGCGAGCAGCACCGACCAGCCGTGCAGTACGGGCGGCACGGTGGTGATCTCGCTGAGCGGCATGAAGCCCTGCTCGATCAGCAGCGGCAGGAAGTCGTCGCCGGCACCGGTGGAGCCGGGCCGCACGATGGCCGCGGTCGGTTCGACCACCAGGGCGGGGTGCAACTCCCCTGAGATCAGGACGAGTCCGCTGGTCACGCCGAGCACGGCCTGTTCGGGTACGGCCTTCTCCGGTTCGCCGGCCGGGGCGTGCGCGTTGCCGCTGATGGAGCGGACGGCGCCCTGCAGCTGCTCCTCGGTGACCTGGACGATCTGGGAGGGCAGGCAGGTGGCGTGGGCGAAGGCGAGGACGGCGGTCTCGTCGCCGATGAACAGGACGGTGCTGGTGCGCTCCTGATCGGAGTCGCCCTGGGTGCGGCACGACGTGCAGTCGTAACTGCCCGGGGCGTTGTCTCCGGCGAGCAGCCGGTCGGCTTCTTCGTCGCCGATCTCGGCGCGTACGTCGTCGCTGACGTCGAGCATGCGCGGCACGGGTGGCTCCCTCGGAATGCGGTGCCCGGTGGGTCCCGGGCTCATGAAGAAGACAACGGACGATCTGTGGCGGGAGTCACGCTCCAGAGCGAACCGAATCCAACCAACCGCAGCACAGCGTCACACCGGGTGCGGAATCGGGCACTCCCTGTCAACTGCATGGAAATGCAAGGGAGTTGGTTGCGTGAACCGAGTCACAGCGTGAAGGGGCGGTTGGTCGAAAAATCAGTAAATGAGGGAATGTAGTGGGTGGCCGGAAAATGCCGCTACCCGAGGTAACGGTCAACTGGCCTGGCGCAACGGGCCGTTGGTCGACATCGGCTCGTCCACGTCCGTACATTCCTCCGCCGTGTGCAACGAGCACCGCTCGGGAACGTCCGCCGGCCGATCAAGCCAGTTCAACAGCACAGCCGCCGGCGGACGGGGAGGAGCGCGAGGACCACGTCGATGCGTGGGAGCCGCGAACCGCCTTGGGGGACCCCGAGTTGTTGGAGAGGGAACTACATGTCCGAATGTGCCGATACCACTCGCGACAACACGCCTGAGACCCACCGCAAGGGTCAGGCACGGACGGCGGCGGTCCTCGCCGGAGCCGCCCTGCTCGCCCCGCTGGGCGTGCTGGCGGCGACCGGCAACGCCGCGGCGGCCGACAGCGGAGTGTGGGACCGCATCGCCCAGTGCGAGAGCGGCGGCAACTGGCACATCAACACCGGCAACGGCTACTACGGAGGACTCCAGTTCTCCGCCGGCACCTGGCGCGCCTACGGCGGCTCGGCCTACGCGGCCACCGCCGACCAGGCCTCGCGGTCCGCGCAGATCGCCGTGGCCACCAAGGTCCAGCACGCCCAGGGCTGGGGCGCCTGGCCGGTCTGTTCGGTACGGGCCGGAGCGAGCGGCAGCGCACCCGCGGCCTCCTCCGGCACGGTCACCGAGAAGTCCACGAAGACGAAGTCCCAGAAGACGACGAAGAAGTCGTCCACCGAGTCGACGGTCAAGGCGACCAAGAAGGCGGCCCCTTCGAAGCCGGCCGCGAAGACGCCGGACCGCGGCACGAACGACGTCTCGCGCGGCACGTCCCGCGGCGACTACACCGTCCGCCAGGGCGACACCCTCAGCGGCATCGCGGCCGAACACGGGACCACCTGGCGGAAGATCTACGCCGCCAACAAGGCCGTCATCGGCGGCGACCCCGATCTGATCATGCCGGGCCAGCAGCTCGACCTCTGAGCCGAACCGCTCCCGCCCCACCCCCCGCCAGGTCCTCCGACCGGGCGGGGGTCCGCCGTTGCGGGTCTCAACGCGGTTCGGCCGCCTCGCCGCCGAACACGACCGCCCCGCGCCGCAGTTCGTACACGAGGGCGACCCGGCCGCGCAGCACGGGCGGCAGCCGCTGCTCGGCGATGACCACGCACGCGTCCAGCCCGGCCAGAAGTTCGTACGTGCGGTCCGCGACCGCCGGTGACATGCCCTGCGCCGGCTCGTCGACGAGCACCACGCGCGCGCGTGCCAGCAGGGCACGGGACAGGGCCAGCACGCGCTGCTCGCCCCCGGAGAGGGTGCCGGCCCGGCGGGGGAGCAGGGGGCCCAGTTGCGGGTACGCGTCGAGGGCCACGGAGTGGTCCCGCGCCGCGAGTTCGAGGTTCTCGCGGACGGTGAGGGACCCGAACACGGCCCGCCGCTCCGGCACCAGACACAGTCCCCGGCGGGCCCGTTCGTAGGCGGGCATACGGGTCACATCGGCGCCGTCCCACACCACCGCGCCGCCCGACAGCGCGACCGTACCGGCGAGGGCGCGCAGCGCGGTCGTACGGCCGGAACCGTTGCGGCCGAGCAGAACGGTGAGCCCGTGGGCCGGGGCGGCGAGGGTGATGCCGTGCAGGGCTTCGAGGGGGCCGTAGCGCACGCGCGCGTGGCGCAGGGAGATGGTCATGCGGGGCTCTCCCAGGTGCTGGGCGTGTCGAGGACGCGGTCCGGCGGCCCGGAGGCGACGATGCGGCCCGCCGCCATCACATGGACCACGTCGGCGAGGTCGGCGACCAGATCGAGGTCGTGCTCGACGACGAGCAGCGCGGTGCCCTCGGCGGCCAGCGCTCTCAACACCAGGGTCAGTACGGCCACTTCGGCGGTGTCGAGACCGGCGGCGGGCTCGTCGAGCAGCAGCACGCGCGGGCTGCCCGCGAACGCCCTCGCAAGCTCGACCCGGCGCAGTGCCCCGGTGGACAGCCCGGCGGCGGGCAGCGACCGAAGCTCCCCGCCGAGCCCGAAGAGCCGCAACGCCCGCTCCACGGCCCCCGGTTCTTCGACGCGCCCCTGCTCGGCCCCCACCCGCACGTTCTCGGAGACGGTCAACGAAGGGAATACGGCCAGCTGTTGAAAGGTCCGGGCGATCCCGAGCCGGGTCCGGGCGTGCGCGGGCAGCCGAGTGATGTCCCGTCCGCTGAGCCGAACCCGCCCGCGCGCCGGCCGCAGGGTCCCGGCCAGACAGTGGAACAGGGTGCTTTTCCCGGCCCCGTTGGGCCCGACCACAGCGGTCACCTGCCCCGCCCGTACGACGAGATCGACGCCGTTGAGGGCGGTGAAGCCGCCGTAACTGGCGTGCAGGGTATGGGCGGTGAGGACGGTCAGGACCCGTGCCGGGTCCCGTTCGGCGCGGCGTGCCCATCCGGGCGGGCGCGTGGACCCAAGGGCGCGAGTCCACCCGGCGTAGGCCTCCACTGGGCGCGCAACGCCCCTGCGGGCGGATGCCGGTGGGGCGGTGTCGCTCCCGCGGGTGGGTGCTGGTGGGCTGGCTCCGCGCTTGCGGATGGGTGTTGTCGGTGAGCCGGCCCCGCTGCCGCGAGTGTCCGCCTCGTCCTGCTGTCCGGGCCCGGCGGTGCGCTCTCGTGGGTCCTGGGCGCCGGAGGTCCGTCCGGGGTCGGCCTGCGTTGAGCGGGCAACGTTCCTGCGGGTGGCCGCCGTTGGAGTGGCCTCGCTTCTGCGAGTGTCCGCCTCGTCCTGCTGTCCGGGCCCGGCGGTGCGCTCTCGTGGGTCCCGGGCTCCGAGGGTCCGTCCGGGGTCGGCCTGCGTTGAGCGGGCAACGTCCCTGCGGGTGCCTGCCGTTGAGTCGGTCTCGTCCTGCTGTCCGTCTCGTGGGTCCCGGGCTCCGAGGGTCCGTCCGGGGACGGCCTGCGTTGAGCGTGCAACGTTCCTGCGGGTGGCCGCCGTTGGAGCGGCCCCGCTTCCGTGAGTGGCCGCCGGAGAGACCGTCTCGCCCCGGTGCCCGGGCCCGGCGGTGTGCCCTCGTGGGTCCCGCGAGCCCTCAGACACCCGACCGCCACCGAGCCCCACGCGGCGCGCAACACCCGGGTGCACAGCCGCCGTCGACCCCATCCGCACCGACCCGCCCGTCACCCGCAACCTCCGCCGCACCCGTACCCCCAACGGCGTGAGCCGCGCCCGCCGTTGGAGCCGCAGCCGCTCGACTCCCGCCCGCAGCGCCTCGTACGGGCCCCCGGGAAACCGCCCCACGCACACCGCCAGCACCCCGATCAGTGCCGCCGCCACTCCGCCGCGCGCGCCGGCGTCCAGGCCCACCAGCAGGGCCGCGGCCGTCAGTGCGCCCAGTGTGCTGTCGGCGCCCAGGACGACCACCGCGGCGAACCAGAGCAGGCCCCGGACGGGGTCGTAGGCCGAGGGGTCGAAGGCGCGCAGGCCCATGCCGAGCATGCCGCCGCCGAGGGCGGCCAGCGCGGCGCCCGCGACGAAGGCCAGGAGTTTCAGGGCGGGGACGGGGACGCCCGCCGCCGACGCGCCCGCCTCGTGGTCGCGCATCGCGGCTAGGGCGCGGCCCGTGCGGCCCCGGCGCAGGGCGTGGGTGGCCAGCAACGCGCCCGTCAGGAGGGCGAGTTCGAGGGTGTAGTAGGCGCGGTCGCCGTCGAAGCCGGACGGGCGGTCCAGCGACAGGCCCGACGCGGCGTACGGCTGGGCGAAGACGAAGCGGCTGACCCCGACGCCGACCGCGAAGGTCGCGAGGGCGAGGGACAGGCCGTGGCGGCCGATCGCGGGCCAGCCGGTGAGTAGGCCCAGGGGGGCCACCAGGAGGACTGTCACCGCGAGCGCGGCCAGTTCGGGCAGGCGGGGCAGGCCCGGGAAACGGCCCGCCGCCAGCAGTGCCGTCAGCAGGGCACCCAGGCCCGCGTACGCCGCCTGCCCCAGCGAGAGCTGGCCGCCGCGACCGGTGACCACCACCAGGGACAGCAACACCACGCCCAGCGCCGGGACTTGGACCGAGGTGTGCAGATCCGAGCCCGCGAAGCCGAGGGGGAGCAGGAACAGCACCGCCGCCACGATCCAGGCCCCGGGAGGCGTCGCCACGCGCGCGGAAGCCGTACGGGGGAGGGCGTCCCTCGCACCGACACCCGGCAGGACCAGCGCCGCGACCAACAGCGCGACCACGAACAGGTTCGCGCCCACCGCCTGCACCAACTGACCGCCCCAGCCGGACAGATGGACCCGCGTCAACTGGCTCTGCCCGACCCCGATCCCCAACGCCACCACCACGCCGACCGGCAGACTCCGCATCCGCGCGGCGACCGCGACGGCCACCACCTCCATGACGAGCAGGGGCAGGCCGTACGGGTCCAGGCGCACGGAGGGGGCGAGGAGCACGCCCGTCAGCCCTGCCGTGAAGGACCCGAACGCCCAGCCCGCCGCCGCGACCCGGTCCGCGTCCACCCCGCCCAGCACCGCGAGCTGCCGGTCGTCCACCACGGCCCGCAGCTCCCGCCCGAACCGCGTCCAGCGGATCACCGCCCCGACGCCCGCCGCGAGCACGAGCACCACCGCCAACTGCCCCCAGGGATCGGCCGACACGAGCTCCGGCGCGTCGTCCCGCGCCCCCTGCCCCCACACCAGCGCCGCCCCGCCGACCAGCAGCACGAACACCCCGATCGACGCGACCAGGGTCTGCGCCGGATCGCCGCCGAGGACCGACAGCGGCCGGAAGGCGAACCGTTCCAGCGCGACCCCGATACCCGGCGCGAGGAACAACAGCGTCACCACCGCGCCCAGCCACAACGGCCAGCCCCACCCCACCACGCACTGCCGCAGCGCATACGCACAGACCATCGCGACCGCGCCGTGCGCGAAGTTGAGGACGCCGGTCGCCCGGTACGTCACGATCAGGCCGATCCCGGTGAGCGCGGCGGCACTGCCGACGGACAGGCCGGCAAGGGTGAGGTCGTAGGTCAGCGAGGACATCAGTCGTCGGCTTCGGCGGGCTCGCAGATCGGGCAGGGGCTCAACTCGCCGTTCGCCACGAGCTTGGAGTCCACCGGCACCGCCTCCGCCTTCCCGGCGACCAACGGGCAGTCCGCGCGGTGCCACAGCGTGCCGCCCGGCACCATCAAGAGGTCTCCGCTGACCGCCAGGGGCGCGGCGGCGGCCTCCGCCGACTCCTCGGCGTCGTCGGGTTCGGAGGTCACGAGAAGGGCGTACAGCTCCTCCACGCGCGCGGTGGCGAGGGCGCCGCGGCCCTGGGCGAGCAGGACCGCGCCGGCGACGATCAGCGCGGCGCCGGGGATCGTGCAGGAGGCCAGGTAGGGGAGTTGGCGTTCGGCGTAGCGCTCGCCGGAGACGCCGTACCAGCCGAGCACGCACAGCACCGCACCCGCGGCGAGCGCGGCCCAGCCGGCCCACAGGACGGGGCGCACGGTCCGCAGTCGGGCTGTCCGCATTTACGGCTCCCACATGTCATGTGTCTGTCCATGCCGGCCAATGGCTTGCACTATGCCTTCTGACACCCGACCTGAAAACACCGGGCGCGCACGGCCCGGACCGACACCCGGCGGTGAGCCAGATGGTTCTCGGGAGCGATCTCAGGCGAAGGAACACAACGCGTGGGCGGGGCACGGTAGTTGCGGCCGCCCTGGCGTCCGTGCTCGTGCTCGGCCCCGCGCTGGCGGCCTGCAGCGACGACAGCGGGGGCGGCAGCGGCGCGCCACCGCCCACCCCGTCCGTCGAGCGGACGACGAGCGCACCGGCGACCCCGTCGGCGACCGCGCCCGCCGACCCGGCCGCCGCCACGGCCCAGATCAAGGCCAACTGGAAGAAGTTCTTCGACCCGGCCAGCTCCACCACGGACAAACAGGCCGTCCTGGAGAACGGCGACAAGATGGGCCCGGTCCTGAAGGCGTTCAACGGCGACAAACGCGGCGGGCAGGTGCAGGCGGAGGTCACCAAGGTCGTGTTCACCAAGGCGGACAAGGCGACCGTGACCTACACGCTGACCCTCAACGGCGCCACCGCCCTGCCGGACGCCTCCGGGACCTCCGTCGAACAGGGCGGCACCTGGAAGGTGTCCGTCAACACCCTGTGCGCGCTGGTGGCGTTGAGCGGCGATGCCTCGTCGTCGCCCGGGTCGGGCTGCTGAGGCCGCTGCCGCGGTGCTGTTGCTCCTCCTCGGGGGCACGGCCTGCGGCAGCCGTCTCCCGGAGAGCGACTTCGACCACGGCGGCACCCGTACGCCCGCGCCGAGCACCGGCGCGCCGATCCGGGTCGGCATCATCACCAGCGCCACCAGCCCGGTCGGCGGCGACACCTTCACCGGCCCCCGCGACGGCGCCGAGGCGTACTTCGACCGCGTCGACGCGCGCGGGGGCATCGCCGGGCGCCGGGTCGAGGTGCGGCTGTGCGACGACGGCGGCAGCGGGGTCGGCAACAACGAGTGCGTGCACCAGCTGATCGACGGGGCCGATGGGGACGCCGTCGTCGCCCTGGTCGCCACCACCGCCCTCGACTACGCGGGCGCCTCCCGCGTCTCCCACGCGCGCGTGCCCGACATCGGCGGCCAGCCCATCGGCGCCGCCTACGACACCTGGCCGCACCTGTACGGCATCTACGGCAGTCTCGCGCCCCGCGCGGGCACCCCGGGCTGGGGCGGGAAGCTGTACGGCGGCACGGAGGTCTACCGCTACTTCAAGCGCGAGCAGGGCGCCCGTACCGCAGCCGTCGTGTCGTACAACCAGGCCGCGTCCGCCGCCTACGCCCGGCTCGTCGAGCAGGGGCTGAAGGCCGAGGGATACAAGGTCGTCCCCGAGCAGGTCGACTTCGCGCTGCCCAACTTCCGCGCCGCCGCGGCCGATCTGAAGCAGCAGGGCGCCGACCTCGTCTTCGACGCCCTCGACACGCACGGGAACGCCCAGTTGTGCGCGGCGATGGACCAGGTCGGCGCGAGCGTCGTCGCCAAGGTGACGAACGTACAGAATTGGACATCCACCGTCCCGGAGGACTACAAAAACTCCCCGCGCTGCCGCAACGCCCTGTGGGCGACCGGGGCAAGCCGGGACTTCGACGATGTGTCGCAGCCGGCCGTAAAGGAGTTCCGGGAGGCGACCAAGGGGCTGAAGACGCATTCCCAGTGGCAGTTGGAGGGCTGGACGGCGGCGATGTGGTTCACGGACGCGGCGAAGGCGTGCACGAAGACGAAAACGGGCGTCACGCGCGCGTGCGTCGACGCCTTCATGAACCGGAGCGAGCACTACACCGCCGACGGCCTGTTGGTTCCCGTCTCCTTCGAGCGGCTCGCCGAACCGCCGAGGACGCGCAGGACGTGTCTGTCGGTCGCGCGGTGGCAGGACGGCAGGGGATGGGTTCCGCAAGGAGACATGAACAGCACTTGCTTCGAGGTGCCCCAACTCTCGTACAGCCCCTGATAACTGCCCTACGGCCCTTGATACAGACTTCGACCATGTTGGAGACCTCGGCACGACTCCTGCGGCTGCTCTCGCTGCTCCAGGCCCACCGCGAGTGGTCCGGCGCCGACCTGGCCGACCGGCTCGGGGTCACCGCGCGCACCGTGCGCCGGGACGTCGACCGGCTGCGCGAGCTGGGCTACCCCGTCAACGCCAGCCCCGGTACGGGCGGCGGCTACCAGCTGGGCGCGGGCGCCGAGTTGCCGCCGCTGCTGCTGGACGACGACGAGGCGGTCGCCGTGGCGGTCGGTCTGCGCACCGCCGCCGGGCAGGGCATCGAGGGCATCGGCGAGACGTCCGTACGTGCCCTCACCAAGCTGGAGCAGGTCCTGCCGAACCGACTGCGCCGCCGGGTGGGCGCCCTCAACGCGTTCACCGTGCCGATGCTGCGCAACACGCTGCCGTCCGCCGTGGACCCGGCGGTACTGACCGAACTGGCGGCGCTGTGCCGGGACGCCGAGCGGTTGCGCTTCGAGTACGAGAGCCACGACGGCGCCCCCACCCGCCGTACCGTCGAACCGCACCGCCTGGTGTGCACCGAGCGCCGCTGGTACCTGGTCGCCTGGGACCTGGACCGCGAGGACTGGCGCACCTTCCGCGTCGACCGGGTCACGCCCAGACCGCCGCACGGCCCGCGCTTCACCCCGCGCGAACCACCGGCCGAGGACCTCGCCGCGTACGTCTCGAAAGGGGTCTCCACGCGCGCGTACGCCTCGCAGGCCGTCGTCCGGCTGCTCGTGCCCCTGGAGCGGGCCGCCGAGCGCATCTCACCGTCCGCCGGGACGCTGGAGGCGGACGGGCCGGACGCCTGCCTGCTGCGGACCGGGGCGCCGAATCTCGATGTGATGGTGATCCATGTGGTGATGATGGGCTTCGAGTTCGAGGTCCTGGAACCTCCGGAGCTGACCGGGGCGATCAGGGCGGCGCGGGACCGGCTGTCCCGCGCGCTCGACCGGGACGGCCGGGGCCCGCACGACGATTCTGTGCCGGAACGGTGAAACTCTTATGCGGCGTCAGCTCCCGCCGTACGGCACGGAATCCGAATGGAATGGGGCGCCCGGCCGGTTCTCGCGGAACTTTCCGCCGGGCTATTCGACGGACCGGACCGACACGCGGGAATTACGTTCGAATGGCCGCGTAAGGCGCACGGAACCGCTCATACGTGTGAGGTAGACAGAACAAAACACACGTCCTGATCCTGTGACAGAAGTGTGACCGGAGCGGGTCATGGAGAGCGGGAGAAGGGCTAGCGTGGCGGGCATGGCACCCATTCCGACTCCACCGGCTGAGCCCCAGGACAACCCCGACACCTACGTCGGCCTCGACGCGCCCGAGGCCGAGCGGCTCGCGCGGGAACGGGGGTGGTCGACCGTGCGGTCGCTGCCGCCGGGGGCGATCATCACCATGGAGTACCGCGAGGGCCGGCTCAACTTCGAGGTCGAGGACGGCACGGTGGCGCGCGCCTGGAAGGGCTGAACGCGCACGTCACGAAGGCCCCGGTTCCGCAGGAGGAACCGGGGCCTTCGTCGTGCGGGGATGGGTTGTGCGTACCGGCCCCGCGGCCTGGTGGGTCAGCCGCCCGCCGCCGGACGGGCCGTCGCCGAGGCGGTGCCACGTGCCACCCGCTCCGGATGGGGCGGGCGGCGGCTGCCGATCGGGGTGACCGGGGTGCGCTCCGAGCGGGTCGTGTGCGGGCTCGGCGCGAGATGGGCGGGGGGCCGCGCCGCACGGCTCGCGGTGACCGTCTCGCGGGCCGCCGGGACCTCGTCGCCCGAGGCGGTGGTGCGCGGCTTGAGCAGCACGGGCGCGGTGACCGGGGACGTCGGCACCGGCGCCGGCGCCGTACCGCCGCGGCGGGCACGCCAGCGGTCGCGGTAGTCGAAGATGCGGGTCTCGGCCAGTGCGATCAGCGGCTCGCACCACGGGAGGGCGAGCAGCACCAGCAGACCGGCGGCCCAGCCGAGCAGGACGTCGCTCAGCCAGTGCGTACCGAGGTAGACCGTGGCGAGACCGACGCCGAGCGAGGTCACGGCGGACGCGGCGGACAACCAGCGGCGGGCTCTCGGAGTGGAGGCCAGATACGCCAGAATCCCCCAGGTCACGACCGCGTTGGCGGTGTGGCCGCTGGGGAATATATCGCCGCCCAGGCCCATCTCGTTCGAGCCGATGACGGTCGCGTAGTGCGGGCCGAGGCGGCCCATGCCGAGCTTGGCGGCGCCGACCGTGATGTTCAGCAACAGCAGCAGGGTGCCCAGGGTCAGCAGCGGACGCAGCGTGTGCTGCCGCCACGAGCGCCAGCCCAGCCAGGCCGCGACCATCACCGCGGTGGGGCCGCGCTGGCCCAGCACCACGTAGTAGTCGACGAACCAGTGGATGCCGGCCCACTGCTGGTACGGCCGGAAGAACATGACCTGCCAGTCGAACCGGACCAGCCAGGAAGTGGTCACGACAAGCCACACGATGGCCAGATAGAAGGCCAGGGTCGCCGCGAACAGCACGACCCTGTGCCGGCTCATCTTCGGCACATCGATGTTGGTCGGCCGTTCCGGTTCCCGGTCCAGCCTCGCGAACACCCGGTCCAGACGGGTGAGGTTTCGTTCGGTACGCACCCAATCGACGTTACAGCGAGTGAGTGTGGATGCCCGTCGAAACAGCGGCTTTGTGATGACGATGTGATGTGGGAAAGCTCTCAGAGACAGGTTTATTTCCGAGGATTCCGCAATCCCCGATGCCTCCGTCCTTCAATTCCTTTGATCATGCCGGGCCCGAGTTTTATGGCACTTATGAATTAGTTCACCAAACGCTGGGGTGAAATTAGCCGGACGCTCACCGGTCCCCGGCGTGGATCATGGCGGGCCGGAGCCGTTCAGCCAGAACGCCCCGTACACGGCCGACGCCACCGCGACACCGCCCACCACCCACGTTGACCTGGAGGTACGCAGTCGCGCCAGGGCGAGCGCGAGGGGGAACAACAAGGGGAATGCGGGCATCAGCAGGCGCGGTTTCGAGCCGAAGTAGCTCGACGCGCACAGCGCGAGCGCGGTGACGACCCCCGTGTACACCAGGAGGGGCAACGGCTGCCCCTGCCGGACCCCGACCACGTACAGCCAGACGACCAGCCCGACCCCGACGATCAGCCCGACCCCGGCCAGGGCGGACGGGAACGAGGTGAACTTCTCGCCGACGAAACGGGCGAAGGCGGCGCCGCCGTCGAAACCGTTGCGCCAGCCCGCCTGCACGTCGAGATAGCCCAGCGGACCCTTGCCGGTGCGATGGCCGACCCACAGGACGTACCCGGCGGCGCCCAGGGGCGCGAGCGCCAGACCGAGGGCGCACCGCCAGTTCCGCGCGCCGGGCGCGAGCGCCGTGCTGCGGTCCCGCACGAAAGAAGTCACCGAAGGGATCACGAAAGACGTGATGCCGGCGACCCACACCGCGGCCACCACGGCGAGCCCCACGGGCCGGGTCAGCCCCGCCAGCAGCGCCAGAGTGCCCGCCGTGAGCCAGCGACCGGTCAACGCGGCGTACAGCGACCAGGCCGCGAGCGCCGTGAACAGCGACTCGCTGTACGCCATCGACTGCACGATCCCCACCGGCAGCACGGCCCACAGCAGCACGGCACACACGGCGGCCCTACGGCCGTACACATGCTCGGCGACCGCGAAGATCCCCCAGGCCGCCGCGAGCGACGCGAGCAGGCTCACCACGAGACCGCCGTCGGCGTACGACAGCGGGGAGACCGCGTGCATGAACCTTTCCAGCCAGGGCAGCAGCGGGAAGAAGGCGAGGTTCGAGTGGACATCGCCGTTCGGGAGCCGCACCTCGTAGCCGTAACCGAGGTCGGCGACCCGGGTGTACCAGAGGGCGTCCCACCGCGCGGTCAGCAAGGTGTGGGCGCTCTTGCCGCGCGCCGCGCTCCACACCGCGAGCACCACCAGGCCCAGGGCGCGGACGGCGGCGTACCCGAGGAGGGCCGGGGCCGCCCGGCGCAGGGGTGCTTCAAGATCGGTCACGGGCTCGATTATCGACGGGGTGCGGAACCGACCGACCCGCCGGGGCGTGGTCCACAGGAGGGGGAGTGGTGTACGCCACACGTGTTGTCCGGGGAGTGTGAGAGGTCCGCCACGTGGCATTGGCGTGAACTCGCGTACTCTGACGGCTCACTCGCCTTCGTTGCGCGGGCCGGAGACACCGCTCCTCTCCGGCCGCAGTCACGGGGAGTCCCCACCCCGTGAACCCGCCGAACGCGAGGGAACATCTGGGAGGTAGTACATGTCCGGGACGACCACGGCCGCCGCAGCGCTGCGCCGTCGGGCGGCCGGGGCCGGTGCCAACCGCTGGGTCGTCCTCGTCGTCCTCTGCGTGAGCCTGCTCCTCGTCGCGCTCGACGCCACCGTGCTCCATGTCGCGGTGCCCGCCGTCACCGAGGACCTCAAACCCGGCGCGATAGAGCTGCTCTGGATCGTCGACGTCTATCCGCTGGTCTGCGCCTCGCTGCTCATCCTCTTCGGCACGCTCGGCGACCGCGTCGGCCGCAGACGCATCCTGCTCCTCGGCTACGGCCTCTTCGGCATCGCCTCCGGCCTGGCCGCCTGCGCCCATGACGCCCAGGTCCTGATCCTCGCGCGGGCGCTGCTCGGCGTCGGCGGCGCGATGATCATGCCCGCCACGCTGTCGATCCTCCGCCAGGTCTTCCCCGACCGGCGCGAGCGCGCGGTCGCGATCGGCGTGTGGAGCGCGGTGGCGGCGGTCGGTGCGGCGGTCGGGCCCCTGCTCGGCGGGTTCCTGCTGGAGCACTTCTGGTGGGGCTCGGTCTTCCTGGTCAACATCCCCTTGATGCTGATCAGCCTGCCGATCGGCCGCCTCCTGCTCCCCGAGTCCCGCGGCGACCGCAACGGCCCGTGGGACGTCGTCGGCGCCCTGATGGCCGCCGGCGGCCTCTTCGGAGTCGTCCTGGGCGTGAAACGGCTCGGCGGCGGAGAGCCCGTGGACAGCGCGTGGACCGTGGCCCCGCTGCTCGTGGGCGCTGTGCTGATGGTCCTTTTCGTACGACGGCAACGGCGCCGTACGCATCCGCTGGTGGACCTGAGCATGTTCCGCAGGCCGGCCTTCAGCACCTCCGTCGGCTGCATCGTGCTGGCGATGCTGGCCCTGGTGGGCCTGGAACTGATCGCGGCCCAGTACCTGCAACTGGTGCTGGGGCTGTCGCCCCTCCAGACGGGTCTACGACTCCTGCCGCTGACGTTCGCGGCGATGGCGGCGGGGTTGTTCGGGGCGCGGATGCTCCGGCGTTTCGGCCCGCGCCGGATGGTGTGCTTCGGCTTCTGCCTGACCGCGTTCTCGGTGCTGACGCTCACCGCGATGGGCGGCCGGGACAACACCGGGCTGCTGCTCTTCGGGTTCCTGCTGCTCGGGTTCGGCCTGGAGATGACGCTCTTCGGGGCGTACGAGTCGATGCTGAGCGAGGCTCCGCCGGCCCAGGCGGGCGGCGCGGCGGCGATCGGCGAGACCTCCTACCAACTCGGCGCCGGGATCGGCATCGCGCTCCTCGGCAGCGTGATGAACGCGGCGTACGCGCCAGGTCTGCGGTCCGTGCCCGGCGTGCCGACCTCCGCGTCGGCCTCGGCGGGCCATTCACTGGGCGAGGCGTACGACGTCGCGTCGCGTCTCGGTGGGGTCCGTGGTGCCGCCCTGCGCGACGCGGCACGGCACGCCTTCGTGCACGGGCTGCACGTCACGCTCCTTGTCAGCGCGGGCCTGCTGTTGCTGGGCGCGGTGATGGCGTTGCGGTTGCCGCGAGTCATGCACTGCGAGCTGCCACTGGCTACGGTGCCTGCCCCCAGGGAAGTTGCAGAGTCCCGCGTCTCCGCCTGAACAACCTCTCCCACCCACGCACCGCCCGTGACGGGCACTTGAAGGGTGGACGTTTCCCGTGGGGGTACCACGCCGTTGGCGGCTGCGGGTCGGGGAGGCCAACGGCGCTCGGCCCCCGCGGCAGGCGTTCACCCCTCGGACGCCCGTAAACGGGTGGGCGGGTGGGAGAAGGTCTGGGGGGTGCTGGACGTGCCTGACTCGTCGTCGTAACGTCGACCCCGTTGTCGTAACTAGCGGTGATAGTTTTTAGGTGCCGGAGGCTGTGTCATGACCTCGTCCTCGAAGTTGCCCCCCTTCGACCCCGCCGACCCCCTCGGCCTCGACGATCTGCTCGACCCCGAGGACCTCGCGATCCGCGACACCGTTCGCGCGTGGGCCGCCGACCGCGTGCTGCCGTACGTCGCCGAGTGGTACGAGAAGGGCGAGTTGCCCGGGATCCGGGAGCTCGCGCGGGAGTTGGGCGGTATCGGGGCGCTCGGGATGTCGCTCGACGGGTACGGGTGTGCCGGTGCCTCCGCCGTTCAATACGGGCTCGCCTGCCTGGAGTTGGAGGCCGCCGACTCGGGGATCCGGT
This sequence comes from Streptomyces sp. NPDC050548, assembly GCF_044457385.1. Taxonomy (NCBI): domain Bacteria; kingdom Bacillati; phylum Actinomycetota; class Actinomycetes; order Kitasatosporales; family Streptomycetaceae; genus Streptomyces; species Streptomyces sp. NPDC050548. The sequence continues at coordinate 56,869 of NZ_JBITGV010000031.1, forward strand.
CGCTCGTGTCGGTGCAGGGATCGCTCGCCATGTACGCGATCCACCGCTTCGGGAGCGAGGAGCAGAAGCAGACCTGGCTGCCGAACATGGCCTCCGGTGACGTCATCGGCTGCTTCGGGCTCACCGAACCCGACCACGGGTCCGACCCCGGCGCCATGCGCACGTACGCCAAGCGCGACGGCACCGACTGGGTGCTCAACGGGCGGAAGATGTGGATCACCAACGGGTCCGTGGCCGGGGTCGCCGTCGTGTGGGCGCAGACCGACGACGGGATCCGCGGGTTCGTCGTGCCCACCGACAGCGCCGGATTCTCGGCGCCCGAGATCAAGCACAAGTGGTCACTGCGTGCGTCCGTCACCAGTGAACTCGTCCTCGACGACGTGCGGTTGCCCGCCGACGCGGTGCTGCCCGAGGTCGTGGGGCTGAAGGGGCCGCTGAGCTGTCTGTCGCACGCCCGTTACGGAATCGTGTGGGGTGCGATGGGCGCGGCGCGCGCTTCCTTCGAGTCCGCCGTCGAATACGCGAAGACGCGGGAGCAGTTCGGGCGGCCGATCGGGGGCTTCCAGCTCACCCAGGCCAAGCTCGCCGACATGGCGGTCGAACTGCACAAGGGGATTCTGCTCGCCCATCACCTGGGGCGGCGCATGGACGCCGGGCGCCTGCGTCCCGAGCAGGTGAGCTTCGGCAAGCTGAACAACGTACGGGAGGCCATCGAGATCTGCCGTACGGCACGGACGATCCTCGGTGCCAACGGGATCTCGCTGGAGTACCCGGTGATGCGGCACGCGACGAACCTGGAGTCGGTGCTCACGTACGAGGGCACCGTCGAGATGCACCAGCTCGTGCTGGGCAAGGCGCTCACCGGACTCGACGCCTTCCGGTAGACCGGCGGCTCGGGAACAACCCTGCGGGAGGCAGGGCCGGTAAGCGGCCCTGCCTCAGCTCTGGTTGAAGAAACCGTCCTCGCGGCGCGCGACCGGGTCGCCGCTGACGATCTCGGTGTTGGCGGGGGTCAGCAGGAAGACACGGTTGGCGACCCGCTCGATGGTGCCGCGCAGGCCGAAGGTCAGGCCGGCCGCGAAGTCGACCACGCGCTTGGCGTCGGTCGCCTCCATCGCCGTGAGGTTCACGATCACCGGGACACCTTCCCGGAACAGCTCACCGATGGCGCGGGCGTCCCGGAAGCTGTCCGGGGTGACCGTGCCGATGCGCCGGCCCTTCACCTCGGCCACGTCCGAGGCCACCTTCACTCGCGGGTCCGTCACCCAGGCATCCCCGGGCTGCTCGGTCCCTTCGGAGTAGTCGTCGTCGTAGTAGCGCTCGTCATCGTTGTCGTCAACGAGCCCAAGCCAGGCACTCGCCTTGCGTACCGATCCCATGGACGCCTCCTCTCACAGCGGTCTTTATTGCTATCCGCATCCCTATGGTCATCCATGATGCGGATCGCGCGCCAAGTGGATAGACGCCGCGCGGGGGGTTTGTGACGCTACTGGTGCACAGCCAATACGTCGAGGGCCCCCGTGTATCAAGGGTGTTGCCGCATGCGGCTGCTGACTGAGAGTGAAATATGATTCTTCCCGGCGTCCGGGTGATGGCTGGTGCGTACGGGTGAACAGATGGTCGATACGCTGCGGCCGCTCGGCGACCCTCCGGGTGTCGTAGTGAACGCCACGTCAGATGTCGTACACGCCACGGGGGATCGTCGTGTTCGGAATGGTCAGGCCCTGCAGTCATCGGCTCGGAGAGAGCCTCAAGGCCCAGTGGATGGCGCACTTGTGCGGGTTGTGCCTCGCGCTGCGCGGAGACCACGGGCAGCTCGCGCGGGTGGTCACCAACTACGACGGGCTGCTGCTCTCGGTCCTGACGGAGGCTCAGGTCGAGCGGGCGGGCGGTGGATGGCGGCGTACGGCCGGACCGTGCCCGTTGCGCGGGATGCGGACCGCGTCCGTCGCGCAGGGCGAGGGGGCACGCCTCGCGGCAGCCGTCTCGCTGGTGCTCGCCTCCGCCAAGGTGCGTGACCATGTAGCCGACGGGGACGGGCTGCTGGCCCGCAGGCCCGTGGCGCTGGCCGCGCGCCGGGTCGCCGGGAGCTGGGGGCGGGCCGGGGCGCGGACCGGCGCGGGCGTCGGGTTCGACGCCGGTGTCCTGGTCGAGGCCGTGGAGCGGCAGTTCGGCATCGAGGCGCTCGCCGGGCCGGGCACACCGATCCTGACCGTCACCGAACCGACCGAGACCGCCACCGCGGCCGCCTTTGCCCACACCGCGCTCCTGGCCGGACGGCCCGGCAATGCCGTACCGCTCGCCGAGGCCGGGCGCCTCTTCGGGCGGCTCGCGCATCTCCTGGACGCCGTGGAGGACCGGGAGTCCGACGCGGCGTCGGGCGCCTGGAACCCGCTCACCGCGACCGGCACCCCGCTCACCGAGGCCCGCCGCCTGGCCGACGACGCGCTGCACGGGATACGGCTCGCGCTGCGGGAGACGTCCTTCACGGACGGCAAGTTGGCGCATCTGCTGCTCGCGCACGAGCTGGGGCGCTCGGTGGACCGGGCCTTCGGGACGCAGTCGTGCGGGCACGCACCCGAGGCCGCCTTCGGACCGCCGCAGACTCCCCACCTGCCGGGCGAACCGCGCCACGACGGCAATCCCTACGGCGGCAACCCCTTCGGCGGTGAGCCCCCGCGGCCCGACAAGCGTGGCTTCTGGGCCGGGTGTGCCGCCGCACTCGGGCTGTGCTGCACCTGCAAGGTGTGCTGCGCCGACGAGTTCGAGGGGCCGTGGTCGCGGCGGCGGCGCGAGGGCTGCTGTTCGAGCTGCGACTGCTCGTGCTGCGACGCCTGTGAATGCTGCGAGTGCTGTGAATGTCTCTCGTGCTGTGACTGCTGAGCGTGACGGTGACGGGTAGTCACCACCGTTGTATACGACCGTCTCGCGGTGGCATTGCCGACCTGCGAGGCCGGGAGGCCCGTGTTTCGGCGCGGTAAAACAAAAACATGATCCGGTGACCGGCGTGCCGTGAGGGTCGTTGGGCGGGAGCAGAACCATTTCTGCCTCAGGTTCGACTCTTGATCAACTCGCCACCCACTTAAGGCACTTCAGTGGACGTCACAACAAAAGCGACCACCAGCATCCGCGCCAGGCTGCTGAGGATTCTGGTCCTCGCCCTCGCGGTCCTGCTCGCTCTGCTCGGCATCGCGGCCACCGAGCAGATCTCCGCCTACCGCAACGCCTCCGCGACCGCCGACAACGCCCGCCTGGAGATCACCCTCCAGGGACTCGTGCACGAGCTGCAGAAGGAGCGCGGGCTCACCACCGGATACGTCGGCGGCGTCCGGCAGTTCAACGCCAAGCTGCCCGCGCAGCGCAAGGCGACCGACGCCGCGCGCGAGCAGCTGGACGTGGCCCTGAAGGGGCGTGAGGACTCGGCCGCCGGTTCCGTGCGCGAGTCCCTCGGCCGGCTCGACGGCCTGGCCGGGATCCGCAAGGACGCCGACGACGGGACCGGCGTGGTGAAGGACACCTTCGACTACTTCACCACCACCATCACCGTCCTCGACCGGCTCGACCTCGGCCTCGGAGACGTCCACGACGGCACCCTGCGCGACGCCTACCAGGCGCTCCAAGTCCTGGGCAACGCAAAGGAGTTCACCGGCGAGGAGCGGGCCATCGTGCTCGGCTCGGTACGTGCCGGGAAGTTCCGCGGCGACGACTACGGCCGGTTCATGGAGATCCGCGCCGGACGCCTCGCCGCCCTCGCCGCCTTCCCGCGCTCGGCCACCGCCGTGCAGGAGCGGCGCCTGAACACCGCCCTGACCACGCCCGACGCCGAGCGCGCCCTGGCGTACGAGAGCAAGGCGGTGCACGGCACCGGGAAGCTGAAGTCGAGCGTCGTTCCGCCCATGGCCTGGTGGGATGCGATGACCTCCACCATCAACGGGATGCGCGGCGTACAGATCTCCCTCGGCGCCGATGTCGAGAACCGGGCCGCGCAGCTGGAGGGTTCGGCCCAGCGTGACCTGCTGCTGTTCCTGCTGCTCGCGCTCGGCACGGTCGCCGCGCTCGGTGCGCTGGCTCTCGACTGCGTCCGGTCCGTCTCCTCGCCGCTGGTCGAACTCGCCCAGCAGGCAAGGGAGGTGGCCGGGACCCGGCTGCCGCAGGCCGTGGCCGCCGTACAGGACGGCTCGTCCGGGGCGGCACCGCAGCCGCCCGCTCCGCTGGCCGTCAACGGCAGGGCCGGGGCCGAAGTCCGGGAGGTGGCCGAGGCGTTCGACCGGGTGCAGCGGTCCGCGTTCGATCTCGCCACCGAGCAGGCCGTGTTGCGGCGCAACGCCACCGACTCGCTGGTGAGCCTGGGCCGTCGCAACCAGAACCTGGTGCGCCGTCAGATCAGCTTCATCAACAAGCTGGAGCACGAGGACGCTGACCCGGCGACCCTCGCCAACCTCTTCGAACTCGACCACCTGGCCACCCGTATGCGCCGCAACGCCGAAAGCCTCCTCGTGCTCGCCGGAGAGTCCAGCCCCCGCCCCTGGTCCACCCCGCTGGCCGTCAACGACGTGCTGCGCGCGGCGCTTTCGGAGGTCGAGGAGTACCGCCGGGTCACCCTGCGCCGGATCGAGCCCGCGTTCGTCACCGGCTCCGTCGTCGTCGAAATCGCCCACCTGCTGGCCGAGTTGGTGGAGAACGCGCTGAGCTTCTCGCCGCCGGACTCCGACGTGGAGATCGAGGGACGGCGCACCAGCGCCGGTTATCTGATCGCGATCGTCGACCACGGGCTCGGCATGGACAACCAGGCCATCGCCGAGGCCAACGTACGGCTCTCCGGCACCGCCAGCTTCATGGCCGAACCCACCCGGTTCCTGGGCCACTTCGTGGTCGGCGCGCTGGCCCGCAAGTGCGGTATCGAGGTACGGCTCGGCGAGGCGCCGGCGGCCGGTGTGGTCGCGCGGGTGCTGATCCCCGCGGCGCTGCTGACGGAGAAGGCGGCCGAGGCGAAGCCCTCGGTCCCGGCGCCGAGGAAGGCGGAGACGGACATGGAACCGAAGACCGAACCGGCGGCAGCCCCGGTCGCCGCCAAGGGCGGTTCGTCCGCCGCGCGCACCCGCAACGGCCTGGTCAAGCGGCCGCAGCGGAGCGGTATCGCGGCAGCGGTGAGCGAGACCGACCGCACCGACCGGACCACCCCCGCAGCACCGCCCAACCCGGAGCGGACCCCCGAACAGGTCTCCGGGATGCTCTCCACCCTGCGCAGCGCCCATATGCGGGGCGGGATCAGCGTCGAGAAGGAGAAGCAGCAGAACGCCGAGACGAACGAGGGTGCCGCCAAGTGACCGCCGTCGACATCCAGTACGACTCGCAGACCTTCAACTGGCTGCTCGCCAACTTCGTCAAGAGCACCGACGGGGTACGGGACGCGGTCGCCGTCTCCTCCGACGGGCTGCTGATCGCCGTGTCGGACGGGCTCGGGCGGACCGAGGCCGACCATCTCGCCGCGATCGTCTCGGGGTTGAGCAGTCTGGCCCGCAGCGCGTCCAAGCGGTACAGCTTCGACGGGGTCAAGCTGATCATGATCGAGATGGGCCGGGGCTTCCTGCTCGTCTCGGCGATCCGGGACGGCAGCTGTCTCGGTGTCCTCGCCGACAGCAGCGGTGAACTGGGCCTCGTCGGCTACGAGATGGCGGTGCTCGCGGAGCGGGCGGGTGATCTGCTCACCCCGACGCTCATCGCCGATCTGCGGCAGGCGTTGCCACGGTGAACGGTGAACAGTCCAGGGACGTAGAACCTGAAGAGGACGCGACGTTCGTCCGGCCGTTCATCATCACCGGCGGCCGGTCCGAGCCCCTCCAGGCCGATCTGCGCCTGGAGACGCTGGTCGTCGCCGTCGGCGTGCCGGATCCGTCGCTCGCTTTCGAGCGGCGCCACATCGTCGCGGTGTGCGAACGGCCGACGACCGTCGCCGAGGTCGCGCACCGGGTCGGGGTGCCCCTTGGAGTGGCGAAGGTGCTGATCTCCGACCTCGTCGTCGCCGGGCAACTCGCCTGCCGGCAACCCGCGGAGCTGCCGCTCCCGATGCTCGAAAGGATCAGGGACCATGTCCGGGCGCTCTGACAAGATCGTGCCGCTGGCCGTGAAGATCGTGGTCAGCGGCGGCCTCGGGGTCGGCAAGACCACGTTCATCGGGGCCATTTCGGAGATCGAACCCCTCGACACCGAGGCGGCGATGACCCAAGTCTCCGTGGGCGTCGACTCGTTGGTGGGGGTCGAGGCGAAGACCACCACGACCGTCGCCCTCGACTTCGGGCGGATCACGCTCGATCCGACGATGACGCTGTATCTGTTCGGGACACCCGGACAGGACCGGTTCTCGTTCCTCTGGGACGACCTGGTGGAGGGCGCGCTCGGCACGGTGGTCCTCATGGACACCCGGCGGATCGAGGACTGCTTCCCGGCGGTCGACTACTTCGAGTCGCAGGGCGCGCCGTTCGTCCTCGCCGTGAACCGCTTCGACGGCGCCGACCGGTTCGACGTGGAGGAGGTCCGCGAGGCGCTCGGGCTGAGCGCGGACGTGCCCGTGCTGGAGTGCGACGCGCGGAACCGGGACTCCGTACGCGATGTGCTCGGTGCGCTGATGGACCGGGTGATCGGGGTCCGGGCGACACCGCGACGGCGTACGGCCGCGCTGACGCGGTAGGCGTGATGGAGGAAATGCGGACGGAACCCGAGGGGAGGGGTGCGTGTGAAGGCGGAGCGGGAGAACACGTGAGGCGCACGGTCAGAGGGAGATTTCGGCGACCGGGACGCGCAGTGGGTCAGCTCAACAGGAAGAGGACCACACGCGACCGAGGTCGATGTGGGAGCGCTTGACCAGCCACTGCTGCCGATGCATGGGACAAGTGGAACAGGCATCCGGTGGGGCGTCAACCGAGATGAGACGTACTGCTCACAGTGTGGACTTCCTTGACAGTGAGGGGAAACGGCGCCGTACAGTCGGAGGACGGCCCTGCTGAGGGGCTCGGCCGTACGGTGCCGCGAGGCGCCCTGTGTGAAGGCATTCGCCCGTGTTGCTCACGTCACGGAGTCTTCGCATGCCTTCCGACATTCCCACCCCCATATCCGCCGCCCCGGGTACCAGGCCCTCACTCGTGATCGTCGGGGCCGGGCCGCGGGGGACCGGTCTCATCGAGCGCATCGCCGCCAACGCGCCGGAGCTGTACGCCGGTTCGGGCGCAGAGGGTGCCGAGGGCATCGAGGGTTTCGACATCCACCTCGTCGACCCGCACGCACCGGGCGCCGGACGCATCTGGCGCGCGGCCCAGTCGCCGCTGCTGTGGATGAACTCGCATGCCGAGGACGTCACCATGTTCACCGACGAGACGGTGGTCATGGAAGGGCCGGTACGCCCCGGCCCCACGCTGCACGAATGGGCGGAGATCGAGGGCTCCACCTTCGCCGACCGGCAGCTCCAGGGCGCCTATCTGCGCTGGGTGCACGAGGAGGCCGTGGCCGCGCTGCCGCCGGGTGTCACCGTCCACCACCACCCGCAACGCGCCCTGCGGGTGAGCGGCCCGCGCGAGGGACGCCAGCAGGTGTGGCTCGAAGGCCGTCCGCGCCCGCTCCTCGCCGACCTCGTCGTCCTCGCGGTCGGCCACCTCGACGCCGAACTCGACGAGGAGCAGCGCGAGTTGGCGGCCTACGCCCGCGCCCACGACCTGGTCCACCTGCCGCCCGACTTCACCGCCGACAGCGACCTCACCTCCCTCGCGCCCGGCGAGAGCGTCATCGTCCGCGGCTTCGGGCTCGCCTTCGTCGACCTGATGGTGCTGCTCACCGAGGGCCGGGGCGGGCGCCACGACGGCGACACCTACATCCCCTCGGGGCAGGAGCCGGTGCTGTACGTCGGCTCGCGGCGCGGGGTGCCGTACCACTCGAAGATCGGTTACGAGTGGACCGGTGAACGGCCGCCGCTGCCACGGTTCTTCGGGCCCGCCGAGGTCGACGCGATCCTCGCGCGGCCGGACGGTTTTGATTTCCGGCGGGACGTATGGCCGCTGGTCGAGAAGGAGTTGGGGTTCGCGCACTACCACCGGCTGTTCGGTGTGCACCCCGAGCGGACGGCGATCGCCTGGACCGACTTCGAGGAGAAGTACGCGGCCGGGGAGGCGGCGGAGCGCGAGGCGCTCGTGGCGTCCGCCGTGCCCGACCCCGCCGACCGGCTCGACCTCGCGGCGCTCGACCGCCCGCTGGACGGGGTGCGGTATCCGTCGCCGGAGGCGTTCCAGGAGGGCCTGCGGGCGTATGTCGAGGCAGATCTGACGCGCCGTCACGATCCCTCCCACAGCCCGGACCTGTCCGTCTTCCTCGGACTGCTCTCCGTCTACGTCCAGTTGATCCGGCTCGGTGACATCGGACCCTGGTGGCACGGCTTCTTCAGCTATCTCGCCTCCGGGCCGCCCGGACCCCGGCTGCGCCAACTGCTCGCGCTGTCCCGGGCCGGCGTCGTGCGGTTCGTCGGCGCGGACATGGCCGTGACCGCCGAGGACGGCGTGTTCCGGGCGTCCAGCCCGACCGTGCCCGGCGTCACCGTCGAGGCACGGGCGCTCGTCGAGGCGCGGCTGCCCGAGCCCACCGTCGGACGCGCCCTCGACCCGCTGCTGCGCCAACTGCACGCCGACGGAGCCGTGGAGACCCCGGAGGGACTGCTGCGGGTGGACCGCACCGACGGCCGGATCCTCGACGCGGCCGGCCGCCCGCACCCCCGGCGCTTCGCGCTCGGCCCCTACACCGACGTCCGTACCCCCGGCGCCTTCACCCGCCCGCGCACCGGCGGCCCCGCCTTCCGGCAGAACGACGCCACCGCACGGGCCGTACTGGCCTTTCTTCGGGACCTCGCGTGTCGGGCCGCCGCGTAACCCCGACCTTGTCGGTGAAGTCCCGGGCTTCATCGAGGACTTGGCCCTCTCCGAGGTGCTCCCGAACGACAGGAAGGCTTTCCTCCCATGACCTCCTCGCACGGCCGGGGCCTGCATCTGGCCGCCGCCGTCGACCAGCTGTCGGCTTATGACGCCGGCTCCTACGTCGAGTTGGCGCGGCTCGCCGAGAGCGGCGGACTCGACTTCGTGACGCTCGACGACACCTTCGCGCGCCCCGGCCCCGACGCCCTCGCCGTGCTGTCCCGGGTCGCCCCGGCGACCGGCCGGATCGGCCTCGTGCCCACCGTGACCACCACCCACACCGAGCCCTTCCACGTCCAGGCGGCGGTCGCGACCCTCGACTGGGTCAGCCGGGGCCGGGCCGGCTGGCGTATCGACGTGTCGACCACCGAGGGCGAGGCCCGGCTCTTCGGCCGCCGCCATGCCGCGCCCGCCGACGAGCTGTGGCAGGAGGCGGGCGAAGTCGCCGAGGTGGCCGCCGAGTTGTGGGACAGCTGGGAGGACGACGCCGAGATCCGGGACGCCACGACCGGCCGCTTCGTCGACCGCGACAAGCTGCATTACGTCGACTTCCAGGGCTCCGCGTTCTCCGTCAGGGGCCCCTCGATCGTGCCCAGGCCCCCGCAGCCACCCGGTCCGCGTGGTCGACGCCACCGAGGGCCAGGCCCGTCGGACGGCCGCCCGGTACGCCGACGTGGCCCTCGTCCGCGCGGCGAGCTCCGCGCAGGCCGGCGCCGTACGGGCCGAACTGCGCGCGTCCGCCGAGAAGTTCGGCCGCGACCCCGACACCCTGCGGGTCCTGGTGAGCCTGGTCGTCGACCTCGGCGACGGCGAGCACGCGGCCGAGCCGGGCCACGGCGGGGGCGGCCCCCGGCAGACCGCGCACGGCCCGCTGTACCGGGGCGGCCCCGTCGACCTCGCCGAACTGATCGCGGCCTGGCACGGCGACCGCAGCGTCGACGGCTTCCACCTCACGCCCGTCGAACCCCGCCGCGACCTGGAACGGCTGGTCAACGGCACGGTCGCGCTGCTCCAACACCGGGGCCTGTTCCGCACGTTCTACCCGGGCAGCACGCTCCGGGAGCACCTGGGCCTGGCCCGGCCCGCCAACCAGTACGCCGTGACCGGGGGAGCGTCATGACCGTACGTTCGCGTAACTCTCGTAAAGAGATCCATCTGGCGGCGCACTTCCCCGGCGTCAACAGCACCACCGTGTGGGCCGATCCGCGGTCGAAGTCCCAGATCGCCTTCTCCTCCTTCGAACACCTCGCCCGCACCGCCGAGCGCGGACTCTTCGACTTCTTCTTCCTCGCCGAGGGGCTGCGGCTGCGTGAACACAAGGGCCGTATCCACGACTTGGACGTGGTGGGCCGGCCGGAGTCCCTCACCGTCCTGAACGCGCTCGCCGCCGTCACCGAGCGGATCGGTCTTGCCGCCACGGTCAACGCGACCTTCAACGAGCCCTACGAACTCGCCCGCAGACTCGCCACGTTGGACCACCTCAGCGGCGGCCGGGCCGCCTGGAACGTCGTGACCTCCTCGGACGCCTTCACCGGCGAGAACTTCCGGCGCGGGGGATATCTGGACCGCGCGGACCGCTATACGCGGGCGGCCGAATTCGTCGCCGTGGCACGGGAGTTGTGGGACTCCTGGACCCCGGACGGGCTCTCCCGCCCCTTCGCCCACCAAGGCCAACACTTCGACATCGCGGGCGAGTTCACCGTGCCGCGCTCACCCCAGGGGCACCCCGTCGTCATCCAGGCCGGGGACTCGGGGGAGGGGAGGGAGTTCGCCGCCCGGTCGGCCGACGTGATCTTCACCAGGCACGGCACGCTGGAGGACGGCCGCGACTTCTACGCCGACGTGAAGGCACGCCTCGCCAAGTACGGCCATAGCGCCGACGATCTCAAGATCATGCCCGGGGTCACCGTCGTCCTCGGCGACACGGCGGCCGAGGCGCAGGAGCGGGCCGCCGAGATCCGGCGGCAGCAGGTCTCTCCGCAGAACGCGATCCTCGCCGTGGAACAGGTCTGGGGCACGGATCTCTCCTCCTACGACCCCGACGGCCCGTTCCCCGACTTCGACCCGGTGCCGGACCCCTCGCTCACGCAGGGGCGGACCCGGCGCGGCGACAGCGTCGCGACGGCCGAGAAGTGGCGGGCCCTGTCCCGGCAGAAGGGGCTGTCCATCCGGCAGACCGTGATCGAGGCGAGCGGCCGGCAGTCCTTCATCGGCACCCCGGAGGCGGTCGCCGCCGAACTGGAGACCTTCGTACGGCAGGACGCCGCCGACGGTTTCATCCTGGTACCGCATCTCACCCCGGGCGGGCTCGACGAGTTCGTGGACCGGGTGGTGCCGCTGCTCCAGGAACGCGGCGCGTTCCGCACGGAATACCGGGGCGCCACCCTGCGCTCACATCTCGGGCTCGCCGAGCCGGGAGACAAGGGGTGACCGAGATGCCGTCGGACGCGGTCGTCGAGTGGAAGCAGTGGCACGAGCACCGCGTCGAGTCGGTGTCCGCGCCCTACGGCCCGCTCGCCCTGACCGGCACGCACTGGCTGGAGGACCATCCGGACGGGCGCCTTCCGGGCATCCCCGGGGTGTGGCTCCTCGACGGCGACGCGGTCGTCCTCGGCGTACCGGGGGACGAGCGGACCGGACTGACCCTCGACGGGAAACCCTTCACCGGCACGGTCCGTCTCGGCGCCGACACCGGCCCGGTGGCCGCGGCCCGCGTCGGCCTCGGTGAGCGCAGGCTGGTCGTCCTGATCCGCGAGGGCGGTTGGGGTGTGCGCGACTACGACCCCGACTCGGTGGCGCGCCGTGCGTTCCGGGGCATCGAGGCCACGCCCCACGATCCGCGCTTCTCGGTGCCGGGGCGCTTCACGCCGTACGGCACCCGGCGCCTCGTGCGCGTGGACGCCGCCGACGGTGTCCGGCGCGGGCTCGGGCTCTCGGGTGAACTCGCCTTCCGGCTCGACGAGTTGGAGGTGACGCTCCAGGTGACGGTGCAGGACGACGGCAGGTTGTGGGCGGTGTTCGCCGACTCCACGAGCGGGCACGGCAGTTACCGGTTCCGGTTCCTGTATCCCGACGCGCCCGATGCGGAGGGGCGCACGACGGTCGACCTCAACCGGGCGGTGCTCCCGCCGTGCGCGTTCGCCGACCATTTCATCTGCCCTTTCCCGCCGCCGGGGAATACGCTGGGCGTCGCGATCGAGGCGGGGGAGCGCACCCTTCGGTAGACGGGGCATCGGCCCTGGTGGGCCGGGATGTGGCTGTCGGCGGCGGGGTGATCAACTCGCGTAGATCGTGGGCCAGTTGAAGGCTGTACGGCCGAAAGGCGCCCTTGCGCCCGTCAGTCACGCAGCCGAATACTCCCCCACAGCGCTTGTCAGGGACACGGCTTGTTCGAAAACCGGACGACCGCCCCCGACTGCGCCTCACGGGCCCCGACCCCACGCGGGCCCCCGAATTCCCCTAGGAGGGAACGAAACGTGAGGATCAAGCGCACCACCCCCCGCAGCGGAATCGCGAGACGGACCGGGCTGATCGCCGTGGCCACCGGATTCGTCGCCGCTGCAGCGTTCGCCGTCCCCACCGCGAACGCGAGCGAAGCCCAGACGTTCAGCGCGCCCCAGCTCTCCGCGGCCAACTCGTCCGTGCTCAAGGCCGATGTCCCGGGCACCGCCTGGGCGGTCGACGCCAAGACGAACCGTGTCGTCGTCACCGTCGACAGCACGGTCTCCCAGGCCGAGATCGCGAAGATCAAGTCGCAGGCGGGCAGCACCGCGGGCGCGCTCACCATCAAGCACACGGCCGGCCAGTTCAAGCGGCTGCTCACCGGTGGTGACGCCATCTACGGCGGCGCCTACCGCTGCTCGGCCGGCTTCAACGTGCACAGCGGGAGCACGTACTACTTCCTGACCGCCGGGCACTGCGGTGAGGTCGCCTCCACCTGGTACTCCAACTCCGGGCACACCACGGTGCTGGGCACGAACGTCGGCTACAGCTTCCCGACCAACGACTTCGCGCTGGTCAAGTACACCAACACGGCGATCGCCCATCCGAGCGCGGTCGGCACGCAGACCATCTCCAGCGCGGCCACCCCGGCCGTGGGCACCACCGTCTACCGGCGCGGCTCCACCACCGGCACGCACAGCGGCCGGGTCACCGCCCTGAACGCCACCGTCAACTACGGCAGTGGCGACATCGTGTACCAGATGATCCAGACCACCGTCTGCGCCGAGGGCGGCGACAGCGGCGGTCCGCTCTACGGCGGCACCGTGGCCTACGGTCTGACCTCGGGCGGCAGCGGCGACTGCACCTCCGGCGGCACGACCTTCTTCCAGCCGGTCACCGAGGCACTGAGCTACTACGGCGTGAGCGTCGGCTGACGTCCACCCGCAGCACCTCCGCTCCGGACTGCAGCCGGTAGCGGGTGAGCCCCCGTACGCAACTGGCGTGCGGGGGCTCGCTCTTGTGCGGAGCGCGGAGTTACCTTCGTGGTATCGGAGAGCAGGCACCTGATGCGCCCACGTCGGACCCTGGGGGGCCGTGATGGTCGAGGAGCTGGTGACGGCGGGAGTGACACTCGCGTCCGTCGGAGTGGTGTACACGATGGCGGCGGCGCGGGTCGTCAAACAGTACGAGCGGGGCGTGGTGTTCCGGCTCGGCAGGCTCAGGCCCGAAGTGCGCGGGGCCGGCTTCACGATGGTCGTCCCGTTCGTGGACAAGCTCCGCAAGGTCAACCTGCAGATCGTGACGATGCCGGTGCCCGCGCAGGAGGGCATCACGCGTGACAACGTGACGGTCCGGGTGGACGCGGTCGTCTACTTCAAGGTCGTCGACGCGGCGGACGCGTTGGTGCAGGTCGAGGACTACCGGTTCGCCGTCTCGCAGATGGCGCAGACCTCGCTGCGCTCGATCATCGGCAAGAGCGACCTCGACGACCTCCTCTCCAACCGCGAAAAGCTCAACCAGGGACTGGAGTTGATGATCGACAGCCCCTCCATCGGCTGGGGCGTGCAGATCGACCGCGTCGAGATCAAGGACGTCTCCCTGCCCGAGACGATGAAGCGCTCGATGGCCCGCCAGGCCGAGGCCGACCGTGAGCGCAGGGCCCGGATCATCAACGCCGACGCCGAGTTGCAGGCCTCCAAGAAACTCGCCGAGGCCGCCGAGCAGATGTCGGAGCAGCCCGCAGCCCTCCAACTCCGGCTCCTGCAAACGGTGGTTGCGGTAGCGGCCGAGAAGAACTCGACGCTCGTCCTCCCCTTCCCGGTGGAACTGCTGCGCTTCCTGGAACGAGCCGCCCCGGCCGCGCCCGCGGCACCCGTGGCACCGGTTGCCCCTGTGGCACCGCAACCGGTGCAGGAGCAACTCCCGCCCGCCGAGCCCCACTCGGATCCGGAACCCGAGGGATCGATTTCCGGACAGGACTAGTCCTCACCGGCTGATGGCCGCCGCTCGCACGCGGTGTTTGCAGTGCGAACGGCCTGGGGTGACAGTGAACAGTCAAAGCGATGAGGGCGTACGGCCGTGCCCCGCGCGCGACCTGAAGTCGACCTTGTGCGCCCCCTGTGAGGTTGGGAAGAGTAGGTGCCCGTCAACCTTCCTTTCGGTCCAGCAGGCCCTCTGACCTGCCGGACCGACCCCCCACAGGAGGACACGAGTTGAAGCACCGACGCATAACCAGGCGACGGGCGGTCGTGGCGGGCGCGGGCGCAGCCGCGCTGGTCGTCGCGGGAGTCACCTTGCAGAGTGCGAACGCCAGCGAGGCAGCGAAGCCGGCCGTACTCCGCACCCTCTCGGCCCCGGCGGCCGGAAAACTCGCCTCGACGCTCGGCGAGGACCTCGGCACCGACGCGGCCGGCACGTTCTACGACGCGAAGACCAAGAGCCTCGTGGTCAACGTGCTCGACCGGGCAGCCGCCGGCACCGTCGAGGCGGCCGGCGCCAAGGCGAGAATCGTCGAGCACTCCCTCGCCGAACTGGCCGGCGCCCGTACGACCTTGAAGCAGGACGCCACCATCCCCGGCACCTCATGGGCGACGGACCCCACCACCAACAAGGTCGTCGTCACCGCCGATCGCACGGTCTCCGGCGCGGAGTGGGCCAGACTCACCAAGGTTGTCGACGGACTTGGCAGCAAGGCCGAACTCCGGCGCACCGCAGGGGAGTTCAAGCCCTTCATCGCGGGCGGCGACGCCATCACCGGCTCAGGCGGCCGCTGTTCGCTCGGCTTCAACGTGGTCAAGGGCGGCGCGCCCTACTTCATCACCGCCGGGCACTGCACCGAGGCCATCTCCACCTGGACCGACTCCAGCGGCAACGAGATCGGCACGAACGAGCAGTCAAGCTTCCCGGGTAACGACTTCGGCCTGGTCAAGTACACCTCGGACGTCGCCCACCCGAGCGCGGTCGACCTCTACAACGGCTCCTCGCAGGCCATCACCCACGCCGCCGACGCCACCGTCGGCGAGAAGGTGACCCGCAGCGGTTCCACGACCCAGGTGCACACCGGCACGGTCACCGGCCTGGACGCCACCGTGAACTACGGCAACGGCGACATCGTCAACGGCCTGATCCAGACCGACGTCTGCGCCGAGCCCGGCGACAGCGGCGGCTCGCTCTTCGACGGCGACGCGGCGATCGGCCTCACCTCGGGCGGCAGCGGCGACTGCACCTCGGGCGGCGAGACCTTCTTCCAGCCGGTCACCGAGGCGCTGTCGACGTTCGGCGCACAGATCGGCTGACCTGCCCGTACGACGCTGTGAAGTCCCGTCCCCGCGCGCGAGGGGGCGGGGGCTCACGGCGTCAACGGGTGTGAGGCGAGCGCCCACGCGGACAGCACCAGCAGGATCGCCGGGCCGATGCCCACGGACCTCGACAACCCCCAACAGGTGCCGCTCGACGACGTCTTCGCCTTTAAACTCGTCCAGGAGACGCGCTGGGGAGCGATGACACCAACTTTTCCACCGCTTTGTCGAGCACGGCCGCCCCGGCTGCCCACCGGTTCCTGCGTTCGGCACCCTCGACCTGCGCTGCCTTGAGATCGGACCGGAGCTCGGCCACTGCGCGCGCGATGCTTTCACCACCAGGTCCACCACCGTAGGCGGAGGCCCGCACGACAGCCGTCGGTTCCAGCCAGTCATCCGCCTGGCCCACGGCCGCCGCGGAGTGGTGTGGCGCCAGGCGGGCGATCTCCGGAACGTCGCGGGCGGCCTCCGCGAGGGAGCGCGACGTATCGAGGGCGTGCAGCACCGTCTTGCCCACCAAATGGTGCGCGCTGCGGAACGGCATCCCCGCGGCGACCAGCCGCTCGGCCAGGTATGTGGCCGGAGTGAACCCGTCGACGGCCCGCCGCAGCATGCGCTCGGCATCTGGCGTGGCGCCCCGCACGACGAGGCGCAGCAGCGTCACAGCGTCCGTCGTGTTCTCCAGACCGGGCCATGTGTGCCGCAGAGCCTCGGTGCCCACAGCGATGGCGTTGGTGTACGTCGCCGTGGCCATCGCGGAGGCGGCAGCCGTGAACGCGCCGAAGCTTGCCGTTGCCCGCCCCTGGATGTGCTCCAGGAGGAACGGGTTCCGCTTTTGCGGCATCATGGAGCTGGAGCCCACGAGGTCGTCGGCGAGGTGCACGAGGGCAGCCTCCTCCGACGTCCAGGCCGTGAAGTCCCGCGCGGTGCGAGCGACCGAGACGCCCAGACCACTGGCCGCCCCCAGCAGCCTGAGTGCGAAATCCCGGGAGGCCACCGCATCCACCGAGTTGGGTGCCGGTGCCGTGAACCCGAGGAGGACGGTTGTGCGCTCCGGGTCGATGGCCACGGACGTACCGCCGACCGCGCCGGCGCCCAGCGGGTTGACATCGAGTTCCCGTCCGGCGTACAGCAGGTCCGCCAGCGCACGGATCACGGAACAGCCCACTCCGACCAGGTAGTGGCCGTATGTGATCGGGACCGCGGGCTGCCCGTGGGTGTACGCGGGCATGACGACGGACCGGTGCTCCTCGGCCTGGTCCAGGAGGGCGGTGGCGAGGGCCGCCGTAGCCTCCACGAGGCGCAGGAAGTGCTGCCGTCCCCGCAGCCGGGCCGTCGTCGCGTTGAGGTCATTGCGGGACCGGCCGGTGTGCATCACGCCGCCGATCTCCTCGCCGAGCCGCTCCGTCAGGGTGCCCTCGTAGGCGAGATAGACGCCCCGGGGCATGGATCTGGCCCGTACCGGCGCGAAGTCCGAGCGGCGCAGATCGTCGATCGCGTGCAGCAGCGCGGCTGCGTGCGCGGGGTTCAGGACGCCGCGCTCGGCGAGCATCACCAGATGGGCGCGGTCGACCTCGCTGATGAGGCGGAGTTCCTCACCGAGCCCGTCCGCCGTGCGGTCGGCCGGCAGATACTGGTCGTAGACGATCGCATGCGCCTCGTCGTTCAGCCCGGTTCTCAGCCTGCCGGTGTTCACGCCGGGGTCGGCCGCGGCAGCTGCCGTATCTGTGGTGCGCTGGGTGTTCATGCGGGCGACTCCTCGGTCGTCGGGCGCAGTGCGCCCGCCAGTTCGCGCAGCGCGCTCTCGGCGGCCGGGCCGGAGAGCGCCGCGTCGTCGGCCGTGGCGATGACGTGTCCGAGCCGGCCCCGGAAGTCGCGGGCGGGTTCCACGGGCCGGCCAGGAGCCCGGTAGAGCACGGCCGTCTCCGTGTGCGGCACGGCACGGGCCGCGGCAAGCGCCCGCTCGGTCCCGATACGGTCGTCGAGGAATCCCGGGCGGTCCGCGGTGAGGAAACGGATGGCCGCAGTCCGTGGGACTGCCTGCGGTGTCATGGCCGGGTCCGCACCGACGGCCGCACAGACCTGGCCGTCCACCAGGTCGATGCCGAGGACGTGCCGGACCAGCTCCGGGATCATGCCGCCGGCCAGCCGGGGATTGACCTCGACGACGTGGACGTCGCCGCGTTCCATGCGCAGTTCGACATGTGCGGCGCCCCAGCCGAGTCCCAGTGCCTTCACCGCGCGCACGGCCTGCTCACGCAGAGTGGCCGCGTCGGCCTCCGGCAGCGCGGCCGGAACGTCGTGGCCCAGCTCGACGAAGTCCGGCAGCGGGCCCAGCCGTTTCGCGACGACGATCACCGCCGTGTGTCCGAACACCTCCACCGAGTATTCGTCGCCGCGCAGGTACTCCTCGACGAGTAGGTACCGCGGCACCGCGACGCCCCGCTCGTTCGCCGCCGCGGCCGTCAGCCCGGAGGCGTGGGCGGCGACCTCGTCCCCGTCCGCACACAGCCGCACCCCGAGACTCCCGGAACCCTGGACCGGTTTCAGCACGACGGGATAGCCGATCCGGTCGGCGGCGGCCCGCGCCTCGCCCGCACTGCCGACACGCTCGTGTGCGGGGACGGCCACGCCCCCTTCACTCAGGAGGCGCCGCTGTTGTGCCTTGTCGCGGCAGTCGCGCACCGCGTCGACATCCGGGCCGGGCAGGTCGAGGGCGCGCGCCGTCGCGGCAGCCGCGGCCACGTAGTACTCCGAACTGGAGGTGATCCCCGCTATCGGCCCGTCCGCCCGCAGTCGCCGCGCGGCGGCGAGGACCGCGTGTTCGTCCGCGGTGTCGACGACGATGGCGCGCACGTCGTCCTCGGCCACGTACGGGTAGCGCCCGGGATCCGCGCACAGCATGACGGGCCGGATCCCCCGGCTCCTGGCCCGCCGGGCGAACTGCCGTCCCGTTCCCGTCGTGTTGCTCTCGACCAGTAGCAGCATGGGCTGAGTCACGCGATGCTCCCCTGCGTCTCCAGGCCGGTGAAGGCGCCCACATCTTCGTACGTACGGCGGTTCCACAGGAACCTGGACCAGCTCCCGCCGTCCTCGCCGGGCCGCTCCACGAGCCGCGGCCCCGCGGTGGCCGGCGCGGACCGGACATCCTGTTCACGCAGCCAGACGTCGTTGTAGACGGTGGACTGATAGCGGTACCCCTCGTCGGGGAGCACCATCAGCACCTTGTCGTCCGGATTCAGCTGCGCCCACCACGAGGCAACCAGGAAGGAGGCGCCGCTGGTTGGACCCATGAAGAGGCCGTGACGCCGGTAGAGCTCATGGGTGGCGTGGAAGACATCGCCGGGCACCACCCAGTGGACTTCGTCGTACGCCGCGTGCACGACGTTCCCCGGAACGATGCTGCTGCCCAGGCCTCTGAGCAGTCGTGGCCCCTCCGGCGCCTTGAAGATGACGGATCCGTGTGTGTCGACGCCGATCAGGCGCAGCCCGGGGGTGTCCGAGCGCAGCGTCGAGGCGATGCCGCACGTGGACCCCCCCGAACCGACTGGTCCGATCATGCAGTCGACCGACCCCAGGGTCCGGGACACCAGTTGGCCCACCGAGGCGTACGCGGCAGGGTTGTCGGGATTGGTGTACTGCTGCGGGACGAAGCTGCCGGGTTTCGCCCGGCGTAACTCCTCCACCCTTGCCAGCCGCGCCCCTTGGATGCCGCCGGGCTGTCCGCGGTCCTCGACGAGTTCAACCTCGGCGCCGAGCATCTCCAGGCGGTTGCGCAGGTCGTCGTCGATGGACCGGTCACCGACGATGGTGAGCGGAAACCCCCGCTGCTGGCAGACCAGCGCGAGGCCCAGGGCGAAGGTGCCGGAGGACGTCTCGATGACCGGCGTGTCAGGGGTCAGGTCTCCGGCGGCCATGGCCCTGTCGATGATGTAGCGGGCGGGGAGGAGCTTCATCAGGGTGAACGCGGCGGCGTAGAGGTTCCCGCCGACATGGATGATCTTCGGCAGTTCCACCGCCTCGATCACCGAGGGATAAGCGCTTGACTGATGGGTTGACATGATCCCATTCATCCATTCGTCGTGAACTTCCATGACTCGACGATGCCGATGTCACGCAGCGATGCCTCGGCATGTGCGGAGCGGACGTCGAGTGAGGGGTGGTCGCGGTCGAAGAGCAGTCCCGCGATGTCCCCGCTGTGCGAGATCTGGAGACCCAACGCCCGTACCTCCTCGGCGATTTCGAGGATCCGGTCGAGCTGTGGGATGGGGAGATGGCGCTGGTTGAGCAGGGTGCTGGCGGTGGCCACGTGCCCCAGCTGCTCCACGTCCTTGGCGAGTACGGCCTCGCGGAGCAGGGCGCGCAGTTCGGCGAACCGCAGCACCTCGTCATTGGTGTAGCGGGCGGGAGGCAGGGACAGGGTCTCGACTCCGCGGCCCCCTTGACTCGGCCGCGACCCGAAGCCCAGGACGTGCAGTGCCGGAAGGGGGTGGCCGAAGTTCTCGATGACGTCGCCGTCCCGATGGGCGAAGAGTACGGCTGTCGAGTCGAACATCAGTGAGTCGGACGCGATCTCGGCGCGCACTGCCAGCCGGGCCTTGGCCGCGGGGGACAGGCGCAGCGCGTACCTGTCCTGAACGGCGCCGATCGCTGCCAGTACGTCACTCGTGGAGGATCCGAATCCGCGCCCGAGCGGTACATCGCTCGATATGCGCAGGTGGCCGCCGACGGGTAAGCCGTAGGCGGCCAGGGTCAGTCGGGCCGCTGTGCGCGCCTTGTTCCGCCAGGCGGGGAAAACGGCGACGTCGGCCCGGCCGTTCGAGGTGAACCGTGCGTGCACGGAATGGAGTGGGCAGGGAAGGGTCACGAGACCGCGGCGGAGTGTGCCTCTGTCGGGGAACAAGCCTTGGAGCAATTCGCCGTGGTGTATCGGGGCCGACGCCTCACCCACCCGCCCTTCGCTCTGATGCACCTGTTCCCCGACTCTCTCCGGCACTTTGACGGTTGTCGCATCCCTGCTCGAATCCGTCCTCCCTGGTGGAGGGGCGCAAGCAGGTGGAGCACGCAGGGGGAACGAGTGCCGGAAGACGGCGATGTTTGTGGTGGGGGATGGCCCTGTCCCCTCGTGTGCCCCCGTGGCCCATGGCACCATAACCCCTTGATTTGACCTTCGGTCGAGGCATTTTGCAAGTGATCACAGACACAGTCCGGGCGGGAACCGTCCACGGGCGGCCTGCCCGGGCACTCGGCTGCGAGACGCCCAACAGCCGTTCCGGGCAACGAAGTTGACGCGATCTCGTGGCTCTCATGAGGGACGTCTGTACGATCCAGAAGATCCTGCGGGGGAGCGGGCCGGGACGTTTTCAAGCGGGAGGCCGCCGTGCACTGCGGCACATGCGCCGCCCCCTCCCTCCCACACGTCGGCCGGTTGCGGACCGCCTCGATTCCTTCGGCGGTTTTCCGCCGTGTGTGTGGGTTCCAGGTCCGGTTCAGGAAGGAACGGAATTGAAGGTTTTGGTGTATGTCGCGGACGGAAGCCGCGGCGACATTCAGCCATACCTGGCACTGGCGTACGGGCTCAAGCGGGCGGGGCACACCGCCGTGTTGGCCGGACCGCGCCTGTACGGGCCCTTGGCTGAGACGTACGGGGTGCCGTTTGCCCCGCTCAACGACGAACTGGTCCGACTCCAGTCCCGCCCGGACATCAGGAAGCTGTACCTGCACAACGACGCCCCCGAGGCGCAGCGCCAGCTCCAAGAGGCCACGATCGCGCTCTTTCCCCGGGTCTTTCCGCTGATGCTGAGGGAAATATGGGACGTGGCGGCCGACGGGGCCGACGTCATCGTCTACTCGCCGTCCTCCCGGTACGTGGTCCCCCAGATCGCCGAGCGGCTCGGCGTGCCACACGTCCTGGCCTCCCTCTATCCGCACTATGTCGTCTCCCGCGAGTACTCGCCCGGCCCGGGGCTGCGGCCCACCAAGACCAACCTTGAGGATCACGCCAGGGCCAACGGGCCCCTCACACCGCCGATCTCCGACTGGGTGTCGGCGTGGCGCTCGGACGTGCTCGGGCTCCCGCCCCGGGACGGCTCCACCGACTTCAGGACCGATGCCCACGGCAATCCGACACCCGTGCTCCACGGCTTCAGCCCGCACGTTCTCAAGCCGGCCTCCGACTGGCCCGACTGGGTGCACACCACCGGTTTCTGGGCGCTGCCACACCACCCCGGCTGGCAGCCCCCGGCCGAGTTGGTGGAGTTCCTGGGCGACGGTGCGACGCCGATCTCGGTGGGCTTCGGCAGCATGTTCGTCGGCGATCCCGAGGAGACCGGTGAGCTGGTCGTCGAGGCGGTTCGCAAGGCCGGGGTGCGTGCGGTCGTGGTGGAGGGCTGGGGAGGTGTGCGGATCAGCGATCCGCCGGCGAACATCATGGTGGTCGAGGACGTCCCCTACGACTGGCTCTTCCCGCGGGTGCGCGCCGCCGTGCACGCCGGAGGCGTGGGAACGTACAACGCCGCACTGACGGCCGGCATCCCCCAGATAGCCTGCCCGTTCCACAACGAGCAGCAGATGTGGGCGGATCACGTTCACGGGCTCGGAGTGTCGACGGCGCCGGTGAAATTCCGGGAGTTGACGGGCGAGGCCCTGGCGTCCGCCATCGTCACGACGTCGACCGACGGGCGCATCACGCGGAACGCCGAGCGGCTCGCTGAGCAGTTGAGCACGGAGAACGCCGTCGAAGATGCCGTGCGCGGGCTGGAGCGCATCCACGAAGCCGGCCAGACGAAGGCGTTCTGACGGCAGGCACGCGTCGGGACCGGGCGCCGAGCGTCATCGGTGCGTCGGGTGGCTGGTGGTTGTGAGGGAAACTTCGTTGCCCTTGCCGCCCAACTCGCCTAGGATCTTGACGGTTTCACATCTGCAACACAAAATGTGCTAACTCACACGGGGGTGAATAGCATGGCTCGACGCTGTCCAAGTGTCGGTGCGCCGCTCTTCGCGGCGTTAGGGGAGAGCTCCTCCGGAGCGACCCCGGAAGCTTCTTGTGAACTCGGGGATCTGCCAGACAAATCCGGTGCTGGGCATGCCTGTTGACCGCCTCACTCCCGGAGCGGAGTGGATTCGGCGTGTCGGGCGATGTCATGAAACGCGCTTACGCCTCGTGTGTCTGCCGCATGCCGGTGGTGCCGCCAGTTTCTACAACTCCTGGGCTCGGTGGCTGCCCCCCGGAGTCGAGCTGTTGACCGTTCAGTATCCCGGTCGGCAGGACCGCATCACTGAGCCACCTATATCCAGGATGGACGAGCTCGCGGTCCAAGTAACCCAAGCCCTCCAGCCGTACCTCGCTCGCGATCCCCCTCTTGTGCTGTTCGGTCACAGCATGGGTGCCTGGGTCGCATTCGAGGTGGTGCGGCGCCTGGAAATCTCCTTTGCCCACCGGCCGCTCGGGCTCATTGTCTCCGGCCAGGTGGCGCCCCACCTGCCGTCTGAGCGGGAATGGCCGGACGGTAGTGACGAAGGGCTGATCGCCGAACTGAGCAGGATCGATGGTGCGGACACTGCCCCGGTACTGCAGCCAGAACTACGCGAATTGGTCATGCCCGCCATTCGTTCGGATTTCAGCCTCTTGCGGGAGTACTCTCCGCAGCCGCTTCGCAGGATCTCTACGCCCGTTACCGCCTTTGCCGGCATTGACGACGCCGATGTTCCGTGGAATAAGGTGGCCGCATGGGAGGACGCCACGACAGGGTCCTATGTGTCACACAAATTCCCCGGTGGCCATTTCTATCTCGTGGAGCATGAAGAGGAACTCGCACACGAGGTGCACCGCACCATCCGCTGGCTTGCCGGTGAAATTGCGGAACCTTTACCTCTCAGGTCGAACGCGGAGAACTGAGCGATTGAATTGGTCACGAACGGGATGCGGGAGGAATCTTGAACGCGTTGGAGCCCATGGCACATGATGGACTGCTGTACCTGTCGGCCGCCGACGTCGAACGCGCCGTCGGCCGCGAGTACGCCCTCTTCGTCGAGGCGATGGAAGTCGCGCTGCGCGCCCAGGCCGAGGACGACGTGGTGCAGCCGCTCAAGCCCTACCTGC
This sequence comes from Streptomyces sp. NPDC050548, assembly GCF_044457385.1. Lineage (NCBI taxonomy): Bacteria > Bacillati > Actinomycetota > Actinomycetes > Kitasatosporales > Streptomycetaceae > Streptomyces > Streptomyces sp. NPDC050548. Next base: position 80,658 of record NZ_JBITGV010000031.1, read on the forward strand.
GTCGCCCTGAACGCCCTCATCCGACCGACCGCATCATCGCCATGCCCGCATACGTGGGCGGGGACGTCCGTATCTCCGGCATCAAGTGGATCGGCAGCGCCCACGACAACCACGAAGTCCGCGGGCTCGCCAGAGCATCAGCCGTCATCGTGCTCAACGATGCCGATAGCGCCTACCCCGTTGCGATCATGGACGGCTCCGTCGTGAGCGCGTGGCGGACCGCGGCGGTCTCCGTCCTGGCCTGCCGCCACTTGGCCCCCGAGGGCAGGCGCCTCGCCGTCCTGGGAACCGGACTCCTCGCGCGGACGCACCTCTCCCTCCTCTGCGAGACGTGGGGCAGTCCCGACGCCGTGGACGTCCACGACGTCTCCCCGCAGCAGGCGGAGGCCTTCGCCCGCTGGGCGCAGAACGAGCATCAGCTCCCTGTCACGGTCCACGGCGACGCCGCCACATGCATGCGCGGAGCCGATGTCGTCCTCGTGGTCACCACCGCGCCCGGGCCGTGGATCCCCGCCGCATGGGTCCCGCGCGGCTCACTGTTCCTGAACGTCTCGCTCGCCGACCCGATGCCGGATGTGGTCCTCAAGAGCGACAAGATCGTCGTCGACTGCTACGAGCAGGTGATGCGGCCCGGGAAGCTGCTGCACACCATGGCGCAGCAAGGCACCTTCGGGCCCGAGCGCTGCCACGCGGACCTCTCCGACCTCGTCACGGGCTCGCGCCCGGGACGGGAGAAACCCGAGGAGACCATCTTCTTCAACCCCATCGGACAAGCCATCGGAGACATTTCCTGCGCCGCCGCGATCTACAGACGAGCGGTCGAGAGCGGCGTGGGCACTCGTCTCGAAAGGTGACCCCTTTCAATGAAGGAAAGATCAAATGGTGTTCGAAGTGAATGATGCGGCCTCTCCGCAACAGGCTTTCCTCGAATCGTTGGGCATCGTCCGACGAGCCCCCCGTACCTACCCCTTCGACCCGGGCTACGACGTCGGGACGGTGGCGAGCCACATCGGTCAGAGCCATGCGCTGATGGCGGGACTCAAGCTCTCCATGGCGACGTGGCTGCTCATCGAGGACAGCAGCCTGCGGCAGAAGATCCGCGCCGCCCGGGATCACGATCTGCCGGTGACGGTCGGCGGTGGGATGTTCGAGATAGCGGCGGACCGCGGGTACCTGGAGGAGTACTTCGACCTGTGCCGGCGACTGGGCCTGACAGGCATCGAGGCGGGCCAGGGATTCACCCGCACCGATCTCCACCCCGGACGCGTGATGGAGGCGGCGACCTCCCGCGGCCTCACGGTGAGCTATGAGATAGGCGGAAAACACGCCGGATCCTTCGACGAGGTGACGGTGAAGGAGCTTATCGAGGAGGGCGCGCAGTGGCTGAGCGAGGGTGCTACTCATCTGGTCGTCGAAGGGCGGGAAAATGCCGCCGACGTGGGGCTCTTCGATTCCCGGGGCAGGCTGAACGGCCAGCTGGCCGACGCTTTGGCCGACGAGTTCGGGTTACAGCGCCTGATTTTCGAGGCACCCACCAAGCCGAGCCAGTTTGCACTGCTCGATCATTTCAAGGCCGATGTCGCGCTTGGTAACGTGCGGCTGGAAGAAATACTCAGAGTAGAAACCTACCGTCACGGCCTGCATAGCGATTCCTATGAGCGTACGTTCCAGGGCAAATGATTTTGGCCATTTCTGGTCAACGGTAACTTTTTTTGCTGTCACAGGACCGAAGGGAAGGGGCAGCTGTGCCTTCTGCCGAGCGCGAGGCCATGGTTCGTGAAATCATCTGCGGCATTCTCGAAATGGAAGAAGACGAGCTGACCCTCACCGGGCAGTTCCTGGAGGACTACGGCGCAGACTCCATGAATGCCATCGAGATAGTGAGCCGCATAGAGGTCGTATTCGGCATCGAAATAGCTCGGGAGGATCTGAAGCGTATGGTCGACCTGAAGACGGTGCTTGAGCTTCTTGATACCGCTAAGGCCAAATGATGGCAGGCACGGGGGGCAAGACAGATCGCGGAGATCGACGTGTGGTCATCACCGGCATGGGTGTACTTTCCAGCATTGGCAACGGTGTCGAGCAGTTCGCCGGAGCACTGCGGGCGGGCCTGGTCGGCACAACGCGGATAACACGATTCGACACTGAAGGGTTTCCGTACCGGCGCGGTCACCAGGTGGCTGGGGTCACGCCGGAGGACTGGATTCTCCACCTTCCCATTGAGGAAGTCGGGCCGGCGGCCCGACTTGCCATCGCGGCGGCCCGCATGGCCCTGTCCGATGCCGATCTGAGCTTTGCGGAGTTGCAGGAGCAACGGCGCGGATTCATCGCTGTCGGAACGACGGACGGAGGGAACCCGGACCTGGAGGCAGTGGTCGAGGCAGTCCTCCCCGGAACCCTCGAAGACATGCCCGCGGAGCTGGCCCGCCGGGTGCCCGCTTCCCAGCTCTCCGTGCACGTGGCGCGGGAGCTGAGGCTCGGCAACGTAGAAGCGATGTCCATCGCCACCGCCTGTGCCGCCGGAAACTACGCCATCGGTGCCGGGCTGGACGCCGTGCGGTCCGGAGAGTGCGCATACGCCCTGGTGGGTGGGGCGGACGTACTGTGCCGCAAGAACCTGGCCGGCTTCACCAGACTCAGCCTGATCGCCGAAACGGAGTGCCGCCCGTTCGACGCCGAACGTGACGGCCTGCTGCTCGGCGAGGGCGCGGGCATGCTCGTACTGGAGGACGCCGAATCCGCACGGGCGCGCGGCGCACGCGTCTACGCGGAAGTCATGGGCTACGGACTGAACTGCGACGCCCACCACCCGGTGGCCCCGGAACGGGAGAGCGTGGGGAGGTGTATGCGGCTGGCCCTCGACGACGCCGGGATCAAGACTGAGGACATCGATCTCGTCCTCGCGCACGGCACTGGAACCAAGACCAACGACCTCGTCGAAGCCCAAGCCATGCGCGACGTCTTCGGCGATGCCATGCCGCGCATGTCGGCGATCAAGTCCATGATCGGACACACCATGGGCGCGGCGAGTGCCATCGGAGCGGTGGCCGGCGCCCTCGCCATTCATCACGGCTTCATTCCGCCCACGGCCAATCACCGAGAGACGGACCCGGAATGCGCGGTCGACTGCGTACCCAACCACTCGGTCGAAGCTGACGTCAGGATCGTTCAGAACACCGCCCTGGCGTTCGGCGGCAACAACGCTGTGGTGCTCCTCGGCAGGCACGACGACTAGTGGCGCACACGGAAGCAGACAGCAGGGATGACGCCGAAGCCACCAAAGGAGCAGCCGTGTCAGGGACCGAGACGAACCGGGCGACTGGTCCGGTCATTACCGCCTGGTCCGCCGTGTCGCCGTTCGGTGTGGGACGCGAGGCCTTCGAGCAGGGACTGTCGGCCGGCCATGAGACCGCTGGTCCGCCCGACATCGCCGAATGGGGAGTCGTGGCGGACGCCAGTGCCCGGCTGGTGCCGGACTTCCGCGTCCGGGAGGTGCTGGGGATGACCGGAACCAGAGGTCTCGATCGAGCCGCGGGACTGGTGATCACCGCGATGCGGGAACTGCTGCGGGACGTGCCCGAGATCGTCTCCGACGGAGGGTTCAAGACCGCCGTGGTACTGGGCACAACGGCCGGCAGCGCACAGGGCTACGCCGATGTGACCCGCGCTTCCTTCGAGGGCCGACGCCCTCAGGACGTACCGCCCGTGGCCCTCCCGAACATGGCGATGAACAGGTCGGCCTCCGCCAGTGCCATCTTCCACGGCGTCCGTGGGCCCAACAGCACCATCGCTGCCGGCCGGGTAGCGGGCCTGATAGCCCTGGAATACGGTCGGCGGCTGCTGGTCGAGCACCGTGTGGACACCGTGATGGTCGGCGCCACCGAGGAGTATTCCCAAGCCCGCTCCTGGCTTGAGTACCACCGACGACCCGGCTCCGAGGACCGGGTGGAGTTGGGCGAAGGATCAGCCGTGCTGCTGCTGGAACGATCGGAGGCTGAGGCGCTGGCCGCAGGGCGCAGCGTGCTGGCCGAGGTGCTGTCGGTCACGTCGCGCGTCGACGTGAACGGCGATCCCGCCGAGGCCCTTCAGCGCTGCGTGTCCGCTTCGCTTGAGGCCGCCGGAGTCTCCGCCCAGGACGTGCGGGCCGCCATGTCGAGCAGCTGCGGCGGCACGTCCGAGTCGATGGAGACCCGGCTCCTCACACGGATGTTCGGCGTGGAGGCAGTCGTCCGCCCCGAGATCGGCTCACTGATCGGGGACACGTCCGCCGCCGCCTCCCTCTTCCAGATCCTGGCGCTGCTGAGCACCGCACAGCGCCGCGGCGGCGACCGAGACCACCTCGTGGTCGTCACAGCCGCCGATCCCGACGGAGCGGTGGCCGGCGCGGTCCTGCGCCTGCTGCCGATCGGTCGATAGAGAACCTGGTCCACGGATCCGCTGGATTCGTTCAGGCACCAAGGAATCCGTTCTGCAAGGAAGGAACACACCATGGCCAACCCGTTCGAGGACCCCGAGGGCACCTACGTAGTTCTGGTCAATGACGAGGGGCAGCACTCCCTCTGGCCCTCGTTCGCCGAAGTGCCCGCAGGATGGACCGTCGTCCACGACAAGGACACCCGTCAGGCCTGCCTCGACTACATCAATGAGAACTGGGTGGACATGCGCCCGAAGAGCCTGGTGGAGGCCATGGGCGACACCAACTCCTGAACCGACCTCTTGAACCGACGTCAAGACTGAAAGGCACAGCTGGGTGAGTACGGACAGAGAGCGTGTCATCGCCACCGCGACTGACCCGATCGTTCGCGAATTCCTCCGCATGGCCGACGACAGCATCGTCGCCGTATTGCCGTACGCGCTCTCCGTCGCGGCACGCCTGGCGATCGCGGACGAGTTCTCCGACTCGGCGAAGAACGTGAAAGACCTGGCCAGAGTGTTCAACGTGGCCCCGGGGGCCCTGGAGCGGCTCTTGAGGACCCTTGCCAGCTGCGGCTTCTTCACCGAGGACAGCGAGGGACGGTTCTCTCTCACCCAGCTGGGCCACTTGTTGCGGAGTGACTCTCCCGTCTCGATGCGGGCCACGCTCAGCAACGTGGACTCGTACCGTGCGTGGCTCGGTGCAGCCGACACGATCTCCACCGGTCAGCCGGCCTTCGACAGCGAGTTCGGAGCCGGGTTCTTCGCGCACAAGGACCACGACTCCGCGGTGGGCGCCACGTTCGACGAGCGTATGCGGGAGCGGGCAAACCGTCTCTACGCAGGCCTGGCAGCGCTCCCCGCCTGGGACGGCGTGCGGTGCGTCCTGGACATCGGCGGAGGCAAGGGCACGATCCTCGAAGCGATCCTGACGGCGCATCCGCACATCAGGGGAATCCTCTTCGACCGGCCCAACGTGGTGGAGAGAGCAGAGCTGTCCGGAGAGCTGGTTCCGTTGCGGGACCGCTGCGAGACCGCGGCGGGCGACTTCTTCGGAGCCCTGCCGACCGGGGCGGATGCGCACCTGATGTGCAGCATCCTGCACGACTGGGAGGACGACGAAGCGATCGAGATCCTGCGCAGAAGCCGGGAGGCGCTGCAAGCGGACGGCCGTCTGCTCATCTGCGAAATGATTCTGCCGGAGTCGAACGAACCACATCCGGCGTGGTGGAGCGACCTGGGAATGATGGTCGTCCTCGGCGGCCGGGAACGCACCCTCGGCCAGTACCGCTCCCTGCTGCGACTCGCGGGCCTGCAGATCTCGAACGCCACTCCACTCGCGAACTCGTTCTTCAACGTGATCGAGGCGCACAGGATCCTCGGCTGACCGACCGAACAGCAGGTCGCCGGGCGCGAGACGAAGGTCTGAGAGCGACACCCAGCACACGAGGGTGCCGTCGTGCTGTCCGTTCCAGTTTTGGCTTCGATTTTGAGGTGATGAGGGTGTCCGAAGAGCAGAGCGCTCACTGGGAGTTGTCCACTGCGCAGGCCGGCATTTGGTTCGGCCACCAGCTGGACCCCTCGGGGCATGCCTACAACATCGCCGAGTATGTCGAGTTCCGGGGCGAGATCGACGTTGTCCTGTTCCAGGAGGCCTGCAAGCAGGCCTTCCGCGAATCCGAGGTCCTGCACCTGCGGTTCAGCGAGGGACCGGACGGAGTACGGCAGACCGTCGCTCCCTCCCTCGTGCCGGTTGTCCAGCTCATCGATGTCTCCGCTGAACCCGACCCCGAGACCGCGGCGCGGGACTGGATGCAGGCCGACCTCGTGAAACCCGTGGGCATCCTCACCGATCAGCTCTGGACCTTCGCCCTGTTCGAGATATCCAGCCGACGGCACTTCTGGTACGCCCGGTTCCACCACATCCTCATGGACGGCTACGGCGGCGCACTGTTCCAGCAGCGTATGGGGGAGATCTACACGGCCCTCCGGTCAGGGACCGCCGTCCCGGCCGCGGACGAAGCCGCGAGGAACCTCGGCCCGCTGCGCGAGGAGAACGACAAGTACCTCACCTCCCCGAAGTTCGCCGCCGACCGCGAGTACTGGCTCGACAAGTTCGCGGACCGTCCGCATCCGACGACGCTCGCGTCCCGCGAGCCCAGCATCAACGGCCGCTTCACCCGGGTGACGACACAACTGGACCATGCCGACAGCGTCAGGCTGGGCGACCTCGCCCACACCCGCAGGTCGACCCGCTCGGTGGTGTTCATCGCGGCCGTCTTCGTCTACCTCAGCCGCATGACCGGCGAACAGGACATCGTGCTCGGCCTTCCAGTCATGGGGCGCAAGTCGCCGCATGCCCGGAAAACCCTCACCACGGTCTCGGACGTACTGCCCCTCCGTCTGAAGGTCTCCGGCGAGGACTCCTTCAGCGATCTCCTCGGCCAGGCCACCACCGAGGTCAACCAGGCACTGCGCCACCAACGCTTCCGGTCCGAGAACCTGATCCGCGAGATCCGCGGGGGAAACCAGGCCCAACGGATCTGGAACGTCGTCGCCAACATCATCTCGTTCAACGACGGTATATCCCTGGGTGATCTCCACGGTGTCCCGCACAATCTTTCGAGCGGTCCGGTGCCGGACCTCTGCATCGTCGTCCGCGACCCCGACGAGGGCCGCGGACCGACCATCGACTTCGACGGCAACCGCGACCTCTACGACCCGGAGGAGGTCGCCGGCCACCAGACCCGCTTCCTGCACCTGCTCGACCAGCTCGTCAGAAACCCCGACGCCCCCCTGCGCCAGGCCGACATGGTCGAACCGGACGAGCGCGAGCGGATGCTCGTCCACTGGAACGACACCACCGTCGACTACCCGCACGACGTCGCTGTCCATGAACTCTTCGAGTCCCAAGCGGCGCGGACACCTCACGCCCACGCTGTGACCAGCGGCGACACCGTCCTGACGTACGAGGACCTGAACTCCAGGGCAGACCGACTGGCCCGCCGACTCCTCCGCGCAGGTGTGACCACTGAATCCCGGGTCGCGGTCCTCCAGGAACGCTCCGTGGGCGTGGTCGTCTCGTCCCTCGCGGTCCTCAAGGCCGGAGGCGTGTATGTACCCATCGACCCGAACCAGCCGGCCGCGCGTTCCGAGTTCATCCTGCAGGACACCGCCGCCGTGGTGTTGCTGACGGACAGGGCTCCGCACGACATCGGGTTCGCCGCAGACATACCCGTGATCCGGATCACGGACCAGGGAGAGACGGCATCCGGAGCCGACAGCGGCACGGCCGCGGACAGCAATGTGGGCAGCCCGAGGGCGGCGGCCGGGGTTCACTCCGAGCAACTCGTGTACGTGATGTACACCTCCGGCTCGACCGGCGTACCCAAGGGGGTGGCCAACACCCACCGCAACGTCGTCCACCTGGCCGCCGACAAGTACTGGTGCTCGGGCCGGCACGAGCGCGTGCTCATGCACTCTCCCTACGCCTTCGACGCATCGACCTTCGAGATATGGACGCCACTGCTCACCGGCGGGTGTGTTGTAGTGGCACCGGCAGGGCTGCTGGACGCTGCCGATCTGGCCAAGGTGATCGCCGACCAGGACGTGACCGGTCTGTTCGTCAGTGCCGGCCTGTTCCGCGTCCTCGCGGAAGAACACCCTGCCTGCTTCCAGGGCGTCCGCGAGATCTGGGCCGGCGGCGACGTGGCCTCGGCCACCGCGGTACGAAGTGTCCTGGAGGCCTGCCCGGGCACGGTCGTCGCCAACGAGTACGGGCCCACCGAAACCACCGTCTTCTCCGCCGTCAACCCGCTCCGCGACCCTGGACAGGTACCGGACCACACGGTCCCCATCGGCCGACCTCTCTGGAACACCCAGCTCTACGTCCTCGACGAGGCGCTGCGGCCGGTCGCCCCCGGTGTCGGTGGCGAGCTCTACATCGCCGGTGACGGCCTGGCGCGCGGCTACCTCAACCGCCCCGAACTGACCGCGAGCCGCTTCGTCGCCAACCCCTTCGGCGGACCGGGCGAGCGGATGTACCGCACGGGAGACGTGGTCCGCTGGTTCGCCGACGGCACCATGGACTTCATCGGTCGCGTCGACGACCAGGTGAAAGTACGCGGCTTCCGCATCGAGCCGGGCGAGATCGAGACGATCTTGGCCGGACACGACCAAGTGGCCCAGGCCGCAGTGATCCTCCGCGAGGACACTCCCGGCGACAAGAGGCTGACGGCCTACGTGGTCCCGCCCGCCGGCACGGACCCGGCCGGCGTGCACCAGGGCGTACTGGGTGCGTTCGTGGCGGAGCGGTTGCCGGAGTACATGGTGCCGTCGGCGATCGTGGTGCTGGACGCTCTGCCGTTGACCCTGAACGGGAAGTTGGACCGGAAGGCGCTGCCCGCCCCGGAGTATGCCGCGGGTGTGGGGCGTGGGCCGCGTACGTTGCGGGAGGAGATCCTGTGCGGTCTGTTCGCCGAGGTCCTCGGGATGGAGTCGGTGTCGATCGACGACAGCTTCTTTGAGCTGGGTGGTCATTCGCTGTTGGCGACTCGTCTGGTGAGTCGGGTCCGGTCGGTGCTTGGGGTGGAGGTGAGCATCCGGGCGTTGTTCGAGGCGCCGACGGTGGCGGGTCTTGTCGGGCGGGTTGATGAGGGTGGTGGGGTTCGGGAGCGGTTGGGTGTGCGGGTGCGGCCGGAGGTGCTTCCGGTGTCGTTCGCTCAGCGTCGTTTGTGGTTCCTGGGGCAGTTGGAGGGCGTGTCGTCGACGTACAACATTCCTCTCGCCGTCCGTCTGAGTGGGGCGTTGGATGTGGGGGCGTTGCGGGCGGCGTTGGGGGATGTGGCGGG
>NZ_JBITGV010000032.1:0-51616 GCF_044457385.1 Streptomyces sp. NPDC050548
CGTCGGCACAACAGCAGCCACGCCAAGATCCGGTGCCTCGGCGAGCAGGCCATGGCCACCCTAAAAGGCTGGCGACTGCTCCGAAAGCTCCGCTGCAGCACCAACCGCATCACCGACATGGTGAAGGCCGTCCTCGTCCTTCACCACGCAACGAGCTGAGGTTGGAAAAGGCTCATTAGTGATGCACTCGGCGGTGTTGTTGAAAAGTGTGACGCTAAGGAAGCGTGCGGTATCGAAATACTTACTGACGTCGAGCGCGTTGAAATCCTATTGGATGGGTCGGATTCCGTACGACTGGAAATGATTCTATGGGATCACTCCGGCGTTATTCATCATTGTGATGGGGAGGAGTATCTCTCGCCGATAGAGCTGCGCGGAATCTCATGTGGTTGTCCCCAGAGAATTGAAGATCGGAAAAGTGAGGCGAAGAAAGGGGTGGGTCCGCAGCCGAGTACGCAGATTCGCTTTAGGGTGGCCAGGTTCCCGGAACTGGGATTATTCTCTTATCGGTCGAACTCGTGGAGCCTATTCGATGCGGCGAATACTCTCAGAAGCTTGATTGTTGAGGGTGGTCGTGAAACTTTGTGTGAACTCTCCATCGAGGTTGTTGAATTGGAGTCTGCGGCGGGCGCCAATCTGAGTTATTTCTGTCCGGCTGTAGATGTGCTGAAAAGCTAGTCGCGACAAAGGGCCCGGAAGCTGTTTTGAATTCCGGGCCCTTTGGTTACTGTCTAGCGTTCGTCTTTTGGTGTGGTGACCCAATGAATTGTGGTTCGCGCTGCGACTTCCGATCGGGCATTCTTTCCTCGTGACTTCTCGTGAGGAAGGGCCTTTCGAACGATGATCCGTTGGACGAAAAACGCCACGAAGGCTCGACGGTCGGCAAGGTCAGCGTTATACCACCAGGAACCTGGGCCGATTGGGTCCGCTTGAGGGTCTTGCAGGTTCAGCCACTCCCCGATAGGCAACATTGGGGAATCAAGAGAAGCTAGTTCATCGATGCGTTGATCCGCACCCGTCATGCGGGTTTCCTGGGCTGCTACCTCTGTTGCGAAGCGTCGGCGGCCAACCTCGTTGCCCATGTATGACGCTTGCATGTCGTAGAGGGTTTCAAGGGCTCGTACGGCGTCCGCCCGTTCTGCGACAAGGGTGCGGCGCTCTTGTGCTCGTTCCGGGGCTTCCCGTGCCATCCCGTACAACTTGGTTGCGGCCCTGATGATTTCGAGTGATTCAGGGTCGCCTTCTGCTGTCTGGATTACTGCAAAGATGCGCCTCGCAACGTATTCGTCCAGAGCTGCTTGCAGGATGGATACTCCTCCTTCATGTTCGCCATCCTTAGGCTGAACCCCTCGCTTGCGGCTACATGAATACGTGCCTCCACGCGGCCTCTTGGAAGCTGCCCCACTCATAGGCCGGCCGCATCCGCAGTACAGGAGTTCTTGAGAGCTGAGAAGGGTTGTGGTTCGGCTTTCCCACTTCCGTTGAGGTCGCTTTTCGAGCCATGCTTGCAACTCGAACCATTCGGCAGGATCAAGGATTGGTGCCCAAGCCTGTATTGGATTCCCTTCCTCGTCCCGGATGATTTTGTGTCCGACGACTCGCATCCTTGCTGGATTATTCTTCTGAGCCTCGTATATCGGCTCGGTCAGGAAGCCAGCCAAATGCGGGTGTCGAAGAATCCTCATGAGAGTGCTGTCGTGCCACTGGCTGTTCTTGGTGCGTTTGTTGCGTGAGGCTCCTTGCGTCGGGACTTGATCGCGATTGATTTGCGCAACGATGTTCCCGACGCTACCCGGGGCGGCTCGTCCCGTTACGGCGACGCTCGGAATGTGGTTGTGGCGCTTGATGGTTTTCCATACATCCTTGATCGCGTTCGCTTGGGGAACGTCAGTTTCAAGGAGCTGTACGGCGATTGGCTTGCCTTCCGCGTTGATGCGGATTTCTTGCTTTAGCTTCCGGCCGTAGGGTGCTTTTCCGCCGACGTAGCCCCCTAATTCACGGGCTTCTTTCGCTGCGTCCTTTACTGCGACGCTTTTGTTCTTGCTTTCCTGGTGGGCAGAGTCAAGGCGCATGATCAAGTGGATCAAGTCCATCAGGTTGCCCTTGCGGAACTCGCCCTCTGAGACACTGATGATCACTACGTCAAGGTTCAGCAACTCTGTGACGATCGGGATCGCATCCAGGGGTTCCATGCGAGAAAGCCGTGACACGTAGTAGACGATCACGACGTTCACGTGACCAGCGCGGCAGTCACTCAGGAGCCGTTCAAACGCGGGGCGCACCGCGCCAGTGAAGGCGCTGATGCCGATGTCCTCGTAGTGCCCACACCACTCGGGGTCGCCGGGGAGTTGATCAAACCGGGCCTTGTTGGCGGCACGCTGCGATGCCGGGCTAGCCTCGCTCTTGTTCGCTCGGGCGGCTGACTGCCGCGTGTAGCTCGCTGCGCGGACGGTCATTCCGTTCGCGACTTCAGAAGACATGAGGACCATGGTGTCACCCGTAAAGTATGAATACGCGACTGTGCCGCTGCTCGTCCACGCCACGAAGCAGATTCTGGACACCTGGGGCGAGGACGGCTGGGAGCTCGTCCAGGTCGTGCCTGGGCCGAACAACCCCGAGCAGCTGGTGGCCTACCTCAAGCGGGAGAAGGCATGAGCGGCGTCGAGGCCCGGCTGGCCGAACTCGGCCTGACCCTGCCGGCGGTCGTCCCGCCGCTCGCCGCGTACCAGCCCGCCGTGCAGAGCGGTGTCTACGTGTACACCTCCGGCCAGCTGCCCATGGTGGACGGCAAGTTGCCCGTCACCGGCAAGGTGGGCGCCGAGGTCACCGCGGAGGAGGCCAAGGAACTGGCCCGCACCTGCGCGCTGAACGCCCTCGCCGCCGTCAAGTCCGTCACCGGTGACCTGGACCGCGTCGCGCGCGTGGTGAAGGTCGTCGGCTTCGTCGCCTCGGCCCCCGACTTCACCGGCCAGCCCGGCGTGATCAACGGCGCCAGCGAACTCCTCGGCGAGGTCCTCGGCGACAAGGGCGTGCACGCGCGGAGCGCGGTCGGCGTGGCGGTGCTGCCGTTGGACTCGCCGGTCGAGGTCGAGATCCAGGTGGAGCTGACATAGGCGTAGCCATGGAGTTCGCCGTCCCGGGGTGCGCGTTGTTGCCTCTCGAACATCCGCGCGCTACGGGATAGCCTCCGCCCATGGCGAACGGTCAGTGGTACCCGGCGGAGTGGCCCGAGCGCATCCGCGCGCTCGCGGAGGGCGCGCTCACGCCGGTCGTGCCCAGACGGGCGGCCACCGTGATGCTCCTGAAGGACACCGACACCGGTCCCGCCGTCCACATGCTGCGCAGACGCGACTCCATGGCCTTCGCCGGGGGCGCGTACGCGTACCCGGGCGGCGGTGTCGACCCGCGCGACGACGACCGTCACGTCCGCTGGGCGGGCCCCACGCGCGCGTGGTGGGCGAACCGGCTGGGCGTCGACGAGACGGCCGCCCAGGCGATCGTCTGCGCGGCCGTACGGGAGACCTACGAGGAGGCGGGCGTCCTTCTCGCCGGACCCACCCCCGACTCCGTGGTGGGCGACACCACGGGCGAGGCCTGGGAGGCGGACCGCGCCGCCCTGGTCGCCCGTGACCTGTCCTTCGCCGAGTTCCTCGACCGGCGGGGCATAGTGCTGCGCTCCGACCTGCTGGGCGCGTGGGCCCGCTGGATCACCCCGGAGTTCGAAACGCGCCGCTACGACACCTGGTTCTTCGTCGCCGTCCTCCCGGAGGGGCAGCGCACCCGCAACGCCTCCACGGAGGCCGACCACACGGTGTGGATCGCCCCCGGCGAGGCGGCCGCCGGGTACGACAAGGGTGACCTGACGATGATGCCGCCGACCATCGCGACCCTGCGCGGACTCGTCCCGTACGGCAGCGCGGCCGAGGCCCTGTCGTCGGCCCCGGAGCGCGATCTGACGCCCGTCCTCGCACAGGCCCGCCTGGAGCATGGCGAGATCGTCCTGTCCTGGCCGGGCCACGAGGAGTTCACCAAGCACATCGCGACCGACCTCCCGACCGGTGGAGCCCCCGCATGACCGACGCAGCCGCGCTTCCCGGCCAGCCACGAGGCGGGGTCCTCACCGGCCCCGCCACCGCGCGTGCCGTGAACGTCCTCGCGCCCAACGCGTCCGCGATGACCTTGGACGGGACGAACACCTGGATCGTCTCGGAGCCCGACTCCGAGCTGGCGGTGGTGATCGACCCGGGGCCCCTGGACGAGGGGCATCTGCGCAATGTCGTCGACACCGCCGGGAAGGCGGGCAAGCGGATCGCCCTGACCCTGCTCACGCACGGACACCCCGACCACGCGGAAGGCGCCGTCCGCTTCGCCGGGCTGACGGGCACGAAGGTCCGCGCGCTCGACCCGGCGCTGCGCCTCGGGGACGAGGGCCTGGCCGCAGGCAACGTCATCCGGGTCGGTGGCCTGGAGCTGGTCGTCGTGTCCACGCCCGGGCACACCGGGGACTCCCTGTGCTTCCATCTCCCGGCCGATCAGGCCGTCCTGACGGGAGACACCGTCCTGGGGCGCGGTACGACCGTGGTGGCGCATCCTGACGGCCGCCTGGGCGACTATCTGGACTCGCTGCGGCGGCTGCGCTCCCTCACGGTCGACGACGGCGTCCACACGGTCCTGCCGGGGCACGGACCGGTCCTGGAGGACGCCCAGGGCGCCGTCGAGTTCTATCTCGCCCACCGCGCCCACCGGCTCGCCCAGATCGAGACGGCCGTGGAGAACGGCCACCGGAGCCCGGCCGAGGTCGTCGCCCACGTATACGCGGACGTCGACCGCTCACTGTGGCCGGCGGCGGAACTGTCCGTACTGGCCCAGCTGGACTACCTGAAGGAACACGGCCTGATCTGACGGCCTGATCTAGGCGATGCCGTCCGGGCGCGGTGCCTTCACGCCGTGCACGCGCGCGTACTCGTCGGCCAGCCACGGGCCGAGGTCGTCGACGTACGACCGCAGGACGCGTGCGTCGCCGGTCGGCTCGTGTCCGAGGACGGCCGCCGTGCGCAGCTGCTCCGCCCGCCCGGGGTAGTACGCGCCGAACGCCTCGGCCATCTCCCCGAGGTCGCTGGTCCAGCCGTTCCAGCGGGGCATGACCAGGGTGAAGCCGGTGCGCACCAGGTGCCGGGACAGGAAGCGGACGAGGGGCCTGCGGGCCTCGTCGGTGTCCTCGGAGGCGGCGATCCGCTCACGCCAGCGCGGGAGCAGCAGCGCCAGGTCGCCGTTGGTCTCCCGGGCGAGCAGCGAGTCGGGGCGGTAGCGGGGCAGGTACTCGGCGAGGTCCTCCCCGAGCAGCGGTGTGCACAGGCACGCGACGAACCACCCCAGGTCGTACGTCTCCAGCTCGCTCAGCAGCCGTGTGCGGCCGTACAGGAGGATGCCGACGCCGTCGATCTCCGGGAACTCCTTGTCGAGCGCCTCGCCCAGACCGCGGGCCACGTCCCGGTCCGCCTCGGTCGGCTCCCACCGGGTCGCCACGAGCAGGTCCAGATCGCTGCGTCCCACGCGCGCGGTGCCGCGCGGGATCGACCCGTAGAGGTACGCGCTGTCGAGGCGTCCCCCGTAGACGTCGAGCAGCCGGTCCCGCGCCGCGGCGACGACCGGCCGGAAGACGTGCGGGACGCGCCCCAAGGAGCCCTCGCGCTCGATGTGTCCCTGGGCGTCCAGCCCCTTGTTCGGCATGGCACCACTGTGCAGCCGATCGAGGTCGGGGACACGTCATTTCCAGCGGAACACGCGTACGCGTGTGGGGGTGCGCGGCGCCGTGCAGACCACGGCGAGGCAGTCCCCGGAGGCGACGAGTCGCGCCTGGTAGCTGTAGCCGGGCAGGGAGCGCTCGGCCACGACCCGGCCGTCGGTGGGATCGAGCACGGTCGCCCGGTCGCCGTAGCCGTTCAGGACCACGAGAGCGCCCCGGTGGGCCAGCGGGAAGATCGTCCGGCCGTACGTGCTGGACCACGACCAGCGGAACTCGCCCGTCGCGGCGGAGACCACGCGCAGGGTGCTTCCCATGTGCTCCGTGTCGTAGGGCTGGGGCGGGACGAGTTCGACGGCGAGCGTGTCACCGACGACCACCGGTTGGGCGCCGAACGCCTCGTGCAACGGTGGCAGGTCGATCGCCTGTCGGACGTCCTCGCCCACTACGTGGAGCCGGAGTTGAGCGTGCGGGGAAGCGGAATCCTCCGGTCCGGCGGTGTACACGACGACGGGCCCTCCCGTCAGGACGAAGGCGTCCCGTCGGCCCGCGGGGAGCGGCCGCTCCCACTGGAGGGCACCGGTGCGCGCGTCGAGCACCCGGACCGTGGTCTCCGTGCCCCCGTCGCGGGCCCGGGAGGCCACGACCGCGATACGGCCGCCGCCGAGCGCCACGTCCGGCGCGTCCGCGCCGACGGACCCCAACTCGTCGGCGCGCTGCTCGCGCGTCCAGACCACCGTGCCCGCGCGGAGATCCAACCCGGTGAGCCGGACACGCAGCACGCGCGCGTGCCCGTCGTTCGTGTGGCGGTCGTTCTCGTGGCCGTTGTCCGTGTGCCCGTCGTTCGTGCGCCTGTCGTCCACGGGGCCGTTGTTCTGGTGTCGATCGTCCTCGGGGTCGTCGTTTGCGCGCCGGTCGACCCCGCGACTGTCGTCCGTGCGCCGATCGTCCTCGTGCTCGCCGTCCGTGGGCCCGTTGTCCCCGTGGCCGTGGTTCGTGCGCCGATCGTCCCCGTCCCCGTCGTCCGTGCCCTCGTCGTCCCTGTGCCGGTCGCCCTCAGGGCCGTCGTTCCTGCGCCCGTCGCCCTCGCGCCCGTCCTCGTGCCCGCCCTCATGCCCGCCGTCGTGGTGCAGTACGACGACGACGCCGTCCACCGTGTCCTGCGAGACGTGGGCGATCACCTGGGCGCCGTCCCCGGGCGGCTGCCAGTTCCATAGAGGCTCGCCGGTCGTCAGCCCGTACGCCCGTATCCCGTCGGGGCGGGTCAGGGCGAGCGTTCCGTCCACCGCCCAGGTGCCCAGCGGTGCCCCCGGGCTCCCGTTCTCCCGCTTGCTCCGCCACAGCAGCCGCGCGGACACCGGTCTGCGCGACCACCGGCGTCGCCCCGGTCGCCCCGCCCAGCCCCAGTCCGGCGCCTTGTCCTCGTAGTCCTCGTGCATTACCGCCCCCCTGTCCCTAGGCCCCCGCCTGGCGATGCACTGAAGGGCCCCGCCGTGCGGCAGGGCCCTTCAGTAAGAAGACGTGCGTTTTGATCTAGCGCGAGCGCTTCGCCAGGCGTTCGACGTCCAGCAGGATCACCGCGCGGGCCTCCAGGCGCAGCCAGCCGCGGCCGGCGAAGTCGGCGAGGGCCTTGTTGACCGTCTCGCGGGACGCGCCGACCAGCTGGGCCAGTTCCTCCTGCGTGAGGTCGTGCACCACGTGGATGCCTTCCTCGGACTGCACGCCGAAGCGGCGGGAGAGGTCCAGCAGGGCGCGGGCCACACGGCCGGGGACGTCCGAGAAGACCAGGTCGGACATCGCGTCGTTGGTCTTGCGCAGCCGGCGGGCGACCGCGCGCAGCAGCGCGGAGGCGACCTCGGGGCGGGCGCTCAGCCAGGGCTGGAGGTCACCGTGGCCCAGGCCGAGCAGCTTGACCTCGGTCAGCGCGCTGGCGGTGGCCGTGCGCGGGCCCGGGTCGAACAGCGACAGCTCGCCGATCAGCTCGCCGGGGCCGAGGACGGCCAGCATGTTCTCGCGGCCGTCGGGGGAGGTGCGGTGGAGCTTCACCTTGCCCTCGGTGACCACGTAGAGCCGGTCGCCCGGGTCGCCCTCGTGAAAGAGCGAGTCCCCGCGCGCGAGGGTCACCTCACTCATGGAGGCGCGCAGCTCCGCGGCCTGATCGTCATCGAGCGCCGCGAAGAGCGGGGCGCGCCGCAGAACGTCGTCCACGAGTTCTCTCCTTGTCGACCTGCTCAGGGGATGGTGCTCCCCCTTGGTACCAGGGGACCGTGCTCCCCATTTTGCCGGACCGTCCAAACAGTGTGATCTGTCACAAGGATGCCGTACAGGTGTCCCGAGGTAAGCGGCAGGGGTCCAATTGGGGGCTGATCTTCGGGGGCCGGGGCGGATGTCAGTGGCGGGCTCTAGGCTGGCCGGGTGTCCAAATCGCCGGTGAGAGCACAGGCCAAGGGGGCTGGGCGGATGGTTGTACCTCGTGATTCCGCCGTGGGCGAACAGAGCCCTGACGGCGGCAGGAAAGCGGCAAAGGGAGCAAAAGGCGTGGTTGCTGTGAAGGGCGAGTCGCACACCGCCCTCGTCCGCCGTGCCCGCCGTATCAACCGCGAGTTGGCCGAGATCTATCCGTACGCCCACCCGGAGCTCGACTTCGAGAACCCCTTCCAGCTCGTGGTCGCCACGGTCCTGTCCGCCCAGACCACCGACCTCAGGGTCAACCAGACGACCCCGGCCCTGTTCGCCAAGTACCCGACCCCCGAGGACCTGGCCGGCGCCGACCCGGAGCAGGTCGAGGAGATCCTCCGGCCGACCGGGTTCTTCCGGGCCAAGACGAAGTCGGTGATAGGCCTCTCCAAGGCGCTCGTCGAGGACTTCGGCGGTGAGGTCCCGGGGCGGCTCGAAGACCTTGTCAAGCTGCCCGGTGTCGGCCGTAAGACCGCCTTCGTGGTGCTGGGCAATGCCTTCGGGCGCCCCGGCATCACCGTGGACACGCACTTCCAGCGGCTCGTACGGCGCTGGAAGTGGACCGAGGCGACCGAGCCCGACAAGATCGAGGCCGCCGTGGGAGCGCTCTTCCCGAAGAGCGACTGGACGATGCTCTCGCACCACGTGATCTTCCACGGCCGCCGCATCTGCCACGCCCGCAAGCCCGCCTGCGGCGCCTGCCCCATCGCCCCGCTGTGCCCGGCGTACGGCGAGGGCGAGACCGACCCGGAGAAGGCGAAGAAGCTGCTCAAGTACGAGAAGGGCGGCTATCCGGGCCAGCGCCTCAACCCGCCGCAGTCCTATCTGGACGCGGGCGGCAAACCGGCGCCGCCGCTGGGATCGGCGTGACGGCGGCCGTGGCGGTGGCCATGACGCCGGTATCGGGGGCCGGATCGCGGAACGATCTCGGAGGTATCGGGCGTTGATCAGTGGGAACGGGGGTGGGGGATGACACACGCGAGCAATACCCAGGGTGTGGGGCTCAGCAAAGAGGGGCTGCCCGACTGGCTTGATCCGGTGGTGCACGCGGTGGAGACGGTCGAGCCGCTCCAGCTGAGCCGGTTCCTGCCGCCGGAGGACGGCGGGGGCCGGCAGTCCGCGGTGCTGATCCTCTTCGGGGAGGGCGATCGGGGGCCCGAGCTGCTGCTCATGGAGCGGTCGAGTTCGCTGCGCTCCCACGCGGGGCAGCCGTCCTTCCCGGGTGGCGCCCTCGACCCCGAGGACGGCGACCCGACGGGCGACGGCCCGCTGCGGGCCGCTCTCCGCGAGGCCGAGGAGGAGACCGGGCTCGACCCCGCCGGAGTGCAGCTCTTCGGGGTGCTGCCCAAGCTGTACATCCCGGTGAGCGGCTTCGTGGTGAGCCCGGTGCTGGGCTGGTGGCGGGAGCCGACACCGGTCGGGGTGGTCGATCCGAACGAGACGGCCCGGGTGTTCACGGTCCCCGTGGCGGATCTCACGGATCCGGCCAACAGGGTCACGGTGTCGCACCCCAGCGGCTTCCTGGGTCCGGCATTTCTGGTCGAATCGGCACTTGTCTGGGGTTTCACGGCCGGAGTCATCGACCGCCTCCTGCACTACTCGGGCTGGGAGCGCCCCTGGGACCGCGAGAAGCAGGTCCCCCTCGACTGGCGGTCATGACAAGGTGTCCGTCGTGAATGTGCTGGACATCCTGTTGCTGGTCGCCGCCGTGTGGTTCGCGATCGTGGGCTATCGCCAGGGGTTCGTCGTCGGCATTTTGTCGGTGATCGGCTTCCTGGGCGGCGGTCTCGTCGCCGTCTACACACTGCCCGTCATCTGGGACGCTCTGACCGACAACGCGGAGGTCTCCACCACCGCGGCCGTCGTCGCGGTCGTCGTCGTCATCGTCTGCGCCTCCGTCGGCCAGGCCCTGACCACCCACCTCGGCAACAAGCTGCGCCGGTACATCACCTGGTCCCCGGCCCGCGCCCTGGACGCGACCGGCGGCGCCCTGGTCAACGTCCTCGCGATGCTCCTGGTGGCCTGGCTGATCGGCTCGGCGCTGGCCGGCACCACCCTGCCGACGCTCGGCAAGGAGGTCCGCAGCTCCAAGGTGCTGCTGGGGGTGTCCCGGGCGCTGCCCGCGCAGGCCGACACCTGGTTCGCAGACTTCTCCTCGGTCCTCGCGCAGAACGGCTTCCCGCAGGTCTTCAGCCCGTTCGCCAACGAGCCGATCAACGACGTCCAGCCGCCCGACCCGGCCCTCGCCTCCAGCGCGGTCGCCACCCGCGCCCAGCAGTCCATCGTCAAGGTCATGGGGACCGCCCAGAGCTGCGGCAAGGTCCTGGAGGGCAGCGGCTTCGTCTTCGGCGACCGCCGTGTCATGACCAACGCGCACGTCGTGGGCGGCGTCGACGAACCCACCGTCCAGATAGGGGGCGTGGGCCGCAAGTACGACGCCAAGGTCGTCCTCTACGACTGGCACCGCGACATCGCCGTACTCGACGTACCGGACCTGAAGGCGCGCTCCCTGCAGTTCGCCACCAAGGACGCGGACAGCGGCAACAGCGCGATCGTCGCCGGCTTCCCGGAGAACGGGTCGTACGACGTCCGGGCCGCACGCGTGCGGGGACGCATCACGGCCAACGGCCCGGACATCTACCACCGCGGCACGGTCCGCCGCGATGTGTACTCGCTCTACGCGACCGTCCGCCAGGGCAACTCCGGCGGCCCGCTGCTCACACCCGAGGGCAAGGTGTACGGCGTGGTCTTCGCGAAGTCCCTGGACGACCCCGACACCGGGTACGCGCTCACCGCGGACGAGATCCGGGAGGACATCGTCAAGGGGCGCAGTGCCAACGAGCAGGTGGACAGCGACAGTTGCGCGCTGTGAGCCCGGCTCAGTAGGAGGTGGGTGCGTCAGCCCCGTGGATGACGCAGCCGTACCGAGACCCAGCGGGCCCGGCGGCGCAGAATGCGCGGGATCCCCACCCTGAGGTCTGTGCCCTGGAGTTGCGGGGCGCCTCGCTGGTGGGAGCCCGGACCGTGGTCCGAGCGGCGATTGCGTGCTGCGTCACTGTAGTCGTGCGTCCAGCCCATACCCCGACCTCTGCCCCTGCCCCAAGGTCGATAACCACCCCTTGGGGCCCCAATTGGCGTATGCGCGGGGCAAGTGGCCGTTCGTAGTACAGGTGTTCAGGTCCGGATACCGGGCGCGACGGCTCGGTCACCGATCGGGTTCGGGATCCTTGAGCCAGTTGACGAGTTCGGTCGAGAAGACCACCGGGTCCTCCTCGTGCGGGAAGTGCCCGAGACCGTCGAACAGCCGCCAGCGGTACGGCGCTTCGACGTACTCCCCGGATCCCGCCGCGCTGCGGGTGCGCAGCACCGGGTCCAGCGAGCCGTGCAGATGCAGCGTCGGCACCCGCACCGGCCGCTTCATCCGCCGGTTGAACTGGATGCCGTCCGGGCGGGCCATCGACCGCACCATCCAGCGGTACGGCTCGATCGAGCAGTGCGCGGTCGACGGGATCAGCATCGCCCGCCGGTACGCCTCGATCGCGTCGTCGTCCGGCAGCTGCGGGCCGGACCAGTCCCGGATCAGCTTGCCCACCAACTCGGCGTCATCGGCGAGGAGTTGCCGCTCGGGCAGCCAGGGGCGCTGGAACCCCCAGATGTATGAACTCGCCGCGGACTGCCTGACGTCGGACAGCATCGCGTTGCGCCAGCGCCGGGGGTGCGGCATCGAGGAGACGGCGAGCCGGCGCACCAGCTTGGGGCGCATCGCCGCGGCCGTCCAGGCGAGATAGCCGCCGAGGTCGTGGCCGACCAGCGCGGCGTCGGGCTCGCCGAGGGAGCGGATCACGCCGGTGATGTCGAGGGCGAGGTTGGCCGGGTCGTAGCCGCGCGGGGTGCGGTCGCTGCCGCCGACGCCCCGCAGGTCCATGGCGACGGCCCGGAACCCGGCGTCGGCCAGCGCGCCCAGCTGGTTCCGCCAGGTCCACCAGAACTGGGGGAAGCCGTGCAGCAGGAGCACCAGCGGTCCGTCGCCCACCTCCGCGATGTGGAAGCGCGCGCCGTTGGCCGCGACATCCCGGTGGGTCACCTCGCGCCCGCCGGGAATGTCGAGCCGTACGACCGAAGCAGGTTGTGCCCAGGGATGGGCGGGGTCCGTCATGAGGACGAGCGTGCCACAGCCTCGATGGCTTCGGGGACACGGTCCTCGATCGCCGGGCGCGGATGCGGCTTGGCGTTGCCCAGGACTCCGGCGGTCTCCTTGACCGAGGCGGCCACCTTCTGCGGGCCCTTGCTCTTGGCGGCCTTCTTCGCGAAGAGCACGCCGACCAGGCCGAGGACGACCGCGACGAGCACGTTCGCCGCGAAGGAGAGCAGGAAGCAGAGCGCCATGTTCCAGCCGCTCCAGGTGCGAATGCCGTACGCCAGCGCGAAGTTGAGCATCGGCAGGGAGAACAGCAGTACGACCGCGGCGACGGTGAACGCGCCGCCGCTCACCGCCCCGCGCTTGACGTCCTGCTTGAGCTGCGCCTTGGCCAGCGCGATCTCGTCGTGCACCAGCGCGGACATCTCGGTCGTCGCCGAGGCGAACAGCTGGCCGATGCTGCGTTCGGCGCCGACCGGGCTGCCGTCGGGTGCGCTCATCGCGTACTCCCTCTTCCGCATGTGTGTGTTCCGGCATGTGTTTGTACCGTCTCGTCAGATCATGCCGGACCGTCCTTGTCCTCGCCCGCCCCGCCCGCCACTTCGGCGGGCCCGCGCCGCTGTTCGGCGGCCATCTCCGCGGCGATCCTGCGGTGCTCGGCGGCCTTGCGGTCGTGGAGTCCGGCCATGCGCAGGTGGTACGCCGGGTCGTCCTGCTCGTAGATGTCGGGGATGCCGTCGAGATCCTCGTCGCGCTCCTCGTCCTCGTACATCCTGCGGTACCGGGCGTTGCGCAGCTTGAGCAACACGGTCGCGCACAGGGCCGCGATCAGGGAGCCCACGAGGACGGCCGCCTTGACCTCGTCGGTGAGCACCTGGTCGCCGTCGAACGCGAGTTCCCCGATGAGCAGGGACACGGTGAAGCCGATGCCGGCCAGCGAGGCGACCGCGAACACGTCCGCCCAGGCGAGGTCGTCGCTGAGCGAGGCCCGGGTGAAACGGGCCGTCAGCCAGGTCCCGCCGAAGATCCCGACCGCCTTGCCGACGACCAGCCCGAGGACCACGCCGAGGGTCTCGGGCTTCGTGAACACGTCACCCAGCGCGCCGCCCGAGATCGCGACCCCGGCGCTGAACAGCGCGAACAGGGGGACGGCCAGGCCCGCCGACAGGGGCCGTACGAGATGTTCGACATGCTCGCCGGGGGAGTGGTCCTCGTCCTCGCGGGTGGTGCAGCGCAGCATCAGGCCCATCGCGACGCCGGCGATCGTGGCGTGGACGCCGCTGTTGTACATCAGCGCCCAGATCACCAGCGCGAGCGGGACGTACACGTACCACCCGCGCACGCCCCGGCGCAGCAGCAGCCAGAAGACGGCGAGGCCCACGACCGCGCCCGCGAGCGCGGCGAAGTCGATCCGGTCGGTGAAGAAGACCGCGATGATCAGGATCGCGAACAGGTCGTCGACCACGGCGAGGGTGAGCAGGAAGGCGCGCAGGGCGCTCGGCAGGGAGGTGCCGATCACCGCGAGGACGGCGAGCGCGAAGGCGATGTCGGTGGCGGTGGGGACCGCCCAGCCGTCCAGAGAGCCGCCGCCGGTGAGGTTGGTGAGTGTGTAGACGAGTGCGGGTACGGCCATCCCGCACAGGGCCGCCACGACGGGCAGGGCGGCGGCCTTCGGGTCGCGCAGGTCACCGGCGACGAGTTCGCGCTTGAGCTCGATCCCGGCGACGAAGAAGAAGATCGCGAGGAGGCCGTCGGCGGCCCAGTGGGCGATCGAGAGATGCAGGCCGAGGGCGGCGGGGCCGAGGTGGAAGTGGCTGACGCTCTCGTAACTGTCGTGCAGGGCGGGGACGTTCGCCCAGATCAGCGCGGTGACCGCGGCTGCCAGGAGCAGGACACCGCCGACGGTCTCGGTGCGCAGCGCCTCCGCGACGAAGTTCCGCTCGGGCAGGGACAGGCGTCCGAGCACCTTGCGGGCGGGGGTGGGGCGGGGCGCGGCCATCGGGGGGACCTCCGGTCGGTGGGCAGGACGGAACTACTCGCCGACCAGACTTCCCGGCACACCATGAGGGTCACGTTTTGCTTAGTTTACCTAAAAGGGGTGCCCGGCGCGCGTTGCGCCGGGCACCCCTCATCGCTGGACCGCTGGGTTGCGTACTGCTCAGTCCTCGCTCGGGGCCGCCGGGAGCTTCGCCTGGATGAGGTCCATGACGGTGGAGTCCGTCAGGGTCGTGACATCGCCGAGCTGACGGTTCTCCGCCACGTCCCGCAGCAGTCGGCGCATGATCTTGCCGGAGCGCGTCTTCGGCAGCTCGGCCACCGGGAGGACCCGCTTGGGCTTGGCGATCGGGCCGAGGACGGCGCCGACGTGGTTGCGCAGGTCGGCCACGAGGTTCTCGTCCTCGGCGTTCGCCGTGCCGCGCAGGATGACGAACGCGACGATCGCCTGTCCGGTCGTCTCGTCGGCCGCGCCGACCACGGCCGCCTCGGCCACGGACGGGTGGGAGACGAGCGCCGACTCGACCTCGGTGGTGGAGATGTTGTGCCCGGACACGAGCATCACGTCGTCCACCCGGCCGAGCAGCCAGATGTCACCGTCGTCGTCCTTCTTCGCGCCGTCACCGGCGAAGTACTTGCCCTCGAACCGCGACCAGTACGTGTCCAGGAACCGCTGGTCGTCGCCCCAGATCGTGCGCAGCATGGACGGCCACGGCTCGGTGAGGACCAGGTAACCGCCGCCGCCGTTCGGGACCTCGTTGGCCTCGTCGTCGACCACGGTCGCGGAGATGCCGGGCAGCGGGGTCTGCGCGGAACCGGGCTTGGTCGCGGTCACGCCCGGCAGCGGCGAGATCATCATCGCGCCGGTCTCGGTCTGCCACCAGGTGTCCACGATCGGCGTCCTGTCCGCACCGATGTGCTTGCGGTACCAGATCCACGCCTCGGGGTTGATCGGCTCGCCGACCGAACCCAGGATGCGCAGGGAGGACAGGTCGAACTTCGCGGGGATGTCGTCGCCCCACTTCATGAACGTACGGATCGCGGTCGGCGCCGTGTACAGGATCGTCACCCCGTACTTCTGGACGATCTCCCAGAAGCGGCCCTGGTGCGGGGTGTCCGGGGTGCCCTCGTACATGACCTGCGTCGCGCCGTTGGCGAGCGGGCCGTAGACGATGTACGAGTGGCCGGTGACCCAGCCGACGTCGGCCGTGCACCAGTAGACGTCGGTCTCCGGCTTGAGGTCGAAGACCGCGTGGTGGGTGTACGCGGCCTGGGTGAGATAGCCGCCGGAGGTGTGCAGGATGCCCTTGGGCTTACCCGTCGTACCGGACGTGTAGAGGATGAACAGCGGCTGCTCCGCCTCGAACGCCTCCGGGGTGTGCTCCGTCGACTGCCGGTCGACGACCTCGTGCCACCACACGTCCCGCTCGTCGTTCCAGGCCACGTCCTGGCCCGTACGGCGGACCACGAGCACGTGCTCGACGCCGCTGTCCGGGCGGTCGACCGCGTCGTCCACGGCCGGCTTGAGCGCGGACGGCTTGCCGCGCCGCCAGCCGCCGTCCGAGGTGATGACGACCTTGGCGTCCGCGTCCTGGATCCGGGTCGCGAGCGCGTCCGCCGAGAAGCCGCCGAACACCACCGAGTGCGCGGCGCCGATGCGCGCGCAGGCCAGCATCGCGACCGCCGTCTCCGGGATCATCGGCATGTAGACGGCGACCCGGTCGCCCTTCTGAACCCCCAGCTCCAGCAGGGCGTTCGCGGCCTTGGAGACCTCGTCCTTCAGCTCGGCGTAGGTGATCGCGCGGCTGTCGCCGGGCTCGCCCTCGAAGTGGATGGCGACCCGGTCGCCGTTGCCCGCCTCGACGTGCCGGTCCACGCAGTTGTACGCGACGTTGAGCGAGCCGTCCTTGAACCACTTGGCGAACGGCGGGTTCGACCAGTCCAGCGTCTCGCTCGGCTCCTTGGCCCAGCTCAGGCGGCGGGCCTGCGCGGCCCAGAAGCCGAGCCGGTCAGCCTTGGCCTGCTCATACGCCTCCGCCGTGACATTGGCGTGCGCCGCCAGGTCCGCGGGGGGTGCGAACCTGCGCTCTTCCTTGAGCAGGTTGGCCAGGCTTTCGTTGCTCACGGCATCTGCCTTTCCCAGGGTGTCCGTTGTGTCCCGGGCCAGCTCATCAGACCCGGGGGTCCGATGACAAGGGTCGCCGAAATATTGGTTTAGACCTGTCATCGGACTCGGGGGCGATCTGCGTGGCGTGGGTCTTTCGTACCCACGGACACCGGGTGAACGAGGTTCAGGCCGAGACGTCCACCACCCCCACCCGATCGAACAACTCGTCCTCCTCGCTCAGTAGATACGCCTGCGCCTCACCCACGTGGAAGTACATCCCGTGCAGCTCCAACTCCCCGTCCCGCAAGGCCCGCGCCACCGACTCGTGCCCCCGCAGATGCTGCAGCTGCTGCACCACATTGGTCAGACACAGCTGCTCAACGGCGTCGGCGGGTGCCCTGGTGGCGAGCCGCGCCCAGGGCCGGTTGTCGGCGGCCATCCGCTCCAGGCTCGGCCGCCCGTGCCGCAGCCACCGCTGGAGCGGCGAACGGGCTTCCCCGGGCCGGGAGTTGAGCAGCGCCTGCATGGCCCCGCACCCGGAGTGCCCGCACACCGTGATCGATCTCACGCGCAGCACGTCCACCGCGTACTCGATCGCCGCCGCCACCGAGTCGTCGCCGCTCTCCTCGCCGGGCTGCGGCACGAGGTTGCCCACGTTCCGCACGACGAACAGGTCGCCGGGACCACTGGAGGTGATCATCGACGTGACCAGCCGCGAGTCGGCGCAGGTCAGGAAGAGCTGCGAGGGCTGCTGCCCCTCCCTGGCCAGCCGGGCCAGCTCGTCCCGCACCAGGGGCGCGGTGTTGCGCTGGAACGCGCTGATGCCACGGGCGAGTTGATGCCCGGAGGCGGGACCGCCACCACGGGGCGCCGACCGCGGTCGCTCGCACCGGTGCTCGCGCCACGGCGTCCAGGGGTGACAGCGGCAGGCTTCCGCGCCCGTCGCGCCGGCACTGACTCCCGTACGGCGGCCCGTCAGTTCGGCGGAGCCTCCCCGCGCGGTGTGCGCGTTCTGCCAGTCCTGCAGTGACTCGTACGCCGCGTGGTCCATGAACGAACCGTCCAACTCCACGACGGCGTGGGCGCCTTGGGGTACGAGATGCAGGGAGCGGCTGAGCCGCGGCACCGCGAGGAACGTCAACTGCCCTCGGACGTGTACGTGATGGACTCCTTCCTTCTCGTCGTGCGTGATGCGGGTGTGGGTGAGGCGGTGCAGGGCGACGGCGACCGCCACGGCGACCCCGAGGAGCACGCCCTCCAGGACGCCGAGGAGGACCACGCCGAGGGTGGTGACGGCGTAGACCAGTACTTCCCGGTGGCGGGTCACCGTGCGGATGTGGTGCAGGGACACCATCTGGATGCCGACGGCCATCACGAGTGCGGCGAGCGAAGCGAGGGGGATCAGCTCCAGCACGGGGACCATCAGCAGCGCGGCGATCACTACGAGAACGCCGTGCAGCATCGTGGAGTTCCGGCTCACGGCACCTGCTTGCACATTCGCCGAACTCCGTACGGCCACCCCCGCGACCGGCAGTCCGCCGAGCGCGCCGGAGACGATGTTGGCGGCGCCCTGGCCGAGCAGTTCGCGGTTGAGGTCGGAGCGGCCGACGCGGGCGGAGAGCCCGGGCCGTCCCGCGACCAGCTTGTCCACGGCGACCGCGCCGAGCAGCGACTGGACGCTGCACACCAGCGTGGTGGTGAGGACGGCGGCGGCGAGGCCGAGCACCGGGCCCTCGGGCAGTCCGGCCAGCGCGTGGCTGCTCCAGGACGGCAGGTCGACCTTGGCGAGGGTCAGCCCGGTGAGGGACGCGGTGAGCGTGGCCCCGGCGACGGCGACGAGCGCGGCCGGGATCTTCCGCATCAGATGCCCGAGCCGGCCGGGGACGCGCGGCCACAGCAGCAGTAGGGCCAGCGTCAGCGCGCTCATCGCCACGTCGGCGGGATGCAGGTCCGCCAACTGGGCGGGCAGCGCGCGGAGGTTGGCGAGGACCGAGCTCTGCGGGGTGCCGCCGAGGACGATGTGCAGCTGGGCGACGGCGATGGTGACACCGATGCCGGCGAGCATGCCGTGCACGATCGCGGGGCTGACGGCGAGCGCGGTACGGGCCACGCGCACGCAGCCCAGGGCGAGTTGGGCCAGGCCCGCGAGGACGGTGACCGCGCAGGTCGTGCGCCAGCCGTAACGGTGGATCAGGTCGGCGGTGACCACGGTGAGTCCGGCGGCCGGGCCGCTGACCTGGAGGGGGCAGCCGCCGAGCAGTCCGGCGACCAGGCCGCCCGCGGCGGCGGCGACCAGGCCGGCCTGGAGGGGCGCGCCGGTGGCCAGCGCGATGCCGAGGGACAGGGGCAGGGCGATCAGGAAGACCGCGATGGAGGCCGACACATCGGCGCCCGCGATGCGGAAGCGGCGGTGCGGCGGCGGGGGGCTGTGGGGCGGGTGGACGCGCTTCGTCCGATCGGCGTTCGAGTCGGTGGCGCGGGTGGGTACGCAGGCTGACATGTCTTCCCGTCTCCTCCGGGGCGGCGCGGTCGCGGAACTGGTGGTCCCCGTCGATGGCGGGGGTCGGTCGCGGCCGTGGGTCACGGCGTGCAGCGGCGGGATATCTCAACGCTCGGTAAATGGATAGTAATGCAGAGTAAAGGTCAAGCATAGACTTTCCGGGCAAATGGGTTAATAAGTCACCTCGGAGAGTGAAGTGAGAATTTCATCGGCTTGTCGTACTAATCCCACCTTCGGCCCCGTGCGACCTTGGCGGCGCTGCCGGGAATCCCGGCACATCGCCAGAAAACGCCCTGATCGGCGTCGGTCCGAACGAAGGAAGAAGGTGGGCGGACATGGCCGCCACCCAGAGGATCACCGCGGGCGCCGTGATCGCCGCGGCCTGTGCCGCGTCGCTCGCCGGTTGCGCGATCGGTGACAACGGTTCCCCGCACGGAGCGAACGGTCCGCACAAGGCGGCGCCCGCCCCGGCACCCAAGAGCGGAGTCCGCCTGATCGGGGACGGCTCCACGTCGTACACCGGGGCGCAGCCGCATCTGCCCAGACCCGAGCGGCTCAAGCCCGGTCAGAAGCCCCCGCAGTTCGTGGTCTTCTCCTTCGACGGAGCCGGCGAGGACAGTCAGAAGCTGTTCTCCCACTTCCGCAAGGTCTCCAAGGCCAACCACGCGAACATGACGTACTTCCTCAGCGGCGTGTACATGCTGCCGGAGGACAAGCGCGACCTCTACAAGCCCCCGGAGCACTCGCCGGGCAGCTCGGACATCGGCTTCAACGACGAACAGGGCATCTCCGACACCGTGAAGCAGCTGCGCCTGGCGTGGCTGGAGGGCAACGAGATCGGCACCCACTTCAACGGTCACTTCTGCGGCAAGAACGGCGGGGTCGGCGAGTGGTCGGTCGCCGAGTGGAAGAGCGAGATCGCCCAGGCGAAGCAGTTCGTGAAGACCTGGAAGACCAACTCCGGGATGAAGAAGGCCTCTTCACTGCCCTTCGACTACGACAAAGAACTCGTCGGCGCCCGCACGCCCTGCCTGGAGGGCCAGGCCAACTTCATGAAGGCGGCCAGCCAGTTGGGCTTCCGCTACGACACCAGCGGGGTCAACGACCAGATCTGGCCCAAGAAGAAGGAGGGGCTGTGGGACCTGTCCATGCAGCTCGTCCCCTTCCCCGGCCACTCCTACGAGCAGCTGACCATGGACTACAACTTCATGGTCAACCAGTCCGGCACCCAGACCCAGGGCGACCCCGACAAGTACCAGCAGTGGGGCGACGAGATGCGTGACGGCCTGCTCAAGGGCTTCGACCGGGCCTACGACGGCAACCGCGCGCCCCTGGTCATCGGCAACCACTTCGAGTCCTGGAACGGCGGCACCTACATGCGTGCCCTCGACGAGGTCATCGAGAAGGTCTGCAACAAGCCCGAGACGCGCTGTGTCTCCTTCCGGCAGCTGGCCGACTGGCTGGACGCCCAGGACCCGGGGACCCTGGCGAAGCTGCGCACCCTCAACGTCGGCGAGGCGCCGAAGCCGGGCTGGGCGTCCTTCCTGACCGGCCGCCCCGCGCCGGCCCCGAAGGGCGTGCCCGGGGCGCCGGCGGTCAAGCAGTAGCGGGTCGGCAGGGGGCGCGCCTCACACCGGTGCGGTGATGCTCTCGTCGAGCACGAACCCGGGGTCAACCTGCGCCGCCAGGTCGGCCCCGGTGCGCTCGTTGCCCCAACTCCGGGCGTTCTTCAGGTGGAAGTGCACCATCTGCTGCGTGTAGCGCTCCCAGTCGCGCAGTTCGTACGTCGCGTCGGCGGCGATCTCCAGCATGCGCAGGGCGCGGCGGTTGACGTCCTCCAGGAGCTCGAACCGGGGCGGGCGGCCCTTCTCCATGGCGCGCACCCAGTCCGAGTGCCCCACCGTCACGAGCAGGTCGTCCCCGACCTCGGCGCGGAGGAAGTCGAGATCGTCCTGGCCCTGCACCTTGTTGCCGACGACCTTCAGGACGACTCCGAAGTCGCGGGCGTACTCCTTGTACTGGCGATAGACGGAGACCCCCTTCCGGGTCGGCTCGGCCACCAGGAACGTGATGTCGAAGCGGGTGAACATGCCGGAGGCGAAGGAGTCCGAGCCCGCCGTCATGTCCACCACGACGAACTCGTCGCGCCCGTCCACCAGGTGGTTCAGGCACAGTTCCACCGCTCCCGTCTTGGAGTGGTAGCAGGAGACCCCCAGGTCGGCGTCCGTGAAAGGTCCCGTGACCATCAAACGGGCGGCGCCGCCGTCGAGTTCCACCGAGCGCGCGCAGATGTCGTAGACCGGATTGTTCTCGCGCACCCGCAGCAGCCGGGAGCCCGTGCCGGGCGGGGTGGTCTTGATCATCGTCTCTGCGGAGGCGATGCGCGGGTTGCTGCCGCGCAGGTAGTCCTTGATCAGGGGGAGGTGCTCGCCCAGGGCGGGCAGTGCGGCGGCCTCCGCCTCGTCCAGGCCGAGCGCGGGGCCCAGGTGCTGGTTGATGTCCGCGTCGACGGCGACGACGGGTTGGGCGGTGGCCGCGAGGTGGCGGACGAACAGGGAGGACAGGGTGGTCTTTCCGCTGCCGCCCTTCCCGACGAAAGCAATTTTCATGTTCACGAAGAGTAGTCGTGCTGTAGCTGTATGTGGCAGGTGTGCGTGAAGAAGACCACTCCATCGTGGGGTGCGCCGCCGGGATGGCTACTGTCGTACTCATGAGTACGACAGGTGCGACCGCCGATCCGCTCGCGGCCCTGGGCACGCTGCCCGGAGTGGCCGAGTCCGTCGAGTCCATGCGCAAGGCCGTGGACCGCGTCTACGGGCACCGGGTCATGCGGCGCCGCAGCAACGAGATCACCGCCGAGGCGGCACTGCGCGGGGCCCGTGGCTCCGCCGCGCTCTCCGGGGCCGACTGGGCACTCGAAGAGGTCCGCAGGCGCACCGACTTCAGCGGTGACGACGAGGCCCGCACGATGGGCGCGGCCCTGCGGCTGTCCGCCGAGGCGGGCCAACTCCTGTCCATCTGGCGGCAGTCGCCCCTCAGGGTGCTCGCCCGGCTGCACCTGGTGGCCGCCGCGAGCAAGGAGGACGAGGTCGGACGGCCGCGTCAGCAGGGGGAGCCGGTCGACGAGCCGCTCGTCGAACTGCCGCTCCCCGGTGCGGCCGAGGTCTCCGGGCGGCTGGACGGGCTCTCGGAGCTGATCATCGCGGGCGGTTCGGCGCCGGCGCTGGTGACGGCCGCCGTCGTGCACGGCGAACTGCTCGCGCTGCGCCCCTTCACCTCCCGCAACGGGCTCGTCGCGCGCACGGCGGAGCGGATCGTCCTCATCGGCAGCGGTCTCGACCCGAAGTCCGTGTGCCCGGCGGAGGTCGGCCACGCCGAACTCGGGCGCGCGGCCTACCTGGCGGCGCTGGACGGCTATGTCTCCGGCACCCCGGAGGGCATGGCCGCGTGGATCACGCACTGCGGGCGCGCCGTCGAGCTGGGGGCGCGCGAGTCGACGGCGGTGTGCGAGGCGCTGCAGCGCGGAGCGGCCTGACACAGGAAAACGGCCCCCTACGGAGGGGGCCGTTACGGGTTGCGGCGGTACGAGGATTCGTACCGCCGCTGGCATGTTCCACCGGGTTACCAAGCGTCCTCGAAATATTGCCCATCAGGTCGGGAACATTGCCCGTCACCTGGTGCGGCTGGCCCGTAATCGACGGGTCGACGTCGCGTGGGTGCTCGGTGTTCATGCGCGGTCCGTGGGGCCAAATGCGTTATTAAGGTGATCCTTTCGGATGTCCTTGGTCTCGCGGGCCGTTGAATCCTTTGTACTCCCGCGCCGGAGGAAGTGGAACCCCTCGCCGCGCTTCTTTACTTTTGCGCTCAAAGGGACACTAACCGGCGTAAACGGTCGCCGCCTTGCGCCGGCTCGCGTACCAGACGAGCCCCGCTGTGGCCGCCGCGGCGCCCACAGCCGCCGCCACCACGAGCGCCGGGCGGGGCGGCACGGAGAGCGTGGGCAGCCGCTGCTTGAGCCGGACCGGGCGGTTGAAGTCCAGAATCGGCCACCCGCGCGCGAGTGCCTCCTTACGGAGTGTCCGGTCCGGGTTCACGGCGTAGGGACGGCCCACGGACTGGAGCATCGGCACATCGGTCGCCGAGTCGCTGTAGGCGTAGCAGCGGTCGAGGTCGTACCCCTCGGACTGGGCCAGCTCCTTGATCGCCTCGGCCTTCGTCGGGCCGTACGCGTAGTACTCCACCTCGCCCGTGAAGCAGCCGTCGTCGCCCACCACCATGCGGGTCGCCACCACCCGGTCCGCGCCCAGGAGTTCACCGATCGGCTCGACCACCTCGGCGCCCGACGTGGACACGATCACCACATCGCGGCCGGCGCGGTGGTGCTCCTCGATGAGTGAGGCGGCCTCGTCGTAGATGATCGGGTCGATCAGGTCGTGCAGGGTCTCGGCGACGATCTCCTTGACCTGCTGGACGTTCCAGCCGCGGCAGAGCGAGGACAGGTACTTGCGCATCCGCTCCATCTGATCGTGGTCGGCGCCGCCGGCGAGGAAGACGAACTGCGCATAGGCGGTCCGCAGCGCGGCCCTGCGGTTGATCAGTCCGCCTTGGTAGAAGGACTTGCCGAAGGTGAGCGTGCTCGACTTCGCAATGACCGTCTTGTCCAGGTCAAAGAAGGCTGCTGTGCGGGGCAAGGAGTGGTTTTCCACAACCCAGAGCATAGGCGCAGCCCATTCGGCGTAAGGTGTGGCGCGTGGGTTTGCCTGAGAGGGCTCTCGGGTACACCATGGAAGTCACGGATCGTTCGCGACCGTGCTAACGCGGCCCGGCTCCTCCCCCCCCGAGTCGGCCGTGAAGGCGACCCCCACTCTCCCCCCCGGTGGGGGTCGTCGCATGTCCGGACCCGTTTTCCCTTTCCGTGCGTGGTCATGAGGCCATCGCGAGGCGGCCGAGGCCGCCTTTTTTCATGCCCAGGGCCCGTCACTGCGTGTAGTCGCGGGGCTGCGCTGCGGGACTCGTACAGAGGCCAGTACGGGGGTCACCGGTATGGGTGACGGCGATATTCACAGGCCCTGCGTTGTCCACAGTTTTCGACCAAGATCCACACGATTTCCGTGATGCCCGCACCGTGATTCCAACGCGTCCTCGCTCGCGGCGAGTTCATGGCCGGTTCCGTTTGTCGGACGCGTTCGGCCGGTTTCTGTCGGCCGTGCATATGGAGGCCGATCGCCGGTTCTTCACACGTTTGGGAATCGCGGGACCGCAGGGGCCACGCGAGAGACACATCGATGGGGGATGGAAAGAATGGCCGGAACTGTCACACACGATCCGCCACCCGCCGCCGGCGGACGCCAGGGCGGACCGCTGATCGTCACCGAGGACGCCGAACTCCTCGACGACCTGCTGCGCCTGTGCGCGGCGGCCGGCGCGACACCCGAGGTCCATCCCGGGGTCCCGGAGCGCCGGGGCGGCTGGGAGACGGCGCCGCTCGTCCTGGTCGGCGACGACGCGGCACGACGGGTGCGCGGGGCCGCCCGCCGCAACGGGGTGGTGCTGGTCGGCCGGGACCAGGACGACTCCGGGGTCTGGCGGCGCGCCGTCGAGATCGGCGCCGATCACGTCCTGATGCTGCCCGACGGCGAGCAGTGGCTCGTCGACCGCATCGCCGACGTGGCCGAGGGCGTCGGCCGCCCCGCGCTCACCGTCGGCGTCATCGGGGGCCGCGGCGGGGCCGGAGCGTCCACGCTCGCGTGCGCCCTCGCCGTCACCTCCGCGCGGGAGGGACTGCGCACACTCCTGGTGGACGCGGATCCTCTCGGCGGCGGACTCGACGTACTCCTCGGCGGAGAGAGCGCGGAAGGCCTGCGCTGGCCCGCGTTCGCCGCCTCGCGCGGCCGGGTCGGCGGCGGCGCCCTGGAGGAGTCCCTCCCCGAACTCCACTCGCTCAGGGTGCTCAGCTGGGACCGCGGCGACTGCGTCGCCATCTCGCCGCAGGCCGTCCGCGCGGTGCTCGCCGCGGCCAGAAGGCGCGGCGGCACGGTCGTCGTCGACCTGCCCCGCCGCATCGACGACGGCGTCGCCGAGACCCTCGCCCAACTCGACGTGGGCCTCCTGGTGGTCCCCGCCGAACTGCGCGCCGTCGCCGCGGCCGGCCGGGTCGCGTCCGCCGTCGGCATGGTCCTGCGCGATCTCCGGGTGGCCGTCCGCGGGCCGTACGCCCCCGGCCTCGACGACCGGGAGGTGGCCCGCCTCCTCGGACTGCCGCTGGCGGGCGAAGTGCCGCTCGAATCGGGCCTGTTGCGGCCGCACGACGGCAAGGCGCCGCCGGGGGCGGCCGGGAGGGGGCCGCTGGCGCGGTTCTGCCGGGAGTTCTGGGAGCGGGCGCTGGTCGAGGCGGGTGGCGTATGAGCGAGCTGGTGGGGAGTGGGTTCGGTCCGGCTCCGGGCATGCCCGTCGGGATGCTCGACGGTGTGCGGCGGTGGCTGGCCGAGAGCGGGGGCGAGCCGACGCCCGCGCGGGTGGCGCAGGCGCTGCGGGAACAGGGGCGGGTGCTGGGGGACGCCGAAGTCCTCGGCGCGGCCGAGCAGTTGCGGTCCGAACTGGTGGGCAGCGGGCCACTGGAGTCCCTGCTCGCCGACCCCTTGGTGACCGATGTGCTCGTGTCCGCCCCGGACCAGGTATGGGTCGACCGGGGCGGCGGCCTGGAACTGACCGCCGTCACCTTCCCGGACGCGGCGGCCGTACGACGCCTCGCGCAGCGCCTGGCCGCGGTGGCCGGACGCCGACTGGACGACGCACGGCCCTGGGCCGACGCCCGGCTGCCCGACGGGACCCGCCTGCACGCCGTACTGCCCCCGGTCGCCGTCGGCTGCACCTGCCTCGCACTCCGCGTCGTACGACCGCGCGCCTTCACGCTCGGCGAACTGGTCGCGGCGGGCACGGTGCCGCCGGGCGGCGACCGGATCCTGCGGGCGGTGATCGAGGCCCGGCTGTCCTTCCTGATCAGCGGCGGCACCGGCAGTGGCAAGACGACACTCCTGAGCGCGCTGCTCGGACTGGTCGGGCCGGGCGAGCGGATCGTGCTCGCCGAGGACTCGGCGGAGCTGAAGCCGGACCATCCGCACGTCGTACGGCTGGAGAGCAGACCCGCCAACCAGGAGGGCGCCGGCCTCGTCACCCTCCAGGACCTAGTCCGCCAGGCCCTCCGGATGCGGCCGGACCGGCTCGTCGTCGGCGAGGTGCGCGGACCCGAGGTCGTCGCCCTCCTCGCCGCGCTCAACACGGGCCACGAGGGCGGCTGCGGAACCGTGCACGCGAACGCCGCGGCCGATGTCCCGGCCCGCCTGGAGGCCCTGGGTACGGCCGCGGGCCTCGACCGGGCCGCGCTGCACAGCCAGTTGGCGGCGGCACTGTCGGTGGTCCTGCACCTCGTACGGGACCGCGCCGGACGGCGACGGATCGCCGAGGTCCACGTCCTGGAACGGGACCCGTCGGGCCTGGTGCGGACGGTACCGGCGCTGCGCTGGGGCGCGGAGGCGTTCGCGTACGAGCGGGGGTGGGAGCGGCTGCGGGAGTTGATCAGGGGTGCGGGTGAAGGGAGTTGACGGGCCTAGTGCGGGACGGGTGACGGCGAACGGGAGCGGTGATGGACGTGGGAACGGGTGAGATGTCGGTCGGGGTGGCCGCGGTGTGTGTCGGGGCCCTGGTCTGGCTGATGGGCGGGCGGCAGTCCGGGGCGCGGCGGGCGCAGTTGCTGTTCGCGGGCGGCGCGGCGGTGGGCGTCGGACCGCCCTCGTGGGAGCGGGCCGCCGACGAACTGCGCCGGATCCGGGGCCGGTTGCGGGCCGAGTGGTGGTCACTGGGCGTCGGACTGGTGGTCGCGGTACTGGGGGCTTCGGTGGTTCCGGCCGTCGCGGGGGCGGTCGGAGTGCCGTTGCTACGACGGGTGCGGCTGGCCGGTGAGGCCCGGCGGGCGCGGGAGTCGCGCGGCGACGCGGTGATCGCGCTGTGCTCGGCGCTCGCCGGGGAGGTGCGCGCGGGGCGGCAGCCGGGCGAGGCGTTGCTGCGGGCCGCGCTCGACTCCGAGGGGCTCGGGGAAGCACAGGCCGCGGTGCTGGCGGCGGCGCGGTTCGGCGGGGACGTACCGGGTGCGCTCACCTCGACGGCCCGACAGCCGGGCGCGGAAGGCCTGTTGGGGCTCGCCGCGTGCTGGCGGGTGGCCGTGGACCAGGGAGCCGGGCTCGCCGCGGGACTCGACCGGCTCGAAGGGGCGTTGCGCGCGGACCGGGACCAACGGGCCGACCTGCGCGCCCAGTTGGCCGGAGCGCGGGCCACCGCCGTGATGCTCGCCGGCTTGCCGGTGCTCGGGCTGCTGCTCGGCGCGGCGATGGGCGCCGACCCGCTGCGGGTGCTGCTGCACAGCGGGGCGGGACTGGGGTGCCTGGTGGTCGGGGGGTTGCTGGAGGGCTTGGGGATGTGGTGGGCGCTGCGGATCGTGGGCGGGGTGGAGGCGGCGTGAGCGGGGCAGTCGTGGCGGCCGGGTGTCGGAGCCGGTGTCGGAGCCGGAGTCGGAGTCGGAGAAGGAGGACCGAGTGAGTACGGAAGTTGTCCACAGGCTGGGGGTGGCCCTGGGGGTGGCGCTGGCCGCGGCGTGGTTGGTGCGGAGGCTGGACGCGCTACGGCGGGCGCGGCGGGCTCGGCGACGGCTGGCCGGGCTGCTGCCTCGGGAGGCGCGGGAGTCGCGGGAAGTGGAAGTGCCTTCTGCCGGGCGGCGGTTCGAGGCTCGGGATGCCGCGCGGCGGTGGTTGCCGTTGGTGGGCGTCGTGGGTGCCGGGTGGGTGTTGGTCGGTGGGATCGCCGGAGTCGTGGTGGGCGGGGCCGTCGCACTCGCGCTGTGGTGGTGGCGCCGTAGGCAGGTGGCCGACGACACCGGCGCCGAGCGCGACGCGGCCACCGCCGCACGCCAACTCCCTCTCGCCGCCGATCTGCTGGCCGCCTGTATCGCCGCCGGGGCCTCTCCGGTGATCGCCGCCCAGGCCGTGGGCGAGGCGTTGGCGGGACCCGTGGGGGAACGGCTGGCGCGTGCGGCGGCGGAGGTACGGCTCGGCGGCGAACCGGCCGACGCCTGGCGGAGGTTGGCCGCGCTTCCGGGCGCCGGCCCGTTGGCCAGGCTGCTCGAACGGGCCGACGAGTCGGGGCTCCCCGCCGCCGGACCGGTCGCACGGCTCGCGGCGGAGGCCCGCGCCGACTGGACCCGCACCGCGACGGCACGGGCCCGGCGGGCGGCCGTCCTGATCACCGCACCGGTGGGGCTGTGCTTCCTGCCCGCGTTCATCGCCGTCGGCGTACTGCCCGTGGTGATCGGGCTCGCGGGCGGGGCGACGGGAGGAGGTGGCTGATCCAACAACCAGGCAACCAGGCAGCCGAGCAGCCGAGCAATCAAGCAATCAAGCAACTGAACAGACAAGAACCTCACGGGGGTTGAGATGTACAAGGCAGTGCAGGGAGTACGGGCAGCGGCGGTACGGGTGGTCCGAGCGGTACGGGTACGGGTGCGACTCCGCGCCGCGCGCGGGGATGCCGGTATGGCAACGGCTGAATACGCGATGGGCCTGGTCGCGGCGGTGGCGTTCGCCGTGGTGCTCTACAAGGTGGTGACCAGCGGAGCGGTCAGCACGGAGCTCCAGGACATCGTGAAGCGGGCCCTCGATGCGAAGGTCTGAACGCCGGGGCGGCGACGGGGGATTCGTGACGGCCGAGGCGGCCGTGGTCCTGCCCGTGCTGGTGATGTTCGCCATGGCGCTGGTGTGGGGGCTGCTGGTGGTGGCCGCGCAGATCCAGTGCGTGGACGCGGCGCGGTCCGGCGCCCGTGCGGCGGCTCGGCAGGATCCCGCCGAAGCGGTCGTCCGGGTGGCCAGGGACACGGCACCGCGCGACGCGCGGATCGCGGTCTCCCGGGAGGGCGACCAGGTCCATGTGGTCGTGGTCGCCAAGCCACCGATGCTCGGCGGGCTGCCCTTCGAGGTGCGGGAGGAGGCCGTGGCGGTGGCGGAGGAGACGGTCGGCGAGGGGAGGGCGGGGCCGTGAGGTGTCGTATCGCCGTGCTGGGGCGCATGAGATTCCGTCGCCCCGGCCCGGACTCGGACCGTGGGTCCGCCACCGTGTGGAGCCTGGGGGCGATGGCCGTGATGTGCGTCGTGTTCGGGGTCGTATTCGCCCTGGGTCAGGCCGTCGTGGCCCGGCATCGCGCGGCCGGCGGTGCGGATCTCGCGGCCCTCGCGGCGGCCGACCACTGGGCGGAGGGCGGTACGGGGGCCTGCGCCCGGGCGGAGCGGGTGGCGCGGGCGCAGGGGACGCGGCTGGTGCGGTGCGCGGTCGTGGGGGAGACGTCGGACGTGACGGCGGCGTCCGGCCTGGGACCGTTCGCGGCGGAGGTCAGGGCACGGGCGGGGCCTGCGGGGCCGGTTCCGCCTCCGGTACCCGCACCTCTCCCTCCGGTACCCGCACCTCTCCCTCCTGGACCAGCGCTTCCCCCTCCGGCACCGGCGCCTCCCGCAACAGCTCCGTGAGCAACCGCACCGCCCCCCGCTTGTGCAACGGCTCGTTGCCGTTGCCGCACTTGGGGGACTGGATGCAGGACGGGCAGCCGGCCTCGCACTCGCAGGAGGCGATGGCCTGGCGGGTGGCGGTGAGCCAGGCGCGGGCGGTGTGGAAGGCGCGCTCGGCGAAGCCCGCGCCGCCGGGATGGCCGTCGTAGACGAAGACCGTCGGCAGCAGTGTGTCGGGGTGCAGAGGGACCGAGACGCCGCCGATGTCCCAGCGGTCGCAGGTGGCGAACAGCGGGAGCATGCCGATCGAGGCGTGTTCGGCGGCGTGCAGGGCGCCGCCGAGGATCTCGGGGTTGATGCGGGCGGCGTCGAGCTGGTCCTCGGTGACCGTCCACCACACGGCGCGGGTGCGCAGCGTACGAGGAGGGAGGTCGAGTTTCGACTCGCCGAGGACTTCACCGGTGATGACACGTCTGCGGAGGAAGGAGACGACCTGGTTGGTGACTTCGACCGAGCCGTAGCACAACCTGCCCTGGCCCCACGGGAGTTCGATGTCCGTCTCCAGGACGGAGATTGCCGTCGTGTCGCGGGCGACCGTCGAGTACGGGGGGTTGGCCTCCTCCACCAGGGCCACCGAGTCCTCCAGGTCCAGGGCGCGCACCAGGTACGTGCGGCCCTGGTGGAGGTGGACCGCGCCCTCGTGGACGGTCGTGTGGGCGGCGGCCTCGTCGACCGTGCCCAGCAGGCGGCCGGTGCCGTTCTCGACGACCTGGACCGGGCTTCCGCCCCCGCCGCGGATGTCGGTGAGGTCGGCGGCCCGTTCCCGGCGCGTCCAGTGCCAGGCCTTCGCCCGGCGGCGGAGCAGTTTCGCGGCCTCCAGCTGTGGCAGCAGGTCCGCCGTGGCCGGGCCGAAGAGGTCCAAGTCATCGTCGGTCAGCGGTAGTTCGGCCGCCGCGGCGCACAGGTGGGGGGCCAGGACGTACGGGTTGTCCGGGTCCAGGACCGTGG
Source organism: Streptomyces sp. NPDC050548 (assembly GCF_044457385.1). NCBI lineage: Bacteria > Bacillati > Actinomycetota > Actinomycetes > Kitasatosporales > Streptomycetaceae > Streptomyces > Streptomyces sp. NPDC050548. The sequence goes on from NZ_JBITGV010000032.1 coordinate 30,493, forward strand.
ACTCCACCGGCTGGTCGAAGAGGGCCTCCGGGTGGTGGACGAGGAAGGTGTCCAGGGGGTCGTCGCGGGCCACCAGGACGGCCAGGGCGCCCTGGCCGGAGCGTCCGGCGCGGCCGGCCTGCTGCCACAGGGAGGCGCGGGTGCCGGGGTAGCCGGCGATGAGGACGGCGTCCAACCCCGAGACGTCGATGCCGAGTTCGAGGGCGGTGGTGGCGGCGAGGCCGAGCAACTCGCCGGAGTGGAGGGCGCGTTCGAGGGCGCGGCGTTCCTCGGGGAGGTAGCCGCCCCGGTAGGCGGCGACCCGTCGGACCAGTGAGCGGTCGACCTCGGCGAGGCGTTCCTGGGCGATCAGCGCGATCAGCTCGGCGCCGCGCCGGGACCGTACGAAGGCCACCGAGCGGACGCCCTGGACGGTGAGGTCGGTCAGCAGGTCGGCGGTCTCGGCGGTGGCGGTACGGCGGACCGGGGCGCCCTTCTCGCCGTGCAGTTCGGTGAGCGGGGGTTCCCAGAGAGCGAACACCAGCTCACCGCGCGGCGAGGCGTCGTCGGCGACCTCGACCACCGGGAGGCCGGTGAGGCGGCCGGCGGCGACCGAGGGCTCGGCGGCGGTCGCGGAGGCGAGCAGGAAGACGGGGGAGGAGCCGTAGCGGGCGCACAGGCGGCGCAGGCGGCGCAGCACCTGGGCGACGTGGGAGCCGAAGACGCCCCGGTAGGTGTGGCACTCGTCGATGACCACGTACTTCAGGGACTTCAGGAAGGAGGACCAGCGCGGGTGCGAGGGCAATATGCCGCGGTGGAGCATGTCGGGGTTGGTCAGGACGTAGTTGGCGTACTGGCGTACCCACTCGCGCTCCTCGAACGGAGTGTCGCCGTCGTACACGGCCGGGCGAACGGCATTGCCCAGAGGTTGTGAAAGTTCCTTCACGGAACGGAGCTGGTCTGTCGCCAGGGCTTTTGTGGGGGCCAGGTAGAGGGCGGTGGTGCCGCGGCCGTTCGGCGCCTCGGAGCCGTCCAGGAGCGTCGAGAGGACCGGTACCAGATAAGCCAGCGACTTGCCCGAGGCGGTGCCTGTGGCAACGATCACTGACTCGCCGTCGAGGGCGTGCTCGGCGGCCTGTGCCTGGTGGGCCCAGGGGTGTTCGATACCGGCTTCCTGGACGGTGGCGATCACCTCCGCACGAATCCGGTCAGGCCAGACGGCATGGCGGCCCTCACGTGGGGGCAAGTGCTCCGTATGAGTGATGCGCGAAGCCCGGCTCGGTCCGGACGCGAGCCGGTCCAGAACCGTGCCCGGCGAGAGCCCGGACACGGGGTTCGCCGAGGGTCGATCGGATCGCTGATTCTTGGCCATCGGCACCGAGTGTGTCACTGGCGTGACGGACAATGGAGCCAAGGCGTCGTGCACGCCCTGCGGTAAGTGATTGAATGCCATCGCGGCTGGCGAACCGTCCTGGGGGCTCTGCCGAGGTGTCCCATGGGATGACCGCTCGATAGCAAGGTGCTGGAGGATCCGTGGACCTGTCCCTGTCGACCCGTACCGTCGGCGATCGTACGGTCGTCGAGGTCGGTGGAGAAATCGACGTATATACCGCGCCCAAGTTGCGCGAACAGCTGGTCGAGCTGGTGAACGACGGGAGTTTCCACCTCGTCGTCGACATGGAGGGCGTCGACTTTCTCGACTCCACCGGGCTCGGTGTGCTGGTCGGCGGCCTGAAGCGGGTGCGTGCCCACGAGGGCTCGCTGCGCCTGGTCTGCAACCAGGAGCGCATTCTGAAGATCTTCCGTATCACCGGCCTCACCAAGGTGTTCCCGATTCACACCTCGGTCGAGGAAGCGGTGGCGGCCACCGACTGACCGACCGTTCAGGGAGCGGTGAACGACCGCTCCCCGATCGGCCGTATAGACGACCGGTGGACCGGGCTTTCGGCAGCCCGGCCCTCCGACAGCACGCCCGTAGTCCCGAGGGGGATGCATGGCCACCGTTGAACTCCGCTTCAGCGCGCTGCCCGAGCACGTCAGGACCGCCCGACTGGTGGCGGCAGCGGTGGCGCGCAGGGCCGGAGTGGACGAGGCCGTACTCGACGAGGTGAGACTCGCCGTCGGCGAGGCCTGCACCCGTGCCGTCGGGCTGCACCAGAGTGGCGGGATCACCTCTCCGGTGAAGGTGCTGCTGATCGAGGAGGAGAAGCAGTTCTCCATCGAGGTCGGCGACGAGGCACCACGCTCGGCCCCCGGCGACAAGGCGCCCGGGGCGCTGGGCGAGGATCCGGACGCGGAGACCGAGGAGGACGAGATGGGTCTCGCTGTCATCAGCGGGCTCGTCGACGACGTCGAGGTCACCGCGGGAGAGCACGGCGGATCGATCCGTATGACCTGGCCGACCACACCGCCGGCCGCGCCGCTCTCCTGAGTTCTGAGCCGTTCCGCCTCAATATCATTACCCCGAAGGGCCCTACTGAGTAGGGCCCTTCGGCATGTCCGGCCCCGGGTGGCAGCCGTACAGTGATCACGGCAGCCTTTTCGTGAATTCATTCACGATCAATCCACCGAAAATTTGATCAAGCGCCAATGCTTTTAAGGCATTACTATGCGAAGGCCAATTCCGTTTGCCGCGCACTGTTTTGATCAGGTTCCGGTACCTACAATCCGTCCACATCTCTTGAGCTCAGCACAGGCGTCAAGGAGGACGAATGGCGGGGCTTTCTACCCCTCAGCAGTTGGACCACCCCACAACCTTCGCAGCCGCAGTCCTGACCCACGACAATCGCATCCTCGTGATGGTGATCGCCGTCGTGGCACTCGCAGCGCTCGTGGTCGCGGGCATCCTGGTCCGCCAGGTACTCGCGGCCGGTGAGGGCACCGACAGCATGAAGAAGATCGCGGCAGCGGTCCAGGAAGGCGCGAACGCCTATCTGGGACGGCAGTTGCGCACGGTCGGCGTATTCGCCGTGATCGTTTTCTTCCTGCTTCTGCTGCTGCCCGCGGACGACTGGAATCAGCGCGCCGGACGATCGATCTTCTTCCTGATCGGCGCGGTGTTCTCGGCGACCACCGGCTATATCGGCATGTGGCTCGCCGTGCGCAGTAATGTCCGTGTCGCCGCGGCGGCCCGGGAAGCGACTCCGGCGGAGGGTGAGCCGGAAAAGGATCTCACCGCCGTCTCGCACAAAGCAATGAAGATCGCTTTCCGCACGGGCGGCGTCGTCGGCATGTTCACGGTGGGGCTCGGTCTGCTCGGCGCCTCCTGCGTGGTGCTGGTGTACGCGGCCGACGCGCCGAAGGTGCTGGAGGGATTCGGCCTCGGTGCCGCCCTCATCGCCATGTTCATGAGGGTCGGCGGCGGCATCTTCACCAAGGCGGCCGACGTCGGCGCCGACCTGGTCGGCAAGGTCGAGCAGGGCATCCCGGAGGACGACCCGCGCAACGCCGCGACCATCGCCGACAACGTGGGCGACAACGTCGGCGACTGCGCGGGCATGGCGGCCGACCTCTTCGAGTCGTACGCCGTGACGCTGGTCGCCGCGCTGATCCTCGGCAAGGCGGCCTTCGGTGACTCCGGGCTCGCCTTCCCGCTGCTCGTGCCGGCGATCGGTGTGATCACCGCCATGATCGGCATCTTCGCGGTGGCGCCACGCCGGTCCGACCGCAGCGGCATGTCCGCGATCAACCGGGGTTTCTTCATCTCCGCGGTGATCTCGCTCGTGCTGGTGGCGGTCGCGGTCTTCGTCTATCTGCCGTCGAAGTACGCCGACCTCGACGGCGTCACCGACGCGGCGATCAAGGTCAAGGACGGCGATCCGCGGATCCTCGCGCTCGTCGCCGTGGCCATCGGCATCGTGCTCGCCGCCCTGATCCAGCAGCTGACCGGCTACTTCACGGAGACGAACCGCCGTCCCGTGATGGACATCGGCAAGACCTCGCTCACCGGTCCGGCCACCGTCATCCTCGCGGGCATCTCGCTCGGCCTCGAATCGGCCGTCTACACCGCCCTGTTGATCGGTCTGGCCGTCTACGGCGCGTTCCTGCTGGGCGGTGCCTCGATCATGCTGGCGCTGTTCGCGGTGGCACTGGCCGGCACCGGACTGCTCACCACGGTCGGTGTGATCGTCGCCATGGACACCTTCGGGCCGGTCTCCGACAACGCGCAGGGCATCGCGGAGATGTCCGGCGACGTCGAGGGGGCGGGCGCGCAGGTGCTCACCAACCTGGACGCGGTGGGCAACACCACCAAGGCCATCACGAAGGGCATCGCCATCGCCACCGCCGTCCTGGCGGCGTCGGCGCTCTTCGGCTCGTACCGGGACGCGATCGTCACCGCCGCCAACGACGTCGGCGAGAAGGTCTCGGGCCCGGGCGCGCCACTGAATCTGATGATGGACATCTCCCAGCCCAACAACCTGGTGGGCCTCATCGTGGGCGCCGCGGTCGTCTTCCTCTTCTCGGGGCTGGCGATCAACGCGGTCTCGCGGTCCGCGGGGGCCGTGGTCTACGAGGTGCGGCGGCAGTTCCGCGAGCACCCCGGGATCATGGACTACACCGAGACACCGGAGTACGGGCGCGTCGTCGACATCTGCACCAAGGACGCGCTGCGCGAACTGGCCACACCAGGCCTGCTCGCCGTGCTCACGCCGATCGCGGTCGGGTTCACGCTCGGCGTCGGCGCGCTCGGCTCGTTCCTCGCGGGCGCGATCGGCACCGGCACGCTGATGGCGGTCTTCCTCGCGAACTCGGGCGGTGCCTGGGACAACGCGAAGAAACTCGTCGAGGACGGCAACCACGGCGGCAAGGGCAGCGAGGCCCACGCCGCCACGGTGATCGGCGACACGGTCGGCGACCCGTTCAAGGACACCGCCGGTCCGGCCATCAACCCGCTGCTGAAGGTGATGAACCTCGTCGCGCTGCTCATCGCGCCCGCGGTCATCAAGTTCAGCTACGGCGACGACAAGAACATCGGGGTGCGCATCGCGATCTCGGTGCTCGCGTTCCTGGTGATCGTCGTCGCGGTGTACATCTCCAAGCGGCGCGGGATCGCCGTGGGGGACGAGGACGACGCCGAGCGGGTGACCAAGAAGGCGGATCCCGCGGTGGTTTCGTAGGCGGTCCTACGGGGCCCGGTTCGGGGGCCTTACGAGGTCCCGCTCAACCGGCGGGCGGGTGGCGCGAGTTGTGGGCGCCGCCCGCCCGTTCTGTGTGTGTTCAGTCCCTCGCCGTGAGCCTTCTCTCGCTTGGTGCAAATGGTCCCAAAGAGGTTCCTATCGGCCCTCCGGCTCGGAGGTGCGGCCTGTGCGCCGTGTATGTTCCGGGGCCGAGAGCCATGGAAGGGACCAATCCGGTGAACAAGAAGCTCGCGGCCGCACTGTCCGGCGGTGCGGTACTGGTACTGGCGCTGTCGGGATGCGGTGGCAGCGGCGACGACACGGACGCCAAGCTGGACGCCTGGGCCAAGCAGGTCTGCGTCGCGGTGCAGCCGCAGGCGAAGAAGATCGAGGCCGCCAACACGGCGATCCAGAAGGAGACCTCGGACAACAGCACCCCGGCCCAGGTCCGGCAGACCGACTCGCAGGCCTTCCAGGACATGTCCGACGCCTACAAGGCGATCGGGGCCGCCGTGAACTCCGCCGGGGCGCCGGACGTCGACAACGGCGCGACGAAGCAGCAGAACGCCGTCAAGGAGCTCAACGACATCTCCGCGTCGTACGCCGCCCTCAAGAAGCAGGTCGACGGGCTCGACGTCAAGGACCAGGCGAAGTTCGCCGACGGCCTCAAAGGCATCGCGACCTCGCTGGACAAGCTCAGCACCAGCGGGAACGACGCCCTGAAGACCCTCGAAGAGGGCGATGTCGGCAAGGCGATGACCAAGCAGGAGGCCTGCAAGTCGGCGTCCGCGTCGGCCTCGACCGGGACCACCTGACCTCGCCCGGTGAACGGCGCCTCCTGTAGGCGGCGATCTTTCAGTGACTGAAAGATGCCCCGGTACGCGTGCGTGCCGGGGCCTTCGCACGCGCGGGCACGTTGTCGGCCGGAGCGGCCACAATGGGGGCGTGAGTAACTCCACCCTGCCCACGCTGCCCGCATCCGACCGCCCGGAGGTCGCCGCCCGGCTCCGGGACGCCCTGCTCGGCGCCTCCTTCACCGCCGACGGACTGCTCGACCTTCTCGGCGCCCCCGCGTACGCGGCGCTGGCCCGCAGCGAGACCGTGCCGGCCCTCCGCGCGACCCGGGGCGACACCCCGCTGGAGACCCTGGTCCGCCTGTTCCTGCTCCAGCAGCCCGTGCCGCACGCGCGCGTGCGGGACGTTCTGCCCGTCGACGCGTGCGTGGAGAGCGGCTGGCTGACGTCCGTGGGCGGCGACGAGGTCGCCGCGACCGTGGACGTACGGCCCTACGGCGGCCCCGGCGGCGAGGACTGGTTCATCGTGTCCGACCTCGGATGCGCGGTCGGCGGGGCCGGCGGGATCGGCAGCCGCGACGAAGGCGTCGTCCTCGGGGTGGGCGGCGCGTCCACGACCCTCGCGGGCATCACCGTACGGACGCCGGTGGCCACCGCGCTCGACCTCGGCACCGGTTCCGGCATCCAGGCCCTGCACGCGGCACAGCACGCCACGCGCGTGACGGCCACCGACGTCAACCCGCGCGCCCTGCACATCACCGCGCTCACCCTGGCGCTCTCCGGCGCCCCGGCGGCCGACCTCCGTGAGGGCTCCCTCTTCGACCCGGTCCGCGACGACGAGACGTACGACCTGATCGTCTCGAACCCGCCCTTCGTGATCTCGCCCGGCGCCCGACTGACCTACCGCGACGGCGGGATGGGCGGGGACGATCTGTGCCGGTCGCTCGTTCAGCAGGCGGGGGACCGACTGCGCGAGGGCGGATTCGCGCAGTTCCTCGCCAACTGGCAGCACGTGGAGGGGGAGGACTGGCAGGACCGGCTCAGGTCGTGGGTGCCGCGCGGCTGCGACGCGTGGATCGTGCAGCGCGAGGTCCAGGACATCACGCAGTACGCCGAGTTGTGGCTCAGGGACGCCGGCGACCACCGGGGCGACCCGGCCGCGTACGAGGCGCTCTACGACGCGTGGCTCGACGAGTTCGAGGCGCGCAAGGTCAAGGGCGTCGGCTTCGGCTGGATCACGCTGCGCAGGACGGATTCCGACGCACCCTCGATCACCGTCGAGGAGTGGCCGCACCCGGTCGAGCAGCCGCTCGGCGACACCGTGCGCGCGCACTTCGACCGCGTCGACCATCTGCGCGCCCACGACGACGCGGCCCTGCTCGCCGCTCACTTCAGGCTCGCCGCCGAGGTCATCCAGGAACAGGTCGGCCTGCCCGGCGCGGAGGACCCCGAGCACGTCGTGCTGCGCCAGCACCGCGGGATGCGCCGGGCGACCAAGGTCGACACGGTCGGCGCGGGCTTCGCCGGCGTCTGCGACGGCAGCCTGAGCGCGGGCCGCATCCTGGACGCGATCGCCCAACTCGTGGGCGAGGACCCGGTCCTGCTCCGCGACCGGACGCCCGCGCAGATCCGGCTGCTGGTGGAACAGGGGTTCCTGGAGCCCGTCGACTGAGCCTGTCGACCGACCGCCCGCGTCGGCCGGTTCGCCGGTTGCGCCGCCTCGCGTCCCGCCGGGTTTCCCGCCTCGCGCCGCGCCCGCACCTGTCACGCCTGAGGCCTGTCCGCACCACTGGGCCGCCTGTGTCGCCGCCCGGCGGGATCGGTGGGATTGGTACGGAAAGGCCCTCTTGTCAGTGGCGGGTGCGAGGCTACCTTCGGAGACAGGTTCCACGCGTCCTCGGGGGAGGCGCGCCGTCTCGGGGGAGGCGTGATGGCCGGGGATACGCCGGAGCAGGGTGAAGGCAGGATCGTCAACGGACGCTACCGACTGCTGCGCACGCTCGGCGCGGGCGGGATGGGCCGCGTATGGCTCGCGTACGACGAGGAGTTGGCCTGCGAGGTCGCCATCAAGGAGATCTCGCTGCCGGACGTCCCGAGGGACGCGAGCGAGCCCGCGCACCGCATCGCGCGGGCCCGCAGCGAGGCCCGGCACGCCGCCCGGCTGCGCGGCCACCCGCATGTGGCGACCGTGCACGACGTGGTGATCCACGAGGGTCTGCCGTGGATCGTCATGGAGTACGTCCCCGACGGCGTCGACCTCCAGGCGGTCCTCCGGCGCTCCGGCCCGCTGCCGCCCGCACAGGTCGCCCGCATCGGCCTCGCCGTCCTCGACGCGCTCACCGCCGGACACCGCATCGGCATCCTGCACCGGGATGTGAAACCGGCCAACATCCTTCTGGCGCCGAACGCTTCGGGCGATCCCTACGCGCGCGTGCTGCTCACCGACTACGGCATCGCGCTCCAGCCCGAGTCCCGCGAACCCCGGCTCACCGCCACCGCCGGCATCCTCGGCACGCCCGGCTACCTCGCCCCCGAGCGGGCCCGCGGCGAGCCGCCCACTCCGGCCGCCGACCTGTTCTCCCTGGGCGCCACGCTGTACGCCGCCGTCGAGGGCCGCGGCCCCTTCGACCGCCACGGCGACTACGCGACCCTCACGGCCCTGCTCGGCGAGGAGCCCACGCCCGCCGTCCGCGCGGGCGAACTGGCGCCCGTGCTCCAGGGGTTGCTGGTCAAGGACCCGGTGCTGAGGTCGACACCGGAGACGGCGGCACACGGACTGGAGCGGGTCGCGCTGTCGGCCGGTCCGATCCCGGGGCACACGCCGGTGCCGGAGGGCTTCGGCCCGGCACCGGTCGGCTGGTCCACCCCCGAACGGCCGCCGGGCAACGCCGACTTCGGGCCTGCGGGCAGCAGCGACTTCGGGCCGCCGGGCCACGTCCCCGCCGGACCTCAGGGTCACGTCCCTGGCGGACCCCAGGGCCAGATCCAGGGCGGACATCCGGGTCAAGTCCAGGGCGGGCCGCCCGGATACGCCGTGGGCGGCGGTCCCTACGACTCCTGGACACCGGGAGGCGGTGGCCCCGGGGCCACCCAGCAGAGCCCCGCGCCGTACGGCGACCGGCCCGCAGCCGCCTTCGGGGGCTTCACGCCCGCTGGCCGGCCCACTCCGGGCACCCCGAACACCCCGGGCGTCCCCCAGACCCCGGGCGCGCCGCCCACCCCCAACACCCCCAACACGCCGAACACTCCGGGCGGCCCCGCGTCGCCGTACGCCCCGCAGGGGCAGGCCGGTTCGGGCGGGGCGTACGGGCAGTGGAATCCGTACGCGAACAGCCCCACGATGTCCTACCAGGGGGCCTATCCGGGTGCCCGACAGGAGCCCTACCAGGGCGGCGCGGTGCCGCCGCCGTACGGGGGCAGTCAGGGGCCGATGTATCCGGGCGGCCCGGGGCACGCGGCGGGTCCGCCGGGCGGTGGGCCGCGACGGCGGAAACCGGTCGCGGCGGTCGTCGCCCTCGTGGTGGCCGTCGCGCTGGTGGTCGCCGGCGGGGTGTGGGCGGTGACCACGCTGACCGGCGGCAAGGACACCGCGGCGACGAAGAAGGCATCCCCGTCGGTGTCGGCGTCGCCGACCGGCTCCGAGTATCCGTACGGCCAGGAGGTCGGTCTCAAGAAGGCGCTGCAGACCGGCGATTGCGTGCACGCGGTGTGGACCGGGACGGCGTTCCGGTCGCGGCCCAACCTCGGGGTGGTGAGCTGCGCGCACGACGTTCCGGACGGCCAGGTGATGGCGGTCGACACGGCGAGCGACTTCGCCGACGCCCGCGACCACGGGGCCGAGCGCTGCGCGGGCAAGGCGAAGGCGGCGGCCGACTCCCTCGCCGACGCGGACGTCTACGCCCTCACGCCGACACAGGCGGGCTTCGGGGCGGCCGGGGGCGGTACGGCGTGTCTCGTACTCGGCCGTCATGTGCCGATAGGCGGCGAGATAGGGCGCTTCCGCGACACCGGGGCGAACGTGTGGACCACCGAGATGAGCGTCGGCGACTGCTGGCTGTACGTCGACCACAAGACGTACTTCACCGCGACCCTGACCGACTGCGCCGACGAGCACACCGACCAGGTGATCGGTTTCGTGACGGCCCCGAAGACGATGGCGTTCGAGGAGGCGCTGCAGCAGGGGAACAAGCTGTGCGGCAACAAGTTCGAGTCGACTTGGGCGCCCGGAAGCGACCGGTCCGTCTACGGATATCTGTCCGACGAGAACAACTGGAAGGCCGGATTCAACTCGGTCGTATGCACGGTGGGCCAGGCGGACCACTCCAGGACGACCGGGGCGATATCGTCCTCCGGCACGGCCGCCTGAGGGCTGTGCACCGGGAATTCACCGGGGGTTGGCCCGCCCGTCGCCCACGGCTGCCAGCCTCCCGGACCGGGGTATCCGGGTCGGGAGGGGACACACATGGAGAGTGGGCCGGCGATCTTCGCGGGGTTGGTGTTCGCCCTGTTCGGAGGTGCGCTGCTGCTGTGGACCGTGGTGAGGGTGCGGCACCGCGAACCCGTGGCCCAAGGTGTGAACCCGGTCGCATCGGCGACCCTCGCGGGCGTCGTCGCGCTCGCCGCGCTCCTCCTCGGAACCTGGTGCTTCCTGCACGTCTGAGCACCGCGGCCGGGCCGGCGCACGGGTAACCGGGGGATCACCCTCCGGATGGCCCCGAAAAGGCCGGTGGGGACTCCGGGCGGCAGGAATGGCGGTAGTCGGGTTACCGTTCGAGTGGCCGTTGCGGGCTTTTCCCGTTTGACACGGGGGCGGGATGTACCGTCACACTCCGCAGCGTCACCATGACCCGACCCTGGGGCAAGCGGCCCCGCTTGCCCCAGGGGAGGCCCCAGCGTCGACCGGAGAGAAGAGCGAAGTTGTCCCCGACCAGCGAGACCGCACACGGCGGCCGCCGACTCGTCATCGTCGAGTCCCCTGCCAAGGCGAAGACGATCAAGGGCTACCTCGGCCCCGGATATGTCGTCGAGGCGAGCGTCGGGCACATCCGCGACCTTCCCAACGGCGCCGCGGAGGTGCCCGAGAAGTACACCGGCGAGGTGCGCCGCCTCGGTGTGGACGTCGACCACGACTTCGCGCCGATCTATGTGGTCAACGCCGACAAGCGGGCCCAGGTCAAGAAGCTCAAGGACCTCCTCAAGGACTCCGACGAACTCTTCCTCGCCACCGATGAGGACCGCGAGGGCGAGGCCATCGCGTGGCACCTCCTCGAAGTCCTGAAGCCCAAGGTCCCGGTCAAGCGCATGGTGTTCCACGAGATCACCAAGGACGCGATCCGCGCCGCCGTCGCCAACCCGCGCGACCTCAACCAGCCCCTGGTCGACGCCCAGGAGACCCGCCGCATCCTCGACCGCCTCTACGGCTACGAGGTCTCGCCGGTCCTGTGGAAGAAGGTCATGCCGCGGCTGTCGGCCGGCCGGGTCCAGTCCGTCGCCACCCGGCTCGTGGTGGAGCGGGAGCGCGAGCGCATCGCGTTCCGTTCCGCCGAGTACTGGGACCTGACCGGCACCTTCGGGACCGGCCGGGCAGGTGACGCGAGCGACCCGTCGTCCCTCGTCGCCCGCCTCCAGGCCGTCGACGGCAAGCGGGTCGCCCAGGGCCGCGACTTCGACTCCCTGGGGCAGATCAAGAGCGCGAACACCCTCCACCTGGACGAGGACAACGCCCGCGCGCTGGCCGCCGCCCTGGAGCACACCGAATTCGCCGTCCGGTCCGTCGAGTCGAAGCCGTATCGACGCTCGCCGTACGCCCCGTTCCGTACGACGACCCTCCAGCAGGAGGCCAGCCGCAAGCTCGGCTTCGGCGCGAAGGCCACCATGCAGGTCGCGCAGAAGCTGTACGAGAACGGCTACATCACCTATATGCGTACGGACTCCACGACCCTGAGCGAGACGGCCGTCAGCGCCGCCCGCGCCCAGGTGACGCAGCTGTACGGCGCCGACTACCTACCGGCGCAGCCGCGTGTGTACGCCGGGAAGGTCAAGAACGCCCAGGAGGCGCACGAGGCGATCCGCCCGTCGGGTGATCGTTTCCGCACCCCGGCCGAGACCGGCCTGACCGGCGACCAGTTCAGGCTCTACGAGCTGATCTGGAAGCGGACCGTCGCCTCCCAGATGAAGGACGCGGTCGGCAACTCCGTCACCGTGAAGATCGCGGGCACCTCCTCCGACGGCCGGGACGCCGAGTTCAGCGCCTCCGGCAAGACGATCACCTTCCACGGCTTCCTGAAGGCCTACGTCGAGGGCGCCGACGACCCGAACGCCGAGTTGGACGACCGCGAGCGCCGCCTGCCCCAGGTCGCCGAGGGCGACGCGCTCAGCGCCGAGGAGATCACGGTCGACGGGCACGCCACCAAGCCCCCGGCCCGCTACACCGAGGCCAGCCTCGTCAAGGAGCTCGAAGAGCGGGAGATCGGCCGCCCGTCGACGTACGCGTCGATCATCGGCACGATCCTCGACCGCGGCTACGTCTTCAAGAAGGGCACCGCCCTGGTGCCGTCCTTCCTGTCCTTCGCCGTGGTCAACCTCCTGGAGAAGCACTTCGGGCGGCTCGTCGACTACAGCTTCACCGCCAAGATGGAGGACGACCTCGACCGCATCGCCAGCGGCGAGGCCCAGGCCGTGCCGTGGCTGCGGCGCTTCTACTTCGGCGAGGGTGACGCGCGCGGCGCCGCCGAGGCCGGCAACGGCGACGGCGACCACCTGGGCGGCCTCAAGGAGCTCGTCACCGACCTGGGCGCGATCGACGCCCGCGAGGTGTCGTCCTTCCCGGTCGGCAACGACATCATGCTGCGCGTCGGCCGCTACGGCCCCTACGTGGAGCGCGGCGAGAAGGACTCCGAGAACCACCAGCGTGCCGACGTCCCCGAGGACCTGGCCCCGGACGAGCTGAGCGTCGAGCACGCCGAGGAACTGCTCGCCAAGCCGAGCGGCGACTTCGAGCTGGGCGCCGACCCCGAGTCGGGCCACCAGATCATCGCCCGCGACGGCCGCTACGGCCCGTACGTCACCGAGGTGCTCCCCGAGGGCACCCCGAAGACCGGCAAGAACGCCGTCAAGCCGCGTACGGCCTCGCTGTTCAAGTCGATGACCCTCGACACGGTGACGCTCGCCGACGCCCTCAAGCTGATGTCGCTGCCGCGTGTCGTCGGCAAGGACGCCGAGGGCGTGGAGATCACCGCGCAGAACGGGCGCTACGGGCCGTACCTCAAGAAGGGCACGGACTCCCGCTCACTGCAGACCGAGGACCAGCTCTTCACGATCACCCTCGAAGAGGCGCTGGAGATCTACTCCCAGCCCAAGCAGCGCGGCCGGGCCGCCGCCAAGCCGCCGCTGAAGGAACTGGGCACCGACCCGGTCAGCGAGAAGCCCGTCGTCGTCAAGGACGGCCGCTTCGGGCCGTACGTCACCGACGGCGAGACCAACGCGACCCTCCGCTCCGGCGACAGCGTCGAGGAGATCACCCCGGAGCGCGGCTACGAGCTGCTCGCCGAGAAGCGGGCCAAGTCGCCCGCCAAGAAGACGGCGAAGAAGGCCCCGGCGAAGAAGACGGCGGCCAAGAAGGCGCCCGCCAAGAAGACGACGACGGCCAAGAAGACCGTCGCCAAGAAGACGACCACGGCCGCGAAGAAGACCACCACGGCCGCCAAGACGGCGACGGCCAAGAAGACGGCCACCTCCAAGGTGGCGTCCGAGGACTGACGAGCCGTTGCCCGAGCCCTTGAGGCGCGCACGCTTCCTGCACCGCAAGGTCTCGAAACGAATGCCCCGGCATCACTTTGGTGTCGGGGTGTGCGCAGGTCCGGGCGGGCGCGGCTCGATGTCGGTGGCTGCCGATAGGCTGAAAGCATGACGCCAGCCGAGCAGCCAACGGCCCACCAGCCGGCCCCCGACGACGCCCTTGTCGCGGACTCCCGCGAGCGTGCCGTCCGCGCCCTGCTGCGCCGGCCGCAGCTCAAGCGGTTGTGGAGCGCGCAGTTGGTGACGGGTGTCGGTGACACCCTCGCCCTGTTGGTCCTGGTCGTGCTCGCCCTCCAATCCGCGATCGCCCAGGGCTCGTTCGGCGGTGGCTATCGAGGTGTGGCGTTCGCGGTGGCGGCCGTCTTCGGGGCGCGCATCCTGGCGACACTGCTCTTCGGGGCGGTGCTGCTCGGCCCGCTCACCTCGCTCACCGCGCAGGACGGCCCCCTCGACCGGCGCTGGACCATGGTCGGCGCGGACGGTCTGCGGGCCGCGCTGCTGATCGTCGCCCCCCTGTGGATCGACTGGACTCCGGACAACGCGCTGGCCCTGCTCCTGGTGACCGCCTTCGTCGTCGGAGTCGCCGAGCGCTTCTGGACGGTGTGCCGTGAGAGCGCGGCCCCCGCCCTGCTGCCGGCCCCGCCGCCGGAGGGCGCCACGGTCCGGCCCCTGCCCGACCACATGGACGCCCTACGACGGCTGTCGCTGCGCACGAGCTTCGTGTCGATCCCCCTCGCCGCCGCCGCCCTCGTCGTGGCCGCGCTGCTCAACAACCTGCTGGGCACGGGCGTCGCCTGGTTCGCCCAGCACCAGGCCGCCCTCGGTTCGTACGTCGCCGCCGGACTGTTCGCCGCGTCCCTCTCCGTGCTGACCGCCCTGGAACTGCCCGGAATCCGCACCCCGCGCGCGCGGTCCCCGCTCGAAGGACTGCGCCGCCCCAGGACGGGCACCGGTGTCGACAAGGGCCGTACGGGCGCGATCGCGCTGCTCGTGGTCGCCTGCGCGGCCGTCGCCGGGGCGATCTCGGCCGCCGTCGCCGTGTCCGTGCTCCAGGCCAAGGACCTCCATGGCGGCCCGGTGACCTTCGGGCTGCTGGTGCTCGGGCTGACCGGCGGGGTCGTGGTCGGCATCCGTACGGCGCCCGCCCTGCTGCCCACGCTGTCCCGCCGCCGTCTGCTGACGCTCGCGATCGCTTTCACCGGCATCGCGCTGCTCGCCGCGGGCCTGGTCCCGGACCTCACCACCGTGCTGCTGATCGTCGCCCTGGCCGGCATCGGCGCGGGCGTGGCCGCCAACACCGGGCACACCCTCCTGGACCAGGAGGCCGAGGACTACCGCAGGGCCCGCACGACCGAGCACCTGCACGCGGTCGTACGGGTCTCCGTGGCGCTCGGCGCGCTGATCGCCCCCCTGGTGGCGGCGCTGATCGGCCCGCACCGCCTGGAGAACGGCAAGTTCGTGTTCGCGCACGGCGGTGCCGCGTTCACGCTGATGCTGGTCGGCGCACTGCTGCTGCCCGTCGCCGCCCTGGTGCTGGCCAAGGTCGACGACCGCTCCGGAGTACCCCTGCGGCACGACCTGCGGGACGCGCTGCTCGGCGGCGACGACCCCGACACCGTGCCCGCGACCAGCGGCTTCTTCATCGCCCTGGAGGGCGGCGACGGCGCCGGGAAGTCCACCCAGGCCGAGGCCCTCGCCGAGTGGATAAGGGGCAAGGGCCACGAGGTCGTACTGACCCGCGAGCCCGGAGCGACCCCGGTCGGCAAGCGGCTGCGGTCGATCCTGCTCGACGTGTCGTCGGCGGGACTGTCCCACCGCGCGGAGGCCCTGCTCTACGCCGCCGACCGCGCGGAGCACGTCGACACCGTCGTACGGCCCGCCCTGGAGCGCGGCGCGGTCGTCATCACCGACCGCTACATCGACTCGTCCGTCGCCTACCAGGGCGCCGGACGGGACCTCTCCCCGACGGAGATCGCCCGCATCAACCGGTGGGCGACCGACGGTCTCGTCCCGCACATGACCGTCCTGCTGGACGTCGACCCGGAGACCGCCCGCGAGCGGTTCACGGAGGCCCCCGACCGACTGGAGTCGGAGCCCGCCGAGTTCCACGCGCGCGTACGGTCCGGTTTCCTCACGCTGGCCGCCGCCGACCCCGGCCGCTACCTGGTGGTCGACGCCGGCCAGGAGCCCGAGGCCGTCACCACCGTGATCAGGCACCGCCTCGACACGGTCCTGCCGCTCTCCGAGGCCGAGATCAAGGCCCAGGAGGAGGCGCGCAAGGCCGCCGAGGAGGAGGCCCGCCGCAAGGCCGAGGAAGAGGCCGCCCGCAAGGCGGAGGAGGAGCGTCTGGAGCGCGAGCGCCAGGAGCGGCTCGCCCAGCTGCGCGCCGAGGAGGAGGAGCGCAAGCGGCGCGAGCTGGAGGAGGCACAGCGCCGCGAGGCCGAACGCCAGGCCGAGGAGGCCCGCCAGCGTGCCGAGGACGCCCGCAGGCGTGCCGAGGAGGAGAAGGCCCGCCTCCTCGCCGAGGAAGAGGCCCGCGCCGCCGAGGAGGCCCGCCGCAGGGCCGAGGCGGACCGGCTGCGCAAGCAGGCCGAGGAGGAGGCCCGGCTGCGCGCCGAGGCTGAGGAGCGGCGCCGCGAGAAGCAGCGCAAGGCCGAGGCGGCACTGCTCGCGGCCGAGGAGGCACGCCGGTTGGCTGCGGAGGCGGCGGCCGCCGCCGAGGTGGCCGCACGGCAGCCGACGGCTCCGGTGATCCCCGCCGCCCCGGAGGTCAGGTCCGAGGCGTCGACCGTGCAGACCCCCTTGGTGAAGCCGCCGGGGGCGGCGAGCGCGGGTACCGGTGGGCGGTCGGCGGACGACACGGCCGTGCTGCGGCCGGTGGCTTCCGGTTCCGGCTCTGATTCCGGTTCCCGGGACGAGACGGCCGTACTGCGGTCGGTGTCCGGGGACTCCGAGGCGCCCGACTCCGAGACGACGGCGGAGCTGCCGCAGCCGCCCGCTCCCGCGGGGGCCGCGGACGAGACGGCGGTCCTGCCGCCGGTGTCCGCCGCCGAGGAGACGGCCGTACTGCCGCCCGTTCCGTCCGGTGCGGCCGACGAGACGGCCGTGCTGCCGCCGGTCGGTGCCGCCGACGAGACCGCGGTGCTGCCGCCGGTGCGCGGGGAGAACCCGTCGGACCGGGTACCCGAAGGGTTCTTCCGCGACGAGCGTCCGGCCGGTCGGGCCGACCGGACCGAGGACCGCACCCGCGAACTGCCCCAGGTCGACGAACAGGGCACCCCGCGACGCCGGCCGCGCCCCGACTGGGCCGAGGAGACTCCGCTGGACGACCTGCCCTCACTGGCCGACGAACTGCTCGGCCCGCACGAGGCCGGCGACTTCGACCCGGACGACGACACGGGTCGCGGGCGGGGCCGCGGCCGGGGGCGCAGGGGCTGACGGCGACGGGGCGGGGGCTGACGGCGACGGGGTGGGGCCGGCTTCGTACTCCCGGCCCCCTGGCTCCCGTTGACTGCCTCCGGCTCCCGTTGTCAGTGGTGGCCCGCACAATGGATCGCGTAACCCGAAGCGTGACGAAAGGGTCGGTGACCCATGACCGTGTGGGATGACCTGGTGGGTCAGGAGAAGGTGAGCGAGCAGCTCGACGCCGCCGCTCGGGACGCCGACGCCTTCGTCACCGCGGCGACCACCGGCACGGCCCCGCCGGAGGCGTCGAAGATGACGCACGCCTGGCTGTTCACGGGCCCGCCCGGCGCGGGACGCAACCAGGCGGCGCGGGCCTTCGCCGCCGCGCTGCAGTGCGTGAGCCCCGACCGCGCGCTCGGCGGCAGCCCCGGCTGCGGCTTCTGCGACGGCTGCCATACGGCGCTGATCGGCACCCACGCCGACGTCACCACCGTCGCCGCCGTGGGCACCCAGATCCTCGCCGACGACATGCGGGACACGGTCCGCAAGTCGTTCACCTCACCGGCGACCGGCCGCTGGCAGATCATCCTCGTCGAGGACGCCGAGCGGCTGAACGAGAAGTCGGCCAACGCCGTCCTCAAGGCCGTGGAGGAACCCGCCCCCCGCACGGTCTGGCTCCTCTGCGCCCCCTCGATCGAGGACGTCCTCCCCACGATCCGCTCCCGCTGCCGCCACCTGAACCTGACGACGCCCTCCGTGGACGCCGTCGCCGACATGCTCGTACGCCGGGAGGGCATCGAACCGGCCGTGGCCGCGGCTGCCGCGCGCGCCACCCAGGGCCATGTCGACCGGGCCCGCCGCCTCGCCACGGACCCGGCCGCGCGCGAGCGCCGGGCCACCGTGCTGAAACTGCCGCTGCGCGTCGAGGACGTCGGAGGCTGCCTCAAGGCCGCCCAGGAGCTGGTCGACGCCGCCGCGGAGGACGCCAAGCAACTGGCCGAGGAGGTGGACGGCAAGGAGACCGAGGAGATGAAGGCGGCGATGGGCGGCGGCCAGGGCAGCCGGATGCCGCGGGGCACGGCGGGCGTGATGAAGGACCTGGAGGACAAGCAGAAGCGCCGGAGAACGCGTACGCAGCGCGACAGCCTCGACCTCGCGCTGACCGACCTGACCGCGTTCTACCGTGACGTCCTCGCCCTCCAGCTCGGCTCGCGGGTGGCGATCGCCAACATGGATGCCGAGGACGCCCTGGAGCGGCTGGCCCGCGCCGGTTCCCCGGAGTCCACGCTGCGCCGTATCGACGCGATCGGCGCGTGCAGAGAGGCGCTCGACCGGAATGTGGCGCCGCTGCTCGCGGTGGAGGCGATGACCTTGGCGCTCAGAGCGGGCTGATCCTTCGGGTGTTTCGGGCATGAGGTTGACGACGTAACTCGTCCGAGGCGGATTGTGCGCACAGAGCATTCAGTCGATTGCGCAACGTTACGATCGCCTGATGTACATCAGGCGCTCCCTCCGCCAACCCAGTCGGCCCGGTCGGGCCCGCCGAAGCCGTCGGACCGGCGGCACGCTGCTCGCCGTCACCGCGCTCCTCGTGTCCGCGTCTTCCGCGTGCTCCTCGGGGAGTTCGACCACAGCGGCGAGTCCGGCCGCGGCCGTGGTCCTGGCCGCGCTGCCGCAGTCGACACCGTCCACGCTCACGCGGTACTACGGGCAGAAGCTCAGCTGGCGCACCTGCGGGGTCCCCGGCTTCGAGTGCGCCACGATGAAGGCGCCGCTGGACTACGCCAAGCCCACCGCCGGGGACATCCGGCTCGCGGTCGCCCGCAAGAAGGCCACGGGCAAGGGCAAGCCGCTCGGTTCGCTGATGGTGAACCCGGGCGGGCCGGGCGGTTCGGCGGTCGGCTACCTCCAGCAGTACGCCGGGATCGGCTACCCGGCGTCGGTCCGCGCCCGCTACGACATGGTCGCGATGGACCCCCGGGGCGTCGCCCGCAGCGAGCCGGTCGAGTGCCTCGGCGGGCGGGCCATGGACACGTTCACGCAGACCGACACGACCCCCGACGACAAGCGGGAGACCACCCGACTCGTCGACGAGTACAAGAAGTTCGCGGAGGGCTGCGGCGCCCACTCGCCCGACGTGCTGCGCCATGTCTCCACGGTCGAGGCGGCCCGGGACATGGACGTCCTGCGGGCGGTACTGGGGGACCGGAAACTGACGTATGTGGGGGCGTCGTACGGCACGTTCCTCGGGGCGACGTACGCGGGGCTGTTCCCCGACCGGGTCGGCCGCGTGGTCCTGGACGGTGCGATGGACCCCTCCCTCCCCGCGCGCCGGATGAACCTCGACCAGACGGCGGGCTTCGAGACGGCGTTCCAGTCCTTCGCGAAGGACTGCGTACGGCAGCCGGACTGCCCGCTCGGCGGCAGGGGTACGACGCCGGATCGGGTCGGGACGAACCTGAAGGCGTTCTTCCGGAAACTCGACGCACATCCGATCCCCACCGGCGACGCGGACGGCCGCAAGCTCGGCGAGGCGCTCGCCACCACCGGCGTGATCGCGGCGATGTACGACGAGGCGGCCTGGCCGCAACTGCGCGAGGCGCTGACGTCGGCGATGAAGGAGAACGACGGCGCCGGCCTGCTGGTCCTCTCCGACAGCTACTACGAGCGCGACGCCGACGGCCGCTACTCGAACCTGATGTTCGCCAACGCCGCCGTGAACTGCCTAGACCTCCCGGCCGCCTTCTCCACCACCGACCAGGTCGAGAAGGCGCTCCCCTCCTTCGAGAAGGCGTCCCCCGTCTTCGGCGAGGGCCTCGCCTGGGCCTCCCTGAACTGCGCGTACTGGCCGGTCAGGGCGACGGGCGAACCCCACCGCATCGAGGCGAAGGGCGCCGCCCCGATCGTGGTCGTCGGCACGACCCGCGACCCGGCGACCCCGTACCGCTGGGCCCAGTCCCTGGCCCGCCAGCTCTCCTCCGCCCGCCTCCTCACCTACGTCGGCGACGGCCACACCGCGTACGGCCGCGGCAGCACGTGCATCGACTCCGCGATCGACACGTATCTGCTCCGCGGGACGGCGCCGACGAAGGGAAAGCGCTGCTCGTAGCGTCGGCGCGGCTGGGGGTGGGGGTGCGGCCCGGGGGTGTACGGAGCACCCCCGGAAACTGTGTAGACTTTCCGACGTTGCTGATCGCACCATGGTGCGGACAGCGCGCCGCCTTAGCTCAGATGGCCAGAGCAACGCACTCGTAATGCGTAGGTCTCGGGTTCGAATCCCGAAGGCGGCTCTGAGGGACCCCAGGACTCACTCGCCGTGACCTGGGGTTTCTTGTTTTCGTTGACCTTGGAATTCGGGCTAAACGGACGCGTGCGGTCTGTGCATCGTAATGCGTAGGTTCCAGGTTGACGGTCGGTGGCGATTCCGCCCTGCAAGGCTTTGAACTGGCCTTTTGTCGCCTGCTGTCGATCTGCCTCGCTTTGTTCGGAATGACGTGGTGGCCATTTGGTGGCCAAGCGTGGAGCCGCCATGCAAACGGGCTCCCGCTCGGCCGCGCAACTGGGGGCCGCAGGGGAACGGTTGTTGTGCCGACCCGACAATCAGGCGTTCCAACTGCCCCTCGTTTGGTTGCTGGCCCTGGCAGACCTTCTCGGCCTCTGCCGGCCCGCCTCCGGCGAAGTCGGGCCAGCGCCTGAATGGTTCGGCGACGACGGTGCCGACACTGACGCGATGTCCGAGATCCTGCTGGATGCTCAGGCGGATCAACCACCTTCTCGCCCGCCCCGATGGGACAGGTGCGGATGTCTTGGCGTGATTCGACGGAGACTGGTCTGGGCCGGGACTTGTCCGGCGAGACGTCAAGGCGGCAGCTCCTCGTTTGCCGTGAGGGCAGTGAGTGCGTCGCGCAGGCCGGCGCGGGCGGTGACGCCGAGTTTTGGGAACACGTTGTAGAGGTGTCCGCCGACCGTGCGGGCGGACAGGTGCAGCCGTTCGCCGATCGCCTTGTTCGTCAGGCCCGAGGCCGCGAGCGT
>NZ_JBITGV010000033.1:0-39794 GCF_044457385.1 Streptomyces sp. NPDC050548
GGGTGATCTTGGTCGAGAACCCGTCTACCAGGAGCTTCGTCGTTCCGCAGGAGTGTCCAACTCGCGGTCAGCGCCACGAGGTTGGAAAACGCTCAGTGCTGCCTCCCCTGCCCACCACTCACCCCGGCTCCCATCCCGTCCGCCTTCGACCCACACTCCGTGGAGCGGTCGTGGTTCAGGGCGTCAAGGTGGAGCGCGCCACTGTACGAACGACCTTGACGCCCTGAACCACGACCGCTCGGCTCTGCCTGGGTCGAAGGTGGTCGGGATGGGAGCCCACGACGCTCGCCACGCTCCGGCCGGCACTCGCGAACGGCGCCCCTCCCATCCCGGAGTCTGAGCGCCCCCGCCGGAGGCGTCGTCGTAAAGCCGCGGGCTCGGTTCTCGTCTCATGCCCTTCGGGCTTACCAACACGTGGGCGCGCGTCGGCGGCGGCAGCGCCGAGCGGGCCGAAGGCAGGAGCGCGGGCGCAGCCAGAGCCGGGAAGCGCGCCCGGCGGAGCGGAGCGCAGCCGGGGCTTGAAACCGTAAGGAAGGTTGTAACTCAGTGAGGTCTTCTCAGCAACGTGATGGTTGCGGTGGGTGATCACCCGGTGTGCCCGGGACGGTGACCTGGCGTCAGATATGCATGAAGCCCTTGACAGGAACACATCTGCCAAGATCACGTTCCGTATAACCAGAGGCTCCAAGTGCCGTACGCCGGGCCACATCCACGCTGGAGAACGTCATGTTTCGTGATCGGGGTCGAGCACCACCATAAACCTGTTGCCTTCCGGATCCGTCATCAGGGCGTGCATGCAATCGTGAGGTTCCACGAGAGACGCACCCTTGGCGATCAGCGTCTGAACCTGTTCGGCGATCGTTCCGACGAGGACCGTGACGACCGGTAGTACAGCCGGAGATTCCGCTTCGCCGACGCTGTACCCACCCCAACCCGGGATGCTGCCCCAGAACTTGATCATTTTCTCTGGGTCTACTGCTTCAAAATGAACGTGCATGCTGCTGCCTCACTTTCATCTGTGCGACCGAAGCCGAAAACGGCCTACCGAATCAATCCGGCAGGCCGTTACGGCTGAACGGAATTCAGCAGTCAATCACGGTGTTGCTCGTGTCTGCGATTCCCGGTTCGCTGAAGTGTCCCTCGTATTCGACCTGCAAGGTCACCTGAGTGTTGTACGTCTCCTTCTCTCCATCATGCACGCACGTGAGCCCTGGAGTGGTGTAGCGCCCGCTGCACTTGGTCCACCCGCTGTCCTTGTGCTTCACCGCGCGCCAGTACCCGTCGCGCACGTACTCCTGAAGATCGACCTGGGCCCGGCACTGGTCGGGTGCCGGAGTTGAGCAACCCGTGTAATGGCCCTGGGCGTAAAGTGGGCCGCCTTGGGTGACCTGGAACGGTTTCTCACCCTGGAACGTGCACCACACGGGAAAGGCAGCAGGCTTCGCGACGGCCCTTCCCGTGCTGCCGCTCGGAGCAGCCGACGCCGTGGCGGCCGGCACCAGCAGGGCCCCCGCCGCGAGAAGCGGGACGATAAAACGCGCCTTCATTTCTCCCCCTAAGAAGAATCGAACACGTGTCGAACCATCACCCTCATAGAGCCACAGGCGCCACACAAGATCCGTGGCCTGAACTTTCCGCTGTTTGTCCGGTTCCCAGTCGCGGAATTGGCCGTTCCTCCCATCCGCTGGCGGCGAGCCCGTAGAAATAGACGAAGCACGCGCTGGCCGCCACGCAACCCGGTTCACTCAGGCAGCGCGCGGACCGCTCGCATGCCAGTCTCACGCTGGTGCGCTCCCCCCTCCTGTATCCGCTTTGCTGGAGGCTCCCTCCACCTCACCTTGTTCCTGAGAGCCCTCTCTTTTAGCAGGCGGAGCATCGGACTCCCTTTTGGTGATGTGCATTGCGGTCTCAAGAACAGACTCAATGATTCGCTGACGAAGAACCTCTTGTAGATCTGTTTTCGCCATCCGTTCCGCCGTCAGGTAATACCCGGTAACGACAGGCTGATCAAGAAGAACCCGCCAGGTGTCCTGCGCAATCGGCTTGAGCGGTGGTCTCTTAACACCTCTGTTCCACCTCGGAACTAAGCGAAAGACAGAGGACGTTATCGGACGACCGACCATAGGGGTGCGGTGTACTGCTCTGCTCGCCTACTGATCAGCAACTGCCGTAGGTCTTGGCGCTGGCTACCGTCGAGGTTCAGGGCCTCGGTGAGGTGGCGGAACGTCGTGTGGGTGACTCCGCGGCTTCGGGCGTTGGCCTCGAACTGGTCGAGTTCGGCGAGGATCGTCTTCGGGTCGAGCTCCCCTGGTGCCTGGTCCTTGAGCCATGCCGCCTTGTTGCGTTCGTAGTCGATTTCCGAGTAGCCGCAGATCTCGCGGCTGTGCGTCTCTGCCTCGTCCAGAGTGGTCGTCGACAGGATGGCGCGCGCCAGCTCATTGCGGCTCAGGGCGTCGTCCAGATCGACTTCATGGACCGTTGGGCCGTCGTCTGTGAGGGGAATGGGGAGTCCGGCGTCCCGTACTTCGCAGACGCCTCGTACTCCTCGTGCAGTTGCGGCGAGCATGCCGGTTGCCTCAGAGGGGTGCCATTCCAGGATCGAGCTGACTGGCTCTACGTCCTTCGCGGTGAAGGTGTGGACGAGAGGTCCAAGTAGGCCATGCACCTGGGCGATGGGAAGTTCGCCGTCCAGACCGGGGCCGGCGACCAAGAGCCGGATAGGGGCGTTCACTTGGCAGCATGCGGCCAGCATCAGAGCGTCGGCGAGCGGGCTCTTGAGTGTTGGTTCGTCGCCTCGCGCGAGGATGTCGCCGCCCACGTCCAGGAGGTCGATCGACGTCGGCTCCAAGTGGCTGACCAGCTCTTCGAGTTGGCGTGTGATGCCTTCGGCGCCGAGCTGCGGATCAATCAGGGCGAAGGTGTGCGGGAGCTCCGCCGCAAGCCGGGGGAGGGTGGATCCGGCCGGCGCGATCGGGCGGGCCTCGGCTGGCACCGACCAGACGGACCGCGTGACGCGTTCGAGTCCTGTGAAGTCGGAGGGGCGCCGGGGTCCTGGAACGGGGTCGACCAACAGGCGGTCCCACGCGTACGTGAGGATCACCGCCTGGTCCTCGTCGCCGTAAAGGGCGGCGTGAAGCATTGCGGCGGCGACTGCGTCGCCCCCTCCCCCTGCTGCGACGATCAACCGCGTCATGGGCCCAAGCCTACGGGGTCGGCCCTTGACCACTCACTCTATAGTGGCTAGAGGCTATAGCCACTTGGACGAGGAGGGGACATGCCTCAGATTGAGGAGGCTCAGCCGAAGTATCTCCAGATCGCACACTTCATCCGCGATCAGATCCTTCGGGGTGACCTACGACCGGGGGACGAGGTTCCTTCGGAGCGGCAGTTGGCGGCGGACTGGAAGGTCTCCCGGCCGACGGCGGCGCGCTCTCTGGAAGCGCTGAGCCATCAAGGGCTCGTCGAGAAGCGGCAGGGGTCCGGCACATACGTGCGGAGCCTCGAAGTGAACCGGCGGGCGCGGGAGTTGTGCGGGCGGGCCCGGCAGACCGGGAAGATCTACACGCCCGGTGAGTACGCGGTGATCACGTCGGCTGGGTGGCTGGACGCGCCCGATCACGTTGCTGAGGCGTTGGGTCTCGTGAAGGATCGGCGGGCCGTGCATCGTCGGCGGGTCACCAACAACCAGGACGGGCCCCTCTCCCTGTCCACCTCGTGGTTCGCGCCGGACGTCGGACAGCGGGCGCCCAAACTCCTTGAGCCGGAACGGATCCAAGAGGGCACCTTGATGTACGTCGAGAACCTGACGGGGCGGCAAGGGAGTTACGCGGAGGACCGCATGTGTGCCCGGCCGGCGACGGAGGAGGAGGTGGTTGACCTTCAACTTGAGCCAGGTTCCGCCGTGTTGATCGTGCATCACGTCGTCTTCGATCTCCAGGACAGGCCGCTGGAGTTCGCCGAAGCCACCTACCCGCCGCACCGCTGGGCGTTCGAGCAGGGGTATCCGCTTACCTGATGGGGCGTCACTTTGCTGAATCGCTTGCGCGCCGCAAGTGGCTAATGTCGCTATCCATTAAGTGGCTAAGGCCACTTGATCGGAAGGGGGCACGGGGTGACGAGTCAGCAGCCGGACCAGGGAGCGCGCTTACCTTGCCGGAGTTGTCGGGGGCGTGGCTGGAAGCGTGTCAGTTCGCGTACTTCCCTGGCGCTCGCCGCTGCTGCTGACCGCACCCGTGCCACATCGAAGCGGCGCTGTCTCGACTGCGACGGCAGCGGCAAGGAGTGAACGCGGATGACCTACGCGATCGACCACCATCCCTCTGAGGGCTCACCGCGACTCGGCGCGATGAGCCTGCATCCGACTCCGGAGTCCGTCCCTCGGGCCCGACGTTGGTTCCGGAAGTTCATCGCCCCGTACAACCCGGCCTGCTCGGTCGAGGACTGCGCGCTGATGATCTCGGAACTCGTGACCAACGCCATCCGCTACGGGCGGCCTGACGAACCGTGGGTCGTGCGGGTGGAGTGGTTCCGGGAAGGGGCGTCACTCCGGGTCGAGGTCCACAACCCCGGATTCCCGGCGAACGTGCGGTTGCGGCACCCGGACGCGAACGATGCGCATGGGCGCGGGCTGCTGCTGGTCGACTCCATCGCCGAGTCGTGGCACTCCGGGCCCAGTCGCTTCGGCGGCACGGTCGTTTCCTTCGTAGTGGCCGATGCCTGGCCGGCCTGAAGGGGCGCCTGGGTTCTCTTCCATGGGTACTGCCGCTAGTCTGGTTGACCGGTTGACTTGGCCAATCTCGACAGGCGGCGGCGTTGATGGCGTATGACGTGGAGGCACCGAAGTACGTGCGCCTCGCTCAGACTCTTCAGGGGCGCATCGAGGACGGCACATACGCCCCCGGAACCCGCGTGCCCAGTGAAAACCAACTGGTGCAGGCTTTCGGGATGTCCCGCCCGACCGTCGTCCGGGCCCTGGAGCTGCTGAAGCGTGACGGCTGGCTGGAGTCCCGGCAGGGCTACGGCACGATCGTGCGCGGTCGTCCCGCGGTCGTCGAGCAGAAAGACCGCCGGGGGAGTGCAGCGCTCACACGTGATGAGTCCCGGGTCCCGGGGCGGCTGGTTGAGGTCGGTCGTGTCCCCGTTCCGGCGCGCGTCGCCTCCGCGCTCGGGCTGCCGAAGCGCGCCAAGGTCCTCATGCGCCGTTTCCTGGTCGAGGAGGACGGTGAACCCATCGAGTTGGTCTCGTCGTACTTCCCCGCGAGCCTGATCGAAGGCACTGAGCTGGAGAGTGCCGCCCTCCTGACCGGTGGTACCCGTGCACACCTGGAGGCGCGGAAGAAGGCCCGGTTCGACCATGTGACGGAACGCGTCTCGGCTCGACTGCCGGACACTGGAGAGGCTCAGCTACTCGGTCTGCCCGATGGCGTCCCAGTCCTCAGCGTCCTCGTCATCGCGCGCGATGCGTCGGGCCAGGCGTTGCAGGTCTCTGACGTGCTGCTTCCTGCTGATGGGCAGGAACTCGAAGACACCTACCGGTTGAGCTGACGAATTCTCTGGCTCATGTGCGTGGCTGACGGCTGGCCAGGCGGTAGACCATGTACGTAATTCCCAGGATGACGTCTGCCGCCGCCCACAGCCCGATGATCAGGCCCACGCCGATCGCGGTGCCGACGTTGCCGGCGTCGTTGCAAGTCTTCAGCGCGTCGCCGGTCATCCCCTGACACGAATCCGGGGTGCCGCTGCCGCTCGCAGCTCCGGTGATCACCCAGATCAGGAACAGGATCTGGACTGCCAGGAAGACCCAGAAGAAGACGCGATGTCGCTTGCGGGGGAGAGGTGCTGCCTGCCTCTGGTAGGGAGGCTGGCCAGGTGGTACGCCTTGAGGCTGTCCCGGCCAGGACTGCGAGGAGGCGCTGGCGCCTCGGGATTTCGTGGGCCCCAGGACTGTTCTGGGGAGGCCTTGGGATGCCCGGCGTGATGCAACCTGCTCATGATCCGGCCCTTCTGGGCGTTGCTCATTCCATCGTGCGCCTCGGGGATTACTTGTGCTCGCCGGGTCGCTGACGACTGCTCGTGAAGCCACTTGACAAGTCAACCGGGCAACTCTACTTCGAACTTGCTAAGTCAACCTGTCAGGTGATGGGTTGTCGATCTCAGAAGGAGAACTCTCTGTGCGTGTAATCCGAGTTGACGCCTCGTCCGCCACGATCCTGCTCACCGAAGCGCCGGCACCGAAGGTGCGCGACCGACAGACCGGTGAGATCGCCAAGGACGCCGTGAGCGGTGAGGCGCTGATGACCGTGGGCGTCGTCTACATCGACGAGGGCGACTCGTCGATCGTCCAGGTCACCATCCCTGAAAGCGGCGTCACGGAGGGCCTGACCGTTGGCGCTCCGGTGTCCCTGCCGGGGCTCATCGCCCGGCCGTGGGAGAGCGTGTTCAACGGCCAGCAGCGGCACGGCATCGCGTACCGAGCGACCGCGATCGCGCCGGGTGCCTTCCCGGTCCCGGTCGCGCAGGCGGGTTGATCGCCGTGACGGACCTGATCACCTTCGCCGAGTTGGGCGGTCCGCTTGCTGCGATAGGCGGCGCGGCCTACGCCCGGCACGCCAACCCGGCGGCGTACTGGTCCACGGTCGGACTTCCGATCTCGGTGGCCCGACTGCTGGCCTCGTACTCCTCGACCATGGACGCCTGTGGTCTGACCGTCGAACCGTCCCGGTGGCGGATGCTGGCCATCAGGGCGACCACCCGCCGGGAAATTCATCCCGTACCGCCCCGCCGGGGCCTCATCCGACCCACCACGACCGGCCTGCGCGTCCGACTCCGGCTCGCGCCGGGCCAGGAACCCGCCGACGTCGCCGCCTCGGCGGAACGACTCCGCCATGCCTGGGGCGTGCACGCCGTGTACGTCAAGGACGTCAAGCCAGGTGTCGTCGAACTCAGGCTCATCGGCTTCGACGTCCTGCGCAAGGTCCGGATGCCTCGCCGAATGGACGGCGGGTTGCTCAAGGTGCCGGTAGCGCTTCGAGAGGACGCCACGGCGTTCTTACGGGACTACCGCGCCGTACCGCATGAACTCGTCCTCGGCGCAACGCTGTCAGGCAAGTCCATGTACCTGCGCAACCTGATCGTCGGGCTCGCTCAACAGCCCGTCGCTCTGGTCGGCATCGACTGCAAGCGGGGCGTCGAGCTGGCGCCCTTCGCCTCTCGTTTCGCCGCGCTGGCGACCGACCCTGACGAGGCTTCCGAGCTGCTGCCCGTCCTGATCAAGGAAATGGAGGACCGCTACGACCTGATCAAGGCCCGACAGGGGATCGCACCCAACACCCCCGACGAGGAGATCACTTCCGACATCTGGGGTCTGCCGAAGAGCGAACGCCCGGTGCCCATCGTCCTTTTCGTCGACGAGGTGGCCGAACTCTTCCTCGTCGCGACCCGCAAGGACGAGGAACGGCGGGACGAGATGGATGGTCACTCATCTCATTCGGCTCGCCCAGCTCGGTCGTGCGGCCGGCATCTACCTGGAGGTCTGCGGGCAGCGCTTCGGCGCCGAACTCGACAAGGGCGCCACCATGTTGCGGGCCCAGCTCACCGGCCGCGTCTGTCACCGAGTCAACGACGAGGCCTCCGCCAAGATGGCCCTCGGAGACATCGCCACCGAGGCGGTCTACGCCTCCTGCGCCATCCCCGCCGAGATGCCGGGCCTGGCCGTGGCAGGCGACACCTCCGGCGGCTGGTCCCGCATCCGCACTCCCCACCTGTCACTCACCGACGCTGCGGCCACCTGCCGTGACGCGGCCCACCTCGCGCCGGACGTACCGGCGCTCAAACCCTTCCAGCCGTACGTCCCGCCCGTACTCCTCAACACCCCCAAAGCGGCACCCGCCGTGCGCCTGACCTCCGAGACAGCGGGGGACTGAGCGATGAGCGCTCACCGCATTCGGCTGGACCCGGTCCTGGTCCAAGCGGCCATCGCCGCAGCCCTGTCCTTCGCCCATCTGCACGACCTCGCTGCGGCGGCCGGACAGGCGGGGTGGAAGGCCTGGGCCTATCCGATCAGCGTTGATCTGCTGCTCGTCGCTGCCTGGCGGCGCCTGCGCTCCGGTGCGGCGAAAGCCTCTGGCTGGTGCTGGTTCACCGTTGCTCTGACTGCGTCGCTCGGGGCCAATGTCGCCACAGCCGGCCTGCTCGACCTCGGGAACGTCCCTGCCTGGCTTCGCATCCTCGTCGCGGGCTGGCCGGCCGTCGCCTTCCTCGGCGGAACGCTTCTCGCTCACGGCACCCAGGACGGCGACGAGGTGGCGGTGCCGAACCAGGGCGAGGCGTCCGTGCCGCCTCTCACGCCAACTGCCCCTGAACTGCCCTCTGCTGAGCCACAGCCAGCCGCGCAGCCCACCGCCGCCCCTGTCCCGCCCGCCCTCGTCGCCCTCGCCCGCAAGGTCGCCGACGAACACCGGACACGGACCGGGACTGACATCGACACCCCGACCCTTCGCACCCGGCTCGGTGTCCCGCTTCCGCTCGCCGAAGCCATCGCCACCCAACTCACCTGACCCTGGAGGACTTTCCACCGTGCAGCCGTCCACGCTCCGCGCGCTCAAGCGTGCCGCCGAGCTGACCCGACAGAACCGCCTCACCGAAGCCGTGCTGATCGCCGAACCGGTGATCCTCGCCGCCGACACCTACGAGGGCGACGAGATCTTGCGCTGGCTGGCCGACCACGTCACCGACTTCACCGGCGAGACCGACAAGGAGTTGCCCTGATGCCCGCCAACCGTCGTTTCCGCCGCGTCGTCCGGATCGGCCCCGTCCAGGTCGCCACGTACAACGACGACCGTGGCCGCGAGAAGCACATCGCCGCCTGCACCGCGCCGCGTTGCGGTGCCTCCGCCGACTACGACAGCCGCGCCGCCGCCGAACTCGCTGCCCGCACCCACCGCTGCCGCGTCCGCTGAGGAGATCCCGTGACTGTCTCTCTCCCGCTCGTCTTCGTCCTGGGCGTCATCGCCTGGGCCGCGATCAAGTTCCTCGGCGTCCGCATGTGGGTCGCCGTCGTGATCGCCCTGTTCGGCTTCTGGCTCTCCCACACCTTCCTTGCACCCGCCATCGAGTCCGGCACCCGCTCTGGGGTCGGCGTCGTCAACGGCACCAACCGCTGAAGGAGCTCCACCATGTTCCGCCCCAAGCTGCCCGACGTCCCCACCCCGCCGCCGACCCTCACCCACCACCAACCGCACGTCCCGGCCTTCACCGCCGACCGCTCGCTCAGCCCCTACGTGGTGCCGGTCGCCGTCGTCCTCGTCGGCGGGGTCGTTCTCACCGCGCTCCTGGCGGCCGTCGCCATCGCGGCCGTGTCCGTGGCCATCGCCGCGGTGGTCCTGCGCTCGCTCCTCAACGGCGCCAACAGGCGCTGACCGGCCGCCGGGGCGGCAAACGCCGCCAAGCATCCCGCCGCCCCGGGGCCGTCCCTCCCAACCGCAGAAACAGCCGAAAGGAAGACCCATCATCACCCGGCAGACTCCGCCCCCGCTGGCGGAACTCTCCATGCTGGCCTCCCTGGGCACCATGCCCGAGCTGGCCAGGCAACTCTCCGGACTGGGCGGCTGCACCCGCCCCATACGTCTCGACGGCCACCGCACCGAATACGCGGTCGACACAACAACCGGCGAGATCGGCCGAGCCGTGCACCATCTCGACTCCGCCACTCTCCCCGCCGGCCAACTCCTCGTCCGCTGCAACAACCGTCGCGCCACCAGATGCCAGGCCTGCGCCGAGACTTACCGGCGCGACACATACCACCTGATCACTGCCGGACTGCGAGGCGGCAAAGGGACCTCGGACCAGGTCGCCACACACCCACGAGTCTTCGCCACCTTCACCGCCCCCAGCTTCGGCCCGGTCCACAACCGCCCGTCCAGCAGGCGCCCTTGCCGCTGCGGTGCCCGGCACGCCGAGGACGACAGCACACTGAGCACGCCCCTGAACCCGGACACGTACGACTACGAAGCGGCCGTGCTCTGGAACGCCCATGCAGGAGCCCTCTGGCGACGCTTCTCCATCTACCTCCGCCGGGAGATCGCCAAGCGGGCTGGCCTCACTCAACGAACCTTCCGTGACCATGCGCGCATCTCGTTCGCGAAGGTCGCCGAGTACCAAAAGCGCGGTGCCGTTCACTTCCACTCGGTCATCCGCATCGACGGCCCAGAAGGGGGCGATACCTCACCGCCGGCCTGGGCAACGGCAGAGCTCCTGACGGACGCCATCGAGGCCGCAGCGAACATCACCCAGGTCAACGGCCCGGAGATCGACGGCCGGACGCACACCTTCGTCTTCGGCCGCCAACTCGACGTCCGTACGATCCAATCCGCCGACTTCGACAACGGCCAGGAACTCACCGAACGAGCCGTAGCCGCGTACATCGCCAAGTACGCCACCAAAGGCGCCGAGACGGCGACAGGCACCCTCGACCGACCTCTCAAGTTCCTCGCCGAGCTGGCCCAAGCGCGCATCACGGACCACGCCCGACGCATGATCCGGGTCGCGTGGACCCTCGGCGCACGCCCCGAACTCGCCGAGCTCCGCCTACGGGCCTGGGCCCACATGCTCGGCTTCCGCGGCCACTTCTCCACCAAGTCCCGCCGCTACTCCACCACCCTCGGTGCGCTTCGCGATGCCCGCGCTGAATGGCGTCGCGCCCAAGTCGGTCCGGCCATCGACACCGACCCGGACTCGACTCTCGTGCTCTCGCACTGGGTCTTCGCTGGAACGGGCCTTTCCCGTGGCGAAGCCTGGCTGTCCGCATCCCTCGAACCCGCCCCCGGCACGGAAGGAGAACCAACACATGCGTGACGACGAACTGTTGACCGTGGTCGACGTCATGGCTCGCCTGAAGGTCGGGCGGTCCACGGTCTACGACCTGATCCGCACCCGGCGTCTGCGTTCCGTCGCCATCGGAAGGTGTCGGCGTATCCCTGCCTCCGCTCTCCACGACTTCATCTCTGGGCAGTCGGAGCGTGCTGCCTGATGACCAAGCGTCGTAGTCGCGGTGACGGCGGTCTCCACTGGGACGAGAAGAGACAGCGTTGGATCGCCACGGCGAACCTCGGCTTCGACCCGAGCGGGAAACGGATCGTCAAGCGGGGGAGTGGCAAGACCAAGACGGAGGCCAAGCACAAGCTCAAAGAGGTGCTGCGGGACCACGAGGACGGCCTCGCCATCGCGCCCACCAACTACACGGTCAAGGACGCGGTCACGGACTGGCTCGCCTACGGCCTGGCCGGCCTCGACCCCAGCACCGTCGAAACGACCACGCTCCTGAGCGAGAAGCACGTCATTCCGTCGCTCGGCGCGCGCAAGCTCCGCGACCTCAGCGCGGAGGACGTAGACCGCTGGCTGGCCACAAAAGCGAAGACACTCAGCACACGCACACTCCAGGGCCTCCACTCCTGCCTGAACCGTGCGGTCAAGCGGGCCATGGCGCGGGACAAGGTGAAGCGCAACGTCGTCGAGCTGTGCTCGGTGCCGCAGGGACAGGCGGGGCGGCCGTCCAAGGCGCTCACTTTCGTCCAGGCGGAGGCCGTACTGAAGGGGGCCGCTGGAACCTCCATGCACGCGTACATCGTCGTCGCCCTGCTGACAGGGGCCCGGACCGAGGAGCTGCGGGCGCTCACCTGGGACCACGTCTTTCTGAAGGGGCGGCAGGACTTCGACCCGCCGCAGCCTCCGCACATCGCCGTCTGGCGGTCGGTCCGGCGGAGCGGGGACACCAAGACTCGGAAGTCCCGGCGCACGCTCGCCCTGCCGGCGCGCTGCGTGGAAGCGCTGTGGCAGCAGTTCGAGGATCAGGGGTGGGACCGGCTCGCCGCTGACGAGGAGTGGGAGGAACACGGGCTCGTCTTCTCCTCGGCCGTGGGCAAGCCGCTCGATGCAGCCAACGTCCGCCGCGCCTTCCGCCAGGCGCTCAAGGATGTCGACGGGGTGGACGCTGCCGAGTGGACGCCCCGGGAGCTCCGGCACAGCTTCGTGTCACTGCTCTCCGACCGGGGCGTCTCCCTAGAGGAGATCTCCCGGCTCGTCGGGCACTCGGGTACCGCCGTTACCGAGGAGGTCTACCGGAAGCAGATCCGGCCCGTGATCCAGACCGGCGCCGTCGTCATGGACGGCATCTTCGGAGCCGATCCGCGGAAGCCGTAGACGCTAAGTGGTCGGCTCCGGAAGTCCTTCGGGGGTTGATCATGGTGCAGGGGCGGCGGAGGATTTCTCCTGCGCCCAGAAACTGACCGCGCGAGCCCGCACGGCTTGGCCCCGGCTGGCCGCCGTGCACGTCCGCCACAGCGGCCAGTTCGCCCACGTGGACGGCGAACTGGCCGCTGGCGAAAGCATCAAGCTCATGCGCCTGCACTAGGGCGGCTCCGTTACCACCTGGGGCTTCGCCCTCTACCTCGCCACCCCGGGCGTCTGACCAACGCCACACAGCATCCGGCTCCGGAGTCAACCCTCGAAGGACCTCGCAGGACCTCGAAGGACTTCCGAAGCAGACCGGTTAATTTTCCAGGCGGACAGGCATCAGCATCGAAAAGGTGCCCTCGCCGTCGGTCCGGCGGATCGCCAGGGGCGCCGTAGGGGCGCCGAACTCCAGAATCAGTCGGTCCCGGGCTCCGGCGGCGAGGGCATGCAGCAGGAACTCGCGATTGACGGCGATGTTGCCCTGGCCGTCGTCACCGTCTTCACAGACGCACACCGTGCCGTCACCCGTCACCTTGAGCACGCTGAGGTCGCAGGACACGCCGTCCTGCTCGCGCACCTCGCTGACGCGGACGGAGCCGGTTTCCACCGCCGCCCGGAAAGCCGGGACATCGACGAGGGCACGGTGCCCTGTCGGCAGGCGGACGAGGCGACGGTAATCAGGAAAGTCGTGATGGAGACGCTGCCCAGCGGCCTGACGATCCCCTGCCTCCAAGGCCACGCGGTCACCGTCCACAGTGAGCTGGACGGATGCATCGTCACTCAGCAGCGCTCGCATCGCGTCGGCGAGTGGGGATGGCACGATGACCTGCACACGGGGCCCGCCATGCCCGGTGGTACCGGCTTGTGCGACTGCCATCCGGTACCGGTCGGTAGCCACGACATGGAGCGTCTCACCCTCGATGTCGAACAGGACACCGCCGAGCATCGGCAGCTCCGGGTCGGTACTGGCGGCGAAGCGGACCGCGTCCAACGCCGCGGCCAACTCAGGCGCGGAGACGGCCAACCGGACGGTGGCGGTGCGGAGCAAAGCCATGGGATTCTCCCTGCATTCGAGTAGCGCTCGGACCGTGGAGAACTCAATGCGGGCATCGGACAGCCCCAGTTCAAGACGACACAGATGCGCCTGAAGCAGCTTCCGCACCAGGTCGGTGTTCTCACTGGACCAGCCGGCCAGCACCAGCCGAATGTCCGCCAAGGGCATACCAGCCCGGCGCAGCCGGGCCAGCAACCGGGCCTCTTCAAGCTGCTCGGGGCTGTACCAGCGGTAGCCGCTCACCGGATCCACCCAGGCCGGGACCAGCACGCCGGCACCGTCGTAGAACCGCAGGGCGCTCACGCTCAGTCCACTGTCCCGAGCCATCTCACCAATACTGCGCATCTCGCTCTCCACACCCGGAACTCTGAGCCCTCCACCAAGTCGAGGGTCAACCCCCAGCCAGCCGACTCGAATATGAACAGCATCCGGGTACAGAGGCGAGACCGGCCGATGGAGGTCGAGGCGGACGAACGACCCGTGCCGAAACGCGGGCAGGCCGACAGCAGTGCGCCTCAGATATCAACGGCCATGGGGACGCGGTTCTCCCGGTCCGTGGCCATCAGGGAGCTGCGCCTGCGGCCTCTACCTCGCCACCCCAGCCACCTGACGAACGTCACACACGGCACCGGCTCCGGAGTCACCCCCCGAAGGACTTCCGGAGCCGACCACTAAGTCACTCGGGAAGCGATAGTCACGCAGCTAGACACGCAGCAACGCCAGAGGGCCCTTACCGAATCGGTAAGGGCCCTCTGAACTGCTATTTGGCTGTCGGGGTGGCGGGATTTGAACCCACGACCTCTTCGTCCCGAACGAAGCGCGCTGCCAAGCTGCGCTACACCCCGATGTCGCCACTCGTCTTGCCGGTGTTGCTGCTCATCGCGGCGACGTCGTTTACTTTAGCCCACCGGTGGCTGGAGACGAAATCCGGTTTTGGCGCGGTGGCGGATCGGGTTGGGGCGGGCGTGGTCGAGGGCCACGAGGAGGACGGAGAGGGCGTAGAAGGCGAGGCCGAGGAGGAGGGCGTTGCCGAGGACGCTCTTGTAGCCGTGGTGCTCTACGTCCAGGAATGTGTAGAGGTAGCGGCCCGGTGTGCCGGGCAGGATCAGTTCGCCGCGGGCGAGATACACCGCCAGGTATGTCGCCGGGTACAGCAGCCACGTCGCCGCCATCCGCAGGTGCAGTCGGCCGGGTGCGGTCAGCAGCAGCCAGTCGAGTACCGCCGCGATCGGTGTCACCGTGTGCAGGACCTGGTTCGTGACCGCCTGCCACCCTGTGAGAGCGCCGCCCGTCATCGCGAACGGGCTCGACGCGTGCGCCAGGATCAGGTGGTACACCAGGCCCGTGATCGTGATGTACAGCAGGGCCGCGCCCGTCACCAAGGGGGAGAGGGGGCGGCGGGCCGTCCATGCCCGGCGGGCGGTGGCGGTCATCACCAGGGCCAGCAGGATGTTGCTCTGGATCGTGAAGTAGGTCAGGACCCTGATCGGGCTGCCGAGGAACAGGTCGGCGGTCACCGCCGCTGCCGCCACCAGGGCGACCAGCAGTCGGTACACGGCCGCCGCCCGGCGACGGTACGGAGCCACCACCGCGGTGGCGGGAACGGGTGAGGCGAACAGTGCGGGCATGCCGGGTACCGCGGGGAGGTCCGGGATGTCCCTGGGTATCGGAGCGGTCATGCCCTCACGCTAGACAGAGGGGACGAACCGGGCGATACGGGTGGGCCGCACGGGCTACGCGGCCCGCGAGACGCCCACGGCGCACCTGCTCCGTACCGTCGGCGTACCCCCTACTCCCGTCCCACCAACGTCATCAACGTAGCCTCCGGCGGACAGGCGAACCGCACCGGCGTGTATCGGCTCGTCCCGCATCCCGCGGACACGTGCAGGTATGAGGTGCGGCCTTCGGCCGTATGCGTGGAGAGGCCCTTCACGCGGTCCGTGTCGAGGTCGCAGTTGGTCACCAGGGCGCCGTAGAACGGGATGCAGAGCTGGCCGCCGTGGGTGTGGCCGCCGAGGATCAGGGGGTAGCCGTCGGCGGCGAACGCGTCCAGGGCGCGGAGGTACGGCGCGTGCACGACGGCCATCGAGAAGTCGGCGTCGTCCGACGGGCCGCCCGCCACGCGCGCGTACCGGTCGCGTTTGATGTGCGGGTCGTCGAGGCCGGTGAGTTCCACCGACGCGCCCTCGATCTTCAGCGCGCCGCGCGTGTTGGTGAGGTTGAGCCAGCCCCCCGCGTCGAAGCCGTCCCGCAGGTCCTCCCACGGGTTGTGGACGGCTCCCACGATGGGCGGGTTGCCGTTCAGACCGTGGCGGCCCGCGGTCTTTTCGAACAGGTAGCGGGCGGGGTTGCGGAGTGTGGGGCCGTAGTAGTCGTTCGAGCCGAAGACGTATGCGCCGGGGAACTCCATCAGCGGGCCGAGCGAGTCCAGGACTTCGGGGACGGCCTCGGGGTCGGAGAGGTTGTCGCCGGTGTTGATCACGAAGTCGGGGCGCAGGCCAGCCAGCGAGCGCAGCCAGCGCTGCTTCTTGCGCTGGCCGCCGACCATGTGGATGTCGGAGACCTGGAGGACTCTGAGCGGGCGCATCCCGGCGGGCAGCACCGGGACCGTCACCCGGCGCAGGCGGAAGGAGCGGACCTCGAAGGCCGCCGCGTAGACCACACCGGCGGCGCCTGCCGCCGCAATTCCCAGGGGTACTCCGTATCGCGCGCGCATGCCTCCATCGTGTCAGACCGCACTGACACCCCTGACACCCCGTCGGCCGGGGCCCGGTAAATCGGCGGGCGGAGCCGGTCGCGCACCTGCGAGAATCAAACCCATGACCACCACGCTCAAGGCGAAGCTGCAGGAAGACCTCAACACCGCGATCAAGGCGCACGACAAGCTGCGTTCCTCCACGCTCCGGCTGACGCTCACCGCGATCACCAAGGAGGAGGTCGCGGGCACGGAGAAGCGCGAACTCTCCGACGACGAGATCCTCAAGGTGATCGCCAAGGAGGCGAAGAAGCGCCGCGAGGCCGCGGACGCCTTCGCGCAGGGTGGTCGTCCCGAGCAGGCCGCGCAGGAGAAGGCGGAGGGC
This sequence comes from Streptomyces sp. NPDC050548, assembly GCF_044457385.1. Lineage (NCBI taxonomy): Bacteria > Bacillati > Actinomycetota > Actinomycetes > Kitasatosporales > Streptomycetaceae > Streptomyces > Streptomyces sp. NPDC050548. Next base: position 16,363 of record NZ_JBITGV010000033.1, read on the forward strand.
GAGGTCCTCGCCGAGTACCTGCCCAAGCAGCTCGGCGACGAGGAGCTGACCGCGATCGTCTCCCAGGCCGTCGAGGAGGCGAAGGCGGCCGGTGCCGAGGGCCCGCGCGCCATGGGTGCCGTCATGAAGATCGTGAACCCGAAGGTGGCCGGCCTGGCCGAGGGTGGTCGTGTCGCCGCCGTGGTGAAGAAGCTGCTCGCCGGCTGACCCACGGACATCTTTCTACGACGACGGGGGCGCCCCTTTCCACAAGGGGCGCCCCCGTCGCCGTAGACGAAGAAGCAGGAGAACTACCGGCAGCCGGGCTGTTATCCCCTGTTGCCGCCGTTCCCGTTGCCGTTGTTGCCGCCGTTCGTCGTGCCCTGGATGAAGCCGTCCGGGAAGGAGAACGTCGGGGTGGGGGTGGTGCCTCCGTCGGTGGTGCCGCCGTTGTTGTCACCGTTCTTGCCGCCGTCGTTGCCCTTGCCTTTGTCCTTGACGGGGTCCGGGATGTTGACGAGCTGGAAGGACTCGGCCTGCTTGCCCTCCAGGGCGCCGGTCATGGCGTCCTTCCAGATCGGGCCCGGGGTGTCGGCGCCGTAGACCTCGGAGTGGTAGACGCCGCCGATGGTGATGTTGGTCATCTCGACGTTCTGCTTGGCGCTGCCGACCCAGACCGCGCCCGCGAGCTGGGGCGTGTAGCCGACGAACCAGGCGTTCTTGCGGGAGTCCGTCGTACCCGTCTTGCCGGCGCTCTCGCGGTCGGTGAGGCCGGCCTCCTGGCCGGTGCCGGAGTCGACCACGCCGCGCAGCACGGTGTTGACGGTGTCGGCGGTCTTCTTGCTCATCGCCCGCGAGCAGGTGGACTTCGGGACGGCGAGCGACTTCTGCTGGTTGCCCACCTTCTGGGTGATGGACTCGATGGCGATCGGCGTGCAGTACGTGCCCTCGTTGGCGAAGGCCGCGTACGCGGAGGCCATCGTCAGCGGCGAGAGGCCCTTGGAGCCGAGCGCGATGGCCGGGACCTCGGGGATCTTGTCGCCGTTGCCCTGCACGACGCCGAGCTTGTTGGTCATGCTCACCACGGGGCACAGACCGATGTCGGAGATCATCTGCACGAAGTAGGTGTTGACCGACTTGGCCATCGCCTCCTTCAGCGCGTACGGACCCTTCTCCGACTCGCTCTCGTTCTCCACCGTCGCGCCGTCCGTGTTCACCCAGTTCTTGCCGCTGCACGTCGAGACGGGGCTCGGGTAGTCCATCGAGTACGGCGCCGGGTACTGCTGGGTGGCCGGCAGGCCCTGCTCCAGCGCGGCCGCCGCCACGAACGGCTTGAACGTCGAACCGGTCGGGAAGCCGAAGTTGGAGCCGCCCATGTCGGCGTTGACCGAGTAGTTGTACTCCGTCTCGTTCTTGCCGTAGCCGTACGGCTTCGACTGGCCCATGCCGAGGATCTTGCCGGTGCCGGGTTCGACGAGTGTGGCCGCCGCGGCGACCTTGTCCGACTTGTAGATGTGGTCCTTGAGCGAGGACTGCACCGAGGCCTGCGCCTGCGGGTCCAGCGTCGTACGGATCGTCAGGCCGCCCTGGTTCCAGATCTTCGCCCGGGCCTCCTTGGTCTTGCCGAAGACCGGGTCGCTCAGGAAGACCTTCTCGACGTACTTGCAGAAGAAGCTGGCGCCCTTGACCGCGGTGATGCAGCCGTTCTTCGGCTGGCTGACCTTCAGCCCGAGGTCGGTCTTCTCGGCCGCCAGGGCCTCCGCCTTGGAGATGTCGCCGACCTCGGCCATGCGGGCCAGCACGGTGTTGCGGCGCTTCTTGGCCTCGGCCTCGTCGTTGATGGGGTCGTAGCGCGTGGGCGACTGGACGATGCCCGCGAGGAGGGCCGACTGCTGGAGGTTCAGGTCCTTGGCGTGCTTGGAGAAGTAGCGCTCGGACGCGGCCTCGACGCCGTAGGCCTGCTCTCCGAAGAAGGTGATGTTCAGGTAGTTCTCAAGGATCTTCTTCTTGCCGAGCTTTTCCTCGATCTGGATCGCGTACTTCAGCTCGCGGACCTTGCGGCCCAGCGTCTGCTGGGTGGCCTCGGCGACCTTCGTCGGGTCGTCGCCGGCCTCCTCGATGAAGTAGTTCTTCACCAGCTGCTGCGTGAGCGTGGAGGCGCCCTGGGAGACGCCACCGCTCTGCGCGTTCTTGTTCAGGGCGCGCAGGACGCCCTTGAGGTCGATCGCGCCGTGCTGGTAGAAGCGCGAGTCCTCGATCGCGACGATCGCCTTCTGCATGTACGGCGAGATGTCCTTGAGCTCCACCACCGTGCGGTCACGGGAGTAGACCGTGGCGAGCTGGTTGCCCTTGCTGTCCAGGATCGTGGTGCGCTGGCTCAGCTGAGGGCTCTTCAGGTTGTCCGGGATGTCGTCGAACCCCTGGACCGACCCCTTGGCCGCGAGCCCCAGCGCTCCGGCCGCGGGCAACGCGATTCCGGCCATGAGGGCACCGGCGAGCACACTGACACCGAGGAACTTGGTGGCCTGCTGCAGAGGGGACAGACCACCACCCGAGCGCTTTTTTGGCATGGGGGCAGCCTAATCCCTCTCCCGGGGCGTCCCCGGGGAGCGGGTGGGTCTCGGGATGTTCGGGTGCGGGATCGTGACATCCATGGGCAAGTGCCTTGTCGTAGGCGGCATCGACGGCGCTACGACCGCGCGGTGAACGGCGGACCCGTCCCGGGAACATGACGGCGCGGCAATAGGAGCCGTCTACGTTCTCATTCGCCGGACAGGTGTATAGGCCTTGGCCTAAGCTGCTCTCAACTGTCACAGCAGAGCGGTCACGTATCAATACGTCCGGCGACCCCGAATCGTTCCGGTCGTTCCCTGTTTTTTTGTGGGAGGCGTGTCCGAATCCGCCTCCTGTGTCATCCGGCGTCCGTTGTGACGCAAGGCAACTGTCCCGCTCTGCCGGGAAAGTCATGTATGTCGCGGGCTCACTCCCCCGGGTGATCTGCCGCTTACGCATAGTCCGTTCGGGCCATTCAAGATTGGGCCCGAAGGGGGTGTTGCGCTGTGCCCACCTTCCGTAACGTCCTCAACTGGCGGCGGTGAATATGCCGCTGCCGCCGTGGGGGAGCCTCGATTCGGGAGAGGACGGCGCCGGTATGGGCTGGGTAACCGACTGGAGTGCGCAGGCGGCCTGCCGCACTACCGATCCGGATGAACTGTTCGTTCAAGGAGCAGCGCAGAACAGGGCGAAGGCAGTGTGCACCGGATGTCCGGTACGCACGGAGTGCCTCGCCGATGCGCTCGACAACCGCGTCGAATTCGGCGTGTGGGGAGGCATGACGGAGCGGGAGCGCCGCGCACTGCTGCGCAGGCGGCCCACTGTCACTTCATGGCGCCGGCTACTGGAGACCGCGCGCATCGAGTACGAGCGAGGGGTCGGCATCATCCCCCTCGACGACGACGAGATCTACGAGAACTACGCGGCGGTGGGCTGAGGCCCGCCGGTCCCTTCGGGGCCGACCTCGGGCGATCCCCGGGGTGCGCGCCCGGAGGTCCGCGTCAGACCGTCGTCTCGGGCAGCTCCGGCCGACCGGCCGCGAGCCGGTTCCCGATGTCCCGCAGCCCCGCGAGGTCGTGCACATCGCCGGGCAGCGCGGCCACTTCGGCGACGGCCACCTCGGGGTGGCGCGCGGTGAAGCGGTCGCGTGTGCGCTGCTCGCGGGAGAGCAGCCGCATCCGGTCGGCATGCAGTCTGAGCAGGCCTGCGGTGAGTCGGTCGACGGATGGTTCGTCGTCGGGTCGCTTGTCGGCGGGGCGCTCGTCGTCCGTGGTGGCGGGGGAGCCTTCGTCACGAGCCGCTGCCCGGGCACCGGGAGATCCGGTACCGGAGGATTCTGAACTGCCGTACGTGTCGGGAGAGTTACGAAGTCCAGCTTTCCCGCCCACCTGATCGACAATGCGGGACTCCTCAAGATTTTCCGCGGCGGCGAGTGCCCGCTCGGCCGACAACCGGGCGGCTCCGCTGCCGTGCACCCGGTTGAGCACCAGACCGGCCAGCGGCATGTCCTCGGCCGCCAGCCGCTCCACGAAGTACGCGGCCTCGCGCAGCGCGTCCCGCTCCGGGGCCGCGACCACCAGGAACGCCGTCCCCGGCGCCTGCAGCAGCTTGTACGTCGCGTCCGCGCGGGTGCGGAAACCGCCGAAGGTGGTGTCCATCGCGGAGATGAACGTCTGGATGTCCTTGAGGAGTTGACCCCCGAGCAGCTTGCCCAGGGTGCCCGTCATCATCGACATACCGACGTTGAGGAACTTCATCCCGGCCCGGCCGCCCAGCTTCGCCGGCGCGGTCAGCAGCCGGATCAGCTTGCCGTCCAGGAACGAGCCGAGACGTTTCGGCGCGTCCAGGAAGTCCAGGGCCGAACGGGACGGCGGGGTGTCCACCACGATCAGGTCCCAGTCGTGCTGGGCGCGCAACTGGCCCAGCTTCTCCATCGCCATGTACTCCTGCGTGCCCGCGAAACCCGCCGAGAGCGACTGGTAGAAGGGGTTGTTCAGGATCGCGGCGGCCCGCTCGCGGTCCGCGTGCGCCTCGACGATCTCGTCGAAGGTGCGCTTCATGTCGAGCATCATGGCGTGCAGTTCGCCGTCCCCGTCGACGTCCTTGACCCGCCTCGGAGTGTTGTCCAGCGAGTCGATGCCCATGGACTGGGCGAGCCGCCGGGCCGGGTCGATGGTCAGCACGACGACCCGGCGCCCCCGCTCGGCGGCCCGCAGTCCGAGCGCCGCCGCGGTGGTCGTCTTGCCGACCCCGCCCGAACCGCAGCACACCACGATCCGGGTCTCCGGGTCGTCGAGCAGCGGGTCGACGTCGAGCACGCGCGCGGGGGAGATGTGGTGGGGGCGGGCCGGTTCCGGGCTCATGACATCCCCTGCTTCCGCAGCTCGGTGGCGAGTTCGTACAGGCCCGCCAGGTCCATGCCCTCGGCGAGCAAGGGCAGTTCGTGCAGCGGCAGGTCCAGCGCGCCCAGCACGGCCCGCTGGTCGTGCTCCAGGGCGTACCGCGCGGCGTACTCCTCGGCCTGTGCGAGCAGCGGGTCCACCAGCTTCTCGGCATTGCCGCCGCGCCGCGCCCCGCCGAGTCCGGCGGCCGACAGCGACTGCGCGACGGCGGTGCGCGGCACGGCCCGTACGAGATCCAGCTCGGCCGGGTCCAGCACATCGGGCCGCACCATGTTCACGATGATCCGGCCCACCGGCAGCCGCGCCGCCCGGAGTTCGGCGATGCCGTCGGCGGTCTCCTGGACGGGCATCTCCTCCAGGAGCGTCACCAGGTGGACCTCCGTCTCCGGGGACTTCAGGACCCGCATCACGGCCTGCGCCTGATTGTGTATCGGGCCGATCTTGGCGAGGCCTGCGACCTCGTCGTTGACGTTCAGGAAGCGGGTGATGCGGCCGGTCGGCGGGGCGTCCATCACGACGTAGTCGTAGGCGAACCGCCCGCTCTTGTCCTTGCGCCGTACGGCCTCGCACGCCTTGCCGGTCAACAGGACGTCCCTGAGGCCGGGCGCGACCGTGGTGGCGAAGTCGATCGCGCCGAGTTTCTTCAGGGCGCGGCCCGCGCCGCCCAGTTTGTAGAACATCTGGAGGTAGTCCAGAAGGGCCAGTTCGGGGTCGATGGCCAGCGCGTACACCTCCCCGCCCCCGGGAGCGACGGCGATTTTCCGCTCCTCATAGGGCAGCGTCTCCGTCTCGAAGAGCTGCGCGATGCCCTGGCGACCCTCGACCTCGACGAGAAGCGTCCGCTTCCCCTCGGTGGCCAGGGCCAGCGCGAGGGCCGCGGCCACCGTGGTCTTGCCGGTACCGCCCTTGCCACTGACGACCTGGAGCCTGCTCACGTCTTCGAGCCTAACCAGTCCGCGCCCGAACCAAGCCAGAGGCTGTGGACAACGCGACCGCGGACGGCCGGTTCGCAGCCGCTAAAGTCGGCCGCATGACCAAGTGGGAATACTCGACAGTGTTGCTAGATACCGAGTCATAGGCTATCGCAGTCCCTGCCAGTGCAGAAGAACGCCCCACCCAGCAAGTTCCGGGCGGGACACAGGTGTTGGCGTGTCAGCGCTGGTGCCGACCGGCGCACGGGTCGTCTGCGTGGAGCGGTCCTGAGAGAGGAGGCGGACACAGTCAGGACAGGTGTGCAGTGTCAAGGCTGGCCGCTTCGGCGCTGAATGTCTCGGACGGGCACAGCGGCCTCTGTGACGCGGTGGCAGCAACAGCAGGTGCGGAATCTCATACAGCGGCCTCCGCGCGGACTGTGCGGCCGTGGGGGAGATGCGGACGCCGCGGATGGCGGAGGGGCCGACGTGGATTCCGCGTGTAGCCATGTTGAGCGCTCAGAGTCGCGCCGACTGGGCTTGCTGCTCTGGGGTGGCGGGCGCCTGCAGGCTGGTGCATCGCGGTAGGGCCGTACGGGGGCTGATGGTGTCAACGAAAACGGCAGGTTGGCGGCGTAGGGGTGCTTGCGGGAAGGCAAGGGACTGCGGTGGGTGTCTGTGCTAGGGCCCGTTCATCAGGTGCCCATCTTGCGGTGACCGAATGCGAGTCCGAAGGGCAAGGAGCGCAGCGTGACGATCCGTGCGACCACGTCTTCCCGAAGTGAGGGCAACGGCCCGTTCGGCAGTCGATGATGCTCCCATGAGGTGGCGGAAAGTGCGTCCGTGGCTGGCGCTGATAGGACCACTGCTGGCAGTCGTGGTGCTGACCGCAGGACCAGCCGGCGTGAAGGCGGGAGAGCTGTCGTGGCCCAAGTGGCTAGTGGCGGGCTTGGTTGCGGCTGGTGGCGTACTAGTCGCCGTATGGACACCGATCGTCAAAGCTCGGACCGATGCTCTGGCCGCGCGCACGACACGCGCTGTGGAGCGAGAAACGCAAGCCGAAGGAGCCCTCAGCCGCCTTCCAACGCTTAAGGGGAAAGTGCCCGTGGTTGAGGATGTCATCGACCGGGGGCTCATAGGCATCCACGAGGCCATCCCGCTGCCGACTGACACCGCCGTCGACCAGGGGCTTTCCGTAGAACTCCCCACCTATGTGCCGCGCGACATCGACGCAGACCTACGCACCGCGCTCGAAGCCCGAAGCAAGACTGGCGGGTTCGTTTTGTTGGTCGGACCCGCCGCTGCGGGCAAAACTCGTTGCGCCTATGAGGCAATTCGCGCCGTAGTCCCACGCTGGCGCCTCTTCATGCCGGGCGACGCAGCTACGGTGACCGAACTCGTCAGTAGTGGTGCGGATCTCAAGCAGAGTGTGCTGTGGCTCAACGAAACCCAAAACTTCCTCACGGGACCGGATCGCCTTAAAGCATCAACTATTCGAAGGCTGCTTGCCGATGTCGCTCGTCCCGTGATTCTTATTGGTACGATCTGGCCTACAACATATGATCAACTGCGCGCCTCTGTGGCCAGCGCTGACAGTGCCGAAAACGCTGCCGAGGAAGGCGAAGATCACAACACGGACGCATTCGAAGTCCTGAGTCTGGCACGCCGCTTCTCTCTTGGCGTGTGGAGTGATCCCGAGTGGGAGCGTGCCCAGGAACTGACCGCGTTGGACCCACGCATCGCTCAGGCGGCGCGTCATCGCGGGCATACGGGATTGACTCAGACGCTGGCGGCTGCACCGGAACTAATTCATCGGTGGGAGCAGGGCGACAGTCGCTTTGGGCAGTTGGTGATCACTGCTGCGGTCGTCGCTCGGCGGTGTGGCCATCCGGCCACAATACCCGACGCTGTGATAAAGGGTTTGGCTACGGAATGGCTAACCGGAGCCCAGCGGGCAAATGCTGACGAGGGTTGGCTGGCCGATGCATTGAATTGGGCTTGTCGCCCTGTTCATCACAGTGGCGGTATTGCACCCCTCCAAGCCGCTGGAGAAGTGATCGGCCAGGTCGACGGTTACCAGGTATCCGACATTCTGGTCGATTACGAAGGACCCTCTTCTCCTGTCTCGGAAAGCAAGATTACGACGCGTATATGGAGGCTTGTGGCAGAATTGTCGACCCCGCGAGCATGTCTCCTGATCGGTCGCGCAGCGTATCGCGCGCAAATGCTCCCGGAAGCTGCTCATGCCTTAGAGAGGGCGGCACTCGATGGTAACAGCGAGGCTATGTTCAGTCTGGGAGGTATCCAGCGTGACCAAGGCGATATGGAAGCCGCCCGCACCTGGTGGGAAAACGCAGCCGAATCCGGAAACGCCCGAGCGATGACCAATCTAGGATATCTCCTGAACGAGCAAGGGGATCTTGAGGGCGCACGTACATGGTCTGCGCGTGCGGCTAACGCCGGGAATATCATCGCTATGTCAAACCTCGGAAATGCGCTACGCGATCAGGGAGACATCGATGGTGCGCGAACGTGGTACACGCGTGCAGCTGACGCTGGAAACGCCAACGCCATGTTCAACCTCGGCAACCTCCTGCACGAGAACGACGACCCCGAAGGTGCCCGCACCTGGTGGGAACGCGCAGCCGATGCCGGAACCATCAATGCCATGGTCAACCTCGGCAACCTGTTGCACGAGAACGACGACCCCGAAGGTGCCCGCACCTGGTGGGAACGTGCAGCCGATGGCGGAAACATCAATGCCATGGTCAACCTCGGCAACCTGTTGCACGAGAACGACGACCCCGAAGGTGCTCGCACCTGGTGGGAACGTGCAGCCGATGCCGGAAACATCAATGCCATGTTCAACCTGGGCAGCTTCCTGCACGATCAGGACGACACCGAGGGAGCGCGCACCTGGTACACACGCGCAGCCGACGCCGGCGACACCGACGCCATGGTCAACCTCGGTAGCCTCCTGGACGATCAGGACGACCCTGCCGGTGCCCGCATCTGGTACAGGCGCGCAGCCGACGCCGGCGACACCGACGCCATGGTCAACCTCGGTAGCGTCCTGGACGATCAGGACGACCCTGCCGGTGCCCGCACCTGGTGGGAACGTGCAGCCGATGGCGGAAACATCAATGCCATGGTCAACCTCGGCAACCTGTTGCACGAGAACGACGACCCCGAAGGTGCCCGCACCTGGTGGGAACGCGCGGCCGATGTTGGAAGCGCCAATGCCATGTTCAACCTCGGTAGCCTCCTGCATCGTCAGGACGACACCGAGGGAGCGCGCACCTGGTACACGCGTGGAGCCGACGCCGGCGACACCGACGCCATGGTCAACCTCGGTAGCCTCCTGGACGATCAGCACGACCCTGCCGGTGCCCGCACCTGGTGGGAACGTGCAGCCGACGCCGGTGACACTGACGCCATGGTCAACCTCGGTAGCCTCCTGCGTCGTCAGGACGACACCGAGGGAGCGCGCACCTGGTACGCGCGCGCAGCCGACGCTGGTGACACTGACGCCGCAGTTGCATTGAACGCCCTCAGAGTTGAGGAGTGACGGGGCGCGGCTGCTGTCCTGTCCCGGTGGGAGATGTTCTTCCAGCGTTGAGGTAGTCGTTGCGTCAGGAGCGCTGCCGAAACGTAGCCCAGCGGCGAGCGGCACCAAGCATTCGTGCCGTCCATTCATCTGGGTCGTCTCCCGCGATTTCTTCCCATACGTTCGCGGTGGCCCGTGCGAAGGCCGTGATTCCGTCCGTGGGGGCGACGTGCCAAGCGTGGATCTTGTGCGCCCACTGCTCGGCGGACTCCGGTTCGTGGCGGCCGGCAGCCATGAGCCACACGACCCAGAACGCGGCGTCCAACCATGCAGCCCCGCGCGTCGCCCATGCCCAGTCGACGAGATACGCGGAGTCGTCGACGATGACGTTGTGGTCGTTCAAGTCTGTGTGCAGCAGCGAGCGGCCCGCGAAGTACTCAAGGTCAGACGGTTTGGCCGCGTATGCCTGTAGACGTTGCTCCGCCCGTCGCAACTGGACTTCGGGGCATGAGACTTCACCAAGTCGGCGAAGCAAGTCGGCGACCTTCGGCAAGTCTGGTGAACCGGGTGCGTAGTCGGCGTGGTGGCCTTTCAGGTTCTCGAACCCCAGGAGTACCCAACCGGCTTCCTCGACCTGCCAGAGCAAGGCGGGGGCGATTCCGCGCAGGAAGGGGTTCACCTCGGCTTCGCGTTGCTGAGTCCATACGCGCTTGTGGTCGGCGCGGAGTCCCTTGACGAAGCATGATCCGGAGTCCGTGAACACGCGCGTTGCGAGTTCGCTGTTGAATCCCTGGCTTACGGTCTCGGTTTTGAGTACCGGCCCGGTTTGTCTCTCGACCGCAGCGAGTGCGGCAAGTGGCAGGTCTTCGAGGGTGATTCGGGTTGTGGCCACAGCTCCCAACGCTCTCATGAGACGGGTCGCGCGGGCTCCGTGACGAGTCAACGCCATGAAGCCCGCGCGGGTCGCGCTACTTGCTATCCCTGATACGGGTTGTCGTCGTTGCACCCGGCGAGCGTCGCCGGAGTCAGCGACTCGACGTCCTCCACAATGACGAGCCCGAGCGGCTCAGTGCTCGCCGGACGGACAACGGGCGGGGGACTCAGCGGAAGGGGCGGTACCATCAACCCCGATACGGGGCGGGTGGTGATCTCGACAGCAACAGCAGTCATGCGACATCTCCCTTTTCGTGCTGGCAGTAGTTTTCCAGTGGCGCCTTCGCAGCCTGGTATGCCTTTGCGAGCGGTCGGCACACTCGGCATGTTCCCGAGAGCTGACAGCCACTACAGCCACCGGTGCGAAGCATTTGGGCATCTGCGATTGCGGGCAGACGAAAAAGGCCGTCAAGCCCCTCAGCTACCAAGCTGATTGGGTTTTCGCGTCCGATCTTGCACATGGTCGCGAACCCGTGAGGGTCGACGTGAAAGAAGGTGTGTCCGGCTGGACAGCCCCCGAAAACTGAGGACTTGTCCAAAAGCCCTGGGGCTTGTGTTGCAAGTGGCTCCGAGGTGCCGTCGTAGGTCGGAGAGATGTTCGAGTACTCCGAGTACGTCTCGGCGTAGTCCGCTGCCATGGCGCGCATGGAATCCACTTCATGCGCATTGTGCTTCGTGACGATCAGAGTCAGTTCAAGAGGAATCCCAGCATCCTTGGCGGACTTGAGCCCCTTGAGTAAGAGCTTGAAAGCTCCCGGCTTCCTGGTCAGAGAATCGAAGCTCTCGACTGTTGCGCCATAGAGCGAGACCTTCACCTTGTGCGGCGGCATATCCTTGAGTAGGTCGACCACTTCGGGCCGGTGAAGCCGAGATCCGTTCGTCAGAATCTCGATCATCATCCCCATGCGGTACGCGTGTTCGTAGGCGGCAAGGAAGTCTCTGTCGATCGTCGGTTCTCCACCTGTGATCTGAAGCCACAGAACGCCAGCGTCGCGCAGCAGGGAGAGGAGTTCCCGCTTGCCATCCAGAGGCAGGCCGGCGAACTTCCGCTCGGCCAAATAGCAGTGTTCGCAGTTGAAGTTACAGCCCTTGTTGATCTCCCATGACGCGCGGCTGTAGTTGAGCGGGGTCAGAGCGCGGGCCAGAACGGCTTCCTTGCTTGAGTTGCCGGAGAGTTCGACGCCCCAAGCCTGCCGTGCCGCGTCCGCAAGCCACCCCGGGACCGATTCCCCATCCTCGACTGCCTTCGACAACTCACGGAACATCGCATACGGAATCTGAATCCCTTGCCGCGCACCCGGACGCACGACGACGAACTTGTCATGCTGCGGGCTCACGATCACCTGGTGCATCTATCCTCCGCTTCAACTTCCGGCCCGTTCGGCTACCGCCGTCATCAGATAGCCGAACGGGGGTCTAGTGGGGGTGTCCTTCTGGTTGTTCGTGTCCGTCTTGATCTCCGCCCGGTTCACCTGGACCGAAATACGGCTGCTGCGAGGGAAGGAAGATTTCCGGGCTGCACTCTCCGCATCCAGTGCACGAGCCGCCCGCTGTTGCTTGGCACGCCATTTACTCGAATCGCTCCCATGAATGTCCGCCCCTGTGCTGGCTGTACAGCCAGCAAGCGTCTTCTTCCACAGGGCTTCGTGACGGGCAGTACGTTTTGCGCTGTACCTTGACGTCACTGCCGTCTTCGCACCATGTGACCCACGCACCGCCGTCATGGTCCGGCCCCAGGTCGAGCAGTAGTGCGGCATGGTCACCGAACGGGTGCCGGTCGATTTCGCACGTCACACTGTCCGGAACGATGACAGGGCTTTTCTCACTGTGAGGGAACGAAAGAGCCGTTTCGCGTAAGCCTTCAGGCACGTCTACAGCGGCACTGCATCCCATGAGCATGGAGGTCACTTTCACGTAATGACCCGCCTTACTCGCGCGGGTTGTAAGTCTGTCGGCATCCCGCTGACGGTCAGTTCCGCGAAGTCGTCAAAGGTGCGCCGGAAGTGCATGTGCCCGGTTTCCCGCATGTGGCTTCGCATCCAGTCATCAACTTCCGTGGGGTTGTCGAATCCCCCTGACTTCGCTCCGCACGACTCTTCGGCACCTGCTACGCACGCTGCGGAGTACTCGGGTGTAACCGTGGGGTCTTGCCGGGTTGTGAAGTGAACAAAGCGGAGCACTTTCCCGGCGACCATCAGATTGCCCCCGCGCTTCGTGCGTTGATTTCAGCGAGGACACCGCTCAGAGCGTCGGAAAGCTCAACAGGCTCGACGTCGTCAGGACGGACGTCCCATTCCCGCCCACCCTGAACGGGCCGGAGTTGGACGCGTCCGCCAACGTGCCCCATGACGCGACCCACCTTGTCGTTCCGGGTGTCTCGCGCTGTGGTCCCGACGTCAGGCTTCATGAGATCAACCGTCGCAGTCCGGCTTCCACTGCCCGAAGGTCGACCGTGTGGGGGTCGGTCCGCCCGCCGCGTGGTCTCCAACCGAGTAAGGCCCACGGGCCCAACTCCCGCTGTAGGGCGACCAGCTCCGTCACGTCGTCCGGGGTGCGTGTGGTCGTGGTGGTGGTGCTGGTCATGGTCGGTTGCCGTGCCTTCCGCTTCTCGCTGCTGTGTGTGACTTCTCCCTCACACCATGGCGTGCTGACGCGTACGCTCAACAGGGGAAAGGCGTTTCCAACGCGGGTGGAAAGACGGTGAGTTGAACAGATGAGCGATGAGCCGGCCAACGCCCTTGAGTGGTTCGGCCAGGAACTAGCCGCAGCCCTGGAGCACAAGGGGGCTACGCAACACGAGTTGGCCGACTTCACCGGCTACAAGCCCCCCTACGTGTCGAAGGTCAAGAACGGGCAGGCGATGCCGTCGCTCCACTTCGCGGAGGGGTGTGATCGCTTCTTCAACACGAGCGGTTCGTTCGCACGGCTACAACAGCGACTCAGCCAACAGGGCTACCCGTCGTGGTTCGTGCCGTACATCCAGTACGAGAACCGAGCCGCATCGATCCTTGACTACAGCCCTGGTCTGATCATGGGTGCGCTTCAGACGGAAGCGTATGCAACAGCGGTCTTTCGGTCTTCGGGCCCACGGGACAGCGTGGAGGCGATCAGGGACAAGGTGGCCAGGCGACTCAAGCGACGGGAAGCGTTGGACCGTGAGGACCCCCCGCTTCTGTGGTGCGTCCTGGACGAGTCTTGCCTGAGGCGCACGGTTGGCGGGCCGGCGACGATGCGCGAGCAGTTGGGCAGCTTGCTCAAGGATGCGGAGTCACCGCACATCACGCTTCAGGTGCTCCCGTACTCGTCGGGTGCACCTTCGACGCACCTTGCCTTCACTCTGCTGGAGTTCAGCGACGAACCAACTGTTCTCTACGTTGAAACCCCGCTCTCTGGGCAGGTGGTTGACTCGGCGTCTGTGGTTGCTGAGAGCGGCGTGACCTACGATCGACTTCGCGCCGACGCTCTTTCACCGGAAGCCTCGCTGTACCGCATTCGTACGCTGATGGAGGAACTACCCGATGAGCAACACCCCTGATCTGTTCTGCGTTGAGTGGGTCAAGTCCTCGTACAGCGGCGGCAACGAGGGGCAGTGCTTCGAGTGGGCCCCGTCGTACGCGATAGCTCACGGCGTCGTCCCGATACGGGACAGCAAGACCCCCGACGCTCCGGCGCTGATGCTCTCGCCCGAAGGGTTCGCTGGTCTTGTGGCGTTCGCTCGCAGTGCTCACGTGTAGCTGGCACGACAGAACCCCATGTTTCCTGGCAGGCAGGAAACATGGGGTTCTGTCGTGTTGCGGATAGAAGGAAGCGTGACAGTCAACTCATCCGGATAAGTGGTTGACCGCAGTGACGCGGTTGTCAGATGCTGGCCACTCATCCGGATGAGTGACTGCCTGGTGGTTGGCGGCTGCTCGTCCTCTTCTGAACCGAAGGGGTTTTGATCATGGGACGTAATGCACTGCGGTCGCTGGCCGTGTCTACCGCGTTGGTGGCCGGCGTGGGCCTGGTGGGTGTCTCGGGTGCGTCGGCGCTGACCCCGGACCTGGAGCGGTCGGGCGTCCAGTCCAGCCAGGTGTCCACGATCAACAGCGCGAACGACGGCCCGTACAAGACGGCCACGGTGAACGGGTTGCGGGTGCGCACGGGGCCGGGCACGAACCGGATGATCCTCGGCCTGATCTACAGGGGGCAGCGTGTGCGGGCCATCGCGTCGGCGCGTGACCGTCGTGGGCAGCGCTGGGACAAGGTCCGGCTCGTGAAGGCTTCGCGGGGTGGCCTCCCCCGTGGCTTCACGGGCTGGGTGACCGAGATGTATCTGTACTGATCGAGTGCCGGGAGGTCTGACCTAGGTCGACGGCCCTTCTCCGCTGCGGCGGGGGAGGGTCGTTCCTGTGCGATCGCGATTCGAGAGTACGGAGATTTCGTGAAGAAGATATGTAGAGAGTGTGGTGATTGACTCAGTTCCGTGACCGCACTGCCGGTGCCTGGACCCTCGTGTGACGCGTGGGCATATTCTGTTGATCTATTTGCTCGTGCTAAGCAATGCTCTACCTTTCGTGGCGTGGTGGGCTTCATTGGGGGTATGGGCGGCAACGATGGGGATGGGGGAGCGTGTGCGATGGTGAATAGTTCGGCGGGGAGCTATGGCGAACCTGAGGACGCCGCGTATGTGCCGGGCGTCGACTACGTGTCGGGCTGGCGCATGGCGTCGGAGGCTGCCGACGAGGTGAACGGCGCGCTTCGGGACATGGGCGTTGACGAGGGTGCAGTGCGGGCGGTGCCTCACTCGGGGGCGCATGGTGAACCGGTGGTGTGGCTGAGACCGGAGGATGCACGGCTGATAGCTCGGGTGCTACGGCAGGCCCGATGACACATGCTGGGCGAGGAGAGGGAAGGGGAGTGGGGATGGCGCGGGATGACTGGAAGACGGCGAAGGGCTCTCGGGTGAGGGTCGAGACTGACCGGCACGGAGAGTTCATCGTCTGCGCGGGGTGCGGGAAACGGATCAAGATCACGGGTGCGGGTCCTGCGATCTTCGCGGTTCGGCAGCACACGGCGAGCTGCACCCGTTAGCGGGAAGCGGCTGCTCAGCAGGCTGGGCCGGCACATGGCTGGACGCTTCTTGAGGACCCGATGACCAGGGAAAGTGGCTGGTCAACGTGCGTGATGGCCTCAATCGCACACGGGTCTGTGCCACGGCGAAACCGGCATCTGCGATTGAGGTTGTCACGCCTGGGCGGGGTCCAGGGGTGTGCTGTAGCACCCCTGGTACCACCGCCCGCAACCACTCTCGTCAGGGTGCTGTGTGCCACGGTGAGAGGCGTTGGCGTTCTTGGTGAACTGCGGTGTCGGTGGACGGAGTTGGGGCCCGTGGCGGGAGGGTGTGGGCCTCGCTCTCGTGGGGC
This sequence comes from Streptomyces sp. NPDC050548, assembly GCF_044457385.1. Taxonomy (NCBI): domain Bacteria; kingdom Bacillati; phylum Actinomycetota; class Actinomycetes; order Kitasatosporales; family Streptomycetaceae; genus Streptomyces; species Streptomyces sp. NPDC050548. Next base: position 32,093 of record NZ_JBITGV010000033.1, read on the forward strand.
TGGCCTCCCTGGGCGACAGACCGGACAGACGACAGAAGCCCCTCGCGCTGACTGCGCGGAGGGCTTCTCTGCTTGGTCGGGGTGCGTGGGGTGTCGGGCGGTTGCCGACCGGACGGGACCGGCCGAAGGCCGCACGCCCGTCCGGGGCGGCAGGACCGCCCGGCGCGCCGAAGGCGCGCCCTTGAGCAAGTAAAGAGAAGTTACTCCGGTTGAGATGGCCGGCTGCGTGCTCGTCTGGGAACCTTTGTCGGCGTAGTAGGTGTGCAGATCTGGGCCTAGCGCGCTGGGCGCCCGTGACTCCTTGTCATAGCAAGGCGACTCCCTGACATCGGCAGTGTCCGGTGTGCCGGCAAGCTGCGGGAGGAGTGGGTGCCTGAAGGCGTGCCCTCTGTCGTGACCCCTATTCTCCGTGCTCACCGCTCTGTCGCTCGCGGTCGATGAGTTCTGCAATCGCTGATTGAGTACCCTCAGTTTCCCCTCGCGCTCCCTTAACGCGTCGGATGACCGCCTGAATTCCGCTCCGGATATAGGAAGCTGCAACATCAGACGCTACGCCACCTCCAATAGAAATACTGATGGTCACCAATTCGGCAAGGCCGAATCCATGGCCTGACTCTTGATCAAGAACCTCGATCCGGAGATCAGGAATGTCAACCAAGATCTTCTCTTGATTCTTGGGTGCGACTTCGCCCAATGTATCTACGTCTAGGGTCAAAGAAAACTGCTGATTCATGGTTCCTCTTCTAGGTGTGAGACTGAACAGAGAAGCAGTGCTTCTTCTCGAATTCCTTGGCAGCCGATCTAATCCAGTCGACACCTCTTTCGCGAAGCTTTGCTTTGGCCTGAAACAGTACAAGGTCTCCGAGGAATTGACAGTCTCTTTCTTCTGCAGAGGAGAATTCGATATCGCTGACGCGTTTAACTAGCCACGTTTCCCGATCACGAATCGGTACGTCGATCCAGTCGATGTCGTATCCGGAAAGAACTGCTCCGATGATCCTATCCAGTGTGAGATATAGAAAAAACCAGCGACATGACGCCATGAACATTCCACTGCTATCGTTGTGGAATTTTTCATCATCAAGCAGAAGTTCATACGCGAAGGTATCTGCTTCCCGTTCGAGCTCAGGGCTCGGGGCTTTATCTTGGTGAAAGACAAGGTGTGCGTACTCGTGAGCCAACATGAAGTTTACTTGTATGCGCGCACTTTCTTTGGCCCGCATGAATAATTCTTTACTCGGCGCCCTGGGGATCGGCAGAGAACTATAGTTGACGTTCGAAAAATACAGAGAGAACAAGTATGGCAGCAATAGATCCACATAGTTCTCCCCGGCCATCCAGACTTCGGTATCGACCACATTGGAAGTCGAGTCGTCGGCTTCGGATTCTGTTTGCTTGAACGGGCCTCCAGGGCCAAAGGCTCGCCGCAAGTTGGTAGCCATGCTCCAAAGGAGCAGATTAACCGTCCTGAGATGGGTTGGTGCTACTGCTGAAATTTCGATACGTTGTTCAGCGGGAAAACAATAGGCTTGAATCTTCGGGGTGAGTACGAAGGAGCATCCGATAGCATCAATCGCAGATGGTTCGACTCTGCCGGAACTCTTCAGGTTTTCTCGAAATTCTCTAATCCAGAGCGGGTTCGCAACCTTAGTCCAATTATCTACCAGATTCCGCGCGTCCTTAGCACACCCTAGGCTGAACATTTGAAAGCTCTTCCAGCCTTCTTCCGTACAATCTGAGCCGAGAGTGATCGACGATCTCAAGAGGTAGTGAGCAATACTGTATTCAGTAGCTGACGGTTTCGAGCTGCGAATAGAGTGGCGCGGCTCTATTTCGTCAGCTGGCCCTAAAACGAAGCCATCGATGTCAAAGTAAAAGTAGATGGATTCCGGATTGTTGGCTTCTGGCACAGTTCCCCCCTGTCAGATTAGCGCTCAGTGTAGCCTGCGTCGCCCACTGTAACGGCCGAATCGGGGAAGTTGATCATCCGAGATGACCATGTGCAGGGCAGTAGTTGAGCGTTGGATTTGATGTGTGGTTGTCGCTATCCATGATCAGTACGGTTCCTGTGTCGAACCGCTTGCGTGGGTGCCGTACGCGCGAAGGGTAAAGATGATCGTTTTCAACCGGCCGCAGATCTAGAGATGTCGAACAACTGGGCGAGCCGCTGTAGGCCACCCCCACCCCTCCCATGGCGGGCGCCGAGCCTGCTTTTCAGACGGCCAGCGCCATGTCTCATGGCGTGGTGGCGTCTTGGAGTGCTACCGCGAGCTCACTCCGGAGTAGAGGCATTCAGCATGACGCCGAGCACCTTGATCACTCTTGAGATGGTTGATCACGAGCGATCACAGACGATCAAGAGAGAAGTAATTTCTTGATTGTTTCTTGGGCTGGCAACCACAAACAGACTACTCACAGATTCCCCTATAATCTCGGCCATGCGCATTAAAAGGATCAGGGTAGCTGGCTGGAAGTCCTACGAGGAAGTCAACATCGAGCTTTCGCAGCTCAATGTGCTAGTCGGGCGAAATAATGCTGGGAAATCTGCGCTAATTAAGGCGGCCCACTGTCTCCAGTCCGGAAATTATGTCCAGCGAGATGAAATTCGCCTCGGCTCGGAGAGTGCGCTGTTTCAATTTATTCTCGAAGAATTCAATGCCAAGAAGTATGCCGAAGGTCCTGTTTTGGGTGGCGATGTTCCAGGGCTTGAGGAAGACGGGATGATTGCGGAAGTCTTGGCGGAGGTTCACCTTACGCGGCCCAACAGTGATGACCGTCCCTCCGCCACCACTGAATATATCCTTCACACGAAGGATCAAGTATATGGTGGCTTCCCGAATATTCCCTCAATGGAGCCGGATAACTTCATCTATCCCTATCTTTCGAAGCGAAAGGTTCCCACCTACGAGAAATCCGTTAACAGACAACTTGCCCTTCAGGTGCCAGGAACGCTTCAACAGCTTTCGTCGAAGGTAGCGCGGCTTTTGAGCGCCGGCCACCCCGGCGGTAGTCAATTTAGGTCACTTTGCTCTCGCCTGTTGAATATGGATCTAGGTACTGTGGTCGTGGAGAATGGCCAACTGGTGGGTTTCACGGTCGGACAGCTTGGTGACATCACTATCGATTCCATGGGGGAGGGGGTAGCTGGTGTGCTAGGCCTCATCATCGATTTGTGCGTTGCCGATGGCAATCTGTTTCTCATCGAGGAGCCCGAGAATGACATTCACCCGCAGGGTCTGAAGGCGCTTTTGGAAGTAATTATTGAGAAGTCAGCCACTAACCAATTCATCATCTCGACTCACTCGAATATTGTGGTCAAGTACTTGGCTTCCGCTCCTGACAGTCGGTTGTATGCGGTCGAGCAAGGAAGTAATGGTCAGGGTATTCCAACCTCAACGGTTCGGCTCGTCGATACACCTGAAGACCGTAGCGCGGTATTGCGCGATCTCGGCTACGATCTTCACGATTTCGACTTGGCAGAAGGCTGGCTTATCCTGGAGGAGGCGTCAGCCGAGCGGCTCATCAGGGACTACCTAATTCCGTGGTTTGCGCCTAAGCTCACCCGTATTCGCACGATTGGAGCTGGCGGAACGGGTGACGTACCGCCCACTTTCAAAGAGTTCGCCAAGTTGGTTCTCTTCATCCACCGAGAAGAGACGCTTAAACATCGGGCTTGGGTGGTGGTGGATGGCGACGAAAGCGGACAGGAAGTAGTTGATAAACTCAAGAGTAAGTACGTGAGTTGGCCTGCTGACCGTTTCCGTCTTTTTGAAAAAGGGCAGTTTGAGGACTACTACCCGCCTCGATTTGAAGAACAGAGAGCGGCTGCGTTCAGCCTGCCTAAGGGCCTTGAGCGGCAAGGAGCAAAGAGCGAGCTTCGTCAGGCCGTGCAGGATTGGTGCGATGCCAATCGTGATGCTGCCCGTGAGGAATTGGCTGAGTCAGCTGCCGAGGTGATCGCTGTGCTCCAAGAGATTGAAGCTACCCTCTTCGATAATTAAGCGCTATTTGCAGCGAAAAGCCCCCGACCAATCGAGCTGGTCGGGGGCCTCGGTCTCGTCTCCTACGAAGTCACCTGTCGAACTCCTTCGTCTTGCGCAAGTAGAGGGTCACTCCAATGGGGTGTGGCGACGGGCGGGGAGCTTGGCGGCGGGGGCTTTGGTCGGCGTCATGGGGTAGGTGAGCTGGCACGTGGCTGCGGGCGCCTTCAACTCCTCGCACAGCAGCGGGCGTTGCTGGTCTGCGTCGCCGGTGACCCGGTAGGTGATCAGGAGGGGGCTGGCGTCGTTGATGCCCAGTGCGGTGCGCTCGTCGGGGTAAGGGGTGCGGGCGGTGACGTGCTCGGTGAACGTCAGATTCAGCCCGGTGTCGGCAAGCTGCTGGTACAGGTCGCTGATCTCGGCGTCGGGCTGCTCGGCGATCGAGGGAACGTCGGATGCGGTGGACAGGGGGATGAGGACACGGTGGGCCATGCGGGCGCCGGTCGCCGGGTCGTGGATCATGCGGTCAACGCTGATGGCGTCCTGGTCCTGCTGGTTCAACAGGAGTGCCGGGGGCCCCTCCAACGTGGTCCGGCTGACGGCGGGCGGCTCCGTCTCCATCGCCTCCGGCAGGCGCCAACTCCCCTTTGTGGTGCGCTGGATGGAGCGTTCAACACGGGTCGCGGGCAGGACTCCGCCGGAGGGAAGAACGATGCTGCCCTTTCCCTGCTGCGACTCGACCAGCCCCATGGTGCGCAGCTCGGCAATGGCGGCCCGCACGGTGTGCTTGCCGACCCCGTACATCTTGACCATCTCGGTCTCGGACGGAAGGACTTCGCCGGACTCGTAGCGGCCTCGCCGGATGTCGCCGGCTACACGCTGGGCAACCTGCATGTACATGGAGGGGGCACGTTCGATGTGCTCTCGGGCTGCTGCCATGCCTGGTGTCCTTGTCGGTCGCCGGTAACTCGTTCAACGGGTGCCGGGCGGTGGGTGGTTGGGCCGGTGCGAGGGTCGGTTGTCAGTGGTGCGTGGTATACGCGTGCTCGCCACTCATGAGGATAAGTGGTTGTCCGTCCTCCGTACACCTGACCCAACTCATCCGGATAAGTGGTTGACCTCCGTAGTGTTTGCGAGTGAAAATGATCGCTCCACCTCATCCGGACGGATGTTCGGGTCTGGTGCGTACTGACGAGAGAGGTGAACTTCCATGGACAACAAGCCGATCGATGTAGCGCGGCTGGGTGCGATCCGCTGTGTGATCGCTCCGGAACCGCGCACCACGCTGGAAGGTGACCAGCGCCGCGACCGTGAGGGCAACCCGTTGTGGATCACGGGTCTGTCCATCCGGCAGGCGGCGGGGCGGCGTACGGACGTCGTCCACGTGGTCACCAGCGGTCAGCCTCAAGGTGTCGCGGAGGGCAGTGAAATACAGGTCACGAACCTGTGGGCCAATGAATGGGCGGTCGACGGCCGGACCGGTACGACCTACCGGGCCGATGCAATCATCCCCGTGTCGGCCTCAGGTGGCGGGGCGGCGCCGGCTCCTGCTCCGGCCGGTCTGCGTGGCAAGTCGGCGGGCGGTGATTCGTGATGGAGCGCTACTTCTGGCACCTGAGCGGCCCGCAGGCCGACGGTCTGGCCTGCGTGGTGTGCAGCGCGAATTTCCTGATGCAGCGGATCACGTCGATTGCGGTCGGCCGGTCACCTGCGGACGAGTCTCAGGTTTTCGCATGCAAAGAACCGTGCGCGGGGCGGATCGCCGAAGAGGCGGAACGGATGGCACGCGAGATGCGGACGGCGACGGGCACCACCGCCCTGGACATGCCCCAGGGGGACGACTCGCCGTTCGGCGTCGACGGCCCCTTCGGCTCCCTGCTGCGGGACCTGCGGACGCTGGCCGGTACCGAAGCACTGCTCACCATCTCCGACGACGTACCCACAATTCGTTTCCTGCTCTCCCTGGCGGCACGTCATGCCGAAGCGGCCATGATGCGCGCCCGGCTCGTGCTGGCGCAGACCCAGGAAGGGGAGGCGGAGTGATGCTCGGCTCCGTGATGGCGTGGACGCTGTTCGCGCTGGTCCTGGTCGGCGTGGTGACTCGGAAGTCGTGGGTACCGCGTCTTGAGGCTCGGGGCGCGCTGGTTCAGCGGTGGCCGTGGCGCTGGTGGCTGGCCGGTTATCCGGAAACCGCGCTGCGGGTCCTCACCACCTGGCGGCGGCTGGCCTACCTGAACGGGCTGTCGGTGAGCATGCGGCCGGACCGCCGTGTGATCGGCCGAGACCTGGTGGTGCAGGGGACGGCGCTGCGGCCCCGCCCTCCTCGGCTGGTCTGGCCGGTACCGACGAAAACCGGGCTGAGGCTGCGAGTGCTGCTGCATCCAGGGCAGACTCCGGCGCCGTACTACCAAGCGGCCGAAGCCATGGAACACGCCTGGCGCGTCTACGGGGTGCGGGTCACCTCGCCTCGCCGGGGACAGGTCCTCATCCATGTCACGGCCCTCGATCCGCTGACCGGAGAAGTCCCTTCTACCCGTGGGCCGTTGCCTGTGCTCCTGTCCGCTGACGTAGGCCGCATCGAGGACGGCGAGCCCTGGCTGATCGACCTGCGGCGCGTTCCCCACTGGCTGATCACGGGGGCCACGCAGTCCGGCAAGTCGTCCTTGCTGGCCTCCCTGGTGCTCGCGCTGGCACCCCAGCCGGTCGCCCTGGTGGGCATCGACTGCAAGGGCGGTATGGAACTCGGCCTGTTCGGCGGGCGCCTGTCCGCGCTGGCCATCGACCGCACACAGGCACTCGGCCTGTTGTCCGGCGTGGTCGACGAGATCCAGGAACGCATGCGGGTATGCCGGGCGGCAGGCAAGCGGTCCATCTGGGAACTGCCTCCCTACGACCGGCCGGTGCCCCTGGTCGTCATCGTCGACGAGCTGGCAGAGCTGTATCTCACGGACGGCTCGCGGGAGTCACGCGACGAGGCAGAGCAGTGCGGAACGCTCCTGCTGCGCGTCGCTCAGCTCGGCGCGGCGCTCGGCGTCCACCTGGTGGTGGCCGGACAGAGGGTCGGCTCCGACATCGGCCCTCGCGTGACTGCCCTGCGTGCCCAACTCGGCGGACGCGTTGCTCACCGAGCGCATGACGAGGCATCAGCGGAGATGACCCTCGGGGATATCAACCCGGACGCCGTGGTCACCGCGCAGAACATCACGGAGGGCGAACAGGGCGTTGCCGTGGTCGCCATGGGTGGCCGGTGGATGCGCGCTCGGTCCCGACTGATCACCACTGCCGATGCGGCCGAGATCGCCCGGACTGATCCCCCGGTGAATCCGTTCCTTACTCAACCCGACTCCGCGACATTCCAGAAAGGAGAGGCAGCGTCATGAATCAGACAGACATGTGGGTCGTCGACTCGTTCCTGTTGCTGTACGTCGTCATGGTCGCCCGCTCGCGGGAAATCCGCTGGTACCAGGCCACCCTTATTTCAATGTTCGGATTCCTGCTGGCCGGAACTCCGTTCGCTTATCCCGTGTGGTTCATGGTGCAGGAAATCGGCGGACTCTTTTTCAGCTGAGACAGGAACAACTGCTAAGGCTGCAAGAGATCGTCCTTCAACTTAGATACAAACTACATTGAGCCTTTTCCAACCTCAGCTCGTTGCGTGGTGAAGGACGAGGACGGCCTTCACCATGTCGGTGATGCGGTTGGTGCTGCAGCGGAGCTTTCGG
>NZ_JBITGV010000034.1:0-39692 GCF_044457385.1 Streptomyces sp. NPDC050548
GCGCGGTTCGCCTCCCGCCAGGAGGACTCGCCGCAGATGAAGATGGTCGCGGCCCTGCGCAACCAGTTCGGCGGCCACGCCGTCGAGACCAAGTAGGCGCGCCGTGGGGGATCTTCTGCTGGTCCGCCACGGCGAGACGGAGTGGAGCGTGTCGGGCCGGCACACCAGCTGGACCGACCTGCCCCTGACGCGGCACGGCGAGGAGGAGGCCAAGTCCCTCGCCCCGCTCCTCGCCGGCCGGACCTTCGCACTCGCCCTGACCAGCCCGCTGGACCGTGCGATACGCACCGCCGAACTCGCGGGCATCACCGGGGCCGCACCCGACCCCGATCTGCACGAGTGGGACTACGGCGGCTACGAGGGCGTCACCACCGTCGACATCCACCGCACCCGCCCCGACTGGTACTTGTGGACCGACGGCGTGCCGCCGGGCCCCGCCGGACACCCGGGCGAGTCCCCGGACGAGATCGGCGCCCGGGCCGACCGGATGCTGAAGCGGGTGGACTCCGCGCTCGTCGACGGTGATGTGGTCCTGGTGGCGCACGCCCACTTCCTGCGTGTCCTCACCGCACGCAGGCTGGGCCTGCCGGCGGCGGACGGCCGGCTGTTCCAGCTGGCGACCGGCACCGTCAGCCGCCTCTCCACCGAGCACGACCGCCCGGTCATCGCGGAGTGGAACACCCGACCGTAACGGCACAACTCCCCGGCCCGGACCGCACGTTGACGCGCGGCCCGGGCCGCGGTCGTCCTCTGTGCCCGCGACAGCCGCCGGGCTAGAGTCGCTCCCGATGGAGATCAACGATCTGACACCGGCCGAGGAACAGGTGTGGCGGGCCTTCCCGTTGGGCGAGTCCGTGGACTTCCGTACGGCGGAGGACGAGGACATCGCCCTCGGCGGCGACTGGGGTCCCGAACGGACCGTGCGCGCCGCGGTGTTGCGGGCGCTGCTGCTCAACGGGCCGCAGGAAGCGGGGGAGATAGCCTCCCTCAGTCTGGCGGGGGCCCGGATCACCGGTCGGCTCGACCTGCAGTACGCGACGATCGACCACCCCGTGCGGCTGCGCTACTGCCACTTCGAGGAAGTGCCCCGCTGCTACGCGGCCCGGCTGCGCGAACTCAATCTCGGCGACTCCTTCCTGCCCGGTCTGACCGCGCACGCGATGCGGGTGGACGGCGTACTGCGGCTGACCCGGGCCCGGTTCAGGGGTGTGGTACGGCTCGCGGAGGTGAAGGTCGCCGGGAGTCTGTTCATGGAGAGCGCGGAGATCATCGCCCCGGACGCCGAGGAACCGGTCCTCCAGCTCAACCAGGCCTCCGTCGGCGACGATCTCCGGGCGGCCGGACTGCGCACCCAGGGGCAGATCCGGCTCAGCGGCGCGAGTGTCGCCGGATCGGTCCGCCTCAACTCCGCGCACCTCTCCCACCCCGGGAATTCCGCCATCGACGCCGAGGTGCTCGTCGTCGCGGGCAACATCCTGTTCCGGCACGCCCAGGTGGAGGGCTGGGTCGGCCTGCGCGGCGCCCGCATCGCGGGCCGCCTCGACCTGTCGTACAGCACTCTGTCGAACCCCGGCAGCTCCGCGCTGCTGGCCAGCAGCGCCAGCATCGGGGAACTCTGGCTGCGGGCGAGCCCGCCCATCGAGGGCGGTGTGGTGCTGAGCAGTGCCCAGATCGACGTCCTGCTGCTGGAGCCGCAGGTGGTGCCGGGCCGGGTCCACCTGAACAGTCTGGTCTACACCTCGCTCATCCCCCACGAGCCCGCCGAGCGGCGCCTGGCCATGCTGGAGCAGGACGGCGACGGCTATGTCCCGCACGCCTACGAGCAGTTGGCCGGCGCCTACCGCCGCACCGGCGACGACTACGCCGCCCGCCGCGTCCAACTCGCCAAGCAGCGCCGCCTGCGCGCCACCCTCCCCCGGTACAACCGGATCTGGGGCTACGTCCAGGACGTCACCGTCGGCTACGGCTTCCGCCCGCTGCGCGCCTGCGCCTGGCTGCTGTCGCTGCTGGCCATCGGCTCGATCGCCTACGGCCTGCACCACCCCCACGCCCTCAAGGCGTCCGAGGCCCCGCACTTCAACCCGGTGTTCTACACCCTCGACCTGCTGCTCCCGGTGATCTCCTTCGGCCAGGAGGAGGCGTTCGCGCCGACCGGCTGGTACCAGTACCTGGCCTACGCCCTGATCATCACCGGCTGGATCCTGGCCACGACGGTCGTCACCGGTGTGACCAGGACCGTCAGCCGCCAGTGAGCCGCCGAGCCGTTCACCCATGACGTTCCCGGAACATCCGTCCCCCGGCGGAGACGTGGTACGACGCCAACCGGGGTAGGACGGTGACGAGGCCGGCGACACCGGGCTCCGCGCACCTGCGCGCCCGGGGCGTCGACAAGACCCCTGCAGCCCCGCGCCGCCCGTAGGGCCCCCGCGTGCACCGGCCGATTTCAGGGGCGGCCGGCGCACGCGGGCCCGGGGCCGACTATCGTTGCCCGATCACAGGCGCGGAAGGTGGTCGAGGGGCGTGGCGGGGGCCGAGTGGATACGGGTGCCGGTCGGCGCCGAGGCCGGACGGTGGGCCACGCGGGGGCGCACGCGCAGGGTGCTGTTCGTCGTGCACAACGTGACGTCCGCGACCCGGCTTCTGGACGTACTGCCGCTCTTCCACGACGACTTCCGCGTGCAGTCGCTGGTCACCTGCACGGAATCGTCGGCGTTCCGGGCCGGGGTGACCGAGTTGCTCGCGGAAACGGGGGTGCCGGTGGTGCCCTGGGACCAGGCGACGGCAACTCCGGTCGATTTGGCCGTCTCCGCGAGCTTCGGCGGTCAACTCCGGGCAATTTCAGGTGTATTGGCCGTGATGTCCCACGGCGTCGGATACACTAAGAGGCTGGGGACACCCAACACCCAACACCCAACACCCGGCGGCGAGACGGCGGAGGTCGAGGTTCCGGTGTTCGGGCTGTCGCCCGAGTGGTTGCTCGACGAAACCGGCCGGCCCGTCGCCGACGCGCTGGTGCTGTCCCACCCGGAGCAGGTGGAGCGGCTGCGTGCCGTGTGTCCCGAGGCCGCGCCCACGGCCGTACTGGCCGGTGATCCCTGCTGGGACCGCATGCTCGCGGCGCGCTCCCACCGGGAGCGCTACCGCCGGGCCCTCGGCGTCGGCCGGGCGCAGCGGCTCGTGGTCCTCAACTCCACCTGGAACCCGGAGTCCCTGTTCGGCGACGGCCCGGCCTCCGGCGACGACGTACTGCCGTCCCTGCTCCCCCGGTTGACCTCCGAACTCCCTCTCGACGAGTACCGTCTCGCCGCCGTCCTGCACCCCAACATCTGGTACGGCCACGGCCCGGGCCAGATCCGCGCCTGGTTGGACCGGTCCCGCCGCGCCGGACTCACCCTCGTCGACCCGCTCCACGGCTGGCGCCAGGCACTGCTCGCCGCCGACGCGGTCATCGGCGACCACGGCTCGGTGACCTACTACGCCGCCGCGCTCGGCACCCCCGTCCTCCTCGGCGCCGCACCCCTCGCGGGCCTCGCCCCCGACGCCCCGGTGCACGCCTTCGTCCGTACGGCACCCCGCCTGGACCCCGCACTCCCGCTGCGCCCCCAACTCACCCGACTCATCGACACCCACCGCCCGTTGCCCACCCCGGCCGCCTTCACCAGCTCAGTCCCCGGCGAGTCCGCCACCCGCCTGAGGCGCCTCTTCTACGGCATCATCGGCATCCCCGAACCGGACGCGCCCGCGCTGCTCGAACCGCTGCCGCTCCCGCCGTTCGAACCCGCGGTGCACACGGTCCCGTTGCGGGTGCTCACCCGGCTGCCGGGCAGCGCCGAGGTCTCGGTCGTCCGGTATGCGGGCCCGCACCCGGCGCCCGACGGCTCGGGCGAGTCCCACACGGCGGTGCACGAGGACACCCGCGAGCAGGACCAACTGTCCCTGGCCGACGTGGTGTTCCGGTACGGCGCGGCCGACGACCCGCGCTTCGGCTCACCCGCGCTCTGGACGTCCGAGGTCTTGGCCCGGCACCCGCGCTGCGCCCTCGCCGTCTACGTCACCGGCCCCGGCGCGTGCACGGCCCGCACCGCGGACGGCACCCTGCTGCTCCTGCGCACCGAACCGCCGTCCGACGCCGACCCGGTCGCCTGTGCCTCGGCCCTGCACGCCTGGCTGTCCTCCGGCAAGTCGCTGCACGAGGCCGTGGCGCAGGGGCTGACCGTGCACACGGGCGGGGCCGTGCACGAGGTGCGGGTCGCCCTCGGCTAGCCCTCGCAGCGCTCACGCAGGACGCGCAGATACGACAGGTGCTGTTCCGCCTTCTCGTCGCGCAGGGCGTCGGCCGCCTCGTCGATCAGGGCGCGGGCGGCCGTCAACTCGCCCTCGGTCAGGCGGGTTTCGGCGAGGTCGGTGAGGGTGCGGGCGGTGTTGTAGGCCTCGCCGCTCGCGCGGAAGAAGGCCAGCGCGTGTTCCAGGCGGGTGACAGCCTCGGCGGGGCGGCCCATCCCGCGCAGGGCCCGGCCGCGGTGGCGTTCCAACAGGGCGCGGGCGCGCGGCAGATCGGCGGCGCCCTCGTCGTCGGGACCGATGCCGTCCAGGATGCCGTGGGCCTCGTCGAAGGCCGAGTACGCCTCGGCGAACCGCCATTGACGCAGCCGGAGCAGACCGAGGAACTCGACGGCGGAGGCGTGGCCGCGCACATGCCCGGCCGCCCGCTCGTCCCGCGCGGCGGCCAGCGCCTCGGGCTCCGCCTCGTCCCAGCGCCGCAACTCCATGAGGCTGTGGGCGAGTTGGGCGTGGAGGGCCCCGGCGCCTCGGGTGCCGGGGAAGTGGGCGTCCACCGTACGCGCCCCGGTGCGCAGTGCGGGCAGCAGGACGTCGTGGTGGCCGGCCTTGAGCTGGAGCGGCCACAGGGTCTGGCCCAGCAGGACGACGGTGTCCCAGTCGCCGAACTCCTCGGCGGCACGCACAGCTTGGACCAGGTTGGGGGCTTCGGCGGCCAGTGCGGCGACGCCCGCTCCCCGGTCCGCGTACGACAGCGGGGTGGCCGCGGACGGGACGCGCCAGCTCTCCGGCAGTGCCGCCTGCGCGGCGGCGAGGCCGAGGTGCACATAGTGCTGGACGGTGCGGGACACGGCGGCGGAGGACGCGGCGATCCCGTCCGTGGCGGCGGCGGTCCGTTCGGCGTGGGCGCGGACGGCGGGCCGGTAGCGGTGGCGGCCGTCGTCGGTGCGCTCGACGAGCAGGGCGTCGACCAGTTCACCGAGGAGCCCAGCGGCATCGGATTCGTCGGTGTCGGCAGCGCGCGCCGCCGCTGCGGCGTCGAGGGCGGGCCAGTCGTAGAGGCCGGTCAGGCGGTAGAGGCGGGCCGCGTCGGGGGCCAGCAGGCGGTACGTGTCCTCGACGGCGGACGTCACCGGGTCGGTGTCCGGCTCTGCGGCCGGCTGCGGCGGGGCGGTCAGCCGGGGTGCGGCGGCGCGCAGGGCGTAGGGCGAGCCGGCGCAGCGGTCCAGTACGGCGGGCAGCGTGGCGCGGGCGGCGGTGACGGCGGGTCTGCCGACGAGTTCGGTGAGGAGTCGTCGCGCGTCCCGGCGGGTCAGCGGGCCGACCGGGATCCGTAACGCGTCGAGGCCGATGAGCGGTTGCCGGGCGACGACGAGGGTGACCACGTCCGCGGCCGCGGCCAGCAACGGCTGTACCTGGGCGCCGGATTGGGCGTGGTCGAGGACCACGAGGGCGCGGCGGTCGGTGAGGGAGGCCCGGAACAGGGTCGCCCGGTCGGCGGCCGAGGGCGGGATCTCCTCGTCGGGCAGGCCGAGTTGGCGCAGCAGGGTGGTGAGGACCGGCTCGGGGCCGAGGGTGCGCAGGTCGGCGTAGAGCTGTCCGTCGGGGAAGCGGGCCGCCTGGCGTGCGCCCCAGTGGTGGGCGAGGGTGCTGGTGCCGATGCCCTCGGGTCCGTGCAGGAGGACCAGCCGTGGGCGTCCGCCGAAGGGGCGCCTGGCCTCCTTGTCCAGGAGTTTCAGGGCCTCCTGACGGTCCGTGAAGGAACGGGGTGCCGGTGGGAGGCAGTGCCGTCCCGGGCCCGTGATCCGGCCCGGGGTGCGTACTCCGCGCGCGAACCGGGTCCAGATCAGGGCGAGTTCGGGGTTGTCGAGGACGCGGTCGTGGATCATGCGGGCGACGGCGTCGAGTTCGTCGGGGGTGGCCGGTGCGGGCACCTCACGGCCGGCCAGCCGGCGGACCAGTCCGCCGGCCGACTCCCAGGCCAGCTTGCCGGCCTCGCTCGCCATCCCGGAGCCGACGGCCCCGAACACCGCGGCGATGGCGCTCATGGACATCGGATCGATCACCTCGTGCACTCCCCCGTCGTCCGCGCGCCGCCGTGTTGCGGATCAACCTTAGCGCCGGGGACGGGAGGTGACGATCGGTCACCCCAGGTTGGCGTCCTTCGGGATCCCGTACACCCGCTCCACCCTCAGCCGCAGCACGAGCCGCCGGTCCCGCACCATGGCCGCCCGGAACTCGTCCCAGTCGGGATGCTCGCCGAGGACGTCACGGTAGAGCCGGATCAGCTCCTCGACGGTCTCGTCGTGCGGGTCCGCCGCCACCGGGGTGAGGTCGGCCGTGCCCTCGGCGACCGTGTACGCCCATCGGTCGGCGCTGGTCACGTGGTAGGAGGCGCGGGGGTCGCGGCGCAGGTTGCGGGTCTTGGCACGGTCGTCGGTGATCGAGACGCGGAGGGTGCGCTCGTCGGGGTAGTAGGCGTGGCTGACGTTCGAGAGCTGGGGCCGGCCGTCGCTCTTGAGGGTGACCAGCACCCCGCCGTGGCCGTCGGAGAGCAGCTGGAGGAGTGGGGCGTCGTCCTGTGTCATATCGGCGACAACGAGTACCGCGCGTCCCCCATTCCGGGTAGACACTGTCTACGCTCCACTGGTAGACAGTGTCTATGAGTGACTCGGAAGCAGCGGGGTTGCGGGACCGGCTCGTCGACGTCGGCGTGGAGCTGGTGGCCGGTGAAGGAGCGCAGGCGCTCACCCTGCGGGAGATCGCCCGGCGGGCCGGTGTCTCGCACGGGGCGCCGCGCCGGTATTTCCCCACCCACCTGGAGCTGCTGTCCGCCATCGCGCGGCGCGGCTTCGCCGAGCTGGGCGAGCGGGCGGCGGGGGCGGTCGGGGACGGTACGGCGAGCCCGCGGGCGCAGGTGACGGCGCTGGGGCGGGTCTATCTGGAGTTCGCGTTCGACAACCCCGGCATGTACGAGTTGATGTTCCGTCACGATCTGCTGGAGAGCGGGCACTTGGGACTGCGGGAGACCAGCCTGCCGCTGTTCGGCGTACTGGTGGACCTGGTCGGGCGGGCTCGTCCCGACGCGGACGCCCGCCTGGTCGCGGGCGCGTTGTGGGCGAGCCTGCACGGCCTCGTCCAGCTCTGGCGCTGGGGCAGCCTCCAACTCGCCACCGGCGCCGACGACTTCGTACCCCTGCTGCGGTCCGTCCTCGACGCGCACCTCGGGCCGGAGGCCGCACAGTGACGGCGCGTCGGCGGCTCGTGCTGGCGAGCAGTGTGGCCGGGGCCGCGATCGTCGCCCTGGACGGATCCGTGCTCACCGTCGTACAGCCCACGCTGCAACGGGAGTTGGGGGCGTCTTTGGCGCAGGTCCAGTGGACGAGCACCGCGTATCTGGTCGCCGTGGCGAGCCTGTTGGTGTCGGCCGGGCGGATCGGGGACCGGTACGGGCATCAGCGGGTGTTCGCGCTGGGCATGCTCGGTTTCGGGGTCGCCTCGGCCGGGGTCGGGCTGGCACCCGGGGTCGGCTGGGTGATCGGGCTCCGGGTCGCGCAGGGGGTGTTCGGGGCACTGCTCCAGCCCGCCACCCTCGGCATGCTGCGGGCCGCGTTCCCGCCCGACCGCCTCGCCATGCCGATCGCCGTACGGACGAGCGTGATCGGTGTGGCCGCGGCGGCCGGACCGCTGGTCGGCGGGGCGTTGGTGAGCTCGGTGGGATGGCGGGCGGTGTTCTTCCTCCATGTCGTGCCCTCGCTGGTGTTCGGCGTGCTCGCCCTCACCGCGCGGGGGCCGGGGCGGCGGGAGTCGCGGGACGTGCGGTTCGATCTGCCGGGGGCTCTGCTGCTCGCGCTGTCCCTGGCCGCGCTCATCCAGGCGCTGGCGGATCCGCGCGGTGCGGCGGCCGGGCTGGTGGTGTCCGTACTCGCGGGCTTCGCCTTCGTACGCCATGAGCGTCGTACGACTCATCCGCTGCTGCCGCCGGACGTCGTCGGGTCGGTGGCGATCCGAGGCGCACTCGGTCTGCTGCTGGCGGCGTCGGCCGCTTTCTCCGGAGCGCTGTTCGTCGTCACCTATGTCCTCCAGGACGCGATGGGGCTGGGACCGTTCCAAAGCGCTCTGCGCGGGCTGCCGTTGGCGGCGGCGATGGTCCTCGCGGCGCCCGTGTGCCCGATGGTGCTGCGCCGGGTCGGGGCGCGCGGTACGGCCGGAGCGGCGGCGGTGGTCGTGGCGGTGGCCGTGCTCGTGCTGTCGCGGGCCTCGGGCACGGTCGCGGTGTGCGGGGGATTCGCCCTGCTGGGCGCCGGGTTCGGGACGGTGATGGTGGCGGCCACGCAGGTGGTGGTGCGGGCGGCGGCCGTGGAGTCCGCCGGGGTGGCGGGCGGGCTCAAGCAGACCGCGGTGAACGTGGGGCCCACACTCGGAGTCGCCGCCGGGAGCGCGCTGATGGCCGCGAGCGGCTCCACGACAGCCCTCTCCGTCCTCGCCGGAGTGGCCCTGACCGGTGCTCTCGCGTGTCTCGTACTGCCCGGCCGGACAGTCGCGTCGCTCACACATCACGGCGTTACAGGAGACCGCGCAGGTGTTCCTGCGCGACGATGAGTTCCGAGGTGTCCGGGGCCGGGTATGCGGGACCCCACCTCGTGAACGCAATTCGGAGGAGAGCCATGGCACAGCTGCGACAAGAAGTCGACCCGGACGAGGTCGGACTGGATCACAAGGCGCTGGACCGCCTGGACCAGCACTTCGCCCACTACGTCGACGTGGAGCGCCTGCCCGGCTTCCTGGTGTCCGTGGCCCGCGGCGGCCGTGTCGCCCACCTCACCGCCCACGGGCACCGCGACGTGGCGGCCCGACTGCCCGTCACGCCGGACACGCTGTACCGGATCTACTCCATGACCAAGCCGGTCACCGCCGTCGCCGTGCTGCTCCTGATGGAGGAGGGCAAGCTCTCCCTGGACGACCCGGTCGCCGTCCACCTCCCGGCCTTCGCGGACATGCGGGTCTACGACAGCGGTTCCGGCGCCGGCCTGAAGACCCGGCCGGTCGAACAGCCGATGCTGATCCGGCACCTGATGACCCACACCTCGGGCCTGACCTTCGCCTTCTACCACTCGCACCCCGTCGACGCCCTCTACCGGGAGGCGGGCCTGGAGTCGTCCGTGCCGGCCGGCGCCAACCTGGCCGAGACGATCGACGTGTACGCGAGCCTGCCGCTCCAGTTCGAACCGGGCACGCAGTGGAACTACTCCGTCTCCTCGAACGTGCTGGGCCGGATCGTCGAGGTGGTGTCCGGGCAGCGGCTCGACGAGTTCTTCGCCGAGCGGATCTTCCGCCCGCTCGGCATGACCGACGCCGGCTTCCAGGTCCCGGACGAGAAGGCCGACCGGCTGGCCGAGCTGTACGGCGACGCCGACGGCGGCGGGATCGAGCCGATCCTCGGGCTGCCGCTGCGGGGCGGCCGGCCGCGGTTCCTGTCGGGCAGCGGCGGAATGGCGGCGAGCCCGCACGACGTGCACCGGTTCGCGGAGTTCCTGCGGCGCCGGGGCGAACTCGACGGCGTCCGGCTGCTGGCCCCCGAGACCGTCGACCTGATGGCCAGCAACCACCTTCCGGGCGGCGCCGATATGCGCGCCTTCGGCAGCCCCTCCCACCAGGAGCCCGGCAACGACGGCATCGGCTTCGGCCTCAGTGTCTCCGTGGTCGTCGACCCCGAGCGCACCCAGGCCCCGTCGGGGCTCGGCACGTTCGGGTGGAGCGGCGTCGCGACGACGACGTTCTGGGTGGACCCGAGCCGGGACCTGACCGTGCAGTTCATGACCCAGCTCCGGCCGAAGTCCTCCCTGAAGATCGTCCCCGAGCTGAAGCAGCTGCTGCACGAGGCGGTCACGGACTGAGCCGCGACCGCCCGCTCACCGATCCACCCGCAGAGTGAACTCCAGCCCCTCCCCCGCCAGTTCGCTCAACCACTCCCGTGACCGGTCCGCCGTCTCGGCCGCCCGGTTCAGGCCGGACGGCAGGTCGTCGGTGAGGATGTGCCGGACGGCGAGGGACAGGGGGCGCGAGACACAGCGGGCCATCGCGCTCTCCTCCTCGTCACCCACCAGGTCGAGGAGGTAACTGCCGGACCAGGTACGGCCCGTGGCGGCGCGGACGTCCAGGGACACGGCGAGCACGACCCGGTCGTGATCGGCCTCCGTGGTCGGGTAGGCGGACGCCAACTCCCTTGCCAGCGCGGCGATCCGGGTGTCGTCGCCCGCCTTCAGCTCCTCGAACACCGGCTCCCAGGCCCGCAGCCAGCCCTCAAGCCGCAGCGTGCCCCGCACGAAGGTGCGCGGCTGCCAGGCCGCGGGCAGCCCGTACTGCTCGATGAAGGGGACACTGTCCCGGTTGGGATAGACCTCGAAGGTCTCGCCGTCGACGACATGCGGCCGGGTCACCTCCCAGGGCCGCTCGGCGACGGTCTCCGTCCCGTCCTCCAGATAGCGCGCCGGTGAGCGCAGCGCGCCCAGGACTCCGGCGGGGGCCCAACTGAAGCGGTACCGGAAGTCGTTGGGCACCGCGGGGACACCGCCGCAGTACGAGGTGAGGCTGTAGGTGGCCGCCGTGTCCGCGCCGATCGCCTCCTGTGCGCGGGCGACGAGGCTGTGGGCGAAGAGGTGGTCGATGCCGGGGTCGAGACCGGCCTCGGTGAGGACGACGATGCTCGCCTGCTCGGCCGCCGGTACCTGTTCGAGGACGGCGTCCGACACATAGCTGGAGCAGGCGAAGTGGGCCCGCCGGCGGACACAGGCGGCCAGCAGGGCCGCGTGTTCGGGCGCGGGCAGCATGGAGACGACGACGTCCCCGGGGACCAACTCGGCGGTGAGCGCGGCGAGGTCGAAGGCGCGCGGCTGCGCGCGTCCCGTCAGCCCCAGCCGGTCGAGGGCCCGCGCCGCCCGGTCCTCGGTGCGGTGCCACAGCCGCACCCGGTCGGCGGTGTCGCACAGCAGGGCCAGCCCGCTGCCCGTGGACAGCCCGGCGCCGATCCAGTGCAGGGTGCCGCTCGCGCGCACCACGTCAGACATGGCCCAACTCCCCTTCCGCCACGGCGATTCCGAGTTCCCGGGCCTTCGTGCGGAACAGGTCCAGGCAGCGCCCCCACGCCCCGCCGGTCCCGAAGTCCAGGAGCTGGGGCAGCAGGGCGGCGGAGAAGTCGGTGCTGGACTCCTTGGGCAGGAGGGACGGCAGGTTGTCGATGGCGATGAGGTCGAGCGGGGGCCGTGCGTGCAACTGCCGTACCGGGGCGTCCCATTCGGTCGTGCGGTCGTAGACGGGCAGGACGTTGAGGGGCGAGCCGACGTCGCAGGTGACGTCGGAGACGGTGCGGAGGCGACGGCTCGGGTCGTCGAGGTCCGGCGTGCGGAGGAAGGGCGGGACGGGGGTGGTCGCCAGGACGCAGTTGACCAGGACGTCGTGGGCCAACAGGGCCGGGCGGTCCAGGTTCCGGGTCTCCGCCAGGTCCCAACTCGTCGGCTCGACACCGGCCGTGGCGAACGCGGCCCGTGCTCCTCGGCCGCTGCGGCCCAGCGCGCCGATCACCAGCGCGGTGAACTCGGCGTCCCCGGCGGCGGGTCGGAGGGTGCCGTCCAGCTCCTCCTTCGAGGTGGGGGTGAGGGGTGCGACGAGTCGGCCCCGGTGCTGGAGGACGGCGAGAGCCGCGCCCAGGTAGCCGGCCCAGAAGCCGAACGCGGCGAGGCGGCGGCCGGTGTCGTCCACCAGGTATTCGAGGTCGAGCAGCGCGCCGCCCCCGGTGCCGAAGCGGCGCAGCAGGTCCGTCGCGCCCGGCTGGCCCTTGTAGGCGTGGCCGAACATGATGTGACGGTGCGTCAGCTCGGCGGGCTGGTCCGGGAGTTCCTTCAGGCCGAGGACCACCGCGTCCTTCGGCGCCGACACCCAGGAACCCGCGGGTGCCACCTTCGCGCCGACCGCCTCGTACTCCTCGATCGGGAAGATCCGCTGCGGGGACTCCTCGACCGTGAGGGTCACGCCGCTCTCGACGAGCCGGCGGGCGTCGGCGGGGACGACCGGGGTGCGGCGTTCGGTCGTGCGGGTCTCGTGGCGCAGCCACAGATGCAGCTCGGTCATACCAGGTTGTCCTCCGGGCGCGGGGCGTCGGCCGCGAACCGGCCGGCGCTCAGGGGGCTGACGTCCACGAAGGGTACGCGGCTGAGATACAGGTCGCGGATCACCTCGCCGACGGCCGGGGCCTGCAGGAATCCGTGGCCGGAGAAACCCGTCGCGTAGAGGAAGCGGGAGACCGAAGTCGCCTGGCCGATCAGGGCGTTGTGGTCCGGGGTGTTCTCGTACAGGCCGGCCCAGCCGCCGGTGCGGCGCAGGTCGAGGAGGCCGGGGGCGCGCCGCCGCATGGCCTCGGCGAGGCGCGGGATCCAGCGGTCGTGGGTGTCGGTCGCGAAGCCGGGACGCTCGTCGGGGTCGGACATGCCCAGAAGGAGGCCGGGGCCCTCGGAGTGGAAGTAGAGGCTGGTCGTGAAGTCGATCGTCATGGGCAGCGTGGGCGGGAGACCGGGGACGGGTTCCGTGACGGCGATCTGGCGGCGCAGCGGCTGCACGGGGAGGTCGACGCCCACCATCGCGCCGATGGCCTTCGACCAGGCGCCGGCCGCGCAGATCACCGTGTCGGTGTCGATGCGGCCGAGGGTCGTGAGCACGGCGGTGACCTGGTCGCCGTAGGTCTCGATGCCGGTGACGTCGGTGTGACGCAGGATCGTCGCGCCGTGGGCGCGGGCCGCGGAGGCGTAGCCGTGGACGACGGCCTCGGGGGTGCAGTGGCCGTCGTCGGGCGAGTACGCGGCGGCGAGGAGACCGTCCGTGCTGATCAGCGGGGAGAGGCGGCGGGCCTCGGCCGGGTCGATCAGGCGGCTGGGCACGTCGAGGGAGTTCTGCAGCCGGACGCCCTTCTCGAAGGAGGCGACGTCCTCGGGCCGCGACAGCAGGAACAGATAGCCGACGCGATGTAACCCGATGTCGTGGCCGGTGTCCTCCTCGAAGCGGCCGAAGGCCTCCAGGCTGCGGGCGCCCAGCCGCACGTTGAGCTCGTCGGAGAACTGTGCCCGTACCCCGCCGGCCGCCTTCGAGGTGGATCCGGCGGCGAGTTCGTCCCGTTCGACCAGGACGACGTCTCTGACGCCGGCGCGGGCCAGGTGGTAGGCGATGCTGGTACCGATGACCCCGCCGCCGATGACGACTACCTCGGCCTGACGCTTCACGGGCGCTCCTTGGGTGCCGCGCCGGTGACGGCCCGGGCCGCGGCAGCGTCCAGGATGCCGGGTCCGGCGCTGTTGTGGGGGACGTGCGGTTCGGCGACCCGGTCGCCGGAGAGGAAGAGGACGTCTTCGGTCATTCCCTCTTCCTGTCCGGATGCCGCTCACCGGAATCAGGACCAGTGCGCCACCGCGTCCAGATGGGGCAGGTGGTGGTCGAGACGCTCCCGCTTGGTGCGCAGATAAGTGATGTTGTTCTCGCAGGGTTCGATCAACAGCGGTACCTCTTCGGAGACTTTGATGCCGTGTTCCAGCAACGCCTCGCGTTTGCGCGGGTTGTTGGAGAGCAGACGCACGCTCGACACCCCCAGGTCGTGCAGGATCTCGGCGGCCACGCCGTAGTCGCGGGCGTCGACCGGCAGGCCGAGGGCGAGGTTCGCCTCGACGGTGTCCAGGCCCTCCGCCTGCAGCGCCATCGCGCGCAACTTTGCCAGCAGGCCTATGCCTCGGCCCTCGTGACCCCTCAAGTAGACGACTATGCCCCGGCCTTCGGCGACCACGGCCCGCATCGCCGCGTCCAGCTGGTCGCCGCACTCGCAGTGCTGCGAGCCGAAGGCGTCGCCCGTCAGGCACTCCGAGTGCAGCCGGGTGAGTACGTCTTCCGTGCCGATGTCGCCGTAGACCAGGGCCACTTGCTCGTCACCGCGGTCGTGGTCCAGGTAACCGATCGCCTGGAATTTGCCGTACACGGTGGGCAACGGAGCATTCACGACGCGTTCCGCGCCCCTGGGCTGCGCGGACTTCTGCTTGCCGAGTACGCCAATGTTTTCTGTCATGATCTGGTTCCTAAGCAGAGACGAAAGGCCGTGAAACAATGAATGGTTCGGGCTCACGGACGGCGGCATACGGACTGGTGCCGGCGGACACCACGGAGGACGTACGGGCTAGGGGGGCAGGTCTCTCAGCACAGGTCGCGGTCCTTCCGGTCGGCAGTTTCGAGCAGCACGGCCCGTATCTTCCCCTGGCGACCGACACCCTCGTCGCCTGTGCCGTGGCCCGGGAGATCGCCGCGGCGTACCCGGTGCACCTGCTGCCGCCGGTGACGATCGCCTGCTCGCAGGAGCACGCGGCCTGGCCGGGGACCGTCAGCATCTCTTCCGTGACCCTTCATGCGGTGGTGCGGGACATCGCGGACTCGCTCCGCCGCTCGGGGGTCGAGACCCTGGTGGTGGTCAACGGTCACGGCGGAAACTACGTACTGGGCAACGTCGTTCAGGAGTCCTCCGCGCGCGGTGAGCGGATGGCGCTGTTCCCGGCCGCCGAGGACTGGGAGACGGCGCGGGAGCGGGCCGGGGTGCTGACCTCGCTGCTCACCGATATGCACGCGGGGGAAATCGAGACCTCCATTCTTCTGCACGCTCATCCCGAATTGATCCGTCCCGGTTATGAGACCTCCGATTTCGTCGCCGACGACCGTCGTCATCTTCTGACGCTCGGTATGGCCGGCTATACCGAGTCGGGCGTCATCGGGCGCCCGTCCCTCGGCTCGGCGGAAAAGGGGAAGGCCTTGCTGGCGAGCCTCGCCGATTCCTTCGGCGCGTATTTCTCGGTGCTGACCGCGGACTCCTGAGCGGGGGCCGGGTCCGGTACGGCGGTGCCGGGCCCGGTGGTGCGCAGGCCGGTGTACCAGCGGGCGACCAGGACGAACAGGCCGGGCACGGCGGCGGCGAAGCTGAGGACGCCGTAGATGACGGCGACGGACAGGCCGCTGCTGGCGCCGAGGCCCGCGGCGCCGAACGCCCAGGCGGTGACGCCCTCGCGGGGGCCCCAGCCGCCGACGTTCAGCGGCAGGCCCATGGCGACCAGCGCGAGGACCGCGATCGGGAGGAGCTGGCCGACGGTGGCGGCGGATCCGGCGGCGTGCGCGGCGACCACGAACATCGCGAGGTGGCCGGCCAGGATGACCAGCGAGGAGAGGGCGACGCCGGGCCAGTTGGCGCGGGAGAAGAGTCCGGCGCGCACCTCGTCGAGGGTGGTGCGCAGGGCGCGGCCCCGGCGGGTGGCGCTGGGCGGACGGTTCATCCGCAGGGCGGCCACGACGGCGAGCGCGCCGACCCCGGCGAGCAGGACGAGCGGGGCGACGCTGCGGGCGTCGGCCATCACCGGCGAGTCCAGGCCCAGCAGGACCCCGACCCCGACGACGGCCAGCGCGATCTGGCCCGCGACGCGTTCGAGGACGACGGCCCGGACGGCGCGGCCCATGTCACCGGCGCTCTGTCCGTGCCGTACCGCGCGGTGCACGTCGCCGAGGATGCCGCCGGGCAGGGCCGCGTTGAGGAACAGGGCGCGGTAGTAGTCGGCGACGGCGGGGCCGAGCGGCAGTTTGATGCGCAGTCCGCGCGCCACGAGCGCCCAGCGCCAGGCGCTGAACACCGTGGTGACGACCCCGATCGCGAGGCCGATCAGCAGCGTCGGTACGTCGATGCGGCGCAGGCCGTCCAGGAAGACGCCGGTGCCCAGGCGCCACAGCAGGACACCGAGGATGGCGAGGCCGGCCACCGAACCGAAGTGGGTGCGTACCGCGCGGGAGTTCACCCGGGTCAGGATCGCGCGCAGGACACGGCGGGCGCCGGAGGCTCGGTCGGTGCCCGGTCGCGGTGCGGCGACGATCACCCCGATACGGTCGCCGGAGACGGCCGCGCTGTGCAGCGGCGGGGTGTGCGCGGGCCGCCTGCGGACCTCCTCGACGGTGCCCGGGGCGCGCAGTGCGAGGGCGACCGGCGCGGGCCGCTCGACGCGCACCCTGCGCCGTGTGGTGCCGGGTCGCGGTGCGACCGTCCTCATCGTCTCGACGCTCATGACGCTCCCCCTGTCGGCCGGGCCAGCGCCAGCAGGTCGCTGTGGTGGACCAGCACGGTCAACTCCCCCGCCGCACAGGCCGCGAGGCGTTCGCGCAGATAGCGGTCGGCGCGTTCCTTCAGTTCCGGGCGTTCCTCGACGGCCGCGCCGACCCAGCCGCGCAGCCACTCGGCCGTCAGCGCGAGGTCGTCGGCGCCGAGGCGCCAGGCGCTCGGGTGGACGCGGACCGTGGCGCCGTGCGCGGCGAACGCCTCGCAGGTGACGGTGACGGCGTCCGGGCCGAGGAGTCCGTCGCGCCGCTGGTGGGCGTTGAACGCGTCGGCGATCTCGGCGTCCATCGGGTGGGCCGGGGTGAGTTCGACCCGTCCGGCGACGGAGAGGGTGAGCAGTGCGGGGCAGCCGGCGCCGACGCAGGCGGTGACCAGCGCGTCGACCTCCTCGCGGGTGAGGACGTCCAGGAGCGCGGAGGCCGTCACCAGGGAGGCGCCGACCAGCGCGTCCGGGGTCAGCCGGGCCACGTCGCCGCGCCGGGTCTCGACCGTGACGCGGCTGCCGTCGGCGGCGGCGCGCGGGGAGGCGACGGCGGCGAAGTGCAGGAGGTAGGGGTCGCGGTCGTGCAGGATCCAGTGCTGGGCGCCGTCCAGGCGCGGGGCGAGCCAGCGTCCCATCGAGCCGGTGCCGCAGCCCAGGTCGTGGATGACGACCCCGGACTTTCCGGGCAGGTTGGCGAGCCGGATGCGCAGCGGGTCGAGGAGTTCGGGGGCCCGTGCGACGGCGTCGGCGCCCTCGCGCAGCTCCAGCCACTCGGGCGCGTAGCGCGGCGGGTCGTCGGGGCCGACGTCCCGCAGCCGTACGGTGGCCCGCTCGCCGGGGCGGGTCGCGGGTCCGGCGCCGGGGATCACGGCACCGTGCCCGGCCTGCTCGCCGGTGTCCGCCGAAACGGTTCCCGCCATCACGTCCTCCACTGCGGTCTGTGCCGGGGGCACGAGCATCCCCAGCGGTACGCCCCGGGGTCCCGGCTGCGCGGGGATGCGCTGTCCGGTGGCCGGCGGGGTGGTCGCCGTCTTCCTCATGCCGCCCTCCGGGATTCGCTGGGGAGCCGGGTGAGTACCCCGGCGAGACTGCGGGCCGTGGTGGCCCACCCGTCGAGCGCCGCGCGACGGCCGCGCGCCGCCGCCTTCAGGCGTCGGCGTACATCCGCCTCGCCGAACCAGCCGCGCAGTTCGGCGGCGAGGGCGGCGGGGTCCTCCGGCGGGACGAGGATGCCGGGCACCCCGCCGTCGGGGGCACGGCCGACCGCCTCGGGCAGCCCGCCGACGTCCGTGGCCAGCACGGGGATACCCCGTGCCAGCGCCTCGGTGACGGCCATGCCGTAGGTCTCGGCGTAAGACATGAGGACCATGAGGTCGGCGCTCGCGTAGCTGGCGTCGAGCTGGGCGCCGGCCTGCGGACCCGCGAGGTGCAGCCGGTCCTGGAGGCCGTACTGCCTGATGAGGCCCCGCAGATGGTCGACGTACTCGGGGTCGGTGCCCAGGCCGCCGACGCACGTGCAGGTCCACGGCAGGTCGGCCGCCGCGGCCAGCGCCTCGATCAGCCGGTGCTGGCCCTTGCGCGGGGTGACGGCGGCGACGCACAGGAGGCGGGAGACGCCGTCGGTGCCGGAGGCGAGGGGGGCGATGTCGGCGCCGGGGGTGGCTACATGGACCCGCTCGGGGGCCAGGCCGTGGTGGGAGACGAGGCGGCGGACCGCCCAGTCGCTGGTGCCGATGACGGCCGACACCGCCCGCAGGACCGTGCGTTCCTTTGCGTCCAGTTCCGCGGCGACGGCGGCTTCGAGACCGGTCTCGTCGCCGAGCGGAAGGTGGACGAGGACCGCGAGGCCGAGCCGGTCGGCCTCGGGGACGACGATCTCGGGGACTCCGCAGGCCACGAGCCCGTCGAGGAGTACGGCGGCGCCGTCCGGCAATTCGCGCAGCACCCGGGCGAGTTCCGCGCGGGCGTCGGCACCGGGCCGGGGCCACTCGCCGTCGACGGCGTGCTTGTGGACCTGCCAGCCGAAGCCGGGGAGGTCCAGGCTGACCCGCCTGTCGTAGGCGTTGCCGCCGCTCGGCGCGGCCGGGTCGTCGACGCCGCCCGGCATCACGAAGTGCAGGGTGCGCAGGGACATGGGGATGATCTCGGCATTCCGGGAGGCCGCGCGCTGCACGGGCAGGAATCCCAGCGAGGGGGCGCGGTCGATGGTCACGTCGCTCACAGGGCACGCTCGTAACTCGCCCAGGCGACGTGCGACTCGTGCAGGGTGACCTGGAGCGCGGCCAGGCCCCGGGCGCCCTCGCCCAGCGCGCCCTTCTCGATCCGCTCGGCGAGCCGGTCGGCGATGACCTTCGCGAGGAACTCGGTGGAGGTGTTGACGCCCGCGAAGTCGGGCTCGTTGTCGAGGTTTCTGTAGTTCAACTCGCTGACGACGGCGCCCAGTTCCTGGGTTGCCAGTCCGATGTCGACAACGATGTTGTCGTCGTCCAGCTCTGCGCGCCGGAAGGTGGCGTCCACCAGGAACGTGGCCCCGTGCAGGCGCTGCGCGGGTCCGAACACTTCGCCGTGGAAGCTGTGGGCGATCATGATGTGATCGCGGACGGTGATGCTGAACAACGGACGACCCTCCAGGTGCGGCGCGTCTGGTCCCCCGGCTGATCCCTGCCGGGGGATGCCGTGTAGTACGGCTCCTCGCCTCCCCCTGTTCAGCCGACTCTCACTCTTTTCTCAGGTCAGACGCGCTTGTCGTAGCGGATTGAACGATTCTCAACCGATGTCGGTGTATCGGACCCGGTGGCACAGCGCCGGAATCTCTCCGGAGGCGAGCCTCGGCAGCAGGTCCGGCAGCTCCTCGAAGTCGCTCTCCCCGGTGACCAACGCGTCGAGGGCGGGGTCGGCGAGGAGGTCGAGGGCGAGGGCGAGGCGGTCGGCGTAGCTGCGGTCGGCCCGGTTCGGGGAGACGGTGCCGACCTGGCTGCTGCGGATGACCAGGCGCCGGGAGTGGAAGGCCTCGCCGAGCGGGAGGCTCACCTTCCGGTCGCCGTACCAGCTGAGTTCGAGGACGGTGCCCTCGGGCGTGAGGAGTTCCAGGGCGCGGGCGAGGCCCTGTTCGGTGGCGCTGGCGTGCACGACGAGGTCGCAGTCGCCGAGCGCGTCCGCCGGGAGCGCGAAGCCGACGCCGAGGGCCTCGGCGGTCTTGGCGCGCGTCGGGTCGGCGTCCACCAACTGCACGCGGGCGCCCGGGAAGCGGGCCAGCAGCGCGGCCACCGAACACCCGACCATCCCGCCGCCGACCACGGCGATCCGGTCACCGATCAACGGCCTCGCGTCCCACAGGGCGTTGACGGCGGTCTCCACGGTCCCGGCCAGGACGGCCCGCCCGGCGGGCACGGAGTCCGGTACGGGTGTGACGGCGGTCGCGGGGACGACGTAGCGCGTCTGGTGCGGATAGAGGCAGAAGACGGTACGGCCGAGCAGCGCGGCCGGGCCCTCCTCCACGACCCCGACGTTGAGGTAGCCGTACTTGACCGGACCTGGGAAATCGCCCTCTTGGAACGGTCCACGCATGCTCGCGTACTGGTTCTCGGGGACGCCCCCGCGGAAGACCAGGGTCTCCGTGCCGCGGCTCACGCCCGACCACAGGGAACGGACCACCACCTCGTCCTCGGCGGGGTCCGGCAGAACGACGTCGCGTATCTCGCCGTGACCCGGTGCACCGATCCAAAACGCCCTGGCGGTGCGTTTCATCGGAATCCTCCTGAACGATCGGGAAGCTGTTCACGTACGGGTAACCACAGGCCGCGCACAGTACGCGGCGTTGATCGACTCTGTCATATGGCCGGAGGGTGTGCGGTGGCCCTGAACAACACATACGAAGCAAGGCTGGTCCAGCAGGAGACCGCTGTGGGAGCGGGCGTTCAGATCCTGTTGCTGGCGTTGCTCGGTACGGCGATCGGGATGGGCCCGGCGGGCTGGCTGACCGGACTTGCGTTCGCGATCGCCACCTGGGCCGTGCTCTCCCAAGCGCTGCACAAGACCCGAACGCGCAACTTCGGCCCGGCCAACCGGGTCACGCTCGGCCGCGCCATCCTGGTCGGCGGGGTGACCGCGCTGGTCGCGGACTCCTTCGAGAGTTCGCCCCCGGTCACGCTGCTGGTCGGGCTGACGGCGGTGGCCCTGATCCTGGACGGCGTCGACGGCAAGGTCGCACGGCGCACGGGAACTTCGACCGCGCTGGGCGCGCGCTTCGACATGGAGGTCGACGCGTTCCTGATCCTCGTCCTCAGCGTGTACGTGTCGACACAGCTCGGCCCGTGGGTCCTGCTGATCGGCGCCATGCGCTACGGGTTCGTGGCCGCCGCCCGCGTCTGGCTGTGGCTGAACGCCCCGCTGCCGCCGAGCACGGCCCGCAAGACGGTCGCCGCCACCCAGGGCATCCTCCTGCTCCTGGCGGGCGCCGACCTGCTGCCCCACACGGCCAACCTCGCCGTGGTGGCGCTCGCGCTCGGCACCCTGGTGTGGTCCTTCGGCCGCGACATCCTGTGGCTGTGGCGCACCTCCCGCACCACCCTCGTCGAGGAGACCCCGGCCGAGGAGAAGGTCCTCGAACTGGTCTCGCAGTAGCAGCAGTAGCAGTAGCAGCAGCACCGGTCATACCGAAGGGCCCGGACCACCAGACGGTGGATCCGGGCCCTTCGGCTTGCCGTACTACCCGTACGACTTCAGCGCTACGGCGGCTACGACCGCGGCGAGCGGCTGCGCACGACCGCGAAGGCACCGGCCGCGAGGCCGAGGACGCCCACGATCAGGCCGGCGACGCCGAGCCCACGGGCGGTCGAGTCGCTGCTGGAGCTCGACGAGGAGGCGGACGTCGTCTTCGTGGCGGTGGCCGCCGTCGAGGCCGAGGCGGCCGGGGTCTCGTCGCCGTCCTCGCTCTCCTTGGCGGTGAGCTTGAGGACGGGCGCCGGGTTCTCCGGCTCGTCGTCGCCCGCCGCGGCCTCCTCGATCCAGCGCACGACATCGCCGTCCGCGTAGGTCTGGAGCGTCTTGAACGTCAACTGGTCGGTGTCATCGGGCAGTTGACCGAAGGCGACGTTGAAGTCCTCGAACTGTCCGGCGCCGATCTTCCCGCCGGTCCAGGTGATCTCGGAGACGGCGTCGGTGATGGTGCCGTCGTCGGTCTTGACCGGCGTCTTGAGCTTGCTGGTGGTGACCTTCGCGGTCCAGCCGTCCTGCGGGGTGACCAGCACGCCGAGGACTGGGTGGTCGGTGGGCAGAAAGACCTGGACCTTGGTGGTGCTGGACTTGTCCTCCTCGTTGGGGACGCGGAAGGTCAGCACGCCGTCCGTGGCTCCCTTGCCGTAACTCTCGGGGTGGACGGTGACATGCGCGGAGGCGACGCCCGCGGCGGCCAGGACTCCGGCGGTGGCGAGCGCGGCGACGGTGCCTGCGCGGCGCAGGGTGGTGCGGTATGCGGACATGGTGAGGCGATCTCCGTACGGGAAAAGGAAGTTGGCAGGTCAGGCCGAGTACGGGATCGGGACCGGTGGCCCTCTGCGGCTGACCGCGTGCCGCAGGAGGAGCTGACGGAAGGGGGCCGCGTCGGCGCCGGTGCGTCCGGGACCCACCGTGCGGGCGGACAGGGGTGCGGGGGCGTCCCGCCACCAGGCCACCAGTCCGGGTACGAAGGCGACGGCCCAGCGCAGCAACGACCACAGCGCGGCCTCCCCGCGCCGCAGCCACCAGGCCGCGACGAGGGCGGCGACGACATGCGCGGCCACGGCGTGCGGGGTCATCGCCTGCGTCTGCCGCATCGGGGCCATGGTGTCCCCCGACATGTGCGCCATCCCGGCCATCGCCATCCCGGCCCGGGGCCGCGCGAGGTCGAAGCCGAGGTGCAGCCCCGCCTGGGTGGCGAGCATGGCGGCGCCGATGCCGGGCAGGGACCGTTCCCGACCGCCGAGCAGGAACCCCATGCCGAACACGACGAGGAACCCGGCGCCGTCCGCCCACAGCGGGGGCGTCGCGCCGGTGGCGAGCCCGTGCCCGGCGGCAGCCAGCAGCACGCACACCGCGGCGAACACCGCGGCGCGCAGGCTCCGTACCGCCGGGGATGCGCTCATGGTGACGGATCCTCCCACGGGCCGCTGCCGCCGTTGCCGTCGATGGCTGTTTAGGGGGCAGCTCATATCTGGTTCATGGCTTGGTACGGCGGTGACGCGTGGGGCGTTCAGTCCGGACGGGCGGACTCCTGCGCGCATGCGTCGATTTACCGGGATACGGCGGCCGGAGCGCCCGTGCGTGGCAACAGCGCGATCGCCGCGACCGGTACGGCGGCCAGCACCAGCCACGGAACGGCCGCGGGCAACTCCGTGTCGAGGAGCGTGCCGGTGGCCGCGCTGCCGACGAGAACGATCAGCCCGGAGACGGAGGACAGGGCGCCGGTGTAGAGGCCGAGGCGCCGGGGTTCGGCGAGGTCCGGGATCCAGGCGCGGGCGACGGGCGCGATGAGCATCTGGCCGAGGGTGAGCAGCACGACGAGGACGGTGGCGGGCAACAGGCCGGTGGTGCTGGTGAGTTGGGCGGGCCGGGCCACCGCGACGGCCGCGAATCCTACGGCGATCAGCAGCAGCCCGGCCGCCATGGACCGGCGCGGATCGAGCCACTCCCCCGCCTACCGTGTGAGGGGCAACTGCGCGGTCACCACGAGCAGCGAGGACAGGGCGAACAGCCTGGCCAGCGGCGCCTTCGAGCCCGCCGCGCGCTCGACCTCCTCGGGGAGGGCCAGATAGAGCTGGTTGTAGGCGAGGAGATAGGCCCCGTAGGCACAACACAGCGCCAGGAAGGGCCGGTTGCGTACGAGAGCCCGTGCACCGCCCTTCTCCTTGACGCGCGTCCGCCCGGGGATGTGCTGCGGCAGCAGCCAGGCGTGCCCCCGCGAGCACGAGCACGAAGATCCCGGCCCCGGCGAGACACGTCACCCGGAAGTCCACGGCGAGCAGCAGCGCACCGAGCAACGGCCCGACGAACGCCCCGAGTTGACCCGCGACGGTGAACAGCGCGAGCACACGGGCCCGTTGGCCTCCGCCCTTCTCCTCCCACTCGACGGCCTGGCGCGCGACCTCCGACTCCACGGCAGGGGAGAAGAGTGCGGCGGCGAACCCGATGAGCAGTACGGCCCCGACGACCGCGGAGGTCCGTTCGGCGTACCCGAGCCAGCCGAACCCGGCGATCCGCAGCACGCACCCGGCGAGCACCACGGGCCGCACCCCGTACCGGTCGGCCAGCGCCCCGCCGACCACGAACAGCCCCTGCTGGCTGAAGGTCCGCAGCCCCAGCACCAGCCCGACGAGCCAGCCCGCCATGCCGATCGCGTCCGCCAGATGCTCGGCAAGAAACGGCAGCACGGCGAAGAAGCCGACGTTGAAGGCGAGTTGAGTGAGGATCAGCAGCCGGAGCAGGGGCGGGAGCGGAGTCCGTACGACGTTCGCCGCGCTCACCGGACCGCCAACTGCCCCTGCCCCGTGGCTCGTGCACTGCCCGCCGCCGTCACCGCGAGGGCCCCGAGGAGGGCGAGTACGGCGGCGGGGGCGAGGACGGCCCAGGGGGCGCGCTCGGCGTAGGGCTGGTTCTCGGCGAGGAGCAACCCCCACTCCGGGGAAGGCGGTTGGGCGCCGAGGCCGAGGAAGCCGAGCGAGGCGAGGGCGAGGGCGACGCCGGGCAGGCGGAGCAGGGCGTGCCGGGTGACGGGTGGCAGGACGGCGGGCAGCAGTTCGTGGCGCAGGAGGTACCAACGGCCCGCGCCCAGGCCACGGGTGGCGGTCACGTGCAGGGTGGCGCGCTCCTGCCGCAGCAGCGCGGAGGTGTGTGCGGCGAGAGGGGTCCACGCGAGTGCGGCGACGGCGAGGGCAGGTGTACCGCTCCCGCCGCCGGCCACGGCGGTGACCAACAGGGCGGCGAGGACGGGCGGTACGGCGTTCACCGTGTCGACGAGCGGTCCGGACAGCCGGGGCAGCAGGCCGAGCAGGACGCCGGTGACGAGCGCGACGGCACTGATCGCGAGGGCGAGCAGCAAGGTGTCGACGGCCCCGTGGGCGATCCGCGCGAGGACGTCCCGGCCGAGCGCGTCGGTGCCGAACGGGTGGGCCCAGGTGGGGTGTTGGAGACGCAGACGGGTGTTCAGGGCGAGAGGATCGCGGGGCAGGCCGAGCGCGAGGACACCGAGGAGGAGGGCGGCGTACACAACAGGCAAGGCGCGTCCGGGTGTTGGGGCGGGCCCGTGGAGGGACGGCAGGGCTCCGGCTCGCAGGGCCGGTCCGACGAGGAGACAGGTGACGAGGCGGGAGAGTCCGGCGGCGAGGGCGGCGAGCAGGAGGAGGACGAGGGTGCCGGCCTGGAGGACGGGCAGGTCCTGGGCCAGGGCGGCCTGGAGGGTGGTGCGGCCGAGTCCGGGGATGTCGAAGATCTGCTCGACGGCGACGGCACCGCCGGTCAGCCCGACGACGAACAGCCCCAGGTTCGGCAGCAGTCCGGGCAGACAGCGGCGAACGGCCTGCCGCGC
The DNA here is from genome assembly GCF_044457385.1 of Streptomyces sp. NPDC050548. NCBI lineage: Bacteria > Bacillati > Actinomycetota > Actinomycetes > Kitasatosporales > Streptomycetaceae > Streptomyces > Streptomyces sp. NPDC050548. Next base: position 24,994 of record NZ_JBITGV010000034.1, read on the forward strand.
GATACGCCGCCCGGACAGCCCACGCGCGGCGGCTGCCCGCGCCCACGGCTCGGCGAAGGCACCGGGCAGCAGATCATCGAGCAGCCGCCCCAACACAGCCCCGGCAGGCAGCCCGAGCGCGAGCGCGGGCAACACCGTCCACCGCGGCCCGTACCACCCGAGCGCGGGCAGCCACCCGAGCTGCACCCCGACGACGGTGGCGAGCACGGACGCGGTGAGGAACTCAGGGAGCGCGGCGAGGGCGGCGGAGCCGGTGCCACCGGGGTGGCTTGCGGGACGAGGGACACGGCGGCGGGCGAGTCGCCTCGGCGGAGCGCCGGGAACGGCGCAAGTGCCGTCGCCGCCGTCGCCGCCACCGCCACCGCCACTGCCACTGCCACTGCCACTGCCACTGCCACTGCCACTGCCACCGCCATCATCGGAGAGCCCTGCGGGCCGACGGCTGGACCGCTCCACGACAACCCCGGGGAGCACAGCGCGAATCGCACCAACCGCACCGCCATCACCGGAACGCCCAGCAGGCCGGCCGCTGGACCGCTCCACGACAACCCCGGGGAGCACAGCGCGAACCGCGCCACCGCCTCCGCCACCGCCGGAACGCCCAACGGGCCGACCCCTTTGCCGCCACACGAGACCCCGGGGCAGCACAGCGCGAACCCCACCGCCGGAACGCCCTGCGGACCGGCCGCTGGACCGCTCCGCGACAACCCTGCGCAGCCCAGCGCGAATCGCACCAACGCCACCGCCGAGCCGCTCTGCAAGACGCCCAGCGCGTCCCCGTCCGAGGAACCCCGGCAGCACAGCGCGCCCCGCGCAACCACCGCCACTGGACCGTTCCATCGCACGACCGCCGCGCCGCAGCGTGCCCGCGCACACCGCCGCGGCGGTCGCCGCGGCCACCGCGAGTGCCGTGGTCATCAGCAGCAGGGACGCGCCCAGGGCTTGGAGGACGGCGGGCGTGACCTCGGTGCCGGAGATCCATGATCGGCCGGCGTCGCCGCGCGGGAGTCCGCCGAGCCAGTGGGCGAGCAGTCGCAACGGGCCGTCGTCCAGGCCGAGTTGGGCGCGGATCGTGGCCAGGACCTCGGGGTCGGGGTCGCGTTCCGCCGAGCGTGCCTTGAGTACGGTGAGTGCCGGGTCGGTGTGTGCGAACCAGGGCAACAGGCCCACGGCGCAGACGAGTCCGGCCGTGAGAAGGGCGCGCCACAGCAGCGCGGTCGTGCGGTGCGGCATGGTTCAGCGCCGGGTTCCGGTGCCGACGAGGGTGCGCTCGTACGGGTCGAGGAGGACGCCCTCGACGGAGTCGCCGACGCCGGTGACGACCCGCTGGTGGACGAGCGGCACAACCGCGTCGGTGCCCAGGATCTCGGCCTCGGCCGCCATCGCGGCGCTCTGGCGCGCGGAGGTGTCGGCGGCTGCCTGGGCCTTCGCGACGGCCCGGTCGACATCCTTGTCGCAGAGCAGGGCCAGGTTGTAGCCGCCGTCGCAGGTGTAGTCACTGGCCAGCACGGCGACCGGATCCCCGGTGTCCACCTGGGTGTTGCGGGCCACGACGAACGCGTCGAACTTCCCGGCCAGTGCGTCGCTCTCGATCCGCGAGTACTCACGCACCTCCAACTCGACCCGGAATCCGGCCCTTTCCAGCTGCTGCTTCAACACCTGGGCCGCTTCGGGCAGTTCGGGCCGGTTGTCGTACGTGGCGAGGGTGATCGGCGTTCCGTCGGGCACCCTCGCCTCCGCCCGTCCGGCAGGCTGTTCGCGCTTGCCGGCGGCCCAGGTGACCGCGGGGCCGTAGATGCCCGTGCCCGCGTCGGCGTGACCTTCGTGGACGCCCTTGGCCAGCGCGCCGGTGTCGAGGGCCTCGCGGGCGGCGGCCCGGAGCTTCGGGTCCGTGAACGGGCCTGCGCGGGTGTTGAGTTGGAGGCTCGTGGTGCGGGTGGTGGCGGTCTCGCGGCGGACCGCGGGGTCGAGGGTCGCGACCTGGGCGACGGGTATCGCCTCGGCCATGTCCACCTGCCCGGTGCGCAGGGCGTTGGTGCGGGCGGTGCCGTCGGCTATGAAGCGCGCGTCGATGCCGGAGGCGTGGGCGAGGCCGCCCCAGTAGTCGTCGAAGCGGTCGAGGGTGGCGGCGGCCGTGGAGCCGGTGACCTTGGTGAGTTCGAAGGGACCGGTGGCGGTACCGACCGGGTCGACTCGGCCCTTCTCCTCGTACGCCTTCGGGGAGAGGACCGCGAGGGCGGGACCGGCGAGCCGCAACGGCAGTACCGGATCAGGGGAGTTGGTGGTGACGCGCACCCGGTCGCCGCCCGCGGACTCGGCGGTGAGGGTGACGCCGGAGAGGGCGGCGGGGGCGGGCTTCGCCTCGGTGGCGTGGGTGAGGGCGGCGGCCACGCGGGCCGGGGTGACGTCGGTGCCGTCCTGGAAGGTCGCCTCGCGCAGGGTGAACAGCCAGCCGCGGTCGCTCTCCCGCTGCCAGGACCGGGCCAGTGCGGGGGCGGCGGAGCCGTTGGCGTCCAGCGAGGTCAGGCCCTCGGTCACACCGAGGCGACTGAGGATGGTGGCGTCGGCGCCGTACGGGGAGAGGTTCTCTGCGGGCGGGAACGCGAGGGCGACCCGTAGCCGGGAACCGGACGTCCCGGTCGTCTCCCCGTTCCCGTCACCGGCGGAGGCGAAGCAGCCGGTGAGCAGCGGGGCGAGGGCGAGCCCAAGGAGCAGTCGGGCGGGGCGGGTTCGTCGGAATCGCATCGCGGTCATCGCCCCATCGGTAGTTCGAAGTGCATGATTCCCTGCCCGCCGGCCGCGTCGTCGCGTTCGTCGTGCACGACCTTGCCGAGCGAGCGCCAGAAGGCCTCGGCGCCGGGCACGGCGGGGTCGGTGTGCAGGTAGGCGGCGCGGTAACCGCCGTCGGCCGCGGCGAACGCGAGGAGTTCGGCGACGAGATGCCGGGCGAGGCCGCGGCGGCGGTGCGCGGGGCGGACGTAGACGCGGCGGAGCTGCGCGGTCTCGCCGGAGGGGTAGCGCTCGGCGAGGTGGCGCGGGTTCGGCGGGTGGACCGGTCCACGGGAGTCGAGCGCGGCGGTCGCGACGATCTGGCCGTCGTCGGGGGCGAGCGCCACGAGGAGGGTGTGGCGGGCCGGGGCGAGGTAGGCGGCGGCCGGGTCGATGATGTCGGCGTGCCAGCGGGGCACATAGCCGGTGGCGAAGTCGCGGTAGACGGTGTCGAGCATCACGGCACGCGCACCGTCGAGGTCGTCCGGGCCTGCCGCCCTGATGCAGTAGTCAAGCACTTGCGCATCATATGCATTAAGACTTCCGTCCTTGATCGCGGCGGGCGATCCCCCATGACGGCCTCCCCTGATGGCCGCTCCCGATTTGACAGCCCTGCGGCCGACCCCTAAAACCTAGCCACATGACATTCATTTTCAAAACCGCGAAAGCGGCGGACCGGTAGTGCGCGTCGCGTTCGTCGGCAAGGGCGGCAGCGGAAAGACCACGCTCTCGGCCCTCTTCGCCCGCCAACTGGCCCGCTCCGGCGCCCCCGTGCTCGCCGTCGACGGCGACATCAACCAGCACCTGGCCGAGGCCCTGGCCCCGGGCGCCGCACCCGCCGTCACCCCGCCGCTCGGTGCCCACCTGGGCGAGCTGAAGGACTTCCTGCGCGGCACCAACCCGCGCATCGCCTCCCGCGAGGCCATGATCAAGACGACCCCGCCGGGGCGCGGCTCACGTCTGCTGCGGCTGCTCGGCGACGACGAGGTGCACGCCCGGCATGTGGTGCGGGCGGGTGACGTACCGCTGATGGCGACGGGCGAGTTCGAGGAGAGCGACCTCGGGGTGGCCTGCTACCACTCCAAACTCGGCGCGGTGGAGCTGTACTTGAACCATCTGGCCGACGGCCCCGGCGAGTACGTCGTGGTCGACATGACGGCGGGCGCCGACGCCTTCGCCTCCGGCCTGTTCACCCGCTTCGACCTCACCTTCCTGGTGGCCGAACCCACCCGCAAGGGCGTCTCCGTCTACCGCCAGTACCGGGACCATGCACGGGAGTTCGGGATCCGGATCGCCGTGATCGGCAACAAGGTGACCGGCGAGGACGACCTGCTCTTCCTCAAACAGGAGGTGGGCGACGATCTGTTGACCCACCTGGTCCACTCCCCCGCCGTCCGCGCCGCCGAACAGGGCCGGTCGGAGGGCGAGTTGGAACCGCACAACGTGCACGCCCTGCGTCTGCTGCGCGAGGCCGTGGACTCCTGCTCCCGGGACTGGCCGACCCTGCACCGCCACGCCGTCGAGTTCCATCTGCGCAACGCGCGGGCCTGGGCGGACCGGGCGACGGGCCTGGACCTGGCCGCCCAGGTGGACCCGGGCTACGTACCGGGCCCGGCCGCACTGACCTGACGACCACCCCACTTGTACCCAACCCTCCCAAACCCTCCGAACTACCTGACAGGACACCCCTTTTCATGTCTCTCGACGTCTCCCCGAAGCTCCTCGCCGAAGCCGAACACGGTGACATCCGCGAGGCGGACTTCGTGGACACGGTCCGCACGTCCCTGCCGTATGCCTACGACCTCGTCGCGGGCCTCGCCGCCGAACTCCACGACGGCACGGCCGAGTTCACCGACAACCAGACCCCGCCGCCGTCCGAGAAGGAACGCGGCCAGCTGCTGCGGGCGTTGGCCAGCGACGCGATCCGGGGCAGCCTGGAGCGCCACTTCGGGGTGACCCTGGCCTTCCAGAACTGCCACCGGGTGGCGGCGTTCCGGCCGGCGGCGCGGGACGGCGGGACGTATGCCAAGTTCACTTCACCGCGGTCCCAAGTACTGAACCAGTCACCGGAGTTCAGGGACTGCTGACCGACAACACCAGCGCGACGAACCGCTCGGCGTCGTCCAGCCACGGCATGTGTCCGGCGCCGGGCTGGATCACGAACTCGGCGTCCGGGAACAGTTCCGCGTACCGGGCCAGCACATGCGGCGGAGCGGAGATGTCGAACTCCCCGGCGAGGATACGCACCGGGGAGGTGAAGCCGGCCAGCGCCGCGCGGGTGTCGGCCGGGCTGAAGGCTCCTTCGGCGGCGTAGAGGGCCGCGGCCTCCGCGTTCTTCTCCTTCGCGTCGGCCTCCTCGAAGGCGCGTGCCGTGTCGTCCCAACGGGCGTGGGCGAAGGGCGAGATGGCCTCCCAGGAGTCGGGCGTGGCCCGCCCGGCGGTGATCTCCTCCAGGGCGGCGAACGCGGGTCCGAACCACGGTTCGGACCCGCGCAACCGCGCGACCGCCAGCCGGTCCTCGGCGGAGATCCCGATGCCGACCGCGTAGACGCTGGGGGCGACCAGCGTCAGCCGGGCCACCCGGTCCGGATGGCGGGCCGTGTACAGCACGGCCAGGTTCGCGCCGGCCGAGTGCGCGAGCAGGTCGAGCCGCTCCAGGCCCAGGTGTTCGCGCAGCGCCTCGACGTCGTCCACGAGCCGGTCGCAGCGGTACGACGCCCGGTCCCGAGGCACCTCCGACGCGCCCGTGCCCCGGAGGTCCAGCCGGATCAGCCGCCGGTGGGTGGTCAGGCCGCCGAGGGTGCCGAGATAGGTCGAGTCCCGCATCGGTCCACCGGGCAGACAGACCAGGGGCGGGCCGTCACCCGAGGCGTGCGCGGCGAGGCGGGTTCCGTCGGATGCGGCGAAGGTCGGCATGGGCGTGAGCGTGTCAGGGGTCCTGATGTGCGGCAACCGGATTCCCGGGCACCGGGCCCTCGGCTACCCGACTACCGGGCTCGGCGTGCGCGACAGCCGGGCACGGACGCGGAGCGTACAGCGACCGGGCAGCCGGGCACGGAGCCTTCGGCATCCGGACGTCATGCTCGCCACGCACGCGGCAACGGGGTCCCGGACGTCGTACCTGCGGCAACCAGATCGCGGGGCACAGCGCATCAGGTAACCAGAATGCTGCGCGGCGAACGGGCCGGTCCGGTTCCGCGCTCCGGACCGGCCCAGCTGTCACTGCTTCCGTTCGACCCGCACCCAGTCCACCTCCGCCTGCACTCCCCCGGCCGCGACCTTGTCGACGCTCGACTGCGGCAGGCCCCAGTACGGCGTCGTCACCTGGTTCCAGCCGGCCGGATACGCGCCGCCCAGGGCGAGATTGAGGATGACGTACTGGTTGTGGTCGAAGACCCACTGACCGCGGGTCGATTCGAGTTTGTTGCGGGTGGTCTCCTGGACGAGGTTGTCGTCGACGTAGAAGCGCATCGCGGTCGGGGTCCATTCGACGGCGTACGTGTGCCACTGGTCGATCGTGCCGGAGTTCGGAAAGGTCTGGCGGGCGCCGATGTTGCCGTCCGCGGAGTAGCCGGGGCCGTGCAGCGAGGTGCTGGTCCAGTTGGAGTAGCCGATGTTCTCCATGATGTCGGTCTCGCCGGAGGCGGGCCAGGAGACCGACGGGTTGTCGACGTTGCTGCCGAGCAGCCAGAAGGCGGGCCAGAATCCGTCGCCGACCGGCAGCTTCATACGGGCGCTGACCTTGCCGTACGTGAAGTCGAAGTGCGTGTTGGTGTCGATGCGGCCCGACGTGAAGTCGTAAGTCCCACCGCCCGCCTGGGTGCAGCCCTTGCAGTACTTCGCCGCGAGGATCAACTCACCGTTCTGCGTACGGACGTTGTCCGTCGAGTCGACGTACGCCTGGGACTCGCCGTTGACCGAGCCCATCTCCGTGCCGGTCCGTACGACCCGCCACTTGGAGCGGTCCAGGGCGGCGGACGTGAAGTCGTCGAAGAACGTCGTCCGGTACGTGCCCGACTGGTCGCCGGGGAGGGCCGGGTAGGCCGCCGCCGCGCTGCCACCGGCGCCCCAGACCTGGAACTCGTAGAGCGAGTAGCCGAATTGGGCCGTGTAGGGCGCCGGGTTGTAGAAGGAGCGGCGTTCCTTGCCGAGCATGCGGACGTAGCGGCCGGTCACGGGTTGGGGCAGGGTCACCGTGTCGTGGCGGCCCGTCGCGTCGGCGGGTGCCTGAATGTTCGCCCGGCGGGCCGCGATGTCGGCGGCCGACGGCTCGTACACCGTGCGCCAAGTGCTGTTGTCGTCCGAGACCTGGAGCAAGTAGTCGACGGCGTAGGCGGATTCCCAGTAGAGGTCGACCGTGTCGATCGTCGAGGTCGCGCCGAGGTCGACCGAGACCCAGCGGTCGGCGTTCCAGTCGCTGGACCAGCGGGTCGCGTCGTCCTTGAGGTTGGCGGGCCAGCCTCCGTCGGTGACGTACGCCGGTGAATTGCCGTTGTGCTGGTAGTAGTTGGAGTACGCGGGGTGGTTCAGGGCGAGGTTGGTGCGGGTCGTGGACGCGGGGGCCGCCTCGCCGCCGTAGACCTTGAAGGAGTAGAGCGAGTAGCCGTAGGGCGTGGCCCGTTCCAAACCCCGCAGGCGGATGTAGCGACCCGTCACCTCCTGTGGGTACGTGCTCGTGGTGACCGAACCGCCGTTGCCCGCCGTCTCCGTGTAGAAGGGGGTCCAGTCGGTGCCGTTCTTCGAGATCTCCAGGACGTATCTCTTGCCGTAGGCGGCCTCCCAGTCGAGGGTGACGCGGTCGACGCGGAGGGTCGTACCGAGGTCGAGGCGGATCCAGGCGTCGTCGGCGAAGTTGCTGGACCAGCGGGTGGCGCCGTCGCCGTCGAAGGCGAGGCCGGGGGTGGTGCCGGCGTTCTCGCTGCCGGAGGCGGTGACGGCGGCCGGGTTCGCCGCATAGGCGGTGGCCGCGAGGTCGGTGTCCCAGGTCGCCGCGGCGGCGGCCTGCGGGGCGGGGGCGGCGAGGGCCGGGGTGACGCAGAGCAGGGTCAGCGCGGTGAGCGCCGTGAGCAGGGTGCGGGTTCGCATGCGGGTCTCCTTGAGGGGCGGATCTCCTTCTGAGGGTGCTCGTGCTGACGTGCACATGACATTATCGAGGCTGAAGGGGTTGGAACGGTCCATGGGGCCGATGGTGCCCCGGTGGGCGCGGGCTCCCCCGCCCGCACCCACCGGGGCGGTCTCGGTCAGGCCGCGCGCCGGGCCCGGCTGCGGTGGTCGCGGATGATCTCCGCGTACCGGTGGCCGGAGCCCTTGATCGTGCGGACCTGGGTGTCGTAGTCGACGTGGACCAGTCCAAAGCGCTTCTCGTAGCCGTACGCCCACTCGAAGTTGTCGAGCAGCGACCAGGCGAAGTAGCCGGCCAGCGGGGCGCCCTTGCGGGCCGCGGAGGCGCAGGCGGCGAGGTGCTGGACCAGGTAGTCCTGGCGTTCCGGGTCGTCGACGGTGCCGTCGGGGCGTACGACGTCGGGGAACGCGGAGCCGTTCTCGGTGACGTAGATCCGGCGCGGGTCGTACTCCTCGGTGAGGCGGAGCAGCAGGGTCTCGATGCCGGAGGCGTCGATCTCCCAGTCCATGCCGGTGCGCGGGACGCCGAGGCGGCGGACGGCGCGGGTGTAGGGGGCGGGGCCGGTGGGGTCGTCGGCGACGGTCGCCGGGAAGTAGTAGTTCAGGCCGAGCCAGTCCAGCGGGGCGGCGATGGTCGCCAAGTCGCCGGGCTGTTCCGGGAGTTCGACGCCGTACGTCTCGACCATGTCGGCGGGGAAGCCGCGGCCGTGGACCGGGTCGAGCCACCAGCGGTTGACGTGGCCGTCCTGTCGGCGGGCGGCCTGGACGTCCTCGTCGCGGTCGCTGGCCGGGTACACCGTGGAGAGGTTGTTGACGATGCCGACCTGGGCGTTCGGGGCGGCGGCGCGGATCGCCTGCGCGGCGAGGCCGTGGCCGAGCAGGAGGTGGTAGGAGGCTCGGACGGCGGCCGTTAGATCGGTCCAACCCGGCGCCATCTTGCCTTCGAGGTGGCCGATCCAGGCCGAGCAGGACGGCTCGTTGAGGGTCGTCCAGTGGGTGACGCGGTCGCCGAGGCGTTCGGCGACGACCGAGGCGTACGCGGCGAAGTGCTCGGCGGTCGCGCGCTCGGGCCAGCCGCCGCGGTCCTGAAGCGCCTGGGGCAGGTCCCAGTGGTAGAGGGTGACGGACGGCGTGATGCCCGCTTCCAGGAGTCCGTCCACCAACTGGTCGTAGAACGCGAGGCCCTTGGGGTTGACCGGGCCGTCGCCGCCGGGGAGGACCCGGGGCCAGGCGATCGACAACCGGTAGGCGTTGGCGCCGAGTTGGCGCATCAGGCCGATGTCCTCGCGCCAGCGGTGGTAGTGGTCGCAGGCGACGTCGCCGTTGTCGTCGTTGTCGATCTTTCCGGGGGTGTGCGAGAAGGTGTCCCAGATCGACGGCGAACGCCCGTCCTCGGCGACGGCTCCCTCGATCTGGTACGCCGCGGTGGCCGTGCCCCACAGGAAGTCGTGCGGGAGTGCGGCGATGTCGATGGTCACTGAAGTCCCTTTACGGTCAGCAGAGTTGTCAGCGGAGTTGGTCGGGTCGGTCACTTGACGGCGCCCGCCGTCAGCCCGGCGACGAGATAGCGCTGCAGCAGCAGGAAGCCGGCGACCACGGGCACGCTGACGACCAGCGAGGCGGCCATGATCTGGTTCCAGTACACGTCGTTGAGCGTGGAGTAGCCCTGGAGTCCGACGGCGAGCGTGCGGGTGGAGTCGTTGGTCATGACGGAGGCGAAGAGGACTTCTCCCCACGCGGTCATGAAGGCGTAGACGGCGACCGCGACGATGCCGGGGATCGCGGCCGGTACGACGACCCGCAGCAGCGCGCCGAGCGGACCGCAGCCGTCCACCAGCGCCGCCTCGTCCAGGTCCTTCGGGACGGAGTCGAAGTAGCCGATCAGCATCCAGATGGAGAAGGGCAGCGAGAAGGTCAGATACGTCAGGATCAGGCCGCCGCGCGAGCCGAACAGGGCGATGCCCGTGGCGTTGCCGATGTTGACGTAGAGGAGGAACAGCGGGAGGAGGAAGAGGATGCCCGGGAACATCTGGGTCGACAGGACGGTGACCGTGAAGACGCGCTTGCCGCGGAACTCGTAGCGGCTGACCGCGTACGCGGCGAAGACCGCGATGACCACCGAGCAGACCGTCGCGGCGACGGACACGATCAGCGAGTTCATGAAGTACTTCGCGAGCGGGACCGTCGACCAGATGTCGATGTACGGGCGGATCGTGAGCCCGCTCGGCAGCCAGCGGAACTTTCCCGTGACGTCTGAGAGCGGTTTCAGGGAGCTGGAGAGCATGACGTACACCGGCACCAGGACGAAGCCGGTGAGCAGGGTGAGGAAGATCCGCCGCGACCAGATGAAGGAGCGGGGCGGGGCCATGGGCGAGGTGGGGCTAGACATCGGCCGTTTTCCGTCCGCGTGAGGTGAACACGAGATACACGCCGGTGACGACGAGCAGGAACAGGAGCAGCAGGACCGACATCGCCGAGCCGGTGCCGAAGTTCCAGGTGACGAACGACGCCTGGTAGATGTGCACCGAGATGAGGTCCGCGGCCTCGGGGGCCGACCTGCCGAACAGGACGTACGGCGTGTTGAAGTCGTTGAACGTCCACAGGAACAGGACGAGGACCAGCACCTGGTTGACCGGGCGCAGCGACGGCAGGGTGATGCGGCGGATCTGCTGCAGGAGGCCGGCGCCGTCGATGGAGGCGGCCTCGTACAGCTCCTTGGGGATGTTCTGCAGGCCGGCCATCACAATGAGGAAGGCGAACGGCCAGCCCTTCCACACCGACACGATCAGCAGCGCGTAGAAGCTGTTGTCGCCGATCAGCCAGAACGACGGCTTGTCGGTGAGGTGCAGCTGGTCGTGCAGGACGTGGTTCACCAGGCCGTTGTCGTGCTGGAACATGAACACCCAGGTGATGACGGCCGCGTAGACCGGCAGCGCGTACGGGATGAGAAAGAGCGCTCTCAGAAAGCCACGGCCGCGGAAGTTGTCCTGCATGTAGATCGCGGTGACCGTGCCGATCAGCCAGCAGAAGCCGACCGAGAGCAGGGTGAAGCCGACGGTGACGAAGAAGGAGTGAAGGAGCGCCTTGCCCACGGGGGCGTCGAAGTCCACCGACACCTTGTAGTTGTCGAAGCCGGACCAGGGCGCGGTGCCCCAGTCACGGATGTAGAACTGGGTGAGTTCCTTGAAGCTCATGACGATGCCGATGACCATCGGCACCAGGTGGACCAGGAGTTCGAGGAACAGGGCGGGCAGGAGCAGCAGGTAGGGCAGGCCGATACGGCGGATCCGTTCGCCGCGCCGCCGGCGCGGGCCGGGGGCCGCCGGGTCGGAAGGGTTCTTCCGCACGGCGGCCTCCGGGGTGACAGTGCTCGTCACAGTCGCACTCACTTCGCCGGCATCTGCTGCTGGGCCTTTTCGAGCTCCGCCTTGACCGAGGCGGTGGTGACCGCGCGTCCGGCGGCGGCGTCGGCGAACAGGTTCTTGACGGCGGTGCCGACCGCCGTCTCGAACTGCGACTCGTCGGCGACCTGCGGCAGCGCGGCGGCGCTGGTGGCGAGGGTGTTCTTCAGGACGGCGTTCGCGGGGGTGTTGAACGCGGTGTCCGTCTGCGCGGTCTTGACCGGCGGGATGGAGCTGTAGGCGGTGTTGAGGATCTTCTGCTCGGCGTCGCTCGTCATGAACTTCACGAACTTCGTGGAGCCGTCGAGGTTGTCGGTGTTCTTGAAGACGGCGAGGTTGATGCCGGCCACCATCGAGTTCACCTGTGTGCCGGTACCGGGGGTGCCGGACTGCACGGGTATCGGGGCGATGCCGTACGCGCTGTCGCTCATGCCCTGGGACTTGAGGTTCGCGGACGCGGACTGCCACATCAGCATCGCCGTCTTGCCCTTGGCGAAGTCGCTGACGGACTGGTTCTGCGCGTACTCGGCGTTGCCGACCGGGATGACCTTGTCCTTGGCCATCAGGTCCACGTACTGCTTGACGGCGGCCACAACGCCGTCGTTGGTGAAGTCGGCCTTGCCGTCGGCGGTGAAGAAGTCGGCGCCGTGCTGCTTGGCGAAGACGAAGGTGTGGTGGATGTTCTCGGAGACGTTGGCGCCCTCGGCGCCGAGGACCTGCTTGCCCTTCGCCTGGATCTTCTTGCCGTCGGCGACCAATTCGGCCCAGGTGGCCGGGGGTTGGGAGATACCCGCGTCGGCGAAGATCTGCTTGTTGTAGTAGAGCGCGTACGCCATCGAGTACAGCGGGACCGCGGCCGGGTCCTTGCCCACGGCGCCGGTGGAGCCGAGCGCGGAGTCGACGAAGCGGTCCTTGCCGCCGATCTTCGCGAAGTTGGCCGCGTTCCACGGCAGGAAGGCGCCGGTGGCCTGGAGGGAGGCGCTCCAGGTGTTGCCGATGTTCAGGACGTCGGGGCCCTGGCCGGAAGTCGTCGCGGTCAGGATCCGGTTGAGCAGGTCGGACCAGGGCACGACCTCCAGCTTCACCGTGATGCCGGTCTGCTTCTTGAACTTGTCCAGCTCGGGCTGCAGGACCTTCTTGTCGATCGCGATGCTGGCGCCCTGGTTGGAGGCCCAGTAGGTGAGCGTCTTGGGCGAGTCGTTGGATCCCCCACCCGTGGACGAACCGCCTCCGCAGGCCGTGGCCGCTAGGGCGAGTGACATGGTGACGGCGCCTACGGCCGCGGCTCGGATGCTGCGCATACTCCGGGTGTCCCTTCAGGGAATGCACTCACGACTTAATTTAGGACGTGAGTTAAACCTCGGAAGCCAAAGGCGTCAAGAGTTTGGACGCCACTCGTCGAACTCGGTCGTATCTCTTGACGGCCGCGTTCACGGACCTGAAGCATTCCCTCGCGAGAGAGCGCTCCCAACCCCACCGGCGTTCATTTCATGAACAAGGAGAGCCGCGACATGTCCTCAGTTCCCCGCAGAACCGTTCTCGGTGCGGCCGCCGCTGTGTCCGCCCTGGCCGGGCTGCCCGCAACTGCCTCCGCCGCCCCCGCAACTCCCGCCGCGAACAAGCCACTTGCTCTTCCGGGTGGCGGCGATCTCGGCCCCAACGTGATCGTCTTCGACCCGTCGACGGCCGGCATCCAGGCCAAGCTGGACCAGGTCTTCGCCCAGCAGGAGACCGCCCAGTTCGGCACCGGCCGCTACGCCTTCTTCTTCAAGCCCGGCACCTACTCCGGGCTCAACGCCCAGCTCGGCTTCTACACCTCGATCGCGGGCCTCGGCCTCTCCCCCGACGACACCACCATCAACGGTGACGTCACGGTCGACGCGGGCTGGTTCAACGGCAACGCCACGCAGAACTTCTGGCGGTCGGCGGAGAACCTCGCGCTCGTGCCCGTCAGCGGAACCAACAGGTGGGCCGTGGCTCAGGCGGCCCCCTTCCGTCGTATGCATGTGCGCGGCAGTCTCAACCTCGCCCCGAACGGCTACGGTTGGGCCTCCGGCGGCTACATCGCCGACAGCCGGATCGACGGCCAGGTCCAGCCGTACTCGCAGCAGCAGTGGTACACCCGGGACAGCGCGATCGGCAGCTGGCTCAACGGCGTCTGGAACATGGTCTTTTCGGGCGTGCAGGGCGCACCGGCGCAGGGCTTCCCGAACCCGGTGTACACCACCCTCGCCACGACCCCCGTCTCCCGCGAGAAGCCCTTCCTCTACCTCAACGGCACCGAGTACCGCGTCTTCCTCCCCGAGAAGCGCACCAACGCCAGCGGCGTGACCTGGGGCAACGGCACCCCGCGCGGCACCTCGCTGTCGCTGTCGCAGTTCTACGTCGCGAAGCCGGGCGTCACGGCCGCCACCCTCAACCAGGCGCTCACCCAGGGACTGCACCTCCTGCTGACGCCGGGCATCTACCACCTGGACCAGCCGATCCAGGTGAACCGCGCCAACACCGTTGTCCTGGGCCTGGGTTACGCAACTCTCGTTCCCGACAACGGGGTTACGGCCCTCAAGACGGCCGACGTCGACGGCGTACGCCTCGCGGGCTTCCTGATCGACGCGGGCACGGTCAACTCCAACACCCTTCTGGAGGTGGGCCCTTCGGGCACGACGACGGACCACTCCGCCAACCCGACCACCGTCCAGGACGTGTTCGTCCGCATCGGCGGCGCGGGCGCGGGCAAGGCCACCACCAGCATGGTCATCAACAACCGGCACACCATCGTCGACCACACCTGGCTCTGGCGCGCCGACCACGGCACGGGCATCGGCTGGGACACCAACCGGGCCGACTACGGCCTCCTCGTCAACGGCGCCGACGTGCTGGCCACGGGTCTGTTCGTGGAGCACTTCAACAAGTACGACGTGCAGTGGAACGGCGAGCGGGGCCGCACGATCTTCTTCCAGAACGAGAAGGCGTACGACGCCCCGAACCAGGCGGCCATCCAGAACGGCTCGATCAAGGGGTACGCGGCCTACAAGGTCGGTGACAACGTGACCGTGCACGAAGGCTGGGGCCTGGGCAGCTACTGCTACTACAACGTCGACCCGACGATCGTGCAGCACAACGGCTTCGCGGCGCCGAACCGGTCGGGCGTGAAGTTCCACGACCTGCTGGTCGTCTCGCTCGGCGGGCAGGGCCAGTACGAACACGTCATCAACGAGACGGGAGCGGCGACTTCGGGCACGTCGACGGTCCCGTCCACCGTGGTGTCGTACCCCTGAGGTCGTGGGGGGGGGGGGGGGGGGGGGGGGGGGGGGGGGGCGGGGGGCCGCCCCCCCCCCCCCCCCCCCCCCCCCCGCCCCCCCCCCCCCCCCCCCCCCCCCCCCCCCCCCCCCCACCCCGCCGCCCGCG
>NZ_JBITGV010000035.1:0-35619 GCF_044457385.1 Streptomyces sp. NPDC050548
GTCGCCGGACAGGACAAGGCGATCCCGCCGGCCTGCGAACGCTGGATGTACAGCCGCGCCAACGCCCGCAAGGTCGTCGAAGTGCCCGGCTCCTCCTCACCGGGCGGAACAGCGCATCGTTCGACGGCGGCACCACAAGGTGGTGAAACTTGATGTCGTCGGAGTGGTCGTCCAGGCCCAGCACCGTCAGATACGCCTGGTATATCGGAATCTCCGAGGTGTTGCGGACAAATGCGCCCCACTGCCCGTCCCGGGACAGTCCCCACCAGGCCGATACGAGCCCGGCCCGAGACCTGCGGGAGAAGGATCTTTGGACCTCTCGGGCTTCCGCATCGACGCGTTCGCGTTCCGACTCGATCTGGTAGGTACGGCGTGTGACCACGACCGCGACAGCGGCGAACCCCAGCGCGAACACGGAGCCGAGTGCCGACAGCCAACCCGGTACGTCACCCCACCCGATCGACATCAGCACCCCACGCCAGTGATGCAGGAAAGCCCGACTGCCCATCCGAACAGCACGGACGGAGGCCGTCAATGAGAACCACACCGCCCAGGCCGTCTCGCACGACATCGGGGTGTTGTCACGGCTTTTCGGCCGCGGCTTCGGCTTCGGGCCTGGGTTCGGGTTCCTTGAGCGGGATGTCGCGCATGCCGCGCAGCGGTGAGAAGAACAGCCACAGTCCCGCACAGCAGCCGCCGACGACGGCGATCCACAACGTGGGGCGGACGCCGAAGGCGGTGGCGAGCGCGCCGCCGGCCAGACCGCCGAGCGGCAGTGTGCCCCAGGTGACCCAGCGAGCGGCGGCGCTGACCCGGCCGAGCATCTCCGGCGGGCAGGCGGCCTGGCGGTAACTGGTCAGGGAGATGCCCGCGACCGTGGAGGAGAAGGTCCACGAGATCCAGCCGACGCCGAACAGCAGGACCCACCCACCGCGCCCGGCCAGCGGGATGAGCAGACCGGGCAGCGACAGCACGGTCATCGAGATCCAGCTGATCCGCGCCGAGCCGAACCTCACGGCGAGGAACCGTGCCCCTACCCCGCCCGCCACCCCGCCGACGGCCCCCAGCGCCAGCAGCAGCCCAACCAGGCCCGGCCGTAGATGCAGCGTGCGGATCAGGAATATCGGGCCGAGGGTCTCCACCATGATGACGAAGAAGTTGGCGGTGCCGTTGAACGCCACCGAGTTGCGCAGGATGGGGTCGCGGAAGACATAGTCGAGGCCCTCACGGATCTGCGACCGCAGCGTGGGACGCCGGTCGGCCTGCGGCCGGGGACGGTGCGGCTCACGGGTACGGATCGCCGACAACGAGCCTGCCGAGAACGCGAAGGAGATCGCGTCGGCGGCCATCGCCCCCGCGGCGCCCACCAGCGTCACCAGCCCCGCGCCCGTACTGGGTCCGGCGATCTGCGCGACCGACCGGGAGGCGGCGAGCTTGCCGTTGCCGTCCATGAGCAGGCCGCGGTCGAGGACCGTCGGCAGATAGGCCTGGTAGGCGACCGAGAAGAACACGGAGAGCACGCCGGAGACCAGTGCGACAACATAGAGCTGAGTGAGCGTCAGCGCTCCGGCGGCGTGTGCCAGCGGCACCGAGCCGATCACCACGAACTGCGCGAGGTCGCACCAGATCATCAGCCGGCGCTTGGCGATCCGGTCCACGATGGCCCCGGCCGGCAGCGCCACCAGGAGAAACGCACTTGTCTCCGCCGCCGCCAACAGGCCGACCTGGAACGCGGAGGCTTCCAACAACACGACGGCGACCAACGGCAGGGCGAGAACGGTGATCTGAGTCCCCATCTCACTGACCGTCTGGCCTCCCCATAACAGCAGGAAGTCGCGGCTGTGCCAGATCGAGGAACGCGTTTCGTTGTCGTCGGCCATTCATCGGATGGTGTCAGCGCGCACCCGACCATGTCCCGGGTTGTGAGTCAGGTCACCGAACTTTTTCTGTGCACCGCACAACTCACTGAGTGGACAGCGGCGCACGCACAGGCGCCGGACAGCACTCGTCTTGCACAGGAGCGAAGTGAAGATCTCGGAAGACCCGGAGCGTACGGTCCGGCGTGCGCGGTCGACGCGGATTCCTCGGTTGCTCATCGCGCTGGCGGTGACGACCGTCGCCGCGGCCGGCTGCGGCGACGTACAGACCGGAGCCGTTGGCCCCGACCGGTCCGCCTCCGCCTCCGCCGCACCCGCGGCCGGAGCCTCGCCTGCCGCTTCCTCCTGCGTCGGTCGTGTCCTGGCGGGCATGAGCCGGTCGCAGCGGGTCGGCCAGCTGTTCATGGGCGCGGTCTCGGCTGGGCCGGGCACCACCGTCGGCACCGAGCGGGCGCAGGTGGCGGAGCTGAAGCGGCATGACGTCGGTTCGGTCATTCTCATGGGTCCCGTCCGGTCCGGGCTGAGCGGCGTACGGCGGGTTGTGGGCGACATCGGGCAGCTCGACCTGTCGGTGGCTCACGCCGCGGTCGGCACCCTGGTCGCCACGGACCAGGAGGGCGGGCAGGTCCAGCAGTTGAGCGGGGCGGGATTCACCGACATCCCGAGCGCCCAGGTGCAGGGCGCGTGGACCGCGTCCCGGCTGCGGCAGCAGGCGGCCGTCTGGGCGGAGGAACTGCACGAGGCGGGCGTACGCCTCGATCTCGCCCCGGTCGCGGATGTGGTACCCGTCTCGATCGGCCGGGCGAACGGCCCGATCGGCCGGTACGACCGGCAGTTCGGTTCCGGTCCGGAGACGGTGGGTGGCCAGGACAGTGCCTTCGTCCGGGGATTCGGCCAGGCGCACGTCCTCACCACGCTCAAGCACTTCCCGGGGCTCGGCCGGGTCCGGGACAACACCGACACCACCGTCGGTGTCACGGACACGACGCTGACCCGCGACGCGTTGGATCTGAACTCCTTCCGCACCGGGATCGCCGCCGGCGCACGGTTCGTCATGGTGTCGCTCGCGACCTACACCCGCATCGATCCGGCGCACCGAGCCGTGTTCTCGGCCACCGTGATCGACGGAATGCTCCGCGAGGACCTGGGATTCGACGGCGTCGTCGTCTCCGACGACCTCGGCAACGCGGCGGCCGTCCAGGCCGTTCCGCCGGGACGGCGGGCACTGGCGTTCCTGCGGGCGGGCGGGGACCTCGTCGTGACGGTGGACACCGACGACGTATCCGCCATGACCTCCGCCGTCCTCGACGCGATGCGGTCCGACCCGACACTGCGGACCCGTGTCGACGCGAGTGTGCGGCGTGTCCTCGCGGCGAAGCAGGCGGCGGGCCTGATGGCCTGTGCCGCCTGAGGCCGGTCTCGTGCTGTCGGCGTACACACGCCTGCCATGCCGCGGGTGACGACGTTCCGCCACGACGGGCGACCCCGCACACCCCACACACCGAGGCAAGGAGCCCCGCGCCATGCGCGTCACTTCCATCGGCCATGCCGGCCTGCTGCTGGAGACGGCCGCCGGACGGATCGTCTGCGACCCCTGGTTCACCCCGGCCTACTTCGGTTCCTGGGTACCGTTCCCCGACAACACGGGCATCGACCCCGGCCTGCTCGCCCACGCCGACTACCTCTACGTCTCCCACCTGCACCGCGACCACTTCGACCCCGACTGGCTGAAGCGGCACATGGCGAAGGACGTGACGGTGCTGCTGCCGGACTATCCCGTCCCGCATCTGCGCGACGCCCTCGCCGGCCTCGGGTTCCACCGGTTCGTGCAGACCCGGAACGACAAGGTCACGGAACTGGACGGCGGGCTGAGAGTCCTCATCAGCGCTCTGGTCTCCCCGACCGACGGACCGATCGGAGACTCGGCGCTGGTGGTCGACGACGGCCGGGTGCGGGTGTTCAACCAGAACGACGCCCGCCCGGTCGCATCGGGTCCCATCGAGGAACTCGGGCCGCTGCACGCGCACTTCCTGCAGTTCTCCGGCGCCATCTGGTACCCGATGGTCTACGACTTCCCGGAGCGGATGAAACGGACCCTCGGGCAGCGCAAACGCCTCAACGGGATGGCGCGGGCGCTCGGTTACATCGAGCAGTACCGGGCGTCGCACGTGCTGCCGTTCGCGGGTCCGCCCTGTTTCCTGGACGAGGACCTGTTCCACCTCAACGACTTCGGCCAGGACGACACCAACGTGTTCCCCGACCAGTTCGCCTTCCTGGACTTTCTGCGCGAGCAGGGGAGGGACAACGCGCAGCTGTTCCTCACCGGCACCACGGTCGAACTGACCCCGGACCACGAGTGCGCGGTGACACAGATACCGGACGAGGAGATCGAACGCATCCGGGACCGGCGCCCGTACCTGCTGGCATACCAGGAGAAGACTCAGCCGGTCATCGACCGTATCCTCGGTGAACTGCCGCAGGACCGCTCGGACTTGGTCGGCCGGCTCAAGGAGTGGGTCGAGCCGCTGATGCGGACCGCCGACCACACCTGCGCCGGAGTGAACGGCCGCGTCCTGCTCGACGTCGCGGCCGTGGACGGCGGAGACGACGAGGCGATCGTCTTCGACTTCCTCAGCCGCGAGATCGTCGCGCACGACGGCCGGCCCTTCCGCCACCGGTTCCGCGCGGCAAGACCCCTGATCGAGCGGCTAGTTCGGGACCGGGTCGAGGACTGGGTGAACGAACTGTTCCTGTCGTGCCGCTTCGAGGCGTCCCGCTCGGGGCCGTACAACGAATTCGTCTATACCTTCTTCAAGTCGCTGTCCCAGGCCCGGATGGCGTATGTGGAGGGCTACTACGCGGAGTCGTCGGGGGTCGAGGAATACGCCCTCGCCGACGGCCATGTGGTCCAGCGCCGCTGCCCGCATCTCAACGCCGACCTGGTCCGGTTCGGCACCGTCGCCGACGGCGTACTGACCTGCCGACTGCACGGATGGGAGTTCGAGTTGGCGACCGGGCGCTGCCTGACCAGCGACGACCGCAAGCTCGCCGTCCGGCCGCAGGAGCCGCTCGACACCCCGCTCGGCGAGGCGGACGCGGCGTACCCGCGGATCGCCGGCGCGTTCCCGACCGACCCGGTGAACGGCAACGCCCCCTGATCCGAACCGCCGTCCCTGAACGGCTGACGGCCGCGGCGGGCCCCCGCAAGGGGGCTGCCGCCGCTCTTCCGAGAGAAATCGTTCACTGCCTGACGCTGATGCTTCTAGCCTGCGTCGGGTGATGACGGCTGATGACGTGTTGTTCGTCCTGGCCCTGTTGCGGCGGGCGGAGGCCGATGTCTGGGTCGGTGGCGGATGGGGGATCGACGCTCTGGTCGGCGAGCAGACCCGAGACCATCGTGACCTGGACCTGATGCACCGGCAGGACCAGGAGGCCGCCGTGCTGGCGGCCCTCGCTGCGGCGGGTTTCGTGGAAAGCCTGAACTGGAGGCCCGTCCGATTCGTCGTGACGGCTCCGGACGGCCGGGAGATCGACCTGCATCCGCTGGTCTTCAGCGATGACGGCTCGGCATCGCAGGCGTCGCCCGAACCGCAACGTCCCTTCACCTATCCCTCCTCCTGCTTCGTGACGGGCACCGTCCGGGGGACGCTCGTCCCGTGCCTGTCCGCCGGGCAGCAGGTCTCTTTCCACCAGGGGTACGAGCCGACGGAACGCGACCGGCACGACATGGCACAACTCCGCCGCGTCTTCGGGATCGCCACGCACTTCTGATCCACGTGGCGGGCTCGGTATCGACACCGCGTACGAGGGCCACGTCGGCGAACTCATCGCGCTCGGCGGAGAGCGGCATGACCTGCCGGTGCGGTTCGCGTCGGTTCACCGTTGATCCCGGAGGTCCTCCCGCGTCAGGATTCGTGCTGCGATGACATCTTTCGAGCACCTTCCGATCCTCTCGGCCGACGACGTCGAGCGGGCACTGCCCCGGGACCGGGCGGCAGCGGCCCTGACGCGCGCGCTTCGGGCGGGACTTGAGCCGGGCGAGGACCTGGAGCGGTCCGTCCTCGACGTGGCCGGCGGCCAGTTGCTGCTCATGCCGTCGGCGGGGGCAGCCGCCGTAGGTCTGAAGGCGGTGACCCTCGCCGCGGGCAATCCGGACCGTGGACTGCCCCGGATCCAGGGCGCCTACCTGCTGTTCGGCGCGGAGACGCTCGAACTGCGGGCGATCATGGACGGGGTGGCGGTGACGAACCTTCGCACGCCGGCCGTCTCCGTCGCGGCGACCGCTCCGCTGCTCACCCGGTTCACCCGACCGATCGAGCTGGTGGTCTTCGGCGCGGGCCCCCAGGCCGTCGGTCACGTGGACGCGATCCGGGCCATCGGCTCGGTCGAACTGGCCGACGTCACCCATGTGGTGCGCCACCCCGACCGAGCCCGCGAGCGGCTGCCGCCCGGTGTCACCGTCGTCGCCGCGGACTCGGCGGACGTGCCGGCACGGCTCGGGCGGGCGCAGGTGGTGGTCTGCGCCACGAGCGCTCGTGGCCCGCTGTTCGACTCCGCGTGTCTGACGGACGGTTCGGTCGTCATCGCGGTGGGATCCCATGAGCCGGACGTGCGTGAGCTGGACGGTTCGCTGATGGCCCGCGCGAACGTCGTGGTCGAAGACGTGGGCACGGCGTTGCGTGAGGCAGGGGACGTCGTCCTGGCGATCCGGGAGGGACACCTCCACGCCGACGAACTGATCCCGATGGCGGACGTCGTCCGGGGCACGCGCACGCTCGCCCCGGACCGCACCGCGGTCTTCAAGAGCGTGGGAATGTCCTGGCAGGACCTGGTCGTGGCCGAAGAAATCGTCGAACAGCACCGGCGCGGCCGATGAGGCAGCCTCCCGGGAACGGGCACCCCTCCGTCGCTTTCCCGCCATTCGTCGACTGCGTCCGCGGCGGCCGGGGCCCGCTGGAACCGGACACCCCCTGCATCGACGTCTCCGGGGTCCGGCGACCATGTCCGTTCGTCCCGGAACGGCGGTGACGGGAGTGCCCGCGACCACGTCGGCGGCCTTACCAGCACCCGGAGCGGTGAAGTCCTCTTCTCCGGTGCGGTCGATCGGTGCCGGACACCTCTGATTGCCAGTGCCAACGGTCCGGAGAACTCCCGTCGCCACCGGGCGCACGGCATGTTTTGCGTCACCGAAGCACCTGTGGGCAGTCACAGATCTATCGACTCGGCGTCAAATGTTGTGCACAAATTCCACACAGACCTCTCTCCAGGCGGGCACACATGGTCTAGATTGACCTTGCTTCGCACGGTGTGAGACCAAGCGACAAGAGATGATCTATGTGTCCGGCGATGCAGATGGCCAGCAGTTGTGTCTCTCACGCCGGATGTGGGGGTGATCAATTCTGTTGGCCCGAGGGGGGCTTGGGGCATGGAGAGCATCCGAGGTCGCGACGGGTACCCGTGCGGTTCAGGAGTCTGGTGGGACCTGCGAGTCCGTTGTCGCCAGGTTGAGGTACTCGCGAAGTATTGACATGGCCGGGACGTCAGGCGCCGGGGGCGCGGGCTTCCCGAGGGGGAACAGCGGAGCGGAAGCTTCCGCGGGGGAGTTGCAGTGCGGGGGGCGGGGGCCTCCCGTAGGGGAGTGACAGTGTGCGGCGACCACGTCAAAACCACTGGGGACCTTGGGGGGTTCTGTGCGGCAGGGGGGAATAGTCGGGCCTTTTCCGTCGGCGCGCGGGCGTCTGGCGGACGGGGCGATAGGACAGCCCGCGATCGAATGGGAGCAGCGGTACAGACGTACCGTGATCTTCAGCGACACCGTGGCCACCGCCTTCGTGGTGGGGGGGATCGGTGACTTCTTCGGGGCTCGGGACGCGGCCAACTGGCATGAGAAATGGGGCATTCTCGCTTTCGGCACCCAGCTGCTGGTGCTGGGCGCGCTGGCGGTGAGCCGCTCGTGGTCCCCGGCCGTACTGGGTCAAGGGGCCGAGGAATTCCGCCGGTTGGGGCGTTCACTGTTCACGGCGACGGTCGTGCTCGCGCTCGGCGGGATCGCTCTGACCTCGCGCAACATCAAACTCTGGATCTTCGTCGCGATCCCCGCGATCGCGATCGTCACCATGACGGAGCGGTATGTGCTCCGTCTCTGGCTGCACAAACAGCGTTACGAAGGACGCTGCCTGAGACCGGTGCTCGCCGCCGGGAGCCCGGCGACCGTGCGCGACCTGATCAGCAGGACCCGCAAGTTCCCGCACCTCGGCTGGCGGGTGGAGGCCGTGTGCACGACGGACGGCCGTGGCGTCGACGGCGATCAAGGCGGCCTGGACGGCGACCAGTTGGACGGCGTGCCGGTCATAGGGCTGCTGGAGGACGTCGCCAAGCACGTCCGCCACGACGGCTACCGGGTCGTCGCGGTCACCCCCGACCCGCACTGGTCACCCGACCGGTTGCAGCGGCTGGCCTGGAACCTCGAAGGCAGCGACGCCGAGATGATCGTCGCCCCCGTGCTGATGGAGGTGGCCGGCCCGCGGCTGCACGTCGACGCGGTGCTCGGGATACCGCTGCTGCGGGTCAGCATGCCGACCTTCACCGGAGGCCGCCGGGCCATCAAAGGGGTCGTCGACCGGCTGGGCTCCGCGATCCTGCTGATCGCGTTCGCGCCGCTGATGATCCTCGTCGCGCTGTTCGTGCTGCTGGACAGCCGGGGCGGGGTGTTCTACCGCCAGCGCAGAGTCGGCAAGGACGGCCGCGAGTTCACCATGCTGAAGTTCCGCAGCATGGTCGCCGACGCCCACAGCGCACGTGCCGCGCTGGCCGACCGCAACGAGGGCGCGGGCCTGCTGTTCAAGCTCCGCCGGGATCCGCGGGTGACCCGGGTCGGCACGGTGCTGCGCCGGTACTCGATCGACGAACTCCCGCAACTCTTCAACGTACTCACCGGATCCATGTCGCTCGTCGGCCCCCGACCCCCGCTGCCGGAGGAGTCCGCCGCGTACGACCCGGACATCCGAAGACGGTTGCTGGTCAAGCCCGGGCTCACCGGTCTGTGGCAGATCAGCGGGCGCAGCGACCTGCCGTGGGAGGAGGCCGTCCGCCTCGACCTCCGGTACGTGGAGGACTGGTCGCTCGCCCTGGACACAGTGATCTTGTGGAAGACCTTGCGTGCCGTGATCCACGGGCAGGGGGCCTACTGATGCGCGGGGGTCGTCCGACCGGCGCGCGGACCGCAGGCCGCAGGGGCCTGCCTGGGGGGAGAGACCGGTCATGAGAGTCAGTGTTTTCGGGCTCGGCTACGTGGGCTGTGTGTCGGCAGCATGCCTGGCCAGCATGGGCCACGAGGTCATCGGGGTGGACGTCAACCAGGTGAAGGTCGACCTGGTCAACGACGGCAAGGCACCCGTGGTGGAGGAACGTATCGGCGAACTCATCGCCGACGTCGTACGGACCGGCGCGCTGCGGGCCACCCGCGACGTCCGTGAGGCGATCGCGGACAGCGAGGTGTCGCTGATCTGCGTGGGCACCCCGTCGGAGCCCAACGGCAGCCTGTGCACGACCTACTTGGAGCGGGTCACCGAGGAGATCGGCGCCGCGCTCGCCGAGCGGGGCGGACGCCAGACCGTCGTGTTCCGCAGCACCATGCTCCCGGGCACCTGCCTCAACCTGCTGGTGCCGATCCTGGAGAAGCACGTCGGCGGCACCGCCGGGGTGGACATCGGGGTCGCGGTCAACCCGGAGTTCCTGCGCGAGGGCACCAGCGTCAAGGACTTCTTCGACCCGCCGAAGACCGTCATCGGCGAACTCGACCCGGCCAGCGGCGACGCGGTGGCGGCGCTCTACGACGGCCTGCCC
The DNA here is from genome assembly GCF_044457385.1 of Streptomyces sp. NPDC050548. Taxonomy (NCBI): domain Bacteria; kingdom Bacillati; phylum Actinomycetota; class Actinomycetes; order Kitasatosporales; family Streptomycetaceae; genus Streptomyces; species Streptomyces sp. NPDC050548. Next base: position 9,723 of record NZ_JBITGV010000035.1, read on the forward strand.
GGCGAGGTGTTCCGGGTGCCGATCCCGACCGCCGAGGCCATCAAGTACGCCGACAACGCCTTCCACGGCCTCAAGATCGGCTTCGCGAACGAACTCGGAGCCGTGTGCCAGGCCCTCGGCGTGGACTCGCACCAGGTGATGGACGTCTTCCTCGCCGACCGCAAGCTGAACATCAGCCCCGCCTATCTGCGCCCCGGCTTCGCCTTCGGCGGCTCCTGCCTGCCCAAGGACCTGCGCAGCCTGGTCTTCGCGGCGCAGCGGGCCGACGTCTCCGTGCCGATCCTCTCCCACGTGCTCGCCTCCAACTCCGACCACCTCCAGCGCGCGGTGGACCTGGTCGAGCGCAGCGGCAGGCGCAAGGTGGGAATGTTCGGACTCTCCTTCAAGCCCGGCACCGACGACCTCCGCGAGAGCCCGCTCGTCGAACTCGCGGAGCGGCTCTTCGGCAAGGGCTACGACCTCAAGATCTACGACGCCAACGTGAGCCTCTCCCGGCTGCTCGGCGCGAACCGCGAGTACATCGAGAGCCGCCTGCCGCACCTCGCCCAACTGCTCGCCGACTCCGTCGACGAGGTGCTGGAGCACGCCGAGGTGTGCCTCGTGGGCACCAAGGACGCGACCGTACTGTCGGCGCTGCCCCACTCGGGCGACCCGGCGATCATCGACCTCATCCGCCTTCCCGACGCCGACGCGCGCCGGACCGAACCGGGGTACATAGGCCTTGCTTGGTAACGAGACCAGTGGCGACGGCACGAAGCGTCGCGCGCTGATCCTGGTGGAGAACCTGTCGGTCCCCTTCGACCGGCGGGTCTGGCAGGAGTGCACCACGCTGCGCGACGCGGGCTGGGAGGTGCACGTCATCTGCCCCCGGGGGGAGAAGCGGGACACGGAGGCGGAGGCGGTGATCGACGGGGTGCGGATCCACCGCTACCCGTTGCGCGCCGCCACCGGAGGTCCCGCCGGCTATCTGCGGGAGTACGGAACGGCGCTGTGGCACACGCTCCGGCTGGCCCGCAAGGTCGGCCCGGTCGACGTGGTGCACGCCTGCAACCCGCCCGACCTGCTGTTCCTGCCCGCCCTGTGGATGAAGCGGCGCGGCGCGCGGTTCGTCTTCGACCAGCACGACCTGGTGCCCGAGCTGTATCTCTCCCGGTTCGACCGCGGCGAGGACCTGCTCTACCGCGCCGTGTGCGCGCTGGAGCGGCGGACCTACCGGGCCGCGGACATCGTGCTCGCCACCAACGAGAGCTACAAGGACGTCGCGCTGAGCCGTGGCGGCAAGCGGCCGGAGGACGTCTTCGTGGTGCGCAGCGCGCCCGCCACGGACCGCTTCCAACCGGTGCCGCCGGAGCCGGAGTTGAAGCGCGGCAAGCCTCATCTGCTGTGCTACCTCGGCGTCATGGGCCCCCAGGACGGCGTCGACTACGCCCTGCGGGCTCTGGCGAAACTCCGCGACGAGGTCGGCCGGACTGACTGGCACGCGGTCTTCGTCGGCGCCGGCGACGCCTTCGACGCGATGGTCGAACTGTCCCGGCAGCTCGGTCTCTCCGACCAGGTGCAGTTCACCGGACGCATCCCGGACGCCGACCTGGTGCGCTACCTGTGCACCGCCGACGTCTGTCTTTCCCCCGACCCGCACAATCCGCTCAACGACGTGTCGACCATGAACAAGGTCCTTGAGTACATGGCGATGGGACGGCCGATCGTCTCGTTCGACCTCCGGGAGGCGCGCGTCTCCGCCGGTGACGCCGCCGTCTACGCGCCCGCCAACGACGAGGCCCAGTTCGCCAAACTCGTCGCGCTGCTCCTCGACGATCCCGAGAAGCGGGACCGGATGGGACAGATCGGCCAGGAGCGGATCAGCGGACCGCTGTCCTGGGAGAACTCGCAAGCGTCACTGCTCGCCGCCTACACCGCCGCCTGCCGGGACCAAGCCCCGGTGTCCGCGGGTGGGCCGGTCCGTACGGGGAAGAGGCCGCACCATTGAATGACGACACGATCCGTCTGGCCACGATCGGACGGATTCTCCGTCGGCGTTGGCGGCTTCTCGCCGTCCTCGCCGTAGTGGGCGCGCTCTTCGGCTACGGCACCTCGGTGCTGCTGCTTCCGCCGCGCTACACGGCAGAGGCGTCGGTCCTGCTGCCGGGCCAGTGGGAAGAGCGCGAACTGCTCACCCAGGTGGACATCGCCACCAGTTCGGCGGTGGTCGACCGCGCGGCCGCCGCGCTGAAGTGGGGCGTCAGCGGCACCGAGTTGCAGAAAGACGTGAGTGCCAAGGCCGACGACGGGAACATCATCAAGGTGTCCGGTACGGCCGACACCCCGGAGCGCGCGCAGCGGCTCTCCGACCAGCTGGCCCAGCAGTTCGTCACCTTCGCCACCCGCATCGCGGGCGGCAGCACCGACCCCGCGGCGGACACGGCGACGGAGGCACTGCGCAAGCAGGTCGCCGAGACCAACCGCCGTATCACCGACCTGGCCAACTCGGCGGACCCGGGGCAGACCGTGGAGAGCGTGCAGGCCCGCACCGAGCTGGAGGGTCTGCGCACCGGACTCCAGGACGCCATGAAGAAGCTGGAGGAGGCCAACCCGGCGTCCGCCAAGGCCAGCATGGTCGTCATGGGACCGGCACCCCGCCCGACCGGCGCGTCCGCGCCGACCAGGACACAGCTCATCGGCGCCGGGGCACTGCTGTTCTTGCTGCTCGCCGTCGTCGGCCATCTCGCCGCCGCACGCGTGAGCCGCCGGCTGCGCACCGAACCGGAGATCGCCGCCGCGCTCGGCTCGCCGTTCCTCGGCACCGTCGACGTGCCCGGCGAACGGCCCGGGCACCGGCCCGAGAGCCACGGCGCACGGGCCCGGCTCCGCCGGCTGCTCGGCACCGACGTCCGCTGGGACGTACCGGCCCCGCAGCGCTCCGGCGACGAGGCCGAGCGGCGGATCCGCTACCGGCGGGTGTGCGCCCGCCTCAGAGACCAACTGCCCGCCCCCCGGCGGCTGCTGGTCGTCGTACCGGAAGGCGACGAGGTCGCCCGGCTGGCCGCCGGACAGCTCGTCGCCGAGGCCACCAATGACCCCAGGCTGCGGGTCGTGGAGGTCTCGGTGGACCGGCCGATCGTGCCGGACCGCGACACCGAGTCCGGCGCCCTCGCCGTCCTCAGCGCGGGCAGCTGGACCGCCGCCGAACTCGCCGGCATCGCCGAGGCGTGCGCGGACGGCGGGCACGAGCTGGTCGGCGTCGTCGTCGCCGGCACGGTCCGCACCCGGCCGACGGAAAAGACCGCCGACCGACTTTCCGACGACGCCACTTTGACGTTCGCGGTCCATGGCCACGCGACAGGAGATCCAGCGTGACGACGAGCACGACTTCGGAGTCGTCGGCCGCCACCCCGCTCCTCGACCTCCAGGCACTGGTGGTCGCGGTGCGCAGACGCCGCCGCCTGTGGGGCGCCATGGCGCTGCTCGGACTGCTGGCCGGCGCGGCCGTGGCGGTCCTGCTGCCGCCCGCCCCGGCCGCCGTGACCAAGGTCCTGGTCGCGCATCAGGAGGACCAGCCGAACGACACCGGAACGCTGATCCGCACCGACGCCCAGCTGCTGGCGACCTCACGGATCGCCGGTGCGGCCCTGAAGATCCTCAAGTCCCCGGAAAAACCCGAGGACTTCATGAAGGACTACCGGGGCACCGGGCTGACCAACAACGTCCTTGAGATCGACGTGACGGGCAAGACCGACGCGGAGGCGGTGGCCCGCGCCAAGGCACTGGCCCAGGCGTTCGTCGCGGACCACGCCAAGCGCATCAACGACATCGCGAACGCCAACGCCCAGGGCCTGCTCGACCAGCAGGCCCGGATGCAGGCGGAACTCGCCGACGTCAACAAGACGATCGGCGGCCGGACGCCCGACACCGACCCGAAGGACTCGGCGAACCTCGAATCGCTCTTCGCCCAGCGGGCCGAACTCACCTCGCAGATCTCCGACTTCGGCCAACGCGCCGAGGAGGCACGCGTCGGCGCACCCCAGCTCGTCGCCGGCACCCAGATCGTGGACGCCCCGCGCGCGGTGGTGCACTCCCTGCCCAAGGCCCTCGTCACCGACGGCGTGGTCGGACTCGTCCTCGGGCTCTTCGTCGGGCTCGCGCTGGCCGCGGTCGGCGTGGTCGTCGGTGACCGGCCCGTGCTGCGCCGGGACATCGCGGCGAACCTCGGCGCCTCGGTCATCGCCGAACTGCCCCGCCGCTCCGGCAGGTTGTGGCAGCGGCGGCGGACCCGGGTGGCCCGCGAACGGCTCACCACCACGCTGGCCCGCACCGCGCGCGGCTCCGCGGAACCGCTGTCGCTGCTCGAACTGGGCTCCGCGCGCAGCACGGCCGGGATCGCACTCGGTCTCGCCCGGGCACTGGGGGAGGATGGTCCGGTGACCGTCGTCGACGGCCTTCCCGGCACCCAGCTCTCGGGCCGCCGCCCGAAACCGGGAGACCCCACCGTGGTCGGCGGCGAGAAGGCCGCGACCGTGTCCCCGCAGGACCAGCGGATCGGCGTCGGCTCGGTGGCACCCGGCACGGCGTGGACCGACCTCCAGTACCTCGGCACCCGCACCGTGCTCGTCGTACGCGCCGGACACGGGAGCGCCACCTGGCTGCACACCGTCGCACGGCAACTCGCCGACCAGGGCATCCCGGTCGTCGGTGTGGTGCTGATCGACCCCGACCCGCGCGACCGCACCGACGGCACGCTGTGGGACGGGCTGGCCAACGCCCTGCGCGGCCGGACCGAGCGGCCGACCTGGCAGAACGCGCCAGGCCGACGGCTCACCGAACGGCAGCCGATACGGGCCGCACGGGTCCCGGACAACGACCAGGAGGTGCGGTAGACGTGTGCGGCATCGCGGGCACATACCGATGGCCGGACGGCAAGGCCGTCACCGACCGGCTCACCGACACCCTCGCCCACCGCGGCCCGGACGGCTCGGGCCGCTACGGCCACCCCCTGGGCGACGGCGAGGTGCAGCTCGGGCACCGCAGGCTGGCCATCGTCGACCTGTCCGAGACCGGCGCCCAGCCGATGGTTTCGGACGGCCTCGCCCTCACCTACAACGGCGAGCTGTACAACGCGCCGGAACTGCGGGCGGAGTTGGAGGCCACCGGGGTGCGCTTCCGGGGCACCTCCGACACCGAGGTGGTCCTGGAGGCCTGGCGGCGCTGGGGCACCGACTGCCTGCCCCGGCTGCGCGGCATGTTCGCGTTCGGGATCTTCGACGAGCGCACCGGCGACCTGGTGCTCGTCCGCGACCAGCTCGGCATCAAGCCGCTGTTCCTGCTCCGGCGCGGCGAGGGCCTGATGTTCGCCTCCGAGCTGAAGGCGCTCGCCGCCGCGACCGGCAAGTCCCTTGAGGTCGACCAGGCCGCGCTGGTGGCCTCCCTCCTCTACTACTGGGTGCCGGACTCCCGCTGCGCGTTCCGCGAGGCGGAGAAGCTGCCGCCGGGCAGCTGGCTGCGCTGCCGGCCCGACGGCCGGGTGGAGCGCGGCAGCTTCTGGAACCTGAAGGACGTCGCCGCCGAGGGCCGGGACCGCGCCCTGGCCGGTGAACGGCCGGACCTCGCCGCCATCGTCGAGGAGTCGACCCGCCGCCACCTGATCTCCGACGTACCCGTGGCGACCTTCCTCTCCGGCGGCCTCGACTCCAGCTATCTGACCGCGCTGGCGGCCCGCCACCAGCCCGGGATCTCCGCCTACACCATCGGATTCCGCGCCGAGGACGCCAAGTTCGAGGCGATGCCCGACGACCTGCGCTACGCCCGGCAGGTCGCCCAGCAGTTCGGCGTCGACCTGCACGAGATCGAGATCGCCCCCAACGTGCTCGACCTGCTGCCGCAGATGACGTACAGCCTGGACGAGCCGATCGGCGACCCCGCCGCGATCAACACCTACCTGATCTGCATGGCCGCCCGGGAGGCCGGGGTCAAGGTGATGCTCTCCGGGATGGGCGCCGACGAGCTGTTCGCCGGGTACCGCAAGCACTTCGCCAACCTGCTCGCGCTGCGCTACCAGCGCGTCCCCCGACCGTTGCGGCGCGGGGTGTCCGGGGTCGTGGACCGGCTGCCGGTCGCCTCGGCCACCCGCGGCTACCGGTCGGTGCGCTTCGCGAAGCGGTTCCTCTCCTTCGCCGATCTGCCGGAGGAGACCGCGTTCCGGCGCAGCTACACCATGTACGACCAGGACGAGCTGCTCGCCCTGGTCAACCCGGACCTGGCCGGCACGGTCGACGACGTGATCACCGAGCACACGGACGTCTACCAGGACAACGACCTCGACGACTTCGTCAACCGCATGTGCCTGACCGACTCCCGCATGTTCCTGCCGGGCCTCAACCTCGCCTACACGGACCGCTCCAGCATGGCCGCCTCCACCGAGGTCCGGACGCCGTACGTCGACATCGAGGTGGTCAGGGCGGCGTTCGCCGTACCCGGCAACCGCAAGATCGTCGGCCGGCAGGGCAAGGCCGTCCTCAAGGAAGCCGCGACCTCGATCCTGCCCAAGGAGATCGTGTACCGGCCCAAGGGCCTGTTCAGCGCCCCGCTGCGGGCCTGGATGAGCCGGGACCTGGCACCGCTGGTGCGCGAGGTGGTCAACGACGGCGAACTCGTCCGGTCCGGGCTGCTGCGCCGCGACGCGCTGGCCCGGATGGTCGCCGAGGACGCCGCCGGACAGGCGGACTACTCCAAGCATCTGTGGCACGTACTGACCCTTGAGTACTGGTATCGCGACGCGACCTCTGGCCCCGCCCAGAGCGCTCGGACGACGGCTTAGAAAACAGGAGTTCTGGTGAAGCAGGTTGTACAGAACTACAAGAGCGGCGAGCTGGCGGTGCTCGACGTTCCGGTACCGGGGTGCAAGCCGGGCGGGGTGCTGGTGCGCAGCGCCTACTCGCTGATATCCACCGGCACCGAGCTGATGAAGGTCTCCGAGGCCGGCATGTCGATGCTGGGCAAGGCCCGCTCCCGCCCGGACCAGGTGGCCAAGGTCATGCAGAGCGTGGCCATCAACGGACTGCCCGCCACCTACCGCAAGGTGATGGGCAAGCTGGACTCCTACACCCCGCTGGGCTACTCGCTGTGCGGGGTCGTCGAGCAGGTCGGCGCCGGGATCGACGACGTGAAGGTCGGCGACCTCGTCGCCTGCGCGGGCAACGAACACGCCCTGCACGCCGAGCTGAACTGGGTGCCGAAGAACCTCTACGCCCCCGTCCCCGAAGGCCTCGCGCCGCAACACGCGGCCTTCGGCACCGTCGGCTCGATCGCGATGCAGGGCGTCCGCCAGGGCGAGCCCCAGCTCGGCGAGGTCGCCCTGGTCATCGGCCTCGGCCTGATCGGACAGCTGGTGGTGCAGCTCCTCACCGCCGCCGGAGTCCGTGTGGTCGGCGCCGACCCGGACCCGGCGCGCTGCGAACTCGCCGAGCGCCTGGGCGCCGCGGCCTGCGGCGACCCCGCCTCCGCCGCCGTGGAAGCCGCAGTCGCCGAACTCACCGACGGCCACGGCGTGGACCAGGTGTTCCTCGCCGCCGGCGGCGGCAGCAACCAGCCCGTCGAACTGGCCGCCCGGCTCGCACGGGACCGCGGCCGGGTCGTCGACATCGGCAAGTGCCGCCTCGACCTGCCCTGGAACGCGTACTACGAGAAGGAACTCGACGTCCGCTTCTCGCGCTCCTACGGCCCCGGGCGCTACGACCCGTCGTACGAGCTGGAGGGCCGCGACTACCCGATCGGCTACGTCCGCTGGACCGAGCGCCGCAACCTGGCCTGCTTCCTCGACCTCGTCGCCCGCGGCCGCGTCGACGTGGAGCCCCTGGTCTCCCACATCGCCGACTTCGACGACGCCGTGGAGACGTACCAGCGCCTGAAGGACGGCGAGTTGAAGGCCGTCGCCGTGCTGTTCCGCTACCCCGAGCAGACGGAGGAGGCGGGGGAGCCGGAGGCCCCGTCGGTGGCCGTGCCCGCGGTGCCGCCCGCCACCAAAGTGTCCGCCCCGGCCCGGTCCGCGAAGACTCCGGTGCGTCTCGCGTTCATCGGCGCCGGCAACTACGCGACGTCGATGCTGCTGCCGCACCTGGCACAGCGCGAGGGCGTCGAGCTGGCGACCGTCGTCACCACGACGGCGCTCTCCGGGGCCAACGCGCAGCGGAAGTTCGGCTTCGCCAAGGCGACCACCGACCTCGACGCCGTCCTCGGCGACAAGTCCGTCGACGCGGTGTTCGTGGTCACCCGGCACAGCTCGCACGCCGAACTGACCCGTCAGGCGCTGCTGGCGGGCAAGACCGTGTTCGTGGAGAAGCCCCTGGCCCTCACCGAGGACGAGCTGGCCGGCGTGCTCGCGGCGGTCGAGGAGTCCGGCAACGACCGCCTACAGGTGGGCTTCAACCGCCGCTTCGCACCGCTGCTGACGGAGGCCAAGGAGCGGTTCGGCGCCCGGACCGGTCCGGCGAACCTGCGCTACCTCGTCAACGCGGGCAAGCTCCAGCACGGCAGCTGGTACCTCCAACAGACCGCCGAGGGCTCGCGGTTCGCCGGTGAGGGCGGCCACTTCATCGACACGGCGAGCTGGCTTCTCGACGCCGACCCGGTCTCCGTGTACGCGACGGCCGCGCCCGGCAACGAGGACCTCCAGGCCGTCCTGCGCTACCCGGACGGATCCACCGCCACCATCAGCTACGTCACCACCGGCGCCTCCGGCTTCCCCAAGGAGACCCTCGACCTGGTCGGGGACGGCAAGGTGCTGCGGCTCGACGACTTCGTCCGCGCCTCGGTCCACGGCCCCAAGAAGTGGGTCAGTTCCCGGCTGCCCAAGGCCCGGGACAAGGGGCAGAACGCCGAACTCGCCGCGTTCATCAAGGCAGTTCGGACCGGCGGGCCGATGCCGGTGCCGCTGGAGTCGCTGGTCGCCACGACGGCGGCCACCCTCGCCGTGGGGACCGGTCTGGCCGCCGGTGCTCCGGTGACGTTGGCGAGGACACCATGACCATGAGCGCGGGCTGGTACCTGCGCCGGCTCTCCCGGATGGGCCCGCGCGAGATCGCGGGCCGGGCGGGCGACACCGTGCGCAGACGGCGGTGGCGGTCGGCGCGGCCCGACTGCCCGAGCGTGACCGGCGCCCGGTTCACCGCCGTCCTGCCCGCGGGCACGGTCGCCGCGGTGGCGCCGGACGCCGTGAAACGGCTCGTCGCCGAGGCGGACCAACTCATGGCCGGGCACGCCGAGTTCTTCGGCGTGGACCGCGACGACCTCATCGACCCGGACTGGTCCTACGACCCGAAGACCGGGCGCCGGGCCCCGTCCGGCTACGCCTTCGACGTGCCGTACCGCGACGAGAACGTGGCCGGGGACATCAAGCAGATCTGGGAGCCGTCCCGGCACCAGTACCTCACCGTGCTCGCCGCCGCCTACGCGGTCACCGGGGACGAGCGGTACGCCGAGCGAGTGGCCGAGCACCTGCGGTCGTGGTGGAAGGCCAACCCGCCGCTGTCCGGCGTGCACTGGATCAGCGGCATCGAGCTGGGCATCCGGCTGCTGTCCTGGGTGTGGATCCGCCGGCTGCTCGACGGCTGGGAGGGCGCGGCCGGGCTGTTCGAGGACAACCCGGTGGCGCTGAACCAGATCTGGCACCACCAGCGCTGGCTGGCCGCCTTCCCCAGCCGGGGTTCCTCGGCGAACAACCACGTCATCGCCGAGACCGCGGGGCAGTTCGCCGCAGCCTGCGCGTTCAACTGGTTCCCCTCGTCGGCGCGTTGGCGCTCCGACGCACTGCGCTCGCTGGAGCGGGAGTCGCGCGCCAACACCTTCGACTCCGGCCTCAACCGCGAGCTGGCCACCGAGTACCACGGACTCGTCCTGGAACTCGGCCTGGCCGCGCTGGCCGAGGCCGACGCCGCCGACGTGCCGGTGCCCGACTCGCTCCGGCTGGTACTGCTGCGGATGACCGACGCCCTCGCGGCCGTCGTGGACAACCGGCTGCGACCGCCCCGCCAGGGAGACGCGGACGACGGCTTCGGCCTGATCCTGGACGGCGAGGGCACCGAGCGCTGGGGCTCGCTCCTCGCCACCGGCGAGGCCGTGTTCGGCCGGCTCGACTGGTGGCCGGCGGTCACCGGCACCGACGTGCGCACCCCGCTGCTGGCCGCGCTCATCAAGCCGTACACGAAGGACGCAGCCGCCCGCCCGGCGACCAGGCCCGACCGCTTCGCCGACGCGGGGCTCACCGTGCTGCGCGGTCCGGGGGAGATCTGGTGCCGCTGCGACGGCGGTCCGCACGGCTTCCTGTCCATCGCCGCGCACGCCCACGCCGACGCGCTGTCCGTGGAGGTGCGGCACGACGGGATCGACGTGCTCGCCGACCCGGGGACGTACTGCTACCACGGGCAGCCCGAGTGGCGGGAGTACTTCCGCTCGACCCTCGGCCACAACACCCTCCAGTTGGACGGCGGTGACCAGTCGGTCTCCGGCGGCCCGTTCCTGTGGACCCGGCACGCCCGCACCCGCGTGCTGGACGTCGACAACTCCGGGTCAGGAGTGGCCCGTTGGGCCGCCGAGCACGACGGCTACCAGGGCTCGGTGCACCGTCGCCGGGTGGAACTCAAGGCCGAGAGCCAGGAGTTGAGGATCGTCGACGAGGTGCGCGGCGGCCCGCGACGGGACGTGCGACTGGCGTTCCATCTCGGCCCGGCCATCACCGCTGACCTGGTGGGGCACCGCGCGGTGCTCACCTGGATCCGGGACGGCGAGGGGCGTTCCGCGGTGCTCGACCTGCCGGAGCAACTGTCGTGGCAGGCGCACCGCGGCGAGAGTGAACCGCCGCTGGGCTGGTACTCCGCCGGATTCGGGCGGAAGGAACCCGCCACCACGCTGATCGGCACCGGCTCCGCCGACGGCACGGACGGATTCACCACCGTGCTCGGGTTCCGCGGCCAGGGGGGTGCGTGCGGAACATGAGACGGCACTGGGCGTCGGCGGTCGCACCGCTGGCGCTGATCCTGCTGACGGCGACCGGCTGCGACAGCACGTCGAGCGCCCCGGCCACGACGAAGCCGACCGCCGCGCCCTCCACGGCCACGTCCGCCGCCCGGACCGTGGCCCGGGTGTGCGCCAACCCCGCCGCCGGACCGGCCAAGGCGCCGGCGGGCGCGGTGACCGTCGACCCCAAGGTGGTCGGCGACCTCGCGACGAAGACCAAGAACAGCCCCCCGAACACCACGTTCTGGCTCAAGCCGGGCACCCACAGGCTTGAGCGGGACCGCTACGCCCAGGTCATCCCCAAGAAGGGCGACCACTACATCGGCGCGCCCGGCGCGGTGCTCGACGGCCGGAAGGTCAACCAGTACGCCTTCACCGGCAACGCCGCCGACGTCACCATCCGCTATCTCACCGTGCGGGGATTCGTCGCGCCGCAGGACGAGGGCGTCGTCAACCACGACTCGGCCGACGGATGGATCGTCGAACACTCGACGATCAAGGACAACTCCGGCGCCGGACTGATGGCCGGCGCCCGCCAGCAGGTCCGCGCCGACTGCCTGCGCGACAACGGCCAGTACGGCATGAACGCCTACAAGGGCAACGGCCCCCTCACCGGCCTGGTCGTCCAGGGCAACGAGATCGTCGGCAACAACACCGGCGACTGGGAGCGGAAGCAGAAGGGCTGCGGCTGCACCGGAGGCATCAAGTTCTGGGAGGTCAACGGCGCCGACATCAGCGGCAATTGGGTGCACGACAACCGCGGCACCGGGCTGTGGGCGGACACCAACAACAACGACTTCCTCATCGAGAACAACGTGATCGAGGGCAACGACGGTGCCGCACTGATCTACGAGACGAGCTACAACGCGGTCATCAAGGACAACACGATCCGGCGCAACAACTGGGTCGAGGGCCGCAAGGCGGCCGACAGCGGCGACAACTTCCCGTACGCGACGATCTACTTGTCCGAATCCGGCGGCGAACCCCGGGTCCCGGCCCGCACCGACAAGATCGAGATCTACGGCAACGTGCTGGAGAACAACTGGTCCGGGATCACCCTGTGGGAGAACGCCGACCGGTTCTGCAACAGCCCGGCCAACACCTCGTCCGGTGACTGCACCCTGCTGGTGAAGAAGACGAGCAGCTGCGTACGGCCGGCGATCACCAAGGCGCCGCTGTTCTCCGACTGCCGGTGGAAGACCCAGCGGGTGGACATCCACGACAACCGCTTCGTGCTCCACGAGTCCGTCGTCAAGTGCACGGAGATGTGCGACCGCATGGGGGTGCTCTCCAACTACGGCACCTATCCGGACTGGTCGCCCTACCACGGCGAAGGGGTGGCCGACGCCATCACCGAGAAACAGCACAACAGCTGGCACGACAACGTCTACGTCGGGCCGTGGAAGTTCGTCGCCGAGGACCAGAGCAAGGTGCTCGACTTCGGCCAGTGGCAGACCGCGCCGTACCAGCAGGACAAGGACAGCACCCTCGACCTCCAGGCAGGTGGTTGAGATGAGCGAGAACTCGACGCGCGGACCGGACCCGGCTCGGACGCCGCCCGACGCCGCACCGCGTCCGGCCGGCACACCGAAGATCGTCGGGCTCGTCTGGGGGCTGCTGGTCCTCAACACGCTCGGCTCCGCCGGGGCGAAGACCATCGTCCCGCTGCCCCGCTCCCTCATCCAGATGGTCACCATGGGCTCGCTGGTCGCCGCGTTCGGCCTGGCACTCCTGGTCAACCAGCGGGTGCGCATCAGGTCCAGCGCCTACGTGCTGCTGCTCAGCCTGCTGCTGGTGTCGAGCGTGATCTCCAGCGCGAGCCTGGAATCCGGGATGGGCGCGCTGTTCCGCTGCTTCCGGCTGACGCTCTTCGTCGGCACGCTGTGGCTGCTCAGCCGCTGGTGGGACGGCAGCCTGACCTTCGTCCGCTATCACATCCGGGCCTACTTCGCGGTCCTCGGCTCGGTCGCCCTCGGCCTGGTCGTCTCCCCGGGCAAGGCCCTGCCCGGCCTCTACGGCGGACGCCTCGTCGGCGCGCTGTGGCCGCTCACCCCGCCGCAGATCGGACAGTACGCGGCGGTCATCATCGGGCTCACCGCGCTGCTCGTCATCGGCAGACGGACCGACCGGACCAGCGCCGTGCTGGTCATCGTGCCGTCGCTGGTGCTGCTCGCGCTGACCCACACCCGGACGGCCACCCTCGGCCTGCTGCTCGGGCTGGCGCTGGCGATCGGCTCACTCATCCTGACCAGCGCCGCGGCCCGCCGCTTCTTCAGCTGGTCGGTGCTGATCTCCGTGGTGGCCGCGGTCGGCTTCGCCTCCGCGCTGCAGACCTGGTTCCTGCGCGGCCAGAGCCAGGAGAACTTCTCCAGCCTCACCGGCCGGGCCAAGGTCTGGAACGCCCTGCTGGCCGAGCCCCGGTCGACCGCGCAGCAGCTGTTCGGCGTGGGCCTCGGCGACAAGTCCTTCGGCGGGCTGCCGATCGACAACAGCTGGCTGGCCGTCTACAACGAGCAGGGCCTGGTCGGTGTCGCCCTCGTCGCGGTGATCATCGTGGTCCTGGGCGGTGTCGCGCTGCTGCGCCCGCCGTCCCTCCAGCGGGCCTGCGCGATCTTCCTGATCAGCTACTGCGCCATCGCCTCGTACACCGAGGCCGGCCTCGGCGACGCCTCGCCGTATCTGCTCCATCTGGCCCTGGCCGCCTCGCTGTTGGCGGCCCCTGCCAAGGCCGCTCCGCTCCCGACGCAGCTCGGGAAACCACTCGGGAAGCCGCTCTCGAAGCCTCTCGCGAAGACCTTCTCGAAGTCCGAGGCCCCTCGACGGCACGTCCCGCGCTGGGCCCGTGGCTCGGAGGTGAACTGAGCATGCACGTCCTCGTGGTGCACAACCGCTACAACTCGGCGCAGCCGAGCGGGGAGAACAACGTCGTCGACCAGGAGGTGGAGCTGCTGCGCGCGGCCGGTCACCGGGTCGAGCTGTTCGAGCGGCGCAGCGACGACATCGGCGCCCGCTCCCTCCTCGGCAAGGTCGCGGTGCCGCTCCTGGTGCCGTGGAACCCGGCGGTCCGCAAGGAACTCGCCGCCAAGCTGCGCGCCGAACGGCCGGACGTGGTGCACGTCCACAACGTGTTCCCGCTCCTGTCGCCCGCGGTCCTCGCCGCCTGCGCCGACGCCGGAGTGCCCGCCGTCGCCACCCTGCACAACTACACCCAGGTCTGCCCGCCCGGCACCCTCCAGCGGGACGGCCGCCCGTGCACGGAGTGCGTCGGCTCGACCCCGCTGCCCGCCGTCCGGCACGGCTGCTACCGCAACTCCAGCCTCGCGACCGTGCCGCTCGCGGTCAGCCTCTCGGTCAACCGGAAGCGCTGGTGGACCGGAGTGGAGCGCTTCCTCTGCATCTCCGCCGCGCAGCGAGACGTCCTGGTGGCCTCCGGCATGCCGGCCGAACGCCTCGCGGTGAAGCACAACTTCGTCCCCGAACCCGACATCCGCCGGGAGGGCGCGGGCGAGCAGGTGCTCTACCTCGGCCGGCTCGCGGAGGCCAAGGGTGTGCGGCTGCTCATGGCCGCGTGGGACGAGATCGCGGCGGGCGGCGGTGTGGGCGTCCCGCTCGCGATCGCCGGCACCGGACCGCTGGAGAAAGAGGTGACCGCCTGGGCGGCCGGCCGGGACGACGTGCGCTACGTCGGCCTGCTGGACCCGGCGGAGTGCCGCAAGGCCATCGCGCGGTCCGTCGCCGTGGTCGCGCCCTCGACCTGGCTGGAGGCGTTCGGCCTGGTGGTCGTGGAGGCGATGGCGGCCGGGGTGCCGACGGTCGCCGCCGGTCACGGAGCCTTCGTCGAACTCGTCGAGGACGGCGTCACCGGGCTGCTGCACACGCCGGGCGAGGCCGCGTCGCTCGCGGCCGGCATCCGCCGGATCGCGGCCGACCCGGATCGCAACCGGGAGATGGGCGAAGCGGCCCGTCACCGTTACGAGCAGGGATTCAGCCCGGCCGTCGGCCTGGAGCGCCTGCTGGAGGAGTACCGCACCGCGATCGCGGGACGGTCAGCACTGGCTCGCGGTGGGGACACCCACGCGGGCAGGGGGGATGGGGACAGCACATGACACGATGCCGACTCTGCGGCTCGGAAGCGATGGCGAGCGTCGTCGACCTGGGGGCGACACCGCCGTGCGAGAGCTTTCTCGCCGCGGACCAACTGGACCTGCCGGAACCGGCGTACCCGCTGCATCTGCGGGTCTGCACCGACTGCTGGCTGGCGCAGATACCGCCGCTGATCACGCCGGAGGAGACGTTCAAGGAGTACGCGTACTTCTCCTCCTTCTCGACCTCCTGGGTGGAGCACGCGCGCACCTTCGTCGACGGCGCGGTGGACCGCCTCGGCCTCGACTCCGACTCCTTCGTGGTCGAGGTCGCGAGCAACGACGGCTACCTGCTGCGGCACGTGGTGGACCGGGGGATCCGCTGCCTGGGCATCGAGCCCTCGGTGAACGTCGGCGCCGCGGCGCGCGAGGCGGGCGTGCCCACGTTCACGGACTTCCTCAGCCCCGACACCGGCGCGGCCGTCCGCGCCGAGCACGGCCCGGCCGACCTGGTCGTCGCCAACAACGTGTACGCGCACATCCCCGACGTGGTCGGCTTCACCCAGGGCCTGCGCGCCCTGGTCGCCGACGACGGCTGGGTCTCCATCGAGGTGCAGCACCTGCTGACCCTGATCGAGGACAACCAGTACGACACGATCTACCACGAGCACTTCCAGTACTACACGGTCGCCTCCGCGATCCGGGCCCTCGCCAGCGGCGGACTCACCCTGGTGGACGTCGAGTTGGTGCCCACGCACGGCGGCTCCATCCGGCTGTGGTCCCGGCCCGCCGAGGTCGCGGGGGAGCCCTCGCAGCGGGTGGCCGACGTACTGGCCCGTGAAAAGGCCGCCGGACTGCAGGAGTTGGCCGGATACACCGAGTTCTCCGCCCGGGTCGCCAAGGTGCGCCGGGACCTGCTCCGGTTCCTCATCGACGCGGCCGACCGCGGCGAGACGGTCGTCGGTTACGGCGCCCCCGGCAAGGGCAACACCCTGCTCAACCACTGCGGCATCCGCCCCGACCTGCTCGCCTACACGGTCGACCGGAACCCGTACAAGCACGGCCGGTTCACCCCCGGCACCCGCATCCCGATCCTCCCGCCCGAGCAGATCGCCGCCGACAAACCGGACTACGTCCTCGTCCTCCCGTGGAACCTGCGGGCCGAACTGGTCGAGCAGCTGTCCTACGTGCACGAGTGGGGCGGCCGACTCGTCTTCCCCATCCCCGAACTGAGCATCGTCGAGGTCGAGCGGTCGAAAGAGGTCACAGCATGAAGGTCGTCCTGTTCTGCGGCGGTTACGGGATGCGCATGCGCAACGGAACCTCCGACGACGTACCCAAGCCCATGGCCATGGTCGGGCCGAGACCCCTGATCTGGCATGTCATGCGCTACTACGCGCACTTCGGGCACAAGGAGTTCATCCTGTGCCTCGGCTACGGCGCCCACCACATCAAGGACTTCTTCCTCAACTACGAGGAGACGGTGTCCAACGACTTCGTCCTGCGGGGCGGACAGACCGAGTTGCTCTCCACCGACATCGCCGACTGGACGATCACCTTTGCGCAGACCGGCATCGAGTCGCCCATCGGGGAGCGGCTGCGCCGGGTGCGCCACCACCTCGACGGCGACGAGATGTTCCTCGCCAACTACGCGGACGTGCTGACCGACGCCCCGCTGCCGGAGATGATCGACAAGTTCGCCCAGCGCGACGCGGGCGCGTCGATGATGGTCGTACCGCCCCAATCCTCCTTCCACTGCGTGGAGTTGGGCGAGGACGGTCTGGTGGGCGGCATCACCGCGGTGAGCGACATGCCGCTGTGGGAGAACGGCGGCTACTTCGTGCTCCGCCAGGAGGTCTTCGACCACATACCGGAGAACGGCGACCTGGTCGCCGACGGCTGCTCCCAACTCGCCAAGCGGGGACGGCTGGTGGCACACCAGCACCGCGGCTTCTGGAAGCCGACGGACACGGTGAAGGAGCGGGCCGCCCTCGACGAGGCCTACGCGCGGGGCGACCGCCCCTGGGCCGTGTGGGAGCAGGACAGCGCGGGGGTGCGTGCGTGATCAGGCTCGGAGCCGGCCGGCTCGACCGGATCGTCGTCGTGGGCGCCCACTGCGACGACATCGCCATCGGCGCCGGCGGCACCCTGCTGACGCTCTGTCAGGCACGCCCCGGCATCCGCGTCGACGCGCTGGTGCTCTCCGGCGGCGGCACCGAGCGCGAGCAGGAGGAACAGGCCGCGCTCACCGCCTTCTGCCCGGGCGCCGACCTGCGCCTGACCGTACACAAACTGCCGGACGGCCGCCTGCCCGCGCACTGGGAGGAGGCCAAGGCCGCCGTCGAGGAACTGCGCGCGCAGACCGAGCCGGAACTGGTCCTCGCGCCGCGCACCGACGACGCCCACCAGGACCACCGCGGCCTGGCGCAGTTGATGACCACGGCGTTCCGCGACCACCTCGTGCTCGGCTACGAGATCGTCAAGTGGGACGGCGACCTCGGCCGGCCTGCGGCCTACCAGCCGCTGGAGACCGAGACCGCCGAAGAGAAGGTACGGCTGCTGCAGGAGCACTACGCCTCGCAGCGGCACCGGCCCTGGTACGACCGGGAGGCCTTCCTCGGCCTCGCCCGGATCCGCGGTATCGAATGCCACGCGCGCTACGCCGAGGCCTTCGCCGTCACCAAACTCACGCTCAACCTGGGGGGTTGAACACCTTGCGCGTACTACTGACCGGACACCAGGGATATCTGGGCACCGTGATGGCACCCGTCCTCACCGCCGCAGGACACGAGGTCGCCGGCCTCGACTCCGGCCTCTTCGCCGACTCCGTCCTCGGCCCGCAGCCCGCCGACCCGCCCGGGGTACGGGTGGACCTGCGCGACCTCACCGCCGAGCACGTGGCCGGTTTCGACGCGGTGATCCACCTGGCCGCGCTCTCCAACGACCCGCTCGGCTCGCTGGCCCCGGAACTCACCTACGACATCAACCACCACGCCTCCGTACGGCTGGCAAAGCTGGCCCGCGACGCCGGAGTCGGACGCTTCCTGTACGCGTCGACCTGCTCCGTCTACGGCGCCTCCGGCGGCGACGACCTGGTCACCGAGGACGCCCCGCTGCGCCCCGTGACGCCGTACGCGGAGTCGAAGGTGCGGGTCGAGGACGACGTGCACGCGCTGGCCGACGACGACTTCACCCCGGTGTTCATGCGCAACGCCACCGCCTTCGGCTACTCGCCCCGGCTGCGCGCCGACATCGTGCTGAACAACCTGGTCGGCCATGCGCTGCTCTCCGGCGAGGTGTTGGTGCTGTCCGACGGCACCCCCTGGCGCCCGCTCGTGCACGCCGCCGACATCGCCCGCGCCTTCACGGCCGCGCTCACCGCGCCGCGTGAGGCGGTCCACGACCGGGCGTTCAACATCGGCAGCGAGATCAACAACGTCACCGTCGCCGAGATCGCCGAGCAGGTCGCCGAGGCGGTGTCCGGCGCGAAGGTCGTGATCACCGGCGAGAACGGCGCCGACCCGCGCTCGTACCGGGTGGACTTCTCGCGCTTCCGCACCGCGATCCCCGACTTCGACTGCGAGTGGACGGTCAAGCAGGGCGCCCTCGAACTCGCCGACGCCTACCGGAAGTTCGACCTGACCCGGGAGGACTTCGAGCAGCGCTTCACCCGCCTCGCCGTGCTCAAGGCGGCCTCCGAGGCCGGCACCGTCGACGACACCCTGCGGTGGCGCCGATGACCGCTGTGGGCGAGGAGATGCACGCACTGGTGGAGCGGCTGTACCCGCTCTGTCGGAGCATCACCGGCGACGGCGTGCGCGCGACCCTGGACATCGTCGGCGAGTACGTCCCGTTGCAGGTGCACGAGGTGCCGACCGGGACGCAGGTGCTCGACTGGACCGTTCCACAGGAGTGGAACATCCGGGACGCGTACATCGCCGACGGCTCGGGCCGGCGGGTCGTCGACTTCGCCGAGTCCAGCCTGCACGTGCTCGGCTACAGCGTCCCGGTGTCGAGGACCATGCCGCTCTCCGAGCTGCGCGCACACCTGCACACGCTGCCGGAGCACCCGAACTGGGTGCCGTACCGCACGAGTTACTACAAACCGGAGTGGGGCTTCTGTCTGGCCCAGGAGACCCTGGACGCACTGCCCGACGGCGACTACGAGGTGCGCGTCGACTCCACTCTCGCGGACGGCCACCTCACCTACGCCGAGCACGTCGTCCCCGGACAGGTGGCCGACGAGGTCATCGTCTCCTGCCACACCTGCCACCCGTCGCTGGCCAACGACAACCTGGCCGGCATCGCGGTCGCGACCTTCCTGGCCCGCGCGCTGGCGCGTGAAACGCCGTACTACACCTACCGGTTCATCTACGCGCCCGGCACCATCGGGGCGATCACCTGGCTGGCCCGCAACGCGGAGCGGATCGACCGGGTCAAGCACGGGCTCGTGCTGGCCTGCGCGGGCGACTCGGGTCAACTGACGTACAAACAAAGCCGACGTGGCGACGCGGAGATCGACCGCGTGCTGCGACACGTACTCGCCGCGTCCGAACGACCGCACCACATCAACGAGTTCACGCCCTATGGCTACGACGAGCGGCAGTACTGCTCACCCGGGTTCAACCTCGGCGTGGGCTCGCTCAGCCGGACCCCGTACGCGGGCTACCCCGAGTACCACACCTCGGCGGACAACCCGGACTTCGTCTCACCGGAGGCGATGACCGACACCCTCGCCGTCTGCCGCGAGGCGTTCGCCGTTCTCGACCGCAACCGGCGCTACCTCAACCTCAGCCCTTACGGCGAACCGCAGTTGGGCAGGCGCGGGTTGTACGACGCGCTCGGCGGCCGTAGCGACACCAAGCAGGCGCAGATGGCCATGCTCTGGGTGCTCAACCTCTCCGACGGCGAGCACAGTCTGCTGGACGTCGCCCAGCGGTCCGGGCTGCCCTTCGACACCGTCGCCGGCGCGGCCGACGCCCTGCACGAGGCCGGACTGATCAAGACATGACATCGACGACCACCGACGGGGAGAAGGCGGCGCCGGTGCGGTCCGCCAAGGCGGCCCTCGTCGGCCGGCTCTCCTGGGGACTGGCCGACCAGGCCGCCTCCAGCATCAGCAACTTCGCGGTGGGCATCTATGTGGCCCGCTCGCTGGGGGTCACCGCGTTCGGCGTGTTCAGCCTCGCCTGGGTGACCTACGGCGTGGTGCTCAACGTCTCCCGGGGCCTTGCCACCGACCCGCTCGTGGTCCGCTTCAGCGGAGTGCCGAAGGCGTCCTGGCGCGGGGCGGTGGCCCGCTCGACGGGTACCGCCCTCTGCGTCGGTTCGGCCCTCGGCGTGCTGTGCCTGGCGGCCGGGCTCGGCCTCGACGGCCGGGTCGGGCCCGCCTTCGCCGCCCTCGGTCTGATGATGCCGGGGCTGCTGCTCCAGGACGCCTGGCGGTTCTCGTTCTTCGCCGCGGGCGACGGACGGAAGGCGTTCGTCAACGACATCGTGTGGGGAATCGCGCTCATCCCCGCCATGGTGGTGGCGGCCCATGTCGACACCGTGGCCGCCTTCGTGCTCGCCTGGGGCGCGTCCGCCACGGTCGCGGCCGGGTACGGCTGCATCCAGTCCGGCATCCGGCCCCGGATGGCACAGGCCCGCGGCTGGCTGCGCGAACAGCGTGACCTCGGCTACCGGTACCTCGTCGAGAACGTCAGCCTCAGCGGCGCGAGCCAACTGAGGGCGTACGGCCTCGGCGTGATCGTCGGAGTGAGCGCGGTCGGCGCGGTGCGCGGCGCCGAACTCCTCCTCGGCCCCTTCCTCGCCGTACTCATGGGGCTGTCCCTGGTCACCGTCCCCGAGGCGGCCCGCGTGCTGCGGCAGGCCCCGCAACGGCTGGGCAGGTTCTGCCTGTACCTCGGCGGGGGACAGGCCACCGGAGCCCTGCTCTGGGGCTCGGCCCTGCTGCTGATGCCGGACCGGCTCGGCGAGTTGGCGCTCGGCGACGTCTGGCACTCCTCCTCGCACCTCATCGTGCAGATCACCCTCAGCGTCGCCGGGGCGGGCCTCGGCACCGGCGCCGCGGCCGGACTGCGTGCGCTCGGCGCCGCCAAGCGCAGCCTGCGCTGCCAGCTGTTCGCCTCCGCCTGCTATGTCGGCGGCGGGCTCGGCGGCGCGGCCCTCGGCGGTACGGCCGGCTCGGCCTGGGGCGTCGCCGCCGCGACCATCAGCGGCTCGGCCGTGTGGTGGCTGCAACTGCGCTCCGCCCTGCGCGAGCACCACCGCGAACCCATCCCCGAAGTGAGGACCTCATGACCGACCGACCGAGGCTGAGCATCGGCCTGCCCGTGTACAACGGCGAGGAGTACCTGGCCGAGTCGTTCGACGCCCTCCTCGGCCAGACCTACGAGGACTTCGAACTGGTCGTCTCCGACAACGCCTCGACCGACGGCACCGAGACCATCTGCCGCAAGTACGCCGCGCAGGACTCCCGCATCCGGTACATCCGGCTGCCCCGCAACATCGGCGCCACCCCGAACCACAACCACGTCTTCGCCGAAGCCCGCGGCGAGCTGTTCAAGTGGGCCTCGCACGACGACCTCTACGGCCGCGACCTGCTGACGCGCTGCATAGAGGCTCTGGACGAGCGGCCGGACGTCATCCTCGCCCACACCGACCAGGCGGTCATCGACGGCGACGGCCAGGTGACGGTGCCCTACGAGTACACGCTCGCCACCGGCTCCCCGAGCGCGCCGGAGCGCTTCCGCAGTCTGCTGTTCGAGCCCGGCGGCGACGACTTCTACGGCGTCATACGCGCCGACGTGCTGCGCCGGGTGAAACCGATGGACAGCTACCACCACGCGGACCGGACGTTCGTCGCCGAGATCACCCTGCACGGACGCTTCCACCAGGTCCCGGAACTCCTCTACTTCCGCCGCGACCACCCCACCCGCGCCGAACGCGCCAACCCCTCCAAGCGCGCCCGCTGCGTCAACCTCGACCCGCGCCGGGCGGGCGCGCTGCACCCGACGCCCCGGCTGCTCGCCGAGTACATCTGGGGCTTCGCCTCCGCGATCCGACGGGCACCGCTGTCCCCGGCCGACCGGCGCGCCTGCTACCGCCACCTGGCCTCCTGGATGACCAGCCGGGTCCGCCCGGGCGCCGGCGAGCGGGTCGAGGACCGCGCCCCTGTCGACCCGTCCCAGCTCACGGTCTCCGTGGACGCCCTCGTCGCCGGCCGCGAGGGGAGGCGCGCATGACGTCCGTGCCCGAACTGCCGGTGCGCGTCGGGGTGTTCGGCCTGCTCGGCTCCGGCAACCTCGGCAACGACGGCTCGCTCGAAGCCGTCCTCGGCTACCTCCGTAACGACCATCCGGACGCGATCGTGGACGCCCTGTGCGGCGGACCCGAGGCCGTGACCGCGCGGTTCGGGATCCCCGCCACCCGCATGCACTGGAACCGCGCCGAGTACCGCACCGCGTCCCGCCTGGGCTCGATCGCGTCGAAGGGCCTGGGCAAGTTCGTCGACATCTTCCGCACCGCCGCCTGGGTACGCCGCCACGACGTGGTGATCGTGCCGGGCATGGGCGTCCTGGAAGCCACCCTGCCGCTCCGGCCCTGGGGCTTCCCGTACTCCCTGTTCCTGCTCTGCGCGAGCGGGAAGCTGACCCGCACCCGGGTCGCGCTGGTCAGCGTCGGCGCCGCCGAGATCCGCAACCGCCCCACCCGCGCCCTGGTCCGCTGGTCGGGCCGCCTGGCCGCCTACCGCTCCTACCGCGACGCCCAGTCCCGGGACGCGATGCGGGCGATGGGCGTGGACACCGTGCGCGACGAGGTCTACCCGGACCTCGCGTTCTCCCTTCCGTCACCAGCCGCGAACGCACCCTCGGACGTGCCCGGCACGGTCTGCGTCGGCGTCATGGACTTCCACGGCGGCAACGACGACCGCGCCCGCGCCGACGAGATCTACGGCCGCTACCTCGACGGCACGATCCGGTTCGTCCGCACACTGGTCGAGGAGGGCAGACCGGTCCGGCTGCTCACCGGTGACCGGTGCGACGCGACGGTGGTCGCCGCGATCCTCGAAGCGGTGGACTCCCCGCTGGTCACCGCGGCCGAACCGACGTCCCTGGACGACCTGATGAAGGAGATGACGGCCGCCGACACCGTAGTGGCGGTCAGATACCACAACCTGATCTGCGCGCTGAAGACCGGCACCCCGGTGCTCGCGCTCAGCTACGCGGCGAAGAGCGACGCGCTCATGGAGCGGATGGGCCTCGGCGCGTTCTGCCACCCGGCGCGCGAGGTCGACGCCGACCGGTTGCTGGAGCAATTCCGGGCGCTGGAGAAGCGAGCGCCCGAACTACGGGGGACCCTCGCCGAGCGGAACCAGGCCGCCGCACGCCAACTGCGGGACCAGTTCAGCTCGTTGACCGCGGCCGTGTTCCCCGCGACCCACCACACCCACGCTCGCCAGGAGTCTCCATGAAAGTCACCGAAGTCCCGGAGATCGCCGGCGCGTACCTCTTCGAACCGACGCCGTACACCGACGAACGCGGCTTCTTCTGCCGCACGTTCGACGCCGACGTGGTCCGCTCGGTGGGGATCGACCCCGACGCCTTCGTCCAGGACAGCCTGTCCCGCTCGGTCCGTGGCGTGGTGCGCGGCCTGCACCTGCGCTCCGGCGCCGGCGAGGCCAAGTTGGTGCGCTGCTCGTACGGGCGGATCTTCGACGTCGTCGTGGATCTGCGTCCGGATTCGCCGACTTACCGCCATTGGACATCCTTTGAACTCACAGGAGAATCACAACCAACTCTTTACATTCCCGCGGGCTGCGGGCACGGTTTTCAAGCACTGACCGATACCGCGGACACCTCGTACCGGATCGACCGCCCGCACGATCCGACCGAGGACGTGACCATCGCCTACGACGACCCGGAGCTGGCCATTCCCTGGCCGCTGCCGGTTGCGCTGATGTCCCAACGGGACCGAGAGGCACCGAGCCTCGCCGAGGTCCTGAAGCACAGAGAAAGCTGAGGTCCTCGTGGACACCGAAGTGCTTGACCTGCCCCTGTCGCGGACGGCCAACGAGCGGCTGCACGCGTTGATCCCCGGGGGCGCTCACACCTACGCCAAGGGCGACGACCAGTACCCCGAGAACCTGGCCCCGGTCATCAGCCACGGCAGCGGTGCCCACGTGTGGGACGTCGACGGCAACC
Organism: Streptomyces sp. NPDC050548; assembly: GCF_044457385.1. Taxonomy (NCBI): domain Bacteria; kingdom Bacillati; phylum Actinomycetota; class Actinomycetes; order Kitasatosporales; family Streptomycetaceae; genus Streptomyces; species Streptomyces sp. NPDC050548. The sequence continues at coordinate 34,012 of NZ_JBITGV010000035.1, forward strand.
GATACATCGAGTACGGCTCCGGCCTGCGGTCGGTCAGCCTCGGTCACGCCCACCCGCGCGTGATCGAGGCGGTGCGGCGCGAACTCGACCGCGGCAGCAACTTCGTCCGGCCGTCCATCGTGGAGGTCGAGGCCGCCGAACGCTTCCTGGCCACCGTGCCGACCGCCGAGATGGTGAAGTTCGCGAAGAACGGCTCCGACGCCACCACCGCCGCGGTACGCCTCGCCCGCGCCGCCACCGGCCGCTCACGGGTGGCCCTCTGCTCCGACCACCCCTTCTTCTCCGTCGACGACTGGTTCATCGGCACCACCCCGATGTCCGCCGGCATCCCGTCGACGACCACCGAACTGATCGCGTCCTTCCCCTACGGCGACCTGGCCGCGACGGAGGAGCTGCTCGCCCGCTACCCGGACGAGATCGCCTGCCTGATCCTCGAACCCGCCACCCACACCGAGCCCCCGCCCGGCTACCTCGCCGGCCTGCGCGAACTGGCCGACCGGCACGGCTGCGTCCTGATCTTCGACGAGATGATCACCGGCTTCCGCTGGTCCGAGGCAGGCGCCCAGGGCCTCTACGGCGTGGTCCCCGACCTCTCCACGTTCGGCAAGGCGCTGGGCAACGGATTCGCCGTCTCCGCGCTGGCCGGCCGCCGCGACCTGATGGAGCGCGGCGGACTGCGCGACTCCGGCGACCGCGTCTTCCTGCTGTCCACCACCCACGGCGCCGAGACGCACTCCCTGGCGGCGGCGATGGCCGTGCAGGCCACCTACGTCGAGGAGGGCATCACCGCGCGACTGCACGCCCTCGGCGAGCGGCTGGCCGCCGGTGTCCGCGATGCCGCGGAGGCCATGGGCGTCGGCGACCACGTCGTCGTCCGGGGCCGGGCCAGCAACCTGGTCTTCGCCACCCTCGACGAGAACGGACAGCCGTCGCAGCAGTACCGCACCCTGTTCCTGCGCCAGCTCCTCGCGGGCGGAGTACTGGCCCCGTCCTTCGTGGTCAGCAGCGCCCTCGACGACGAGGACATCGACCGCACCGTCGACGTGGTGGCCCAGGCCTGCGCGGTCTACCGCAAGGCACTGGACGCCGCCGACCCCAACCCCTGGCTGGCCGGACGAGCGGTGAAGCCGGTGTTCCGCCGACTGGCGTGAGGGGGGCTGGTGTTGTGCTGTCGGGCCGGGGTGAGCCGGTGTGGTGTGGGGTGAAACCGGTGCGCTGCCGCTTGGTGTGAGGTGGGGCTGTTGTTGCGCTGCCGGGCGGGGGTGAGCCGGTGTGCTGCCGCCTGGCGGTCGGTGAAGCTGGTGCGCTGCCGCTTGGTGTGAGGTGGGGCGGTTGTTGCGCTGCCGGGCGGGGGTGAGCCGGTGTGCTGCCGCCTGGCGGTCGGTGAAGCTGGTGCGCTGCCGCTTGGTGTGAGGTGGGGCGGTTGTTGTGCTGCCGGGCGGGGGTGAGCCGGTGTGCTGTCGCCTGGCGGTCGGTGAAGCTGGTGCGCTGCCGCTTGGTGTGAGGTGGGGCGGTTGTTGTGCTGCCGGGCGGGGGTGAGCCGGTGTGCTGTCGCCTGGCGGTCGGTGAAGCTGGTGTGCTGCCGCTTGGTGTGAGGTGGGGCGGTTG
>NZ_JBITGV010000036.1:0-33638 GCF_044457385.1 Streptomyces sp. NPDC050548
GGCGGCCCGCCCCGGTATCCCGCCGCGGGGGCCCGGCGGCGCCCCGGCCCCCCCCCCCCGGGGGCGGGGTCGGGGGGGGGGGCCCCCCCCCCCCCCGGGGGGGGGGGGGGCGGGGGGGGGCCCCCCCCCCCGCCGCGAAGGTGCTTTTTCCGTCAGTACGGCTTTCCGTTCAGTACGGCCAGATCGGCGGGTCGTTCACGAAGTGGCCGCCGAGATACGCGTGCGCCTCGACACCCGGCCGCAGCTCGCCCTGCTCGGCGATCAGCTTCTCGGCGTACGGCTCGGAGTCGTCCCGCGGCTCGTAACCGAGCGCCCGCGCGGTCGACAGGTCCCACCACAGACGGGTGTTCGCGGAGGAGCCGTAGACGATCGTGTGCCCTACGCCCTCGGCGGTCAGGACCGCGTGGAAGAGCCGGGCGCCGTCGGCGGGGCTCATCCAGATCGACAGCATCCGCACGCTGCTGGGCTCCGGGAAGCAGGAACCGATGCGCACGGAGACCGTCTCCAGGCGGTGCTTGTCCCAGTAGAGCTGCGCCAGGTCCTCGCCGAAGGACTTGGACAGGCCGTAGAAGGTGTCGGGGCGGTGCGGGGTGTCGATGGGGATGAGAGGGTCGTCGCCCTCGGGGCGCGGGGTGTAGCCCACCGCGTGGTTGGAGGAGGCGAAGACGACGCGGCCGACGCCCTCCTCGCGGGCGGCCTCGTAGAGGTTGTACGTGCCCTCGATGTTCGACTTGAGGATCTTGTCGAAGGAGGCTTCCAGGGAGATGCCGGCGAGATGGATGATCGCGTCGACGCCCCGCACGGCCTCGCGGAGCGCCGCCTTGTCGGAGAGGTCGGCGGTGATCGCGTCCGGCTCGCCCTCGATCGGGCGCAGATCCAGCAGCCGCAGCTCGTAGCCGTACGCGGGGAGCAGTTCGCGCATCAGGGTGCCGAGCCCGCCTGCGGCGCCGGTGAGCAGAACGGTGCGGGGAGCGGGCATCCTCGGTCTCCTAGAGTCGTCGGCCTCATCCATGAACGACATTCACATGCATGGACACGCTAAAGATCCGCCACCATGCCCGTCAAGTGTGGCGCGGACCTGGGAAATCCGCTTCCTTCTTGCACATTTGCCCGCTTGACCCACCCTGAGGCAGATCCTTAGGGTGGAGCTGTTCAGAAATGTAGACGTTGATCAGAAGAACGCACGCGCCTGTTTCAAGGGAGAGCCCGTGACGCCAGCCCCTCTCGCCGACCGGCTCAGTATTCCCAGCGGGCCGCTGTTCTTTCCCGTCACCGCGTACGGCCCCGACGGCGCCGTCGATCTCGACATGTACCGCGCGCATGTCCGCCAGGGTGTCGAAGCCGGAGCCGCCGCCGTGTTCGCGTGCTGCGGCACCGGGGAGTTCCACGCGCTGCTGCCCGAGGAGTTCGAGGCGTGCGTGCGGGCCGCCGTGGAGGCGACCGGGGGCCGGGTGCCGGTGGTCGCGGGCGCGGGCTACGGCACCGCGCTCGCCGTACGGTACGCACGGCTCGCGGAGGCCGCCGGGGCGGACGGGCTGCTCGCGATGCCGCCGTACCTGGTGGTCGCCGGGCAGGAAGGGCTGCTGCGGCACTACCGGGAGGTGGCCGCGGCGACCGCGCTGCCCGCCATCGTCTACCAGCGCGACAACGCCGTGTTCACCCCGGCCACGGTCGTCGAACTCGCCCGCACCGAGGGGATCATCGGCTTCAAGGACGGCCTCGGCGACCTCGACCTGATGCAGCGGATCGTGAGCACCGTACGCAGCGAAGTCCCGGGCGACTTCCTGTACTTCAACGGACTGCCCACCGCCGAACAGACCCAACTCGCCTACCGGGGCATCGGCATCACCCTCTACTCGTCCGCCGTGTTCTGCTTCGTCCCCGAGCTCGCGCTCGCCTTCCACCGGGCCCTCGCGACCGGCGACGACACCACGGCGAACCGTCTCCTGGACGGTTTCTACCGGCCGTTCGTCGAACTGCGCGCCCAGGGGCGCGGTTACGCGGTCTCGCTGGTCAAGGCGGGCGTACGGATGCGGGGTCTGGACGTCGGCGAGGTCCGCCCGCCGCTGACCGAACCGACCGAGGATCATGTCAAACAGCTGGCCCAACTCATCGAGCGGGGCTACACGTTGATCGAGCCGCAGATCGATTCGCAGGTGGACTCGCAGATGGAGGAGGGCGCGTGAAGGCATCGGCGTTCGTCTATCCCTGGGACGTCAACGGCGACCCGGAGGCGGGCGGCAGGATCGCCGAACTCGGAGTCCAGCAGGCGACCTTGGCCTCCGCGTACCACTCCACCCGCGCGCTGACCCCCCGTCACCCGCGCCACCGTGTCGTCACCGCCGAGCACGCGGCCGTCCTGTATCCGCCGGACTCCCGTTGGCAGGGGCGGGAGTTGAGGCCGTACCCGGCCGGCGACTGGGCGCCCGGCGACGCCTACGGCGAGGCCGCAGTGGCCCTCGCGGAGGCGGGCCTGGAAGTGCACACCTGGGTGGTCCTCGCCCACAACTCCCGCCTGGGCGCCGAACATCCGGACACCTCGGTGGTCAACGCCTACGGCGACCGCTACCCCTGGGCACCCTGTATCGCCCAACCGGCCACGCGCGCGTACCTCGTCGACCTCGCCGCCGAAGCGGCCGTACGCCCCGGCGCGCACGGCACCGAACTGGAGTCCCTGGGCTGGTACGGCCTCGCCCATCTGCACGCCCACGACAAGACCGGCGGAATCCCCCTCGGGGACGCGGGCCAGTACCTGATGTCCCTGTGCTTCTGTCCGACCTGCCGCCAGGGCTACGGCGAACAGGGCGTCGACGCCGAGGAGTTGGCGGCGGTGGTACGTGCCGCGCTGGAACCTGTGTGGCAGGGGGCGCCCTCCGACGGCGGCTGGGCGGGGGTCGGGAAACTCCTCGGTGAGGCGAACGCGACGGCCACGCGCGCGTGGCGCGACGACCGGGCCCGCACACTCCAGGAGACCGCGGTCGCCGCGGTGCGGGCCGCCGCACCGGCCGGCTTCCAGGTCCTGCTGCACGCGGACCCGGAGTCGTACCACTGCGGCGCCAACGCCGGCGTGGACCCCGGGCACATCCTCTCGGTGGCGGACGGTGTGGTCGTCCCCTGCACGAGTGGCGCGGGCCTGCTGACCCCGTTCGCCGAACAGGGCCTGGACGGCCGGGTGTTGGCCGCGAACTTCACGGTGGTCTCCGGGATGGGCGGACGCCCGGGTTCACTCACGACGGACGCGGCACGGGCGCGCGACCTCGGGGCGACCGAACTGCGCCTGTATCACGCGGGGTTGGCGTCGGACGGGGACCTGTCGGAGGTACGGTCGGCGCTGGCCGGGCTCTGAGCCGGGGACGGACTCCTCCCGAACAGCGCCGGGACCGCGCCCGTCCCGACCAGCCCCAGGCACACCCCCGTTGTGAGCAGCGCCAGCCCGACCAGGGTCAACAGCAGCCGGAAGTCGGGCAGTTCGATCAGCGCCGCGCCCGTCGCCAGGCCGATCACGTTCGGTGTGAAGATCAGCGTGTTGGCGGTGGCCGTCGCCCGGCCCAGCAGCGGTCCCGGCACCTCGCGCTGCACGGCGGTGAACGCGGCGATCAGTACGCACGGGAGCCCCAGGCCGATCGCCGCGTTGCCCACCAGGACCACCGGGTCGGACGGCACCGCCCGCGCGGTCACCCCGACCGCCGCGACGACGATCCCGGCCGCCCCGAACCGCCGCTCGCCGAGCCGTCGTAGCGCGGGCCCGGAGACCAGTCCGACCGCGACCGAGCCGACGCCCTGGACCGCGTACAGCACCCCCGCGTAGGCGGGAGCGTGCCCCAGGCCCTCGATGATCGCGTAGTTCGACGAGCTGCTCAGGGAGGCGAGGAACATCATCGTCCCGCCGGCCAGGACGAGCGGGCGCAGCCGGGGATTTCCCCACAACTCGCGGACGCCCTCGGCGGTTTGGGCCCGCCAGTCGCCGGCGGGGCGCCGGGGCCGCTCCTCGTGCGCGCGCACGAACAGCCACAGGCCCGCCGCCAGCGCGCACGTCACCGCGTCCAGACAGGCCACCGCGGGCCCGCCGAACGCCGTGTACAGGCCCGCGCCCGTCAGGGGCGCGACCAGCTTCATGCCCTCCACCGCCGACATCCGCAGCCCGTTGAAGTCACCGAGGAGATCCGGGTCCACCACGGCGGCGACCAGGGCCGACTCGGCGGGGTCCTGGATGACCATGACGGTGCCGTAGACGAACAGGACGGTGAACAGGAGCCACAGGTCGGCGCGGGAGCCGACGGCGAAGAGGGTGAGGAGGAGCGCGGCCAGGGCGAGGTTCGTCCGGAGTAGCAGGGGCTTGCGGCGGACGCGGTCGGCGATCGTGCCGAGGGCCGGGCCGGCCAGGGTCGGCGCCCAGACCGCGAACACGCACAGCGCGGCCAGACCGTTCGAGCCGCTGAGGTCCTTCACCCACACACCGGCCGCAAGCCCCAGCGCGGACGTGCCGAAGGCGGACACCACCAGCCCCGTGAAATACAGCCCCGCGTTGCGGTTCCGCAGGATGCGGGTCACCGTCCAGTTCGTCGTCATGCCTGGTCATCGTGGGTCTAAGGCGGGGGGTGCGGCATCGGGCAGGTGCCCTAGAAACGCGTCGCGCGGCGCGGGCGGGAATCCGTCGCAAGCTGTCGGCAATACCCCTGGAGCGGCGGGCGGGACGGTTCCAGCGTCGCCGCATGCGCTACCTCATGCCGATCGTCATCGGCCTCCTCTACGCGCTGCTCATGTCCCTCGTCCCCGAAGCGCACCGGCGGCGCCTCAACGCCGTGATGGTCGCGGGGGCGGGCGCCGCCTGTCTCAGCGGAGGCGGCCTGGGCGGCTGGGAGTTCGCGTTCACCGCGCTCGCCACCTACGTCGCCTACCGCGGCCTGGAATCGTGGACCTGGATCGGCGTCGGCTGGCTGCTGCACACCGGGTGGGACATCGTGCACCACCTCAAGGGGCACCCGATCATCCCGTTCGCCCACGACTCCTCGCTGGGCTGCGCGATCTGCGACCCGGTGATCGCGCTGTGGTGCCTGCGCCAGGGGCCGTCCGCGCGGGAACTGATCCGGGGCCGGGCGATGAGTTCCCGGGCCGCCGTCGGTCCACCCCCTGAGTGAGACCGATCTCCGGAAGGGAAGCGCATGTCCGACAGCATCTTCGACCTCGGCCCGCAGACCCGTGTCGTCGCCCGGCTCGTCGAGGGCGTCACCGACGAGCAGCTCAGAGACGTCACCCCGTGCCCCGGCACCGCCGTACGCAACATGCTGGGACATCTGCTCGGCCTGTCCGTCGCCTTCCGCGACGCCGCGCGCAAGGACCTGGGCGTCATGACGGACACCGCACCGGACGCCACCGCCTCCGACATCGGCCCCGGCTGGCGCGAGGACTTCCCCAAGATCCTCGACGGCCTCGCCGAGGCCTGGCGCGACCCGGCCGCCTGGACCGGCATGACCCGCGCGGGCGGCATCGACCTCCCCGGCGAGATCGCCGCCGCCGTCGTGGCCGACGAACTGGTCGTCCACGGCTGGGACCTGGCCCGCGCCACCGGCCAGCCCTACGACCCCGACCCGACCGCGCTCCAGGCCTCGTACACCTTCCTGCTGGCGGTGGCCGAGGACCCGGCCGGCGGCGGAGGCATCTTCGGACCGGTGGTCCCGGTACCGGCGGACGCCCCGCTCCTGGACCGGGCGGTGGGCCTCAGCGGACGGGATCCGGGGTGGAAGCCGTAGCTGGCGCCCTCAGCTGGGGATCGGCGTCTTCAGCCGTAGTCCGGTGCCTTCGGCTGTGGATCGGCGCCCTCAGCCGAAGACCGGCCGCCCCCTCAGCCGTGGACCGGGAACGACGTCTGGAACGCCAGCCGTTCGTCCGCCCCGTCGCCGGTGCGGGTCAGGACCTCGTCGAGCGCCATGAACTCCTCCCACACCGCCCGGCCGCTCGCCTCCGCCAGCCGGGCCACGACGAGATCCTCCAGCTCGGGAACGCGCTTGTTCTTCCACACCTTGTCGGCGAGGCTCACCAGGAGGTCCTCCAGACCGACATCCGACCGTGCCCACGAGGCGTGCGTCGCGGCGAAGCGGGCCAGCTCCGGACCGACGCCGTGGCGCAGCAGAAGGTCCCGTCCCGCCTCCTCGTGCGCCGCCCCGGGCCCGGACAGCTCGGAGACGTGCACCGTCTTGCCCACGTCGTGCGTCGCCGCCCCGAAGAGCACCGCCTCGCGGTCGAACAGCGCGGCGGGGCAGTGCTGTTCGACCCAGTCGACCAGCTGGTGCGCGACGTCGTGGACGGCTCGCAGGTGGGCCGCCAGCCGCGGCGGGCTGCCCAACTCCGACAGGAGTTCGACGACACGGTCCGGCAGCGGCAGCAGCGGCGGGTCGACGGTGCCGCTCATCGCCCTGGACAAGGGGGTGTTGGCCATCACCGCGTCAGGGTACTGACCGCGGCATTCTCGCGCCCGGACGGCCGGGCGTGGTGGAACGTCCCGAACTGTGAGTACCGCGGGCCCCGGAACCGTACTCTTCCCCACCATGCCTCTCAGTCTCACGATCCTCGGCACCGCCTCCCCGCATCCACGCCCCGGCCGCCCCTGCTCCGGGTACCTGCTGCGCGGCGGCGGCGCCGAGGTGTGGGTGGACGCGGGCACCGGAACCTTCGCGGAGTTGCAGCGGCACACCGACCCGGCGCGGCTCACCGCGATCTGGATCTCGCATCTGCACGCCGACCACAGCGCCGATCTCCTCGCCGCGGCCTACGCGTTCGCGTTCGGCGGGATGACCCCGGCCGCCCCGATCCCGCTCTACGCCCCGCAGGACTGCGCCCGCCGCCTCGCCGGCTTCTTCGGACAGCCGGACGTACGGTTCCTGAGCGGCGTCTTCGACTTCCGCCCGCTCTACGACGGCCACGCCGTCCGGCACTGGAACCTCCGCCTCACCGCACGCGCCGTCGCCCACGACGCCGAGGCCTACGGGCTGCGCGCCGAGTGCCAGGGGAGTGTCCTCGGCTACTCCGGGGACAGTGGTCCCTGCGAGGCGCTGTCCGAACTCGCGGGCGGCGCCGACGTGTTCCTCTGCGAGGCCGACATCGACCGGCATCGCGAAGGCGAACGCCAAGTACACCTCACGCCCGAGGACGCCGGCGCCTGCGCCAAGGGCGCGCGCGAACTCCTCATCACCCACGTGGGACCCACTCTCACGAGGGAAGCGGCGCTGGAGCGCGCCGCCGCGATCTTCCCCGGCCGCACCTCCGCCGCACTCGAAGGCGTCACCAAGACCATGTGAAGCGCGACCATGCATCACGACCGTGTGAAGCGCTTTCTGGTTCTTCTGTCAGAAGCATTGACGAAACACAGGGCCGCTCCTACCTTCAACGCGTCGTACTTCGTACGTCATATATGAGACGCGATATGTGAGATCCGAGAGGCGCGCATGACCTCTGTGCCCACGCCGATCCCGTCCCGCACGCAGTTCGTGCTGGAAGGGATCAAACACCGCATCCTCACCGGGCAGTTGACGCCGGGTCAGCCACTGGTCGAGACCGAACTCGCCGCACAGTTCGGGGTGTCCAAGACCCCCGTGCGCGAGGCGCTCAAGACCCTGGCCGGCACCGGGCTCGTCGTGATGAACCAGTACAAGGGCGTCACGGTGCGCATGGTGGACGCGGACATGGCGCGCGAGGTGTACGACGTCCGGCTGCTCCTCGAACCCGAGGCGCTACGACGGGCCGTACGACTGGGCGCCTCCCTGGACGCCGCCCGCGAGGCGCTGACCCGCGCCGACGAGGCCGGCGACACCGCCGAACGCTCCCTCGCCAACCGGGAGTTCCACCGCGCCCTGTACCTGCCGTGCGGCAACCCGCTGCTCGGCCGAATGCTCGACGAGGTCCGCGACCAGGCCGCCCTCGTCTCCGCCGTCGCCTGGGCCGCCTCGCCCTCCTGGGAACGGGAGGCCGGCGAACACCGCGAGATCCTGCGGCTCGCCCTCGACGGCGACGCGGACGCCGCGGCGACCGCACTGCACGCCCACATCGCGTCGTTCGTGCAACGGGCCTTCCCCGGCACCGAGTTGGAACAGGGCCAATGGCGGGCACCCGGCGCCGAGTCGGTAGCCCAGGGAGAGGACGGTCAGGCATGACAGCGGCGTTCGAGGCCCAACGGGCCGCCCTGGCCGACGTGGTGGCGATCCCGGTGACCCCGTTCGCCGCGGACGGCACCGTCGACCAGGACAGCCACAGGACCCTGCTGCGCCGCCTGCTCGACGGCGGGATCGGCATCCTCACGCCGAACGGCAACACCGGCGAGTTCTACGCCCTCACGCCTCAAGAACGCCAACTGGTCACGGAGTTGACCATCGACGAGGCGGGGGACCGGGCCGCGATCCTCGTCGGGGTCGGGCACGACGTACCGACCGCCATCGCCTCCGCCCGGCACGCCCGCGAACTCGGCGCGCAGATGGTGATGGTCCATCAGCCCGTCCACCCCTACGTCTCGCAGGACGGCTGGGTCGACTACCACCGCGCCATCGCCGAGGCCGTGCCCGACCTGGGCGTCGTCCCGTACATCCGCAACGCCCAACTCCTCGGCGCCCGCCTCGCCGAACTCGCCGACAACTGCCCGAACGTCATCGGCGTCAAGTACGCCGTCCCCGACGCGGCGCGCTTCGCCGCCTTCGCCCGGGACGCGGGCCTCGAACGCTTCGTATGGGTGGCCGGGTTGGCCGAACCGTACGCCCCCTCCTACTTCTCGGCGGGCGCCACCGGCTTCACCTCAGGACTCGTGAACGTCGCCCCGTCCGTCTCGCTGAACATGATCGAAGCGCTTCGATCGGGCGACTACCCCGGGGCGATGAAGGTGTGGGAACAGATCCGCCGATTCGAGGAACTAAGGGCCGCAAACGGCTCGGCGAACAACGTCACGATCGTGAAGGAAGCGCTTGCGTCCCTCGGCCTGTGCCGCCGCGACGTACGGCCCCCCAGCAAGCCCCTGCCCGAGAGCGAGCGCGCCGAGGTCGCCGCGATAGCCGCCGGATGGTCCATATGAAGGCACCGGAAGAGCTCAGAAGCCACCAGTGGTACGGCACCGACGGGCTGCGCTCCTTCAGCCACCGGGCCCGCACCCGCCAGCTCGGCTACCTCCCCGAGGAACACCTCGGCAAGCCCGTCATCGCGATCCTCAACACCTGGTCGGACATCAATCCCTGTCATGTGCACCTCCGTGACCGCGCCCAGGTGGTCAAGCGGGGCGTGTGGCAGGCGGGCGGCTTCCCGCTGGAGTTCCCCGTCTCGACACTCAGCGAGACCTTCCAGAAACCGACCCCGATGCTCTACCGCAACCTCCTCGCGATGGAGACCGAGGAACTGCTGCGGTCGTATCCCGTCGACGGCGCCGTCCTCATGGGCGGCTGCGACAAATCGACCCCCGCGCTCCTCATGGGCGCGGCCAGCGTCGACCTGCCCACCGTCTTCGTCCCCGCCGGACCGATGCTGCCGGGCCACTGGCGCAACGAGATCCTCGGCTCCGGCACCGACATGTGGAAGTACTGGGACGACAAGCGGGCCGGTCTCATCGGCGACTGCGAGATGACGGAGTTGGAGAGCGGCCTCGCGCGCTCGCCGGGGCACTGCATGACCATGGGGACGGCGTCCACGCTGACGGCCGCCGCCGAGGCTCTGGGCGTGACCGTGCCGGGCGCGTCGAGCATCCCCGCCGTGGACTCGGGGCACGATCGGATGGCCGCGCAATCCGGCATGAGGATCGTTGAACAAGTCCACAAGGGACGTGTTCTCTCGTCGATCCTCACCCAAGAAGCCTTCGAGGACGCGGTCACCACCGTCCTCGGCCTCGGTGGCTCCACCAACGCCGTGATCCACCTCATCGCCATGGCCGGCCGCGCGGGCGTCCACCTCACGCTCGACGACTTCGACCGCATCGCCCGCACGGTCCCGGTCCTTGCGAACGTACGGCCCGGCGGACGGACGTACCTCATGGAGGACTTCCACTTCGCCGGCGGCCTGCCCGGCTTCCTCTCCCGGATCACCGACCTGCTCCACCTCGACCGTCCGACCGTCTCCCACGACACCCTGCGCGAACAGCTCAAAGGCGCGCGAGTGCACAACGACGACGTGATCCGTACGCGCGACAACCCGGTGGCGAGCGAGGGAGGTGTCGCCGTCCTGCGCGGCAACCTCTGCCCGGACGGCGCCGTCATCAAGCACATCGCCGCCGAACCGCACCTGCTCAAGCACACCGGCCCCGCGGTCGTCTTCGACGACTACCGGACCATGCAACGCACCATCAACGACCCGGAGTTGGACATCACCGCAGACAGCGTGCTGGTGCTGCGCAACGCGGGCCCCAAGGGCGGGCCCGGCATGCCCGAGTACGGCATGCTCCCGCTCCCCGACCACCTTCTCAAGCAGGGCGTCCGGGACATGGTCCGCATCTCCGACGCCCGGATGAGCGGCACGAGTTACGGCGCGTGCGTGCTGCACATCGCACCCGAGTCGTACGTCGGCGGACCGCTGGCCCTCGTCCGGACCGGCGACACCATCACCCTGGACGTCGAGGCGCGCACCCTCCAACTCAACGTGGACGACGAGGAGTTGGCGCGGCGCAAGGCGGAGTGGGCCCCGCCGCCCGCACGGTACGAGCGCGGCTACGGCGCGCTCTACAACGACCAGATCACCCAGGCCGACACCGGCTGCGACTTCGAGTTCCTGGCCCGGCCGGGCAAGGTGCCGGACCCGTACGCCGGTTGAGCGCGCCCTCTCTTCGTACGTCGGTCGAGCAAGCGCTTCCTGTGATCGCGACAGCTTCCTGTACTGAGCGTCCTGTACTGAGCGTCCTGTACTGAACGGAGAACAGTCATGGCCCAAGCCGCAGCCGTGGCGAAACCGCCCGCGCCACCCCGGCGGCGCCGTGCCTCCGCGACCCCGCGCAGGCTCCCGTACCTGCTGATCGCCCCGGCCGCGCTGCTCATGCTCGGCTTCATCGCCTACCCGGTCATCAGCGTCTTCTACTACAGCCTGCAGAACTACAACCCCACCAAACCGTGGCGCAACGGCTTCGCGGGCCTCGACAACTTCACCCACGCCTTCACCCAAGACCCCCAGTTCTGGGACACGTTGACCTTCAGCGCCAAGTGGGTCGTCGTCGAGGTGGGCCTCCAACTCCTCTTCGGACTGGCCCTCGCGCTGATCGTCAACCAGACCTTCGTGGGCCGGTCCATCGGCCGCGCGCTGGTGTTCTCCCCCTGGGCCGTGTCGGGCGTACTGACCTCCGCGATCTGGGTGCTGCTCTACAACTCCCAGACGGGCGTGACCCGTTACCTCGCGGACATGGGAATCGGCCAGTACGGCACGAGTTGGCTCTCCGACCCCTCAACCGTCTTTTCCGCAGCCGTAGTTGCGGACCTCTGGCGAGGCGTCCCCTTCTTCGCGATCCTCATCCTCGCCGACCTCCAGTCCGTCTCGAAGGACCTCTACGAGGCCGCCGAGGTGGACGGCGCGAGCCGCTTCAAGCAGTTCCTGCACATCACCCTGCCGCACCTCAAGGACGCGATCGTCCTCTCCACACTCCTGCGCGCGGTCTGGGAGTTCAACAACGTCGACCTCCTCTACACCCTGACCGGCGGCGGCCCGGCCGGCGAGACGACCACGCTCCCGCTCTACGTCGCCAACACCAGCGTCGAGGCCCACAACTTCGGCTACGCGTCGGCCCTCACCACGGTCGCCTTCGTGATCCTGCTGTTCTTCTCGATCGTCTACCTGCGCCTGAGCAAGTTCGGAGGCGGCGACAAGTGATCACCGAGATCGCCCCGGCCCGCGAGCGGGAGACCGCCGCACCGCACCAGCCGCGCAAGGTCCACCGCGCCTGGGACGAGGTCCCGCGCTGGCAGATCTACGTCCCCCTCGGCATCTACCTCGTCTTCACCCTGATCCCCTTCTACTGGATCCTGCTCTTCGCGTTCCGCCCGGCCGGCTCGACCTCCCTCGTGCCCTGGCCGATGACCCTCGACCACTTCCAGAAGGTGTGGACCGAACGCAGCTTCGGCGTCTACTTCCAGAACAGCGTCTACGTCGGCGTCGCCACCCTGGTCCTCACCACGGTCGTCGCACTGGCCGGCGGCTATGCGCTCGCCCGCTTCGAGTTCAGGATCAAACGCACCTTCATGCTGGCCCTGCTCTGCTCCCAATTCGTGCCGGGCGCCCTGCTGTTGGTCCCGCTGTTCCAGATCTTCGCCAAGCTCCAGATGATCAACTCGCTCGGCAGTGTCATCATCGCGGAGACCGTCTTCCAGCTCCCGCTGTCGATGATCCTGATCAGCGGCTTCATCCGGAACGTCCCGCAGTCCCTGGAAGAGGCCGCCTGGGTCGACGGCTGCAACCGCTTCGCCGCGTTCCGCATCGTCGTCCTCCCGCTGCTACGGCCCGGGTTGATCGCCGTCGGCTCCTTCGCCTTCGTGCACGCCTGGAACCACTTCCTCTTCGCCTTGATGTTCCTCTCCGACCAGAGCAAGCAGACGATCCCGGTCGGCCTCAACACCCTGATGAGCGCGGACAGCGTCGACCTCGGCGCGCTCGCCGCGGGCGGCATCGTCGCGGCCGTACCCGTGGTGATCGTCTTCGCCTTCATCCAGAAGTGGCTGATCACCGGCTTCAGCGCGGGGGCGGTGAAGGGATGAGGCAACCGCTTACCCTGCTGGCGAAGATCGTCGACGCAGGGAGAATCCCATGACCCGCCCGAACCGTGCCACGACCGTTTCCACGCCCGTCCCCGTCGTCCTCGCCGGCGCCCGCGGCCACGGCCGCTGGCACGTCGAGAACATCCGCCGACTCCAGGACAAGGGCCTTGTACGCCTCGTCGGACTCTGCGAGCTGACCCCGCTGACCGAGGAGGAGTTCGGCGCCGAACTCCCCGCCCAGTCACCGGACTTCGGAGCGCTCCTCGACTCGACGGGCGCCCAGGTGGCCGTGATCTGCACCCCGATCCCGACCCACACGGACCTGGCCCTGGCCGCCGCGAAGCGGGGCGTGCACCTGCTCCTGGAGAAGCCGCCCGCGCCGTCGTACGCCGAGTTCCGCCGGATGGCCGACGGGGTCGCCGCGGCCGGAGTGGTCTGCCAGATCGGCTTCCAGTCGCTCGGCTCGCACGCCGTGCCCGCGATCCGCAAGCTGATCGCCGAGGGCGCGATCGGCACCCTGACCGGAGTCGGCGGGGCCGGTGCCTGGGCGCGCGACGAGGCCTACTACCGGCGCGCCCCCTGGGCGGGCAAGCGGCGCCTGAACGGCGTCGACGTGATCGACGGCGCGCTCACGAACCCCCTCGCGCACGCCGTCGCCACCGCCCTCGCCCTCAACGGCACGACCCGCGCCGAGGACGTCGCCCGCATCGAGACCGAACTCGTCCGGGCCAACGACATCGAGTCCGACGACACCTCCTGCGTCCGCGTCACCACCGTCCAGGGCCGCCCGGTCACCGTCGCCGTCACCCTGTGCGCCGAACACCCCGGCGAGCCCTATGTGTTGGTGCACGGCAGCGAGGGCCGGATCACCTACTGGTACAAGCAGGACCGCGCACTGCTCCAGCGGGCGGGCCACGGTCCCGAGGAGTTCGAGTACGGCAGCACGGACCTGCTGGAGAACCTGGTCGCCCATCTCGCCGACGGTGAAGCGCTGTTGGTCGAACCGGACGCGACGGGCGCCTTCATGAAGGTCGTCGAGGCGATCCGCCAGGCCCCCGACCCGGCCCAACTGCCCACCAGCGCCTGGCGCTTGATCCCCACCGAGAACCGCCGGGTCGTCCCCGGAATCGACGCACTGGTCACGGCGGCGGCCGACACCCTCGCCCTCTACTCAGAGCTGGGCGCCTCCTGGGCCCCATCGAAAGAGGTGAGCCCTTGATGATCACCCACGACACGCCGGTGCTCCGCGTCGCGGGCCGCCCGGTCGCCCGGTACGTCACCCGGCCCGAGCTGCCCGCCCGGCTCTCCCCACGCCCCTATCTGCACCCCGTAACCACCTTGTCCGGCACGGCGGTCACCGAACTCGGCCCCGCCGACCACACCCACCACCTCGGCGTCGGTGTCGCCGTTCCCGACGTCGAGGGGCACAACTTCTGGGGCGGCCGGACGTACGTCCGCGACCAAGGGCCCACGGAACTGGACAACCACGGCGCCCAACGCCACTCCGGCTTCCAGCTCCGCGACCCGGACGGCTTCGTCGAGGAACTCCGCTGGGTGGCCTCCGGCACCGAGCTGCTGCGCGAACGCCGTACGGTCGCCGCCACCGAACTCACCGACACCGCCTGGGCGTTGGACTTCACCTTCTCGCTCACCAACGTGACGTCCGACCCCTTGTCGATCGGCAGCCCCGCCACCAACGGCCGCCCCGGAGCCGCGTACGGCGGTTTCTTCTGGCGGGCCCGCAAGGAGGCGGAGACCCCGCGCGTCTTCACCGCCGACCGCGAGGGCGAACCGGCCGTCCACGGCACCCGCGCCGACTGGCTGGCCCTCGCCGGCACCGGCTGGACCCTGGTCTTCGCCGGCGCCACGGACCGCTCCCGCCAGGACCCGTGGTTCGTCCGCACCGCCGAATACCCGGGCGTGGGCGCGTCGTTGGCGTCCGACGAGCGGCTGCCGATCCCGCCCGGCGACACGGTCGTACGGCGCGTCGTCACCGTCGTCGCGGACGGCACCCTGGACCGGGGCGAGGCCGCGGTGCTGGTGCGGAAGGCGGTCAGCCAGTGACCCGCGAGACGTACACCAACCCCGTCCTGAACGCCGACTGGTCCGACCCGGACGTCATCCGCGTCGGCGACGACTTCTATCTCACCGCGTCCAGCTTCGGCCGCGTACCGGGCCTGCCGCTGCTGCACTCCCGCGACCTGGTGAACTGGACCCTGGTCGGCCACGGCCTCCAACGCATGGAACCAGCAAGGGAGTTCAGGTCCCCACGGCCCGACCGCGGCGTCTGGGCCCCCGCGTTGAGATACCACGACGAACGCTTCTGGATCTTCTGGGGCGACCCCGACCAGGGCATCTTCCAGATCAACGCCCCCGAGATACGCGGCCCTTGGACCCGTCCCCACCTCCTCAAGGAGGGCAAGGGCCTGATCGACCCGTGCCCCCTGTGGGACGAGGACAACGACGAGGCCTACCTCGTCCATGCCTGGGCCAAGTCCCGCGCGGGCATCAACAACCGCCTCACCGGCCACCGGATGCACCCCGACGGCGCGACCCTGCTCGACGACGGCAAGGTGATCGTCGACGCGGACCACATCCCCGGCTGGTTCACCCTGGAGGGCCCCAAGGTCCACCAACACGACGGCTGGTTCTGGATCTTCGCCCCCGCAGGAGGAGTCGGGACCGGCTGGCAGGGCGCGTTCCGCTCCCGCGGCTTCTTCGGCCCGTACGAGGAGCGGGTCGTCCTGGAGCAACGCGGCACCGACGTCAACGGCCCCCACCAGGGCGCGTGGGTGCGCACCCCGTCCGGCGAGGACTGGTTCCTGCACTTCCAACAGCGCGGCGCCTACGGCCGAGTTGTCCACCTCCAGCCCATGCGCTGGGGCGACGACGGCTGGCCGGTCATCGGCGACGCGGGCGCCCCCGTAGCCGCACACCGGAAACCGGACCTGCCGCCGCAGCCGTCCGCCGCGCCCGCCACCGACGACAATTTCCCCGGCGGACGGTACGGCCGCCAGTGGCAGTGGACGGCGAATCCACAGGACGGCTGGGCCACCCATCACTCCGGCGACGGCCTACGACTGACCTGCGCCCGTACGGCGAACGCGCACGACCTGCGCAAGCTCCCGAACCTCCTCACCCAGCGACTGCCTGGCACGCCCGTCGCCGTCGAGGTCGAACTGCGGCTGCACAGCGAGGAGTTGGGGGCACGGGCCGGACTGGCAGTGCTCGGGGACGCGTACAGCTGGATCGGACTCCAGCGGGGCGCGGACGGGGAGGCGCGGTTCGTGCACCGCTTCGCGGAACCCGTCGCCGAGCGTGAACGGGACGCGGGGGAGTCCTGCCTCGCCCCCGAGGGCCGTGTCCGGCTGCGGATCGAGATCGGCGCGGGGGCGCGATGCCGCTTCTGCTACGACGTCGGGGGCGGGCCGCCGCGGCCGAGCGGTCAGGTCTTCGCCGCCACCCCTTGGCGCTGGGTCGGTGCCCTGCTCGGGCTCTTCGCGCTCGCGCCCGTCGGCACGGGACATGCCGGCGCGGCCGTGTTCACGCGGTTCCGGATCAGTTCTCTCCACTGACTCGCCCTGCTCGTACGCCTGTTGGGAGTCGCAATGACGCACCTCCGTGGCAAGCGCTTGCCAGCCCCTCCACAAGAAGAGAGCCGACCTATGAAGACCAGCATCCGCAGAAGCCGGCGGGCCGCGATGGCCGTCGCCCTGGGCTCCGTGCTCGCGCTGACCGCCACCGCCTGCGGCGATGACGGGAGTGGCGGCGCGGGGGACAAGGGCGACGAGGGCTCCGGCAAGGGCACGATCACCTTCTGGGACAACAACGGCGGTGTCCGTACCGACATCTGGAAGCAGATCATCGCGGACTTCGAGAAGAAGAACCCCGACATCAAGGTGAAGTACGTCGGGATACCGGCCGCGAGTGCCCAGTCCAAGTACGACACCGCGATCCAGGGCGGCGGGCTGCCCGACGTCGGCGGGGTCGGGACCGCGGTGCTCGCCGAGGTCGCGGTGCAGGGGGCGCTGGAGCCGTTGGACAGCCGGCTCAAGTCCAGTGCGCTGAATGGGAAGTTGAGCCAGAACCTGCTCGACGTGAGCAAGTCCGCCGGTGGCGGGGACACGCTCTACCAGATCCCGACCTCCGCGAACAACGGCACGCTGTGGTACCGCACCGACCTGTTCAAGGCGGCCGGTCTGGACGCGCCCACCACCTGGTCGAAGTTCTATGCCGCCGCCGACAAACTCACCGACAAGGCCAAGAACAAGTTCGGCTTCACGATTCGGGGTGGTGAGGGATCCATCGCGCCGGCCCTCGACGCGGTGTACGGGCAGACCGGGATCACCTCGTTCTGGAACGGCGACAAGACGACCGTCAACGACCCGAAGAACGTTGCCGCGTTGGCGAAATACGTGAGCCTGTTCAAGAAGGACACACCGTCCGCCGACCTCAACAACGACTTCACCAAGATGGTCGCGCAGTGGGACAGCGGCACGATCGGAATGCTGAGTCACAACCTCGGGTCGTATCAGGATCATCTGAAGGCGCTGGGCGCGGACAAGTTCAAGGGCATTCCGAATCCGACGCTCGACGACGGTACGCGCGTGCAGATCTCCAACCCCGTCGACGGGCTGAGTCTGTTCAAATCCAGCAAGAACAAGGAAGCGGCCTGGAAGTTCATCGAGTTCGCGGTTTCGGCGGCGGAGAACTCCAAGTTCAACGAGTCTGCGGGGCAGGTGCCGGCGAACACAGAGGCGGCGAACGCCGCGTGGATCCAGAGTTCCGAGCCCACGCGGTTGGCGGCGGAGGCGCTCAACGGGGCCGACACGAAGATTGTGCAGCTGCCGTATTACCTGCCGGACTGGAACACGATTTCCAAGGCGGACAATGAGCCGAACTTCCAGAAGTTGCTGCTGGGGAAGATGACGGCTAAGGAGTTTCTGGACACGCTGGCCGACCAGTTGAATGCGGCACAGGCGGATTGGAAGAAGAACCACTGAGATTGGGTGGTTTCGGTTTGTGGGGAACTGCGGGTTCGTTGTGGCTGGGCGCGCAGTTCCCCGTGCCCCAAAAAGACAGAAGACCGGAAGGTGAGCCAGTCGTGTCTCTTACCCGGCGGCAAGTCGCGTTAGGCGCTCTCGCTGCCGTTCCCTTACGAGGTGGTCGGCGAGATCGCACTCTCTACATCGCCGGTGATTCCACCGCCGCCCAGAAGTACTCCACCGAAGCCCCCGAGACCGGGTGGGGAATGGCCCTCCCCTTCTTTCTGCGGCGGGGAGTGAAAGTCGCCAACCATGCCGTGAACGGGCGGAGTTCGAAGAGTTTCGTCGACGAAGGGCGGCTGGAGGTGATCCTCGCCGCCATCCGGCCCGGTGATCTCCTCCTCGTCCAGTTCGCGCACAACGACGAGAAGACCGCCGATCCGACCCGCTACACCGAGCCCTGGACGACGTACCAGGACTATCTGCGGCTGTATCTCGACGGGGCCCGCAGCCGTGGTGCCCGGCCCGTGCTCGCCACCCCCGTCGAGCGCCGCAGGTTCGACGTCGACGGCAACGCCCTGCCGACGCACGGGGATTACCCGGCGGCGATGCGTGCGCTCGCCCAGGAGGAGCGGGTCGCGCTGCTCGACGTCGAGGCCTTGTCGCTGGCGTTGTGGCAGCGGCTCGGGGTCGAGGAGACCAAGGTCTACTTCAACTGGACCGACACCGAGCAGGACAACACGCACTTCAATCCGCCCGGTGCGATCGCCGTGGCGCGGCTCGTGGCGCGGGAGTCGGCGCGTACCCGGGTGCTCGCGCCGCGTGATGTCGTCCGGCTGCGCGACGAGATCCCCACGTCCTGGATCACCTGGCCCGAGGCGACGGACGCCTCGGACCTCCTCTGAGCAAGGAGACCCGCACAGTGCACTCATTTATATGTCATGGACGCGTCACGGCTGCGCTGGTGGGCTGCACGGCACTGGCTCTCGCCCTCACCGGCACCACCGCCCAGGCCCATTCCCGCAGCCTCGCCCGTGAGACCCTCGGCGCCGGTGACGGCTGGGCCTCCTACGGCACCGGCACCAGCGGCGGTGCCGCCGCCACCCCCGAGCACGTCTACACCGTCTCCAACTGGGCTGATTTCAAGGCCGCGTTGGCCGATGGCGGCACGGCGCCGAAGGTCATCAGAGTCAAGGGGATCATCGACGCCAACGCCGAGGGCTGCGACTCCTTCGCCGCGCCCGGCTACGACTTCGCCCAGTACCTCGCCACCTACGACCCCGCCGTCTGGGGCTACGACCAGAACCTCGACAACGAGCCCGCCGACAGTCCTGAGGGGCTTCGTCGAGTCTCCGCCGCCAACCAGAACTCCGCCATCAAGGCGTTCGTCCCCGCCAACACCACCATCATCGGCATCGGCAAGAACGCCGGCTTCAAGGGCGCCAGCCTCCAGATCACCGCCGTCGACAACGTCATCGTCCGCAACCTGGCCTTCGAGAGCCCGCTGGACTGCTTCCCGCAGTGGGACCCGACCGACGGCGACACCGGCAATTGGAACTCCGAGTACGACAGCGCCGTCATCTACGGCTCCACCCATGTGTGGCTGGACCACAACACGTTCACCGACGGCGAGCACCCGGACAGCTCACTGCCCACCTACTACGGGCGGATCTTCGAGCAGCACGACGGCGAACTCGACATCGTCAAGGGCGCCGACTACGTCACCGCCTCCTGGAACGTCTTCACCGACCACGACAAGACGATCCTCATCGGCAACAGCGACAGCGCCTCAACTGCCGCCGTCGACCGGGGACATCTGAAGGTCACGCTCCACCACAACCTGTTCTCCAACCTCGTCGAGCGCGCACCCCGCGTCCGGTTCGGACAGGTCGACTCCTACAACAACCACTTCGTCGCCGAGCCCGGATACGGCTACAGCTACGGCATCGGCCTGGAGTCCCAACTCGTCGCGGAACACAACGCGTTCACGGTCCCGGCCGGCATCTCCGAGGCGACCGTCCTCAAGAAGTGGTCCGAGGCGCCGCTCACCGCCGACGACAACTACGTCAACGGCGAGCTGACCGATCTGATCGCCGTCCACAACGCCGGTGTGCCCAGCGAGATCCTCCAGTCCGGCGCGGGCTGGACACCGACCCTGCGCACGAAGATCGACCCCACGAGGGCCGTGCCGTTCCTCGTCGACCGCAACGCCGGTGCGGGCCGCCTGCGCTGACCCCTCGTCATCTCGCTGTCTCGCCATCTCGTCATGAGGAGCACCCGCATGCCCTTGCACGAGCACCTTCAACGGCCCCTGTCCAGACGGGGGTTCATCGCGGCGGGCACCGTCGCCACGGGCGTCGCGCTCGGCCTCGCTTCCGGTCCCGCCCGGGCCGCCACCCGGCCCCGCCCCTTCGGCCGCTACGGTTCACCGGCCGCGCGACTCACCCCGCTCACCCTGTACGTCGATCCGCACGGCCGGGGCGACTTCACCACCGTCCAGGCCGCCGTCCTCGCCGCGACCGGCGCCGGGTACACGCTGGTCATCGCGCCGGGCGTCTACCGCGAGACGGTCACCGCCGGCGTCACCGACCCGGCGACCGGCCAACTCGCCGACGCCGCGAGCGAGATGACATGGCTCGGCGCCGACGAGGACCCGCGTGCCGCCGTCATCGTCTACGACAACGCCAACGGGACGCAGAAGCCCGACGGTTCGGGCACCTACGGCACCTCCGGCTCGGCCACCACTCTCATCCGCACCGACGGCTTCACCGCCCGCCGGATCACCTTCGCCAACGACTGGCTGCGGGCCGAGCACCCCGACATCACCGGCACACAGGCGGTCGCGATCAAGGTGCAGGGCGACCGTTCGGCGTTCTACGACTGCCACTTCCTCGGGCACCAGGACACCCTGTACGCCGACTCGTCGGCCCTCGGCGTCTTCGCCCGGCAGTACTACGCGCGCTGCTACGTCGAGGGAGACGTCGACTTCGTCTTCGGGCGCGCGACGGCCGTCTACGACCACTGCCACTTCCGGACCCTGAACCGCACCGATCTGGCGACGGCACCGTACGGCTTCGTCTTCGCGCCCTCCACGGCGGTCGCCAACCCGCGCGGCTACCTGGTGACGCACAGCCGCGTGAGCAGCCAAGCACCGGACGGCTACTACAAGTTGGCCCGCCCCTGGGTTCCCGGCTCGGACACCACCGCCCGTCCGATGCTCACCGTGCGCGAGACGGCGCTCGGTGCGGGGATCGACGCGGTGGCGCCGTACACCAACATGTCGGACACCTATCCCTGGCAGAGCCAGCGCTTCGCCGAGTACCGCAACACCGGCCCAGGCGCCGTGATCGGTGTCCCGGAGAACCGGCCCCAACTCACCGCCGAGCAGGCCGAGTCGGCGACGCGAGAGGTCTATCTCGGCGACTGGAAGCCGGGGCGGAGATGACCCTGCGCAGACGCACGCTCCTGACGGGGATCGCCGGGGGACTGGTGGCCGCCGGTGCCGCACCCGCCGTAGCTCTCGACCGGCGACGCGTCCTGCACGTCCGGCCCGGCGACTCGGTGCAGGCGGCCGTGGATGCCGTCGACGGCGACGGCTGGACGATCGTCGTGCACCCAGGGACGTATCGCGAGGTCGTCAACGTGCCTTCGGACAAAGGCGAGTTGACCCTGCGCGGCGGCGGGCGCGACCCGCGTGACGTCGTCATCGTCTACGACAACGCCAACGGGACGCAGAAACCCGACGGTTCGGGGACGTACGGCACGGCGGGCTCCGCGACCTTCACCTCGGCGGCGCCCGGGCTGACCGTACGGGACCTGACCCTCGCCAACGACTGGCTGCGCGCCGACCACCCGGAGATCACGGGAACGCAGGCCGTGGCCGCGTATGTCACCGGTGACCGCTCGCAGTTCGCGCACGTCCGGCTGCTGGCCCACCAGGACACGCTCTTCGTGGACACGACGGCGCTGGACGCCTTCGACCGGCAGTACTTCTCCCACTGCTACATCGAGGGGGACGTCGACTTCGTCTTCGGGCGGGCCACCGCCGTCTTCACGGACTGCCACTTCCACACCCTCCCACGGGACGTCGCCTTCACCCCGAAGGGCATGGTCTTCGCCCCGTCCACCGCCCGCGCCAACCCGCACGGCATCCTCGCGGTCCGCTCCCGGATCACCTCCGGCGCCGAGGACGCCGCGTACAAGCTGGCCCGGCCGTGGGTCCCGTCGTACGAGACGACGGCCTGGCCGTCCCTCGTCGTGCGGGACACCCGGATCGGGCCCGGCATCGACCCGGTCGCGCCCTACACGAACATGCGCGACGCCTACCCCTGGCAGTCGATGCGCTTCCACGAGTACCGCAACACGGGACCGGGCTCCGTGATCACAGTCCCGGAGAACCGGCCCCAACTCACCGCCGCCGAGGCCGCGTTGCACACCCCCGCGACCTACCTCGGCGGCTGGGAACCCGTCCGCTCACTCTGATCGACGAAAGGACCCGCACGTCATGCGTCGTATCAGCACCTTCACCGCACTCGCCGTGACCACGGCCTCCCTCGGGCTCGCCGTGCTCGCAACTCCCGCGCACGCGGCGACCGTTGTGGTCAGCAACTCCACCGACCTGACCAACGCCATCAAGAACGCCACCGCCGGTACGGTCATCCAGGTCCGGGCCGGCACCTACTACCCGACGGCCACCCTCCAGTCGACGGCCAACGGCACCTCCTCCGCGCCGATCACCCTCACCGCGTACGGCTCGGAGACCGTCAAGATCGACGGTTCGTCGCTGCCGTCCGGCTCCTGGATCTTCAAGCTGACGGCCGACTACTGGAACGTCTCCAACCTGACCTTCCAGAACTCCCCGGACAGCGCGGTCGTCTGCCAGTCCTGCACGGGCACCAACTGGAACAACGTCAAGACCATCAACGGCGGCGACTCCGGCTTCACGCTCACCGGCGACGGCACCGTCAACAACACGGTCAAGAACCTTGACTCGTACGGCAATTACGACGCCGCCACGCACGGCGAGAACGCGGACGGCGTCGCCATCAAGTTCGGCTCCGGCAGCGGGAACCTCGTCACCGGCGCGCGTCTCTACAACAACTCGGACGACGGGATCGACTTCTGGTCCTTCTCCACTCCGGTCACCGTCGAGCACACCTGGTCCTTCGGCAACGGCGTCAACCGCTGGTCCGACTCGGCGTTCGCGGGTGACGGCAACGGCTTCAAGCTGGGCGGTGACGGCGAGGTCGTCGCGCACGTCATCAACAACTCGGCGGCCTGGGGCAACGCGGGCAACGGCTTCACCGAGAACTCCAACACCGGCGCCCTGGTCATCAACCGCACCACCGCGTACGCCAACAGCAAGTGGGGCTACTACTTCGCCACCAGCTCCGCCAAGCTCGGCAAGAACCTCGCGGTGAGCAACGGCGGCGGCTCGGTCAGCAAGGGCTCTGCGGTCACCTCGGCCGGCAACAACTGGGACTCCGGCATCTCCACCCCGTCCTTCATCTCCACGGACGCCTCGACGACGTACAACGCCCGTTCGTCGAGCGGCACTTTGCCGGCGACGACGTTCCTGACGACGGGGTCCACGACGATCGGCGCGACGATGAACTGACCTGCTCCGCGGGCCCGGTTCGGGAAACGGGACCGGGCCCGCACTCGTCAGGCCGTCCAGCGCAGCAGCGCGGGCATGGCGGCGTGGTCGTTTCCCTCCATGGTGACGACGACCTCACGACCCGTGGAATTCGCCAGCCATTTCACGAATTCGCGGACCGGCGCGAAGGTTTCCGCGTCCACGACGTCCGACGGATCGAAGCTGAACTCGATCTCCTCGATCTCGAAGAAGTAGGAGGTGAACCACATTCCGTCGATCTCGATCGCCAGGCTCACCGATTCCTCGGGGTCGTCCCGGAGTTTCGACCACACGGCGGAGGCCTCGGGAATACCGGTGTCCGTCGTGTCGGCGAGCGTCCAGGTGAGGACATGCCGTCCCGGCAGTTTCCGTAGTCCGTCGAACAGGTGCTGCCAGTCGTCGAGCGCGGTGTCGAGCACGCACACGTCGCGCAGGGATCCGTCGGCGACGAAGTCCTGCGCGCGGTACGTCGGTTCGCTCTCGTGCTGTCCCGCCATTACAGGAACCCTTCGAAGGTGAGCTGACCTCCGCGCCAGCTCCATCGTGCACCCCAGCCGCCCGGGACCCGGAAATCCCTGGTGATTCCGCCGTATTGGGCCGAGGCTGATGTGTTCACTTTTTCCACCACGTTCGGATCCGTCAGGATGTCCTGGATCATTTCGTTGGCGATCTCGGTGCGTTCGCTATTGGTGACCTTGCCGAAATTGTACATGTCGACATGTGCCTGGCCTCGTTTGGCCAGGTTTCCGGGGCTCGGGTCGCCGTGTTTCTGCAGGGCCCGGCCCGCCGGCGAGAGTTGGCCCTTCTTGATGGTGGTGGCGCTCGAATACAGGTCGTCCGTGCCGTAATTGCACGGCGAAAGACCCAGCGGGTCGACCCAGGTGAGCGGGGCGTGCACATAGCTGTGGTGGTTGCTCGCCGGCTCAAGGCCCAGCGGGTCCGGGCCGAGGTACCGGGCGGTCCCGGGGTCGTAGTAGCGGTGCAGGTTGTAGTGCAGCCCCGTCTCGGGGTCGGCGTACTGCCCCGGGAAGCGCAGCGGGCAGTCGACCGTGTCGTCCTCGCCGAGCGGCGGGAAGCCCGTGCCCCACAGGGTGGTGCGGTGCTGCCGGACCAAGTCCCCGCTCGCGGAGACCAGTTCCATGGGCGTGCCGACGGTGTCCGTGATCACCGCGTGGAAACGGGCCGTCCGCGCGGGGTGCGTCTCCTCCGCCAGCCGGGCCAGGAAGGACGAGTTGGGGACCGCTGACGACGGCTCGTGGAGGGTCTGGGCCACCGGGCGCGGGGTCCCCGGCTCGTAGTCCCAGGTGGTGACCAGGCCGTCGGGGCCGGTCTGTTCGGCCAGGCAGGTGCCGTCCCACGCGAACTCGGTACGCTCGACGGCCGAACCGTCCTCCGCCACCCGGTACTTGGCCACTCGGCGGCCGAACGGGTCGTAGGCGTACCGCCATTGACCGCCGTCCGGAGTGTCCACCTCGGTCAGTCGGCCCTCGGTGTTCCATGAGTAAGTCCACGTACGGTGCTGGCCGTTGAGCAGCCGGTGGGTCCTGCGGACGAGGCGGCCCTGTGCGTCGTGTTCGTACGTGTCGCGGCCCGCCGAGCGGACGAGGGTGCCGTCGACGTCGTGCGCGGCGGGATCGGGTCGGCCGGGCGCGGTCGCGCTCACCACGTTGCCCGCCGTGTCGTAGGCGTAGGTCTCGGTCCAGCCGTGGGCGCGCACGCCCGTGACCCGGCCCATGGAGTCGAGGTCGAAGTGGCGGGTGCCGGAGGTGAGTTCGCGGATCTCGGTGATGTACCCGTCGGCACGGTGGGTGTAGGTGCGGTGCTGCAGCAGTCCTTCGACACCGGCCGCTCGTGACGCGGCGGCCAGGGACTGCCCGGTGAGCCGACCCCGCGCGCTCCAACTCTGCGTCAGCGTCACCTCCGTACCGATGCGGCGTTCGACCTCGCGGCCCGCCGCGTCGTAGGAGAAGTCCAGCGCACCCGCGGGCGTGCGCAGGGCAAGCGGTCGGCCGGTGGGGTCGTAGGACCAGTCCGAGGACAGGCCCGACGGTGTCACCCGTCGGACGCGTCGCCCGAGGGCGTCGTAAGTGTGCGTGGTGCGGCGCCCGTTGACCGTCTCCGCCAGCACCCGGCCCAGCGCGTCGCGCTCCAGTACGACGTCCGCCTCGGCGTTGGCCGCACGGGCCAACCTGCCGTCCGAGCCGTAGGCGTATGTCGTGACCTCGCCCGAGTCGGCGTGCTGCGACGCCACGCGCCCCGCCTCGTCGCGGGTGAAGCGCAGTGTCTCCCCGGCGCCGTTCGTACGGCTGCTCAGCCGCCCCGCCCCGTCGTGCTCGTACGTGAGCGTCCGGCCGTTGAAGTCCGTCTCCGCGGCCAGCCGCCCGGCCTCGTCGTATGTGTACGACCACGTCCGCCCCTGCGGGTTGGTCACTCCCGTCAGCCGCAGCTCCGTGTCGTACGCGAACTCGTAGCGCGCCCCGTCGGGGTCGACGCGTGCGGCGGGTTGGTCGAAGTGGGTGGCGGAGTGGTGGGTGACATTGCCCGCCGCGTCGGTGTGGACACTCAGGTTGCCCTCCGCGTCCCAGGTCCACGACTCCCTTGCCCCGTCGGGCAGTTCGCGCCAGGACGGCTTGCCCTCCGGGGTCCAGCCCATGCGGGTCGTATGGCCCAGGGGGTCGGTCACCGCGGTGATCCGGCCGAAGGAGTCGCGGCGGACGGACGTCGTGTGGCCCGACTCGTCCGTCAGGGACACCGGCAGACCGGCCGCGTCGTACGCCATCGTGCGGGTGTGACCGAGCGCGTCGGTGACCGCCGTCGGGCGGCCGTGCGGGTCGTAGGCGTAACGGGTCTCGGCACCCGTCGGGTCGAGCGTCGTCAGCAGGTTGCCCCGCTCGTCGTACGTGTGCCGCCACACCGCCCCGCCCGGCTCCACGACCTCCGTCGGCAGACCGAGCGCGTTGTGGACGGCCCGCGTCAACGACCCGTCGGGCAGAGTGAGTTCGGTGAGATTCCCGGCGTCGTCGTACTCGTACCGGGTGGTGTGGCCGAGCGGGTCGGTGACCGTGAGGGGTTGGCAGCCGTACTCGTCCCACCGGGTGCGGGTGACATTGCCGAGCGGGTCGGTCTCCTCCTCGACCAGGCCCTCCGCGTTGTGCCGGTGGGTGGAGACGCGGCCCTGGGAGTCGGTGTACGTCGTCGTGCGCGTCGTGTCGTCGTAGGCCAGCGTGCCGGACAGGATGCCGTCGACGCCCTCGGTGCGCACGACCCGGCCGCGCTCGTCGTAGACGTAGCCGAACCAAGTGCCGTTGCGGTCCGTCCACTTGGTGATCCGGCCCTGCTCGTCGTACGCGAACCGCAGTGCCTCCCCACTGGAGTTGACGACCTCGGTGAGATTGCCGGCGCCGTCGTAGCCGTAGCGCGTGACGACCGTGCCCTCGCCCACGGGGCCCTCGGGGCCGTAGCGGGACGGGGGTTCGTCGAGCAGGCGCAGCGCGGTGATGCGGGGGCCGGTCGTGTCGACGGCGATGTAGTGGCCGCCGGAGTGGCGGATGCCGAACGGGACGCCCTCGTCGTCGCGTTCGACGTCGATGCGGTTGCCGTTGCGGTCGCTCCAGGAGTCCAGCGCGAGGTGGAAGACGCCGAAGGTGGGGGAGGGCGCCGGGGCGCCGAACGTGCGGACCACACCGGTCGCCGGATCGGTGACGGTCATCGCGCTGTCCGGCTTGCCGTCCCAGTCCAGTGGCCAGCGCGCCCCCTTGACCGGCATGGTCGGCACGCCCGGTTCCGGGACCGGGTAGACCAGGCGCATGCCGTCCGCCGCCGCGAACACCACGCCCTCACCGTCGATCTGGAGGCATTCGTCGAGGGTGGAGATCCAGGTCGGGCCGAAGCGGACACCGCCGCGGTAGGAGGAGAGGTGGGTGCGGGTGAACTCCAGGGGCAGCGCGCCCGGCAGTGCCAGGTCCGTCGCGGTCATGAGCATCGCGCCGGTCGCCACGTCGATCGGCTCGCCGACGCAGGGCGTACCGTCGGCGGTGCGTGCGGCCGGGCCCAGTTCGACCAGGTCGGGGCGGAGCGACGCGGGCCGCAGGAACACGGGCGTCGTATCGCTGAACGCGCCCTCGATGCCCGCTTTGACGACCCCGCCGCCGGCGCCCAGGGCGCCGCCGAACAGCATGCCGTCCTTGGCGGCCTGGTTGACCTCGTCGAGGCTGAAACCCTGCTGCAGTCCGGTCGCCATCTTCAGCGGCTGGGCCACGGCCAGGTCGACGGTCACCGACTCGATACCGCCGAACGCGGCGGCGACCAGCGTGCCGCCGGCGATCTCGGCGATCGTCGTGGAGACCGCGACCCCCAGCCCGGCCCCGAACTCGATGACCAGATCGGCCGCCGCGACCGCCGCGCCGGAGGCCAGGCCCGCGGTGAAGAAGGCCAGCGCCACCCCGCCCGCGATCACCGCCGCGTCGATGCCGATCTGCGTCCAGAGCTTGTTGATCGCGTCGTCGATCGCGTCGGCGAACTTGTCGAGCGCGGTGGCCATTTCACGCCCGGAGTCGGCCAGGTCCTTCAGCCAGCCGCTGTCCTTTCCTTCGGCGTTCTTGGCGTAGCGGCCCCAGAACTTCCCGAACGCCTCGATCGACTCACCCGTGTTGTTGTGGATGATCGACGACGCGCTCTGCTGGACCGGCGCGCGCAGATCGTCGACGGCGCCCGCGAACGTGCGCCAGGCCGTCGCCGCCGACCGCAGCTTTCCCGAGTCGGCCTCCGGCCACCACATGCCCAGATCGAGCAGGATTTTTCGGGCCTCGTCCTCAACGCTCACCGGCACCGTCCGACTTGGTGACCTTCACTTCGGTGAACATCCCGGCGATCAGCTCGTCGTTGTCGACATGCCCGTCCGCCATGTCCACCATGGCCTCGTGAATGCTCGTCAGCCCGAGCACCAGCGTGCCCGCCGCGCCCTCGATCTTCTTCTGCAACGGCTTGTATGAGTCGCCGAACTCCTTGCCCTGCTTGTCGTTTCCCCAGGGTTCACCCAAACCGTCGAGGGACTTCACGAGCGCGGTCAGCGCCTTGCCCAGATCAACTGCCGCCGTCTGGAAGTCCGGTGCCGTCCGCTTCAGATCGGCCGTCTTGATGTCGAGGACCTTGGCCGGGTCCTTTCCGTCACCCATCGCGCGTTCCCCCGTTCGCAGTCGCGTTCACGACCCTAGGAGAAGCCGACCAAGGGAGGGTCAAGCGCATCCCATGGCGGGGTAATTCCGTGGCCTGTGGGTTATGTATCGATCGGATAAAGACTCTCGCCTCCACGGTGTGATGCGCGTAGACAGTCTCTGACCTGGTGCATCACCCAAACAACCAGATCCGGAGATTCCATGCGGAAGTCCCTCAGAGCGGCCGCCCTCGGCGCCGCCTGTGTCGTCGCCGGTGCGGCCCTCTACGGCACGGGCGTCGCCACCGCCGGCCAGTCGACGGTCAACTCGACCCACGAGCCGTACAACATCGGCCTGTTGACGAAGGACATCGACACCTACTACGGCACCACCGTCGACGCCAACGGCGTCTACCAGGCCTCGGCGACCAGCCCCTACGCCAAGGATCTGGCGCGCATCGACGCGTCCGCCAAGAAGTACATCGACGAGGCCGTCCGCAAGCACCACAAGGGCGCCAAGCCCGCGGTCGTCTTCGACATCGACGACACGCTGCTGCTCAGCCTCGACTACGAGAAGAAGAACAACTACGGCTACAGCTCGGCCACTTGGGCCGCGTATGTCGCCCAGGCCAACCGCCCGGAGGTCTTCGGCACCCCCGAGCTGGTCAAGTACGCCGCGTCCAAGGGCGTCACGGTCTTCTACAACTCGGGTCTGAAGGAGTCGCAGCGCACCTACGCGGTCGACAACCTGAAGAAGGTCGGCGCCGACGTCAACCTCGACACCGACCACATGTTCCTCAAGGACGCGGACAACCCGCCGTCCTACCTGAGCGCCTGCGCCACGCCGGGCACCTGGACCTGCACCACCGTGCAGTACAAGTCCGGCACCCGGAAGCACATCGAGGACCTCGGGTACGACATCATCGCCAACTTCGGCGACCAGTACTCGGACCTCGACGGGGGCTACGCCGACAAGACGTACAAGATCCCGAACCCGACGTACTTCGTCAGCTAGTCGGTACGGGGCTGACTGACCCGAGGGTGGGCACCACCGGCCGGATCGACCCGTCCGCCGCGAACTGCAGGCGGTCGATCGTGGTCTCCCGGTGCGTGCCGTCCCCACCTGGTTTTCCTGGCCCGTTCAGGGCGAACCGGTGATAGACGATGTACCAGTCGTCGGTCCCCGGGGCGTTCACCACGGAGTGGTGGCCGGTGCCCAGGATGCCGTACTCGGGGTTCTTGGACAGGATCGTGCCCCGCTTGGTCCACGGACCGAGCGGGGACGGTCCCGTCGCGTAGGCCACGTGATAGTTCTCGCTCCGGGTGTCGTCCTCGGACCACATGAAGTAGTAGGTGCCCCGCCGCTTCACCACGAACGACCCCTCCCGGAAGTCGCCCGTCGTGATCTCCTTCACCTTCGTCGTGTCGTACGAGGTCATGTCGGCGTTCAACGGCACCACGTAGGCGTGCCCGTTGCCCCAGTAGAGATACGACTGCCCGTCGTCGTCCGTGAAGACGGCCGGGTCGATCATCTGGCCGCCGAGTGAACCCCCCTTCGCCACAAGGGGTTTGCCGAGCGCGTCCTTGAACGGGCCGGCGGGCGAGTCCGCCACCGCGACCCCGATCTGCTGCTCGGCGCAGAAGTAGAAGTAGTACTTCCCGTCGCGCTCCGCGACCGCCGGCGCCCACGCGTTCTTGTCGGCCCAGGAGACGTCGGGGCCCAGGTCGAGGATCACTCCATGGTCCCGCCAGTGGACCAAGTCCCTTGAGGAGTAAGCCTTGAAGCTCGTCCCGCCCCATCCCGCGTAGCCGTCGCTCGTCGGATAGATCCAGTACTGGCCGTCGAGATAGTGCACGTCGGGATCGGCGGTCAGCCCCGGCAGTACGGGACTTCGCGTCGGCACCGCCTCCACCGTCCAGACGCGGCTGGTCCCGTCCGCCGCCGTCACCGTGTACGTCTGCGGCTCGCGGAAGTCCCGTCGCGTACCGGACGCCGGGCTGACCGTGGAGCCCGAGCCGATGGCGAGCGAAGGCGCCAAGTGCCGCCGGTCGGCGCCCGGTTGCATGGGCAGCACGACCTTCGACGAGGCCTCCGTGACGATCGCGTACCCCTTCTGCCCGTGCGCCGTCGCGTCCACGACCGACGTCGGGGTCGCCGGATACGCAGCCAGCAGCCGGTCGTACTCCGCCTGGGTCACGGGAAGTACCGTGCCGTGCCGGGGACTTGCGGGGAGCTGGTAGTCCGTGGACGGGGTCCACCGGCCGGAGTCGAGGTCGGTGGTCTCGAAGGGGACGTAGCCGCGCAGCCCGTACTCGTCGACGAACAGGTACCACTTCTTCTCGGTGTTGGACTTGAACACCGTCGGGCCTTCGCCCCGCTCGATCGCACCGCTGCCTATGCACTCGGAGACGAAGTCGTACGACGTGGAGGTCAGCGAGGTCGACTTCTCGCCGGTGATGAACTTCGAGCAGGGGGAGCTTGAGGACGGGTCTCGTTCGTCCTTGGTGTAGCGGTAGTAAGTGTCCTTGTACTTCACGACGGTCGAGTCGATCACGGAGTAACCGGGGTCGTCCCAGATCTTCGGCGCGCTGAAGGTACGGAAGTCCTTCGTCGTCGCGTACATCATGCGGTTGTACGTCGAGCCGGTGTGGTCGGGGTCGTCGTCGGCGTACAGCTTCGACGCCCAGAAGACGACGTACTCACCGAGCGAGTCGTCCCAATAGGCCTCCGGCGCCCAGGTGTTGCCCGCGTTGTCCGGGGCCACCTTCACCAGCCGCTGGTCGGTCCAGTGGACCAGGTCGGTCGACTCCCAGATCATCACCGACTTGCTGCCGTGCCGCTGGACGTCGTCCCAACTCCCGCTGCTGTTCCGGTACATGCGCAGGTCGGTGGCGATCAGATAGAACTTGTCGCCCTTCGGTGAACGGATCACGAACGGGTCGCGCAGCCCCTTCTCGCCGATCGTCGAGGTCAGCACCGGCTTGCCCTGGTTCAACTCCCGCCAGTGCAGCGGGTCGTTGCCACGGCTGAGGGCGTAGCGGATCTGCTCGCCGTCGGCGGTGCCCTCGCCGGTGAAGTAGGCGAAGAGATAGCCGGCGTACTTGGGGTGGGTCACGGGCGGTGCTCCTGAGTGCGCGGTACTGAGCGGGGCGGCGAGCAGGCTGAGGAGGAGAGCCAGCAGGGGGAGCAGGAGGGTGCGGGCGGTGCGGGGTCGCATGGCACGTCCTGTGGGGGTGTGGGGGATTCTGTTGAGTGTCTGTGCCTTCGGAGTGTCACCAGTGGGGTGCGGTGCGTCAATCGGTGCGGGTGGGGCGGGGCGGATCGAAAGTTTCGGTCCTCCTCCCGTAGGCCGGGGCAACCTTTCCGGCCACGGCGGCGACCAGGAACCAGAAACGGGCCGGGGCGGCCCCTCCGGCCCGTTTCGTCCTCGTCACCCAGGAAAGGAACCAACGCCGTGCGTACGAGCACCGGACGCCACCGCAGGACCCGCACCCTCTCGATCGCCGCCGCGGTGGCCGTCGCCGCGGGGGCGGGCGGCGTCTACCTCGGCCTCAACAGCGGCGGCGCGCAAGCCGCTTCGTCGACGGTCACCGTGTCCACCACCGCCCAGCTGGAGTCGGCCGTCGCCAACGCCACGGCGGGGACGGTCATCCAGGTCAGGGCGGGCACCTACACTCCGGCCGCGACCCTCAAGTCCACGGCGAACGGCACGAGTTCGGCCCGGATCACGCTGGAGCCGTACGGCACGGAGAAGGTGAAGATCGACGGCTCCAAGCTCCCCGCCGGCCAGTGGCTGGCCGGCATCTACGGCGACTACTGGACGGTCCAGAACCTGACCTTCCAGAACTCCCCGGCCCAGGGCTTCGTAGCCACGTCCTCCGTCGGCGGCATCTTCAAGAACCTGGTCACGGCGAACAACGGCGACTCCGGCTTCACCCTGCGCGGCGACGGCACGACGAACAACCTCGTGCAGAACCTGGACAGTTACGGCAACTACGACGCCGCCGGACACGGCCAGAACGCCGACGGCATAGCCATCAAGTTCGGCTCCGGCACCGGCAACAAGGTCACCGGCGCCCGCCTCTACAACAACTCCGACGACGGCCTCGACCTCTGGCAGTTCTCCTCGCCGGTCACCATCGAGCACTCCTGGGCGTTCGGCAACGGCAAGAACCGCTGGAACGACTCCGCCTTCGAGGGCAACGGCAACGGCTTCAAACTCGGTGGCGGAGGCGTCGCCGTCGCGCACGTCGTCAACGACAACGCGGCCTGGGACAACAGCCTCAACGGCTTCACCGAGAACTCCAACACCGGCGCGATCATCCTCAACCGCAATACCGCGTACTCCAACTCGGCGGCGGGCTTCTTCTTCGCGACCAGCAAGTCCCGGCTCGCTCGTAATCTGGCTGTTGGCAACAAGGGGGGCCTGGACAAGCTGGGTTCGGGGGCGGTGTCCGCGGCGAACAACTGGGATGGTGGGGTCGCTACGCCGTCCTTCAGGTCGGTGGACGCGACGACGGCGTACGGGGTGCGTGCGTCGAGTGGGGCGCTGCCGGTGACGACGTTTTTGACGACAGGGGTTACGACTATTGGCGCGACGATGGACTGAGGTGCTCTCGCTGTTAGTTCCGCAACTCAGGGTGCGATGTGGAGAGTTGACTCGCGAAGGAGTCCCGGTCGCTGTGAGCTGACCGGGGCATCTCCTCTGTTTCCGGGTGAGCTGTACTGAGATTCGTGGAGTCTCTGATGCCAGGGTTACGATCCTGGCGAAGGAGAACCACATCAGTGCCAGCACCACGGAAATACTCCGATGAACTACGTGAGCGCGCGATCCGCGAGGTCCGGACCACCGGACGACCCGTCGCGCACGTCGCGAAAGACCTGGGCATCCACAAGGAAGCCCTGCGCGGCTGGGTCCGCCAGGCTGAGGCCGATGCCGGCGAACGTGACGACCGGCTGAGCACAGCCGAGCTCGACGAACTCAAGCAACTCCGCAAGGAAAACGCCGAGTTGAGGCGGGCCAATGAGATCCTGAAGGCCGCATCGGTGTTTTTTGCCCAGGAGATCGACCGTCCCCGGACGAGGCCGAGCAGGTGATCGACCACCTGCGAGCGAAGGGCCTCGGGGTCGATCCCGTCTGCCGGGAGCTGGACCTGTCACCGTCGACGTA
>NZ_JBITGV010000037.1:0-30512 GCF_044457385.1 Streptomyces sp. NPDC050548
TCGATCCAGCCCTTCCCGGAAGGGGTCGCGTAACCGAAGCCGAAGGTCTTGTCGAGGAACGCCCACAGGAACACGAACCCGGTCAGCAGACGCAGAGACGCGAAGGCGTAGGCACGGGCTGTGGTGGTCTCCGTGTCGGCTGCCGTCACGGCGCCCTCGGACGCGGACCCGTTCCTGCGGAACGTCGGCAGGTGGAAGCCGGAGGTGCGGTGCGGGTGCTCGTGAACGGCCATGATCGTGGTCCTTTCGAGGTGTCGGGTCGTTCGTTGCACCGCTCACTCTGGTGCGGCGGAACGTCCGTCACCTGATGCCGTTGGTCCGCCGGTGGCGGGCTGAACGGCCCCTTCCGAAGGGCCTGTTGGGCCTCCGGGCCGACCTCCGGAACAAGGGTGAGGAGACCGGTCGAATGTCGTACTCGACACATGGTCCGTGTAGTGCTTCGCGAGGAGGCCGACCTCGGGTCCGGGACGGTCTATCCCATCCTTGAGCGACTGGTCGACGCGGGATGGGCGACTCGGTATGCGGAATCGGGTGAGCACCCGGGACGGCCGAAGCGCTACTACTACGAGCTCACCGCCGCCGGTCAGCTGGCGGCCCACCAGGCCAAGGAGCGGAAGCCCCGCCTCTTCGGGCTGCTCTCAGGAACCGAAGGGGGCGCGGCGTGAGCACGGACGCGGAGCGCTCCGAGACCTCCGGCGCCGGAGCGGTGGCCGTTGCCGCGGTGCTGACGCCGGTACTGTCCGGCTCAGCGGCGGTGTCCTGTCTGCTCATCGGTTACATCCTGAAAACGCTCCGCCCCGAGCCGGCGGTGGCAGGGACCATGCTGATCACCGGATGGGTGTGCGGTGCGGTGACCGTGGTCGCGATCCTCATCGCCGCGATCGCGCTACTGCTCACCGCACTGCGCGACAGGCAGTCGACGATGGAGCCGGAGGCCACTCCACACGCGGGCCCCCGCAACGGCAGGGCAGGCCTTCGCACTCTGAACCTTGCTTCCTTCGTCGCCGGACAGCGCCGGGCACATCTCCGGGAGGAGTAGGCCGCGATCCTGGCCGGCGATCCCGGGAACGGCATCGTCCTCTCACCACGCCGCAGGATGCGCTACGCCCTCGGCTTTCTCCGAGCGGCGCTCCGCATGCGGCTGCGCGACCTCACCGCTCCCCTGTGGATGCCTGTGGACTGGCTGCTGTCCGTGGAGTCACGCACGCACGGGTTCATCGCACTCGCTGTCGGCGCGCAGGTCGTGTACGTCGAGTACGAGGACGGTTTCCACGACCTCGTCACCGAGGGCTGGGGTTGGTGTGCCGGCTGCGGTATCGCCCTTCGGCTGTTCGTCGGCTGGCTCCGCAGAATCCGCGGCATCGAACTCGCGTCGGCGCAGGGCGACTCGGGCGGACGTTAGCCCGCCCCCCACCACCACTACTGCGCGGGCAGGAGTCGGAGGCTGCGGCGTACCGCCATCGAGAGCGTGGCCCCTTCTACGTCGAGGACCGCGCCGGCAACTGCCCCGAGTTTCTCCGGCCGCGCCAGACGGCCACCGGCACCTTGGCGAACAAGCCGGCGAAGCCGAGCGGGATCAGCGGGGAGAGGGCGCGGCCCAGCTTGTTCCAGGCTCCCTGGTCCACCGGGACCCAGGACCCCCACGGTTCCTCGGACACCTCCACGGGCGCGCCGAAGCGGGGCTCGGAGGAGAAGCCGGTTGCCGTGATCTTGTGTATCGC
Organism: Streptomyces sp. NPDC050548; assembly: GCF_044457385.1. Classification (NCBI taxonomy): domain Bacteria; kingdom Bacillati; phylum Actinomycetota; class Actinomycetes; order Kitasatosporales; family Streptomycetaceae; genus Streptomyces; species Streptomyces sp. NPDC050548. The sequence goes on from NZ_JBITGV010000037.1 coordinate 1,722, forward strand.
GTCGTCGGAGGTCTGCGCCGGATCCACGAACCCCCGGCACACGAGGTCGGGATGAGTGCCGCCCCGGGATGTCGTGGCCGGCGCGGTCGCGTCGCAGTACGTGACCCGCATGATCAGCTGCTGCCCGATCAGCCCCAGGCGCCCGACGGCCGAGACGGCCATGTAGACGGCGACACCGACGAGGGAAAGGGCGATCACACCGCAGACGGCAGTCCCGATGACTTGCTTCCGTCCCCTGCGCACCGTCGTCTGCTTGATCACTGTCCGATCGTACGAACCCACCGCTGGACCGCCGACAGCGCCCCCACGTTCCGAGAAGCGACGGACCCGCGGTCACCGAAATCAATCGGCGACCGCGGGTCCGGCCTTCACGAACGGTGTGTCAGTGGTGAACGGGTGTCCGCCCGGCCGGCCGGCGCGTGCGAACCACTGGCGAGACCGAGGGCCGCTGCGAGGTCCGGCGGGCGCGTATCCGCAGCACCAGCGCGTCGAGCGCGGCGCTGACCACGACGGTGACCGCGGTCGCGATGACCAGCAGGACGGCGAACTGCCTCCAGAACTCCGGTGTCAAGGTCGTGCCCACGGTGTCCACCCCCTCGTCTCTGCCGAATCTCTGCCGAGTACTTCTCTCGGTTTCATCGAACCGCGGGAGACGAGATGGCACAGGGTGCCACAGGGCTCCTTCCGGGCGCCGGTCGGCCCGTCGCACAGGCCAAGTGGCCCATGGCAGGGCGGGACCCACCGGCACACGCTGGAGGTGGCAGGTCCGTAAGACTCTCTGGAGGCACGCCATGAACGCTTCCCCCACCACGAGCATGCCGCGGGCCCTGCCCGCCAAGCACCGCGAACGGCTGATGGAGCTCGCACGGGAGGTGTCGATCCCCCAGGGCACCCGGCTCTTCGAGGAGGGCGCCCGTGCCGACCGGTTCTGGATCATCCGCACCGGCACCGTCGCTCTCGACATGCGCGTGCCCGGTCGCCGGGCCGCCGTGATCGAATCGCTGGGGCACAACGAACTCGTCGGCTGGTCCTGGCTGTTCGGCCCGCACGCCTGGCACCTGGGCGCCGAGACGACGACACCGGTGCGTGCCTGGGAGTTCGACGCCACGGCCGTACGCACGCTGTGCAAGGACGATCCCGAGTTCGGGATGACCGTCTCCCAGTGGGTGGGCGACATCGTGGCCCACCGGCTCCGCTCGGCCCGCACCCGGCTGCTGGACCTGTACGCCCCGTACGGCAGCGGCGGCATGCGGTGACCGCACCGGTGGACCGCCGTGAGGAGGAGTGACCATGCACGGATCACCGCACATCGTGAGCGACGTGATGACCCGCACCGTCGCCACCGTCGTCCGCGGGGCCGCTTTCAAGGACATCGTCCGCACGATGCAGGAGCGGAAGGTCAGCGCTCTGCCCGTGCTCGACGCGGCGGACCGCGTGATCGGGATCGTCTCGGAGGCCGATCTGCTGCCCAAGGAGGAGTTCCGCGACAACGACCCCGACCGGTACACGCAGTTGCGCCGGCTGTCCGACCTCGCGAAGGCCGGTTCGGTGACCGCGGGCGAGCTGATGACGTCGCCCGCCCTGACCGTGGGCGCGGGTGCGACCCTCGCGCAGGCGGCGCGGACCATGGCCCGCGCCAAGGTCAAGCGGCTGCCCGTCGTCGACCACGCCGGCCGGCTTGAGGGCGTCGTCAGCCGGGCCGACCTGCTGAAGGTGTTTCTCCGGGACGACGAGGAGATCGCGGAGGAGGTGCGCCGTGAAGTGGTGGCCTACCTGTTCCCCGGTCCCGCGTCGGCGGTCCGGGTCGAGGTACGGGACGGGGTCGTAAAGCTCGGCGGCCGGGTGCGGGACACGTCCCTGGTTCCCGTGGCGGCGCGGCTCGTCCGCGGCGTCGAGGGGGTCGTGGACGTGGAGTTCGGACTCGACGGGCCCGACCGCTCCGGCGAGTGAGAAGTACTGGTTCCGGGGAGTGAGAAGTACTGGTGAGCCCTGTAAGCCGTTGCCCCGTCGGCCACCGGCGACCGGCGGAGCAACGGCGTCTCAGCCGGTCCTGCGCCCCCACCGCGCGTCGGCCCGCTCCCACTCCTCGCCCCACTGGTCGGTGGCCCGCCGCTCCACCCTCAACCGGATCAGGCGTCCACCCGCGAGCACGAACAGTCCGCCGGCCAGCCCGGCTCCCGTACCGGCAGCGACCACACGCGCCGTCGCCACGGACGGGTTCGGGGGCTCGCCCACCAGGTGGCCGTGGCCGTCCGTCCACACCGGCACCGTGCCGCCGGTGTCCGTTCCGGCCTTCACCTCCGTCGTGGTGGTACGGACGGTGCCCTGCGCGTCGGTCCAGCGCACCTTCGCCTTCACGCGGCTGTAGTCGAACCCGACGCCCCCTCCACCCGGCAGGGTGGAGAGGAGCACGGCGGTCGTCGGCCGGCGTTCCGCCGCGTCCCGCGCCTGCGCCGCCGCCAAGGTCTGGGCGCCGACCACACCGGCCACGGCCCCGGCGGTCGTCGCGAGCGCCCAGGCGCCCAGCACGATCCAGGCCTCCACCGCGTCGCTGTGCCGACGCAGTTCGTTGCGCCGCCAGCGCCACCCCAGGACCTTCACGCGCTTGATCCTCCGCATCGGTCACACCCCCTCACGGGCATCAGGAAGACGAGAACAAGAGGACGGTCCCACCGGGTGATCGCCGCCGGGATGGGCCGCCCGACCGTCGCACGGGGGCCGATGAGGACACGCCGGGAGGGCCGGTTGGGCCGGTCGGCCCTAGTACTTCCGGGCCGGGCGCGTGATGATCGTGTCCACGGACGGCCCGCAGTCCGTTCACACTCCGGGGAACAAGGGGTCGAGATGACCGAGGCACGCACCTTCACCGCACAGGATCCGATCCGTGTGTTCCTGCTGGACGACCACGAGGTCGTGCGACGTGGCCTGACCGACCTGCTGGACGCCGAGGAGGACATCTCGGTGGTCGGCGACGCCGAGAACGTCGAGCACGCACTGGTACGGGCCCCCGCGGTGCGCCCGCACGTCGCCGTTCTGGACGTACGTCTCCCCGACGGCAACGGCATCACCGTCTGCCGCGAACTGCGCGACCAGATGCCGGAGTTGGCCGTCCTGATGCTGACCTCGTTCGACGACGAGGACGCCCTGCTCGACGCCATCATGGCCGGGGCCTCCGGCTATGTGCTCAAGCAGATCAAGGGTACCGACCTGGTCTCGGCGGTACGGACGGTCGCCTCCGGGCAGTCGATGCTCGACCCCGCGACGACGGCCCGCCTGATGCGCTCGCTGCGCGCCGAACCCGCCCAAGCCCCGGAGATCGCACCGGAGTTGGCGAGCCTGTCCCCGCGTGAACGAGAGATCCTCGCACTGATCGGAGACGGCCTCACCAATCGCGAGATCGGCAAGAAGCTGTACCTGTCGGAGAAGACCGTCAAGAACCACATCTCCCGGCTGCTGGCCAAGCTGGGTGTCCAGCGCCGGGTGCAGGCAGCCGTGCTCGCCTCGCACCTGGAGCAGCCCGAGACCGGCGACCGTACCGGCAACTGAGCCGCGCCCCGGGCCGTCCGGCACGCTCCCGAGGCCGTACGGCCCCTCCTCCTGGCCCCCTGGCAGGACCACGCTGGGCAGGAACAGCGAACAGCCCGGCCGCCCTTGGGGCGCGGGGCGGGGAGGAGACCACATGTCCAGCACCGTTCTCGACGTGCCGACCCTGGAGACGCTGATCGCGGCGTCCGTCGCCGCACCCTCGATCCACAACACCCAGCCCTGGCGGTTCCGGCTCGACCCGGACACCGTCACGCTGGAGATCCGGGCGGTCGCGGAACGCGGGCTGCGGCACACCGACCCGTCGGGGCGTGCTCTGCACATCTCGGTCGGCTGTGCGCTGTTCAACCTGCGTGTGGCGGTCGCCCACCACGGCTGGGAGCCGGTGACCCGGCTGCTCCCCCGGCCCCACGAACCGGACCTGCTGGCCACCGTACGACTCGCCGGAACCGCACGGTTCTCACCGGCGCCGCAGTTGTACGAAGCGGTGTGGCGCCGGCACAGCAGTCGCTTCCCGTTCGCCGACCGACAGGTTCCGGCCTCCGTGCTGGCCGAACTCGCCGAGGCGGCCCATGCGGAGGGCGCGATGCTCGACCTCCCCGGACCCGCGGACACCGACCGGCTGCTGCGGCTGACCCGTGAGGCGGAGGGACGCAACACCGCGGACTCCGACCGGGCCGCGGAGAGCCGCCGCTGGGTCCACCCGCCCACAAGCGAGGCGCTCGGCATGCCGCCGGAGGCAATCGGGCCACAGGACTTCCGGGAACAGATCCCGATGCGGGACTTCAGCTCCCACCGGCATCCCATGACACTCGTGGCCCGCCCCTTCGAGAAACGGCCCTCCATCGCCGTCCTGTCCACCCTCCACGACCGCCGGGCGGACTGGCTGCGCGCCGGCGAGGCACTCGAACGCGCCCTCCTGGTGGCCACCACGCACGGCGTACGGGCTTCCCTGCTCCACCAGGCGCTGGAGTGGCCCGACCTGCGCGAGCAACTCGCGGACAGCCAGCGTGCGCACGCCCAGATGGTGCTCCGACTCGGCTACGGCCCGCAGGGTCCCGCCTCACCGCGCCGTACGGCGCGTCAGGTCCTGAGGGAGGACGCGGCGCTTGCCCGGCTCGGCTGACGCTGCTGCTGAACAATCGGGTCCTGGCCCCGCACGGCGCTGGTCAGCGAGGCCAGGAGACGCCGTCCGACTCGCTCGTACAGGGCCCGGGGCACGCCCGCGCGGTTCCAGGTGCGCAGCCGGCAGCCCTGGGACCCAGGCGCGATGGTGTCCTCGGTGATCTTGTGGACGGCGGACTCGTCGCCAGACACAGGGCGCCGGTTCGACCGCGCCACGGACAGGGCCCGACCTTCGACCCACGCGACTCCTCCTGCGGCTTCGGCCTGTCGGCGACCAGGTGGGTCACTTCCAGAACCGAGAGTGACCGGTGGAACGCCAGGTGGCGTTCTACCGGTCACTGGTTCATACGGCCGTCCGCAGGCGTCAGCAGTGGACGAGGGCGACGGGGCAGTCCGCCTCGCGCAGCGCCGTCCGGCAGATCGGGTCCAGCGGCGATCCCACGAACCCGAACCGGCCGCGCGCTCCGACCACGAGAAGCTGGCTCTCGGCGCTGGCCTCGACGAGGGCCCGGCGGGACCGGCCGCGAGGCCGACGGCACCGCAGGGTGACGTCCGGGTACCGCTCGCGCAGCCCGGCCAGGGCACCGGCGAGCGCGAGGTCCTCCTCGTCCTCGGTCATGGCATGGGCGGACCCGCCGTAGGGCCGGGCGGCGGAGATGTTCCGCAGCTGCACGGCCACGAGGTCCGCCCCGCGTGCCGAGGCCTCGGCGAAGGCGAACTCGGCGGCTCCGCGCAGCGTCGACGTGCCGTGGACCGCGAGGAGCACCGGGCCGACCGGGTTCGGCCTGCCGCGCACGACCAGCAGCGGACCGGACACCCGCGCGGACAGCCGCCCGGCCAGCGATCCCTTGCGCAGGCCGCCGTAGCCCTGCGCGCCATCGGCTCCGACGACCGTCAGAGACGCGGTGCGCGCCTCGCACTCCAGCACGTTCTCGGGCTTGCCGACGAGGACTTCGCGCGAGATCCGCACGCGCGGTGCGGCGCTGTGGGCCTGCCGCTCGGCCTCGGCCAGCACGCCCCTCGCCGACGCGTACCCACCGGTCCCGTCCATCTCCCACGAGGGAATGCCGAACCGCCCGGCTCCGGCCGGCCAGCCGACCACCTGCGTCAACTCCAGGCCGACGCCTAGCCGTTCGGCCGCCTTCGCCGCGGCTTCCACCACCGCCGGATTCGACCGCGAACCGTCCACTCCCACAACCACCGGGCCACTCATCACAGTCCACCCCTCTCCAGGCACCCTCCCTGATGGAAGCGGCGCTTCACCGGACTCCAGACTCGTGCGACCCCGAGCGCGCACCCAGGGGCCGGACGGTCCCCGTCGCCCCACCGACCGGCCCCCGTGCCCGTACCCGTCGGACCCGACGGTTCGCCGGAGGACGCGGCGAGCAGATCCACACGCCGAAAGGCGGGGCGACGGCGGACGGCCCCTGCCGTCGGTCGTCGCCCCACCCTCGACCTCACTTGCGGTGTTCGGTGAGCCTGGAGCCGTCCGTGCGCAGGACGGCCAGGCGGTTGCGGTACTCCTCCTCGTCGATCTCCCCGCGGGCGAACCGGTCGGCGAGCACCTGCTCGGGCGGGGGCGATCCGAGGGGGCGCGGACCCTGAGAGTTACGACTCAGGTTGCGGATGAGCAGGACAGCGATGGTCACGAGCAGGGCCCACAGCAGGACCGAGCCGATCGACATCGCGAACCAGTCCCATCCGCTCATGCCGTGTTGGTTCCAGTACGTCATCACGGTGATCACATCCTCAGGAGTGCGGGACGACGGCGACGGGGCAGTCGACGTCGTGGATGGCGGCGTGGGTCACCGGACCGATGCGGCGGCCGACCGGCCGATCCGCGGTCCGGCGGCCGACGACCAGCAGGCTCGCGCCGCAGGCGGCCCGGATCAGCGCGGTCCGGGGCCGGTCCTTGGTCACCGTCTCGACGACCTCGACGCCGGGGTACTTGTCGCGCCACAGCCGCAGCGCACCGGTCAGGGCGGCCCGCCGCTCCTCGGCCCGACGCGGGTCGTCGAGCAGGTCGACCTCGCCGGGGCCGAGCCCGAGCACGGGCGTCTGCCAGGCGTGGACGACCCGCAGCCGCGCCCCGCGCAGCCGGGCCGCCTCGAAGGCGAACTCGATCACCTCGTCGCCGGGTGCGTCGAGGTCGACGGCCAGGACCACGTCCCGGTACCCGGTCCGCCGGCCGGCGCTGTCACCGAGGTTCGGCAGTTGTCCGTCCGCCGCCGCCTCGCCCGCCCGGACCAGAACCACGGGGACCGTGGCTCGGGCCACCACTCCCTGTGCGACCGAGCCCACCAGGAACCCGGCGACACCGGTCAGGCCGCGCGAACCCAGCACCACCAGCTCGGCGCCTTCGGCCAGCTTCAGCAGAGCCGGGATCGCGGGCTCCTCCACCTGGTCGTCGTACAGGCGCACGTCCGGGCACGCGGCCCGCACCCGTTCCTCCGCCTGCCGCAGGGCGCGCCGCGCCAGACACCGCCGGGTCGCGCTGTCGGCCTCCCTCTCTCCACGACGCGGATGCCAGTCCCAGGCGTGCACGAGCCGCAGCGGCAGGCCGCGGCGCAGTGCTTCGCGGGCTGCCCATTCGGCGGCGGCCAGGCTCTCCGGCGATCCGTCCACTCCCGCCATGATGGACGCGAGCATGATCAGCACCTCCCCCACACTCGGTGTGTTCCTCGGTGCCAGCGTCGTGCGTCGACCGCCGGGGCGGGAGGGGCCGCAGGGCCCCGGTCGGGGCCGTCCGGCCCCACCCTCTGCCCGGTCAGCCCCTGGGCTGCCCGACACCGGAGCGGGACGCTGGCGGTGACGCCGCAGGTAAGGATGCCGTGGCTCCCGACCGGGACGGCATCCGGAGCATCTCGCGGCCAAGTGAAGGAGACGGTCATGGTTCCTCTGATTCTGGTCGGCGCGACCGTGCTGGGCGGCTGCCTGGTGTTCGGCTACAGCTCGTTCGTCGTCGGCTTCTTCCTGATGGTGGCGGGAGTTATCGGGCTCATCACGTTCATGAGCACCCGCGGCACCGTGCTGCGCCCGGGCGAGCGCGAGGCCGTCATCGAGGAACGGCACTACATCGGCAAGCACGACGACCACCAGCACTACCGGAGCTGACCGCACCGGCCTCGGAAAGGACCGTTCGCCATGAATGAAGCGATGCCCGCGGTACATCCGGCACGGCTGACCGCGCGACTCGATCCACCGGAGTCCCGCTGGCTGTGGCTGGTGAAGTGGCTGCTCGCCCTCCCCCACTACGTCGTCCTGTTCTTCCTGTGGGTCGCGTTCGTGGGGGCGAGCGTGGCCGCCTTCTTCTCGATCCTGTTCACCGGCCGCTACCCGCGCCCGCTGTTCGACTTCAACACCGGTGTACTGCGCTGGAGTTGGCGTGTGGCGTACTACGCGTACGGTGCCCTGGGCACCGACCGCTATCCGCCCTTCACCCTCGCCGACGTGCCCGACTACCCCACGCACTGGGACCTGGCGTATCCGGAGCAGTTGTCCCGCGGTCTCGTCCTGGTGAAGTGGTGGCTCCTGGCCGTTCCGCACTATCTGATCCTGGCGTTCCTGCTCGGCGGGCTGAAGGTGCCCTGGGCATCGGGCGGGCTCATCACACTGCTGGCCGTGTTCGCCGGGGTCTCGCTGGCCGCCACCGGGCGCTATCCGCGCGGGCTGTTCGACCTGGTGATCGGGCTCAACCGGTGGGTGCTGCGCGTGGTCGCGTACGCGGCGCTCCTCACCGACGTGTATCCGCCGTTCAGGCTCGACCAGGGAGGTGACGAACCGGAGGTCCCGTCCTGACCCTCCGGGGCCGCGAAGGCAAGGGACCTTTGGGCCCGGACAAGGCCCCCGTCGGCTCAGGCCACGGCGTCCGTGTCCGGGCCACTGTGATGGCAAGAGGCCGACCAGGGAGGCTGCCATGACCGAACACACCGACGGCAACGGCATCGTGGTGGGCGTCGACGGATCCGAGGCGTCGATGGCCGCCCTGCGCTGGGCGGCCGGGCAGGCGGAAATCCTGCACACGGGCCTCGTCGCCGTGCACGCCTGGGAGCCGGCCACGAGCGGACACGCGCCCTACGCTCCGGTGCCCGCTCGTCCGACGGCCGCCCAGGAGCGCGAACGGGCCGTGCAGATCCTCACCACCACCGTGCACGAGGCCCTCGGACCTCGGACCGACGGTGCCGTGCGCCGCGTCGTGGTGGAGGGGCCGGCCGCCCGCGTGCTGCTCCAACAGGCGCGCGGCGCCCTGCTGTTGGCCCTGGGGCGCAAGGCGCACGGGACCTTCGGGCTGCCCTCGGTCGGCCCGGTGGGCCGGGAATGCCTGCGGCACTCGACGGTCCCGGTGGTGACCGTGCCGGTCGCGGAGGGGTCCCGGGAACCGCGGGAAGCCGTCGATTCGCCTTCGCTGTCCAGGAGTGGTGCGTCGTAGCGCCGCCGGGCATGACCGACCGGCTCGGACCTGGGGTCCGGGCCGGTTCTCGTGGGGAGGGTGCGCGGTGTGCCGTACGGGTACCAGGGGATGGGGCCGGTCGGCTCCGGCGCGCGGTCGCTCTGGCCCACGGACCGGGGTCCAAGGCCCCATCGCCGTACGAGCTGTCACGGACGAGGCTCAGGACATACACGGTGGCCGGGTGACAGGCACTCGGCCCAAAGAAGTCCAGGAGGCGGCGGTCATGAAGCGGATACAGGAGACCAAGCGCCCCTCGACCCCGCGTCGGCCCGCGCCGCTCGATCTGCGGACCCCGTCCGGCAGACCCCTCCCGTACTGATCCGGTACCGGGCCGTCACCGCACGAGGACCCGCTCTCCCGACCGCGGCACGACGGCCGTCCAGCCCAGTACCCGGTCGATACGGTCCCGCAGGGCCTCGGCCGCGTCGGGCTCGCCGTGCACCAGGTAGGTGATGTGCGGGGCGGGTGCGCCGCGCAGCCAGTCGACCACCTGGGCGGCGTCCGCGTGGGCCGAGAAGTGCGGCACGTCGGCGATCTCCGCGCGCACGGGGACGTACTCGCCGAACATCTTGAGCGCCTTGGCTCCGTCGACGAGGTCGCGTGCCCGGGTGCCCCGGGCGGCGAAGCCCACCACCATGACGGTGTTGCGCGGGTCGGGCAGCAGACGCTCCAGATGGTGCAGGACACGGCCGCCGGTGGCCATGCCGGACGCCGAGACGATGACGGCGGGCCCGGTGGTGAGGCCGATCTCGATCGACTCCTGGACGGTCCGTGCCGCGAGGAACGGCTCCGGGCTCAGCGCGTCTGTGCCGGTGGCCGTGACCTCGGGCCGCAGTTCGGGTGCCTTGGCGAGGACGGCGTCCCGGTAGACGTCCAGCGCGGCGAGGGCCATCGGGCTGTCCACGTACACCGGTACGGCGGCGGGCAGCGTGCCCCGGCGGCGGAGTTCGGCCAGCTCGTGCAGGACGACCTCGGTGCGGTCGAGGGCGAACGCCGGGATGACGACCGTGCCGCCCTTCCTGAGGGTGCGGGTCAGGACGTCGGCGAAGTGGGCCCGCCCGGCGTCCTCCTCGTGCCGGCGGTTTCCGTACGTCGACTCCATGAGGAGGACGTCCGCCCCGGAGAACGGCTCCGGGGGCCGCAGCAGGGGATGTCCGGGGCGCCCGAGGTCGCCGCTGACCGCGAGGGTGTGCCCGTCCTCCAGGGTGAGCAGCGCCCAGGCCGAGCCGAGGATGTGGCCGGCCGGATGCAGCGTGAGGCGGGTGTGCGGGGCGAGTTCGGTGCTCTCGCCGGTCGGTACCGGGTCGATGAGCTTGAGGGTGCGGTCGACGTCCGAGTCGTCGTACAGCGGCTGTGCGGGCCGGTGTTTGGACCAGCCGTGGTCGTTGGCGTGCTGGGCGGCCTCGATCTGGAGCTTGGCGCTGTCCCTGAGCACGATCTCGATGAGACGCGCGCTGTACTCGGTCGTCACGATGCGGCCGTGGAAGCCGTGGCGGACCAGTCTGGGCAGGTATCCGCAGTGGTCGAGGTGGGCGTGGGTGACGACGACCGCCTCGATGTCCGTCGCGTCGCAGGGCAGCCGCCGCCAGTTCATCCGGCGCAGATCGGCGAAGCCCTGGAAGAGCCCGCAGTCCACGAGGACACGCGCGTGGTCGCTCTCGACGAGGAACTTGCTGCCGGTGACCGTTCCCACGCCACCGAGGAAGGTGAGCAGCGCGGGTCTGGGGCGAGTCGGTGCGGGGCGTGCCGACGACGGTGCTTCGTTCGGGGCCATGGCTCTCTCCTCACCGAGGGAGCGGGGTGCGGTCGTGGGGGGGGGGGGGGGGGGGGGGGGGGGCGGGGGGGGCCCCCCCCCCCCCCCCCCCCCACACACGGGGTGCGACACGGCGCGTGCGCGCGCTCAGCCGTGCTGCACCGGAATGGTCCGGGTGCCTGTCTTCGTCTCGGGCACCGGGACCGTGATCGTCAGGACTCCGTCCTTGTACGCGGCGGTGGCCTCGTCGCCCTTCGCGCCGGCGGGCAGCCGGACGGAGCGGGCGAAGCTGCCGTAGCGGAACTCCGTGTGGTGCTTCTCCGTGGTCTCCTCACTGCGCTCGGACCGCAGGGTCAGAACGCCTTCCGTCACCGTGATCTCGACGTCCTTGGCGGGGTCGATGCCGGGAAGCTCGGCCCGCAGCACGTAGGTCTCGTCGGTCAGTTGCTGCTCGATCCGGATGGTGTGCAGTCCCGGGATCGTGTGCGTGCCCGGGAGGCCTGTCTCGACCCAGCCGAACAGCTCGGGGAGTGTCGGCCAGCCCGGCAGCCGCTCGATCATGCCGTTCATGTTCTCCCTCCTCTTCTTGGCCACTTCCAGCGTCCCGCGCGCGGGCGCCACCCGCGTGGGCCGACCGGGCCCGTGCCCGACCCGGTCGGCCCTGGCACCCGATCACCCCCGTGTTCACAGGGGTTCGGGGTCCGGACGGCGGGGCGGTCCCAGGAGCGCGCAGTCCACGTCCACCACGCCCTCCACCGCGCGCACCAGGCGGGTGGCGACGGGCACGAGGGCGGTGTCGGGGATACGGCCGGTGAGGGTGGCGACGCCGTCGCACACCTCCACGCGGATCGCTGCGGACTGCTCGGGGAACAGGTGGGCGACGACCTCGCGGCGGATCTCGTCCGCGATGTCCTTGTCCTCCCGAAGGAACACCTTCAGCAGGTCGGAGCGGCTCACGATGCCCTTCAGCAGGCCTTGTCCGTCGACCACGGGGAGCCGCTTGGTCCGGGTCACGGCCATGGTGCGCGCGGCCCGGGCGAGGGTCGCGTCGGCGTGGACGGTGAGGGCCGGCGCGGTCATCAGCTCGCCGGCGGTCACGGCTCCGGCCTTCGTCAGGTCGGACAGGCGGCGCAGTTCGGAGTACCGGTCCGGGTCGCCGTCGTGGAACGCCTCCTTGGGCAGCAGGTCGGCCTCGGAGACCACGCCGATCACCCGCCGCTCGTCGTCCAGGACGGGAAGGGCACTGACCTTCCACTGCTGCATGGTCTTCACGATGTCCTTGAACCCGGCCCCGCGCCCGAGGGCGACGACGGTGCGGGTCATGACATCGCTGACGGTGTGCGGGGTGCTGTGCATGGTGTCCTCCGGCGTTGTCACGGGACACCTTCAGCGTCGGTGACGGCGCCACCCCACGCATGGGCCGAACGGTCCCCACCTGGGCCCCGATGGGCTCTCCTCGCGTGGAGCCGTCGGGACGACGCTGGTGGTAGAGGGCCTGCGGACCGGCCCGCGGCCACCGATCAAGGGAGGTGTTGACCGTGCTGCGTCCTGTTGTCGTAGGACTGGACGGTTCACGCGAGAGCCTCGCCGCCGCCGACTGGGCAGCGAGGGAGGCACTGCGCCGCGGTGCGCCGCTGCGTCTGGTGCACGCGTGGGAGGCGGCGTCGCCCGAACCGTCGACGCTGCCCGAGCTGGAGGCGCCCCGGTTCTGGTCGCGGCGGATTCTCCGCGAGGCCATGGACCGGGTCAACGAGCGTTATCCGCAGGTCTATCTCAGCGGTGAGCAGATCGCCCGGCCCGCGTCCGACGCCCTCGTGGCGGCGTGCGCGGAGGGCGAGTTGCTGGTGCTGGGCAGCCGTGCGTTCAGCGGATTCGGCGGGTTCCTGGCCGGTTCCGTGGCGCTGGCGACGGTGGCCCGCGTGACGCGCCCGATCGTGCTGGTCCGGGCCGACGAGACCCCCGCGAGCGAGCGGATGCCCGGCTCCGACGGCAAGCCGTCGGCCCGTGCGCCGTACCGCGAGGTCGTGGTGGGTGTCGACACGGCGCACCTGTGCGACGACGTTCTCGCGTTCGCCTTCGAGAGCGCTGCCATGCGGTCCGCACCGTTGCGCGCGGTGCACGCGTGGACGCAGTCGATCTCGCCCGGGCCCGGCGCGAAGAACACGAGCGCGCAGGAGGACGCCGAGCGCGAGCTGGCCAGGGTCCTCGGGCCGTGGCGCGAGAAGTACCCGACGGTGGAGGTCCACGAGGTCGTGGCGAACGACCGCGCGGCGCGCCTGATCCAGAGCGCCTCGGCGGACGCCGGCCTGCTGGTCGTCGGCCGCCGCAACCGCCCGGCCAGGGTCGGCGCGCACACCGGACCGGTCGACCACGCGGTGATGCACCACGTCCGCTGCCCGGTCGCGATCGTCCCGCACGAGTGACCCCCACCGCGTCCCGGTCCGGCCTCCCCCGGCCGGACCGGGACGCTGTCCGCCCGCCCCCGTCCACCGGACGGCGTCACCGTGCCCTCTCGGCCCCTGTACAGGGACGTTCGGCCCCTGCGGAGTCCGTCCGTCCCCGGGATACGACGGAGGAGAAGACCATCCGGAGGGAGTACGACATGTTCCAGGTACGCATCCACGGCCGCGGCGGTCAGGGTGCCGTCACGGCCGCGGAGCTGTTGTCGGTGGCCGCGTTTCTGGAGGGCCGCCACGCGCAGGCCTTCCCGAGCTTCGGGTCGGAGCGGACGGGGGCGCCGGTCATGGCGTTCTGCCGGATCGACGACCGGCCCATCCGGGTGCGCGAGCCCGTCATGCGGCCCGACGCGCTGGTGATCCAGGACGCGACGCTGCTGCACCAGGTGAACGTCTTCGAGGGGCTGTGCCCCGGTGGCAGCGTGCTTGTCAACTCACCGCTTCCCATAGGGGACCTGGGCATCTCGGACGTGATCACACCCGGCCGCGCCCTGACCGTCCCCGCCACGTCCCTCGCCCTGCGGCACTTCGGGCGGCCGGTGCCGAACGCGGTCCTGCTGGGCGGGCTGGCCGCCCTCACCGGGTGCGTGTCCATCGACTCGCTCGCGGCAGCCATCCAGGACCGCTTCCCCGGCGAGCTGGGAACCGCGAACGCGGCCGCCGCCCGGGAGGCGTACGACCACGTCAGCACCGCTCAGTGGGAGGAGCAAGCGCATGCTCAAGCAGACTGAGGGCTCGCGGGCGGTCGCGGAGACCGTCGCGTACTGCCGCCCCGAGGTGATCGCGGCCTATCCGATCTCGCCGCAGACGCACATCGTCGAGGAGCTCAGCCGCCTGGTGAAGTCGGGCGCGCTGAAGCCCTGCGAGTACGTCAACGTCGAGTCGGAGTTCGCCGCGATGTCCATGTGCATCGGAGCCTCGGCAGCCGGTGCCCGCACCTACACGGCGACCGCCAGCCAAGGCCTCCTCTACATGGTGGAGGCGCTCTACAACGCCTCCGGCCTCGGCCTGCCGATCGTGATGACGGTCGCCAATCGGGCGATCGGCGCGCCGATCAACATCTGGAACGACCACAGCGACAGCATGTCGCAGCGCGACTCCGGCTGGATCCAGCTGTACGCGCGCGACAACCAGGAGGCCGCCGACCTGCACCCGCAGGCGTTCCGGCTGGCCGAGGAGCTGTCGCTGCCGGTGATGGTGTGCATGGACGGCTTCGTCCTCACGCATGCCTGGGAGCGGATCGAGGTGCCGGAGCAGGCCCAGGTCGACGCGTTCCTGCCGCCGTACGAGCCGCGCCAGGTCCTGGACCCGGACGAGCCCGTGTCGATCGGCGCGATGGTCGGTCCGGACGCCTTCACCGAGGTGCGCTATCTGGCGCACGCCAAGCAGATGCAGGCGCTGGACGCGATTCCGCGGATCGCCGACGAGTTCCGGGAGGTCTTCGGGCGTGACTCCGGCGGGCTGGTCCATCCCTACCGCTGCGAGTTCGCCGACACGATCGTCGTGGCGCTGGGCTCGGTGTTCGGCACCGTCTGCGACGTCGTGGACGAGATGCGGGACCGCGGGGTGCGGATCGGCGCGATGGCGATCACGTCGTTCCGCCCCTTCCCGCTGGACGCGGTACGGACCGTGCTCGGCGGAGCCCGTCAAGTGGTCGTGCTGGAGCGGGCGTTGGCGGTCGGCATCGGCGGGATCGTGTCGGCGAACGTACGCACCGCGCTGTCCGGGATCCAGCTCGACGGTCACACCGTGATCGCGGGGCTCGGCGGACGGCCGATCACCAAGGAGTCGCTGCACCGGCTGTTCGACGACGCGGTCGCCGGGCGTCTGGAGCCGCTGACCTTCCTGGACCTCAACACCGAGCTGGTGGAGCGGGAGTTGGCGCGGATGGCACAGACCAGGCGGTCGGGTCCGTCCGCGGAGAACATCCTGCGCGATGTGGGGAGCAACCGATGAGCGCCGCACCACAGGTCAAGTTCTACCAAGTGGGCAGCTTCGCCGCCGGAAACCGGCTGCTGGGGCCCGAGTTGCAGTCCGACCAGGCCGACCCGGCCCGCGCCAACGCGCTGACCTGCGGCCACCGCGCCTGCCAGGGCTGCGGCGAGGCGCTCGGTGCCCGCTACATCCTGGACGCGGCCCAACGGGCGGCCGGCGGCAAGGTGATCGCGGTCAACGCGACCGGCTGCCTGGAGGTCTTCTCCACGCCCTACCCCGAGACGTCCTGGCAACTGCCCTGGCTGCACTCCCTGTTCGGCAACGCACCCGCGGTCGCCGCGGGCGTCGCCGCCGCGCTGCGCGCCAAGGGCCGCACCGACATCCGGGTGGTCGGGCAGGGCGGCGACGGCGGCACCGTCGACATCGGGCTCGGCTGTCTGTCGGGCATGTTCGAGCGCAACGACGACGTCCTGTACGTCTGTTACGACAACGAGGCCTACATGAACACCGGCGTGCAGCGCTCCGGGGCCACTCCCCCGGCCGCGCGCACGGCCACCACCCAGGCGGTCGGCGAGGAGCCGGGCGCCCCCTTCGGGCAGGGCAAGAACCTGCCGCTGATCGCGATGGCGCACGAGATCCCCTACGTCGCCACCGCGACGGTGGCCGGCCTGCGCGACCTGGAGGCCAAGGTGCACCGGGCGATGGGCATGCGCGGCGCCCGCTATCTGCATGTGCTGGTGCCCTGTCCGCTGGGCTGGGGCACCGCGTCCCACGACACGGTGCGCATCGCGCGGCTGGCCGAACAGACGGGCCTGTTCCCGGTGTTCGAGGCCGTGGACGGCGAGGTGACCGACGTGACTCCGATACGGCGACGGGTCCCCGTGGAGGAGTACCTGCGCCCGCAGAAGCGGTACGCGCACCTGTTCAAGCCCGAGGTGCGCACCGATGTCATCGCCCACCTGCAGCGGACCGCCGACCGCAACATCGCCCGCTTCGGGCTGCTCGCCGAGGAGGCAGTGCCGTGAAGGAGAAACCGTTCGCGATCACCCTGGACGTCGGCTCCAGCCTGGCCAACCACACCGGCGCCTGGCGGACCGAGCGTCCCCAGTACGTCGACCGGCTGCCGCCGTGCAACCAGGCGTGCCCGGCCGGCGAGAACATCCAGCAGTGGCTGTTCCACGCGGAGAGCGGCGACTACGAGTCCGCCTGGCGGCAGTTGATGCGGGACAACCCGCTGCCCGCCGTCATGGGCCGGGTCTGCTACCACCCCTGCGAGACCGCCTGCAACCGCGTCCAGGTCGACAACGCCGTGGGCATCAACTCCGTCGAGCGCTTCCTCGGCGACGAGGCGATCAAGCAGGGCTGGACCGTCGAGGCTCCCCCAGCGACCTCCGGCAAGCGCGTCCTGGTCGTCGGCTCCGGCCCCGCGGGACTGTCGGCCGCTTACCATCTCCGGCTCCTCGGCCACGAGGTGACGATCCGTGAGGCGCAGGAGCAGCCCGGCGGGATGATGCGCTACGGCATCCCCCGCTACCGGCTGCCGCGCGAGGTCCTGGACGCGGAGATCGACCGCATCATGGCCCTCGGAGTCACCCTCGAACTGGACACCCGGGTCGACGACGTGCTCGCCGCCCAGCGCGACGAGGGCTTCGACGCGGTCTTCCTGGCCGTGGGCGCCGGCATCGGCAAGCGCACCTACATCCCGGCCGGCGACAGCGCGAAGATCCTCGACGCGGTGGCCCTCCTCGGCAGCATGGAGGGCGAGGGCCCGCCCCTGCTGGGGCGGCGGGTCGCGGTCTACGGCGGTGGCAACACGGCCATGGACGCGGCACGCACCGCCCGCCGCCTGGGCGCGACCGACGCCGTGGTGGTCTACCGGCGCAACCGGGACCGGATGCCGGCCCACGACATCGAGGTCGAGGAGGCCCTGGAGGAAGGCGTGCGGATGAAGTGGCTCTCCACCATCAAGCACGCCGACGAGGGGCACCTCACCATCGAGCGGATGGAACTCGACGAGACCGGATTCCCGCAGCCCACAGGCGAGTTCGAGGAACTGCAGGCCGACACGGTGGTCCTCGCCCTCGGCCAGGACTCCGACCTCACCCTGCTGAAGAACGTGCCCGATCTGACGGTCGACCACGGCATGGTCCAGGTCGCCGACGGACTGATGACGAGCCATCAGGGCGTCTTCGCCGGCGGCGACATGGTGCCCGCCGACCGCACCGTCACGGTCGCCGTGGGCCACGGCAAGAAGGCGTCCCGGCACATCGACGCGTATCTGCGCGGGAGTTCGTACGACCCGGGCACCAAGCACGCCCCGGCCGACTTCGAGAACCTCAACACCTGGTACTACGCGGACGCACCCGCCTCCGTGCGACCGCACCTCGAACTGGCCCGGCGGGTCTCGACGTTCGACGAGGTGGTGCAGGGACTGGACGAGTCCACGGCACTGTTCGAGGCCCGGCGGTGCATGTCGTGCGGGAACTGCTTCGAGTGCGACAACTGCTACGGCGTCTGCCCGGACAACGCGATCACCAAGCTCGGCCCCGGCAAGGGGTTCGCCATCGACCTCGACTACTGCAAGGGCTGCGGGCTGTGCGTGGCCGAGTGCCCGAGCGGGGCGATCGAGATGGTGCCGGAGGAGTGAGAGGGCGAGCATGAGGTGGGCCCCCGCGCCGCGAGCGCGGGGGCCCACCTCATGGCGTGTCAGCCGACGAACTCGCCGACTGCCGCCTTCAGTTCGGTCAGTCCCTTCTTCGCGTCGGTGAAGAACATGC
The DNA here is from genome assembly GCF_044457385.1 of Streptomyces sp. NPDC050548. NCBI lineage: Bacteria > Bacillati > Actinomycetota > Actinomycetes > Kitasatosporales > Streptomycetaceae > Streptomyces > Streptomyces sp. NPDC050548. Next base: position 19,761 of record NZ_JBITGV010000037.1, read on the forward strand.
CGGTCTTCGGGTCGGTGTACAGCTCGTTGTCGACGCCCGCGTAGCCGTGGCCCATCGAGCGTTTGATGACGACGATGCTCTTGGCCTTGTCGACGTCGAGGATCGGCATCCCGGAGATCGCGTTGCCGGGGCGGCGGGCGATCGGGTTGGTGACGTCGTTGGCGCCGATCACCAACGCCACGTCCGCCTGCGGGAATTCGGGGTTGACGTCGTCCATCTCCTTGAGCTGGGTGTACGGCACGTTGGCTTCCGCCAGGAGCACGTTCATGTGTCCCGGCATGCGGCCGGCCACCGGGTGGACGGCGTAGCTGACGTCGACGCCGTGCTCGGTCAACAGCTTGGCCAGGTCGCCCAGTTCGTGCTGTGCCTGGGCGGCGGCGAGACCGTACCCGGGGACGAAAATGACCTTGCGGGCGTACGCGAGCTGGATCGCCACGTCGTCGACGGAGATCGCGCGCACCTGGGCGGGTGCTCCGTCCGCGCCGACCGCCGTCGGGGCGCTGTCACCGGTGCCGAAGCCGCCGATCACGATGTTCATGATGGAGCGGTTCATGGCGTCGGCCATCAGCTTGGTGAGGATGCCGCCCGACGAGCTGACGAGCATGCCCGCGATGATCAGTGCGGTCTCATTGAGGACGAAGCCCGCCATCGCGACCGCCGACCCCGTGAAGGCGTTCAGCAGGGCGATGACCACCGGCATGTCGGCACCGCCGATGGGCAGCACCATCGTCACGCCGAACAGCAGGGCGACAACGACCAGTCCGTACAGGGCCATTGAGGAGTCCGGGGCCAGCACCAGCCAGACGGTGCCGACGGCGAAGGACGCCGGGAGCAGCACGTTGAGCAGGCGTGCCCCAGGGAACACCACCGGCGAGCCGGACACGAGGCCCTGCAGCTTTCCCGCCGCGACCAGCGAGCCGGAGAAGGTGACCGCGCCGATGACGATGCTCAGGGCGCCCGGCAGCGAGACGCGTGCGCCGAGCGCGGCCGGATGGTCGGCCTGCAGCAGGTCGTTGACCGCGATGAGGGCGGCGGCGCCGCCGCCAACGGCGTTGAAGATGCTGACCAGTTGCGGCATGTCGGTCATCTTGACCTCGCGCGCGGCCCACAGGCCGAGCGAGGCGCCGACGAGACCGCCGCTGACCAGGACGAGCCAGCCGGTACTGGTGATCCGGCCCTCGTGGACGACGAGCCACACCGTGCCGCCGATCGCGACGGCCATGGCCCCGGCGGAGAGCGTGTTGCCGCGGCGGGCCGTGCGCGGGTGGTTCATCAGGTGCAGGCCGATCACGAAGCAGGCGGCCGCGGCCAGGAAGACGTAGTGGACGGCGTTGGAGACGGTGTCCATGACGGTCACACCTCCGCCTTCTCGTCGTTCTTGGCGGTGGGCCGGGCCTTGAACATCTCCAGCATCCGGTCGGTGACGACGTAGCCGCCGACCACGTTCATGGCGCCGAACACCATGGCCACGAAGGCCAGCACGTAGCCGAGCCAGGTGTGCGACTCGGCCGCGATCAGCATCGCGCCGATGACGACGATGCCGTGCACGGAGTTGGAGCCGGACATCAGCGGCGTGTGCAGGGTCGCCGGGACCTTGCTGATGACCTCGATACCGACCAGGACGCTCAGCACGAAGACGGTGATCGCGGTGAGGAGGTCGAGGCTGTTCATGAGGATGCACCTCCTGTCTGTGCTGCTCCGCCCATGAGGGCGGCCGTGATCTCGTCGGTCGGGTCGAGGACGAGTTCGCCGTCGGGCGCCAGGTGGCGCAGGAGGGCGACGAGGTTGCGGGCGTAGGCGGTGGACGCGGCGGTGGCCATGGCGGACGGCAGGCGGCCGGCGCCGATCAGGGTGACGCCGTTGTCGAGGACGGTGGTCTTGTCGGCCTCGGTGCCCTCGACGTTGCCGCCGAACTCGCTCGCCGCCAGGTCGACGACGACCGAGCCGGACTTCATGCGTCCGACGACCTCGGCGGTCACGAGCAACGGCGGTTTGCGGCCGGGCACTTGGGCGGTGGTGATGACGATGTCGGAGCGGGCGATGTGCTCGTCCAGGGCTGCCCGCTGGGCCTGTTGCTCCTGCTCGGTCAACTCCCTTGCATAGCCGGTCTGTTCGGCGCCCGGTTCCGGTGCCTGGGCGGCCTGGATGTCGAGGAACCGGGCGCCCAGCGACTCCACCTCCCCTCGGGACGCGGGGCGTACGTCGTACGCCGAGACGACGGCGCCGAGGCGGCGGGCGGTGGCGATCGCCTGGAGCCCGGCCACTCCGGCGCCGAGGACGAGGACCTGCGCCGGGCGCATGGTGCCCGCCGCGGTGGTCAGCATCGGGAAGAACCGGTCGTAGGAGTCGGCGGCGAGGACCGCCGCCTTGTAGCCGGCGACGTTGGCCTGGGAGGTCAGCGCGTCCATGGACTGGGCGCGGCTGAGGGTGCGGGGCAGCAGGTCGAGGCTGACCGTGCGGACCCCGCGCCCGGTCAGTTCGTCGACGAGGGCAGGATGGCGGAGCGGTTCGAGCAGGCCGATCAGGGTCTGCCCGGTGCGCAGCGCCTCGGCGCTCTCCGGGTCCGGCGGTCCGACGCACAGCACCGCGTCGGCGCGTGCGTACAGGTCCTCCGGAGACACGACGGTCGCGCCGGCCTCGATGTAGTCGGCGTCGGCGAACCAGGCGCCGGACCCGGCACCGGCCTCGACGAGAACCTCGATTCCGGCCCGGCGCAGGAGGGTTACGGCCTCGGGTACGAGGGCGACGCGGCGTTCACCGGGCGCCCGCTCCCGGACGGCTCCTACGATGACGGTTCCCATGATCTGCTGCCTCTCCCTGTGACCCCGGGGTTGCCGGGCTCAGAATTCGAAGACGAGCCGTGCTTCGGCCCGTCCGCCGAGGACCTCGTCGAAGGAGTCGTTGACCTCGTCCAGGCGCCGCGCTTCGGCGATGACCTTGGTGCGGCCGGCCGCGTGCAGTGCGAACACCTCGGACAGGTCCTGGCGGGTGCCGACGATGGAGCCGATGACGGAGATACCGCCGAGCACGGTCTCGAAGATCGGCACGTTGATCGCGGCGTCGTCGGCGGGCAGGGCGACCATGACGAGCCGTCCGCCGCGGTTGAGCGACCGGTACGCCTGCTCGAACGCCTTGGGCGCGGCGGCCAGGACAACGGCCACGTCCGCGCCGCCGGCCTTCTTGATCTCCTCGACCGGGTCGTGGGTACGGGCGTTGACGGTCAAGTCGGCGCCGAGTTGGTGGGCCAGGCCCAGCTTGTCGGGTTCGAGGTCGACGGCGGTGACGAACCCGCCGACGAGGCGCGCGTACTGCACGGCCAGGTGGCCGAGGCCGCCGACGCCGAAGACGGCGACCCGCTCGGCCGGGGTCACCCGGGCGACCTTGATCGCCTTGTACGTGGTGACGCCCGCGCAGGTCAGCGGTGCCGCGTCGAAGGACGACACGCCGTCGGGGACCCGGACGATCGCACCGGCGCTGGCGACGGCGTACTCGGCGTAGCAACCGTCCACGGAGTAGCCGGAGTTGACCTGGCTCTCGCAGAGGGTCTCCCAGCCGGAGACGCAGTAGCGGCAGGTGCCGCAGGACGAGCCGAGCCACGGGATCGCGACCCGCTTGCCGATCAGGTCGGCGGAGACGCCCGGGCCCACGGCCTGTACGGGGCCGACGCCCTCGTGCCCGGGCACGAAGGGCGGTTGCGGCTTGACCGGCCAGTCGCCGTGGGCCGCGTGGATGTCGGTGTGGCAGAGGCCGGAGGCCTCCATCTTCACGAGCACCTGGCCGGGGCCGGGCTCGGGGACGGGAAGGTCCTGGATCTCCAGTGGCTTCCCGAAGTCGGTGACGACTGCTGCCTTCATGATCAACTCCTCAAGTGGTTGCGCACCGGGGCGCCTTGACCCGGGTCACGAAATGCAGCCCGTCTCCGGCTGCGAGGGAGAAGCCGCCCGGCATGCCCGGTTCCACGTCCAGGACGTAGAAGGGGCGGCCGTGGGCTTCGTACTGGTCCGCGTTCACGTGGAACGTGCAGCCGTCCACCACGCCGACGAGCATGTCGCCGTCCCCCAGGGCGAATTCGCCGCCCGGGAAGCACATCGGGTCGCTGCCGTCGCAGCAGCCGCCCGACTGGACGAACATCACGGGGCTACCGTGGGCGGCGCGCAGGGCCGCGATGGCCTTGCGCGCCGCACGCGTTGCGGTGACGCGCCCGACGGTGCCGTTCTCGACTGTTCCGGGCATGTCGCTGCGCTCCTCTAGAACAGCCCGAGCGGCTTGTCGCTGTAGCTGACCAGGAGGTTCTTGGTCTGGCTGTAGTGGTCGAGCATCATCTTGTGCGTCTCGCGGCCGATGCCGGAGACCTTGTAGCCACCGAACGCGGCACCCGCGGGGTACTGGTGGTAGCAGTTCGTCCAGACGCGGCCGGCCTTGATGGCGCGGCCCATCCGGTAGGTGCGTCCGGTGTCGCGGCTCCACACGCCGGCCCCGAGGCCGTACAGCGTGTCGTTGGCGATCTCCAGGGCCTCGGCCTCGTCCTTGAAGGTGGTGACGGCGAGGACGGGTCCGAAGATCTCCTCCTGGAAGACGCGCATCTTGTTGTGGCCCTTGAGGACGGTCGGCTCGTAGAAGTAGCCGTTCGCGAACTCCCCTTCCATGGTGGGCCGATGGCCGCCGACCAGCAGTTCGGCGCCTTCCTTGAGGCCGATCTCGACGTACGACGCGATCTTCTCGATCTGCTGCTTGGAGACCTGCGGGCCGATCATGGTCGCGGTGTCGAGCGGGTCGCCCTGCTTGATGGCGCGGATGCGCTCCAGGCAGCGGCCCATGAACTCCTCGTAGATGTCCTCCTGGATGAGCGCGCGCGAGGGTGCGGTGCAGACCTCGCCCTTGTTGAACGCGTACAGGACGAGTCCTTCGACGGCCTTGTCGAGGAAGTCGTCGTCGTGGGCGGCCACGTCGTTGAAGAAGATGTTCGGCGACTTGCCGCCCAGCTCCAGGGTGACCGGGATGATGTTCTGGGCCGCGTACTGCATGATCAGGCGGCCGGTGGTGGTCTCGCCGGTGAAGGCGACCTTGGCGATGCGCTTGTTGGTCGCGAGCGCCTTGCCGATCTCGGCGCCGGGGCCGTTGACGACGTTGAGGACGCCGGACGGCAGGTGGTCGCCGATGACCTCCATCAGCTTGAGGATGGACCACGGGGTCGGGGAGGCGGGCTTGAGCACCGTGGCGTTGCCGGCGGCGAGCGCCGGGGCCAGCTTCCACGCGGCCATCAGCAGCGGGAAGTTGAACGGGATGATCTGGCCGACCACGCCCAGCGGCTCGTGGAAGTGGTAGGAGATCAGGTCCTTGTCGATCTCGGTGATCGAGCTCTCCTCGGCGCGGATCGCGGCCGCGAAGTAGCGGAAGTGGTCGGCTGCGAGGGGGATGTCGGCCGCGAGGGTCTCACGGACCGGCTTGCCGTTCTCCCAGCTCTCGGCGATCGCCAGTTCCTCGCGGTGGGCGTCGATGGCATCGGCGACCGCGTTGAGGGCGGCGGCGCGCTGGGCAGTTGACGCCTCGCCCCACTTGGGCTGTGCGGAGTGCGCGGCGTCCAGGGCGAGTTCGATGTCCTCGGGTCCGGACTTCGGGACCTCGCAGATCGGCCGGGCGGTGGCGGGGCACAGGTTGGGCGAGTACTCGCCGGTGGTGGGCGCCTGCCACTTGCCGCCGATGAAGTTCTCGTAGCGGGGCGCGACATCCACGGGACTGCCCGGCCTGCCAGGAGGCTGGTACTTCATGACCGTATCCTTCCCTCGGGGTTCCCACCACGACGATCGTGGTGATGCACAACACGCTAGGAACGCGAACGCTGCAACACCGCTGCATGACGTACGACCTGGGGCGGAATGCCCCTCTCGACGTCCAGCGCATGGGCACGGGCCGCCGCCGCTGCGCGCTGCGGCGATCCGCCGGGCAAGGCGTGAGCGAGTGCCGACCATCCGGGGAGGTCGTCGGCTCCCCAGTCCGCGGCCACCCAGCGGCGCAGCAGCTCGGGGTCGCCGCTGCCGAGCACGGCACCGCGCAACTGCTGCTCCAGACACCGCCGTTGCTCCACCACGACCGGCGCGTCGGAGCGCGGCAGCAACGGCCCGGGGTAGCGGGCGAGCGCCTGCGCCACCCGCCCTTCGGCGAGGAGGTCGGAGATCTCACCGAGGTCTGTCCGCACCGGGCGCAGCAGCGCGTACGGCCGGGAACCGAGCAGGGTGGGGCCGAGGACGGCACGCAGCCGGGTCATCTCGGCCCGCAGCGTCGACGGCGAAACCTCGCGGTCCGACAGTTCGACGGCGAGCCGGTCGCCCGTCACTCCGTGAGCGGCCAGAGCGAGCGCCAGAGCGATCTCGCTGTGCCGTGGACTCAGCCGCAGCACCCGTCCACCGCATTCCAGCAAGGCGCTGTCCCGGCCGAGCACGTTGAGCCGTACGTCGTCGCATCCGACTGCGCCCGGCATCCTCACCGGTGCGGTCGATGTCCGGGCGAGGTGCGCCTCGGCGGCGAGGGCGGCTCCCCGTACGGCGGCCAGGGCCGGGGGCGTGGCAACGGTGCCGCCGCCGGAGAGGTCGACCACTCCGAGGACGCGTCCGGTCGCGGGATCGCGTATCGGGGCGGCGGCGCACGACCAGGCGTGCACGGCGGAACTGAAGTGCTCACCGGTCACGATCTGGACGGGGCGGCCCAACTCCAGTGCGGTGCCGGGGGCGTTGGTCCCGGCCTGCGTCTCGGACCAGACGGCCCCTTCGGCGAAGTGCATCCGCCGGCCCCGCTCCATCGTCGCGGAGTCGCCCTCGACCCAGAGCAGGGTGCCGTCGGCGTCGGCGACGGCGAAGACGTGCCCGTCGTCGGCTGCGCCGGCCCCCAGCAGTTCGCGGAACAGAGGCACGACCGTGGCCAGCGGATGGGAGCGCCGGTACGCGGCCAGCTCCGCGGACGCCGTGTGCAGGGGCGGCAGCCGGCTGCCGTCGGGACGGACGCCGTGCATCTCGCAGCGCCGCCACGACGCGGCGACCAGGTCACGTACGTGCGGTACCGCTCCGGGCGCCGTCACGAACCGTTCGTGTGCCGCGCGCAGAGCCGTCGCCGAGGTGGTGGAAGCGTCCATCGCACATCCCAGGTGCCGTTCTCCGGGTCCGTCACGTCCACCTCAGCGGTACGACGGGGCGAACTACAGAGGCCGAACGGCCCTGGTGACGGGGTCTCCCGGGTCCCGGCAGGAGGTCGTGGCCGGGGACCGGGAGCACGGCGGAGGAGAGGGGGTTGCCCTACTGCCCCGCCACCGGAACGCTCCACATCAGCGTGCTGCCGCCACCCTCCGGGCTGCTCAGCTCCAGGTCTCCACCGAAGTTCTGAGCCCGCTCCCGCATATTGAGCAAGCCACTGCGGCGGCCCTCGGGGGGAATGCCCACGCCGTTGTCGGTGACCGTCAGACGCACCTCGCGACCGTCCGTCTCCAGGGCTACGTCAGCGCGGCCGGCCTGGGCGTGCCGGGCGATGTTGGTCAGCGCCTCGGTCAGCACGGCGATCACCTGGTCGGCGATCTCCCGCGGCACGTCGGTGTCGACCAGGCCCTCCATCCGCACGCTGGGTGCGAAGCCGAGCACGGGGGCGGCTTCGCCGACCGCGCGCACGACACGAGCCCGGAGGCCCGTCCCTGCGCCACCGTCACGCGCCCGCAGGCCGAAGATCGTCGACCTGATGATCTTGATGGTCTCGTCGAGGTCGTCCACCGCACGCGCCACGCGCTCGGCGGCCCCGGTGTGGTCGATGAAGCGGCCGGCGCTCTGGAGGGTCATGCCGGTGGCGAACAGCCGTTGAATGGCGAGGTCGTGCAGGTCACGGGCGATGCGGTCGCGGTCCTGGAGCACCGCGACCTCTTCGGCGTCCCGACGACGCTCGGCCAGCTCCATCGCGACGGCCGCCTGCGCGGCGAAGGCCTGCAGGGTCTCGGTCTCCGTCTCCGAGAAGGGCTGCCGCCCGGCTTCCCGGGCAAGGAGGACGACGCCGCGCACACCGGCCTCGCCCGAGCCGATGGGCACGGCCACCGCGGGGCCGAGCCCCTCGAAGCGCCGCGGCTCCGAGGAGATGCGACTGTCGGTGCTCGCGTCCGCGCTGGTGACGGGGGCGGCACCGGAGAAGGCCAGCCCCATCAGGCTGCGGTCCATGGGCAGTACGAGCCCCTGGTGGGATTCGGCGTCCATGCCCACGGCGATCTCGACAGCGAGCGTCTCCGTGTCTTCCATCGGCAGGGCGACCGCCGACAAGGCGGAGCCCGTGATCTCGCCGGCCCGCTCGGCGATCATGCCGAGGACCTTGGTACGGGAGTCCCCGGACATCAGGATGTGGGTGATCTCCGCGTTCGCCCGCAGCCAGCGTTCCCGCAGCCGGGACTCCTCGTACAGACGAGCGTTGTCGATCGCGACACCGGCCGCCACCGCCAGGGTGGACAGGACCGACTCGTCCTCGTCGTCGAACTGCGCTCCGGCGCGCTTCTCGGTGAGGTAGAGGTTGCCGAAGATCTGGTCGCGCACGCGGATCGGTACACCGAGGAAGGTGTTCATCGGCGGGTGGTTGGGCGGGAAACCGTACGAGGCCGCGTGCTCGGAGATCTTCGCGAGACGCAGCGGCTCGGGATGGCGGATCAGCTCGCCGAGGATGCCGTGGCCCTCCGGGTACGGGCCGATGCGGGCGATCTGCTCCTCGGTCACGCCGACCGTGTGGAAAGCCGACAAGGCCTTTCCGTCCGGGGTGATCACGCCGAGCGCCGCGTACTCCGCGTCGACGAGAACCGCGGCGGCCTCGACGATGCTGTGCAGGGCCTGCTCCAGCTCCAGCTCCCTGCCCACGGAGAGCACCGCCTCCAGCAGACTGTGCACCCGGTCGCGGGTCCCGCGGGCCGCGTCCAGCCGCGCCTGAAGCTCCTCCAGCAGCTCGTCCAGCTTCAGCTGCGGCAGCCGTGCCCGTGCTTCCCGGGACTCCTCAGCGCTTGCCACCGGTGATCCTCCACATCCCCTCACCACACCGTGGGCGGGCGCCTCCGGTCATGTGCCACGGTAACGGTGGAAAGCCTGTGATGACACCGGATCAGGCCTCTGTAGTGCCCTCGTACCCGGAATTCCGATCATTTCTCATTCTCTTTGGGGCCGCCCTGTCACCAGTTGCCCGGACTGCCCCGTCAGCAGAGTGCGTGTGTGCCGGAGCCTTGGCGGTGGTGGCCGTCCAGGCGGTGTCGTCCATCGCCCGGGCGACCCCGGGTGTGTTCGACCTGGACCACGACGCCGAATCCGCGGGCGTAGCCCGCGCTGTCCCGCTCATGTCCCGAACACTCCGCCGACGGCGCCGGAAGGGGACCCTTGGCCCCGGTCACGGGCCGGGTGGCACTGGGCCGGACCTGATGGTGAGGCCAGTCTGGAGTTGCTGGCAAACGATCAAAGGAGTGGAGCAGATGACTCCAAGAGACACCGGCGGCGATGCCCCCACGACAACCGTCGTGCAGGTGCGGGCCGAGGGCGAGGTCGACGACGAATCCGTCGCCTATCTCCGGGCCAAGCTGGCCGTGCTGTTCGACCGGCCGGAGGTTGTCGGCAGCCGCGGCGAGGTGCGGATCGCCAGGGCCGCCGCACATCACGCCGAGCAGCCGTGGTCGGCCACGGCCGAGGTCCACGTGGGGAACGACCTCCTGGTCGTCCAGGCCAGGGAGGCGAGTGCTCACGAACTCGCGGACCGGTTGCAGGATCGGCTGCGCAGCCGCATGGAGCGCGTCGTACACCACACGGACACGGCCCGCAGGTCCGCGACCCCGCCTCCGTGGCGCGGCGGTCCGGGCGACCATCAGGAGCAGGACCAGGCGGAATCCACGGCGTAGCCGCTGCCGTGGTGCTGTAGCGGCCGTAGGGCGCCGTCGGCGCGGCCGACCAGGTTCGGTCTCCTGTCGACGGCGCCCGCCGCCCGCGTGCCGAGCCGCGGGACAACGGGGCCGGTCGGCCGACAGCCAGAGGCCGATCGGCCCTATCGGATCCCGCGCCGGCGCCGTTCCATTGGCTGATCAAGCCCCTACACGCCATGCCCACCGGCCGTATCTCGCCGGTGGGCCGTCAGCCGGAGACAGCGAACAGTGAGCGACGAACCCGTACGGAGGCTGCCCACGACCACGGAAGAGGCCTTGCGTCTGCTGGGCAGCGTGTCGATGGGGAGGATCGCCTTCACTCAGCACGCACTGCCGACCATCCGTCCGGTCAACCACATCGTCGACGACGGGGTCATCGTCATCGGGACCCACGAGGGCGCGGCCATGACCTCGCGCGCCCTCCAGGCCGACGGTTCGGGGGTCGTCGTCGCGTACGAAGCGGACGACATCGCCCCTGACACCCACCTCGGCTGGAGCGTGGTGGTCACGGGCTACGCCCACTTGGTGACCGACACCGGCGAACTGGCCCGGTATCAGGGGCTGTTGCGGCCCTGGGTACGGCAGACGACGGAATACGTGGTGCGCATCCACCCGGACCTGGTGACCGGGCTGCTGCTCGTCCCCGCCGACCGGCCCTGTTGAGGTTCGGCCGATCTCACCCAACTGACCGGGGTACCACCGCTGTTGCGCGGCGGTACCCCGGTCACGGCGTGCTTTTGGCTGCTACTTCAGCCAGTTGTGGTCGCGGACGACGGGGAGCTTGGCCCAGGCCTTGCCGAGGCCCCAGGTGGCGCCGGCGCCGACCGCCGCGAGAGCGATGATCA
>NZ_JBITGV010000038.1:0-24475 GCF_044457385.1 Streptomyces sp. NPDC050548
TTCAACATGCGTTACAAGCATGAACCGAATAGCGATGGTGAAGGCCGCACACGACATGGCGCTACGACAGCAGCACACGAACACACCAAGCCAGCCGCGAGCCACCACCCCTACGGGCATCGCCTCTCCAGCGCCTCCCGGAGTCGACCGAGGATCACAGCCAGCCGCCGCTCGTCGACGGACACCGCGCGCCGGAGGTCCTCCAGGTCGTCAACTGCCTCCGTGATCTGGTGCCAGGAGGGCGAGAGCGACAGGAACAACTCCAGTTGGCTCTCGGCGCGGTCCCAGTCGGGCAGTCCGCACAGCACCACCAGGAGATTGCTTCGTGCCAGGTCGCCCGTTTCCGCCGTAGCAGCCTGTTCCTCGTATATCTCCAGTGCCCGCCGCCATCGCTCGCTCTCCAGGGAAGAACCGGTCAGGCGCATAACAAGGGCGCTCTGATAGTGGAACCATCCGCACTCGGGGCGCAGTGCGATGGCGTGCTCGAGGTCGGCAAGCGCCTCCCCATGGCGGCCTGGAGCGCGGTGCGTCTCACCACGCCAGCAGCGCGGCCAGGCGGCATCGGGTTCCAGCGCGAGTGAGCGGTCGAGGTCCGCGAGCGCGGCTTGCATGTCCCCCAGGGTGAGGTGGACGTCCCCTCGGGCGGCGTAGGCCCCTGCGTGGTCCGGATCGAGAGTGAGGGCGCTCGTGAAGTCGGCCAGGGCCGCCCGGTGCCGGTGCATGCGGTGGTGCGTCAGACCCCGGAAGGTCATGGCCCGGCCGCTGCTGCGGTTCCGGTTGAGAGCCTGATCGAAGTCCGCCAGAGCGTCGTCGTAGTGACGCAGGTTGAGACGGGTGATGCCGCGGTTTACCAAGTGCAGTGATTCGTCAGGGGCGATCCTGAGGGCCTGGTCGAAGTCAGCTAGGGCAGCCTCGTGTTGGTGCATGTGGCTGCGGGCGATTCCCCGTCCCGCGTAAGCGCGGTGAGCTTGTTCCGCTTTGACGGACACCGTCGGTGTGGTGGTCAGGCTGCGAGTGCGGTCTCGTAGTCGGAGGGACTGCGGTAGCCGAGACTGCTGTGCAGTCGGTGCAAGTTGTACCAGCCCTCGATGAAATCAAAGATCGCGGTGCGGGCGGCGGCCCGGCTGGACCAGACGGTGGTGTCGAGCAACTCCCGTTTGATGGTGGCGAAGAACGACTCGGCGAGCACGTTGTCCCAGCACTGCCCAGTCCGGCCGACGGACAGACGAACACCCAACTCCTTTGCCAGGGAAGCGAATTGCTGACTGGTGTACTGGCAGCCGCGATCCGAGTGAAAGATCACCGGCCGGGCTGGGCAACGCTGGCGGCAGGCCGCCGTGAGGGCGTCGGCGACCAGACCGGTTCGCAGGTGATCGGCCGTGGCCCAGCCGACCACGCGGCGGGAGGCGATGTCGATGACGGTGGCCAGATACAGCCAGCCCTCCTCCGTCGGGACATACGTGATGTCGCCGCACCAGCGGGTGTCGACGCCGGCTGGGTCGGGACCAAACTGCCGCAAGACGAGGTCGGGCCGGGCGGCGGCGCGAGGGTCAGGAACGGTGGTCAGGTGCCGTCGTCTGCGGGATCGGCCCTCCAGGCCCGCAGCCCGCATCAGTCGGGCGATGCGGCGGCGCCTGCAGACTTCACCCTCGCGTTTCAGCACGGCGTGGATGCGTGGAACGCCGTAGGTGCCGCGCGACTTGGCGTGGACCTCGGTGATCTGCCCGGTCAGCTCGGCATCACGGACCGCCCGCGGACCGGGCTTGCCACTGCGGCGGGCATAGAAGGCGGTTCGGGAGACCTGCAGCAGTTCACACACGCGCTTGACGTTGTGACCGTCTCGCTTCTCCGCCTCGATGAACGGGTGCACCGTCACCGGGTCTCCTTCGCGAAGAAAGCCGTGGCCCGCTTGAGGACCTCCACGTCCTCCCGCAGTCGGCGGTTCTCCCGCCGCAACGCGGCCAACTCCTCGCGTTCGCTGCTGGTCAGCCCGTCCTTCTCGCCGGCGTCGACCTCGGCCTGGCTGACCCACAGCCGCACCGCGGTCTCCGTCAGGTCGAAGTCCTTGGCAATCTGACCGACCGAGCAGTCACCACGACGACACAGCTCCACGATCTCGGCCTTGAACTCCGGCGTGAACGAACGACGAGGCCGAGGCTTCTTCTTCCCCATGCTCTCCATGATGGACATCCTCCCGGGGCAGAACCCCTGATCTCGAATGTCCGTCAAAGCGGATCAAGCCCACCCCAGCCGGGCTGCGATGCCACGGACAGCCTCCACCGCGCCCTTCGAGCTGTGCGCGCGGGCGAGGACCGGCGTCTTCGGGTTCGGGGCAACGGGAACTCCACAGGCCGTAGGCAGGGAAGCATCCTGGACGACCTCGGATGTCCGGAAAGACGTCACGCGGGTGTCCGCACCCGTTCCGGGGCCGCCGACCCCGCGCTACAACACCAGCGGAGCGTCAGCAACCGTGCGAACGTCAGATCCAAACCTTCAACGACTTCGGTCTCCGCGACCCGGCAAGCCGCCCCGCACGACGGACACCTTCCCTGAACTGCCGCTCTCACAGCGGGAGTTGGCCGCTCACCTGCCGGGGTCAAGTCGCTGGGCGAGGTCGTGGGCCATGGCGCTGGTGAGGTCTCCGTCGTAAGCGCCGACGATCTCGACACGGCCCACGGTGATCGAGTGGGCCACGCTGGGGGCGCCCCAGAGTTTGCCGTCCACGACGATGGCGAACTGGTTGCGCGGGGCCGGGGCCGACGCGAGGGAGCCGGTCAGCGTGGCGAAACGGGTCCGGTCGGCGGGCGTGAGGGTCACCTCCACCTGCCAGCTGCCGTCGACGGTGCCCTTCTCGGCCTTCGCAGCAGCAACGCGGACGTCGCTCATGCCGCCGGCCGGGTCGGTGTGAATGCACATCGCCGGGTGGGTCTCGGTGCGGTGCACGGTATAGCCGCCGCCGGCCGGAGTGCAGGCCCGCTCTGTCGCCGAGGTGACCGGCAGGAGGGAGACCGTGGCCGCCTCTGTGGCGCCCCGCCCTTCGGCAGGCTGCACCACGTGGGCGCGCAGCGGGTCGCCGTCCGCAACAGCCACCCAGGCGGTGGCAACCGCCACGGCGAGGGCAACCCCGACACCGGCGCGCGTCAGCCGCTGCCGCCGCCGGGCGACCCGCAACGCGCCGTCTGCCAGGCCGACGAGATGGGCGCCGACGTCACCGTCGCGCTCCCGGACATGGGTGTGCAAGGTGTCGTGCAGCGACGTTTCGTGCAGCAGCTCCCCGGTCGAGTCGTTCATGCGGTCACGCCCCTTCCGGAGGCATTGGAGGAGGCGGACGGCCCTGCCTCGGCCAGAGTGACACGGAGCGTGACGAGGGCCTTGTGGGTCTGGCTGCGGACCGTGCCCGGAGCGACGCCCAGGATCGCGGCGATCTCGCTGTCGGGCCGGTCCTCGAAGTAGCGCAGCACGATCACCGCACGCTGGCGCTTGGGCAGCCGCCGCAGCGCAGTCATGATGTCCTGCCGCTGGACGACGGCGTCGGCCCAGTTGGCGCCCTGTGCGGACGGCTGGTCCGGCACGGAGTCCGTGACCGTCTCCCGCCCCCAACTGAGAAGCCGGAAGCGATCCACCTGGGCGTGGTAGAGCGCGCGGCGCACATAGATCTCCGGCTGTTCCCGGTCACGGAGCTTGGACCAGCGTCGGGCCGTGGAGGCAAGCGCGGTCTGGAGCAGGTCCCGGCCCTGTTCCCAGTCCCCGGTCAGCAGGTAGGCCGTGTGCAGCAGCGATCTCGACCGCGCCGCCACGAACTCGCGGAACTCGTGTTCCTCGTCGGCGTTCAATGCGCCCTCCCTCGTTCCCCCGTAAAGACGGGTACGAACACGCAAACGACTGCCCTGCCGCACCCACTTTCTCCGCCCCGTCCACCGGACAGCAACGCCGAAGGGTGCGGCTCCTCTGAAGGGAAGGGCTGAGCGGGAAGAGCACTGAGCGGGGCTGCGCTCGGGGCCGTTCGTCTCTCCCGCGGTCGTGGAGGAGGGGGCGGATGGGCTCCCTGTTCGAGGAAATGGAAGCGCGCGAGGCAGCTGCCCGGGTTCGGGGTGGAGGAGTTGGAAGCCGAACTCGCCGAGCTGTCCGGGAAGCCGGAGACAGCCGGGGAGGGGCTGGAGCGGATACGGATCGCGCGAGAGACGGTCACGGAAGTGCTTGCGGAGATGAGTCCGGAGAGGTCGGTGGCCGCCGTCGATGCCGGACAGGCGCGTGTGGATGAGCCGATGACGTCGGCGTATGCAGGGGTCGAGCGGCAGGTCATCGGTGTCCTGTCAGCGCCGAACTGGCAGCCTGGGATGGGGCCGGAGGTCTTGCCGCGGGTGTATCGGGACATCGTGGAGGTGGTGGCGGACGCGCCGGGGCCGGTCCGCGCCCAGCAGGGCGTGCCGAGCAGGTCGTGCCGAGGATCGGGCTGTCGGCCGGGACCGGGAAGACCGAGGGTACGAGAGCGAAGCTGAAGCGGCTGGTGGAGCGGGGCCCGCTGCACGACGACACCCCGGGCACGTTCACTCCGGCCCGCCGCGACGGGACCATTTCACCCGACTCCCGTCAACAACAGGGCTCTTCCGCGCCTACATTCAGGACCGGCGCCCAGGTCGCAGGATCCCCGAACGCGCCGGGGGCCGATCCGCCTGTGGCGGCCTCGGCTACGTTGACGGCATGGCCGCCGACATCGCCGAGTACGAACTGACCGCCCCCTGGACAGGCTTCATCGCTACGCCTCAAGCCGGTGGCGGCAGCGCGGGCGTGCTTGTGCTGTCCGGATCGAGCGGCCGGATCGAGCGCGAACGCTGCCGGCTCTTCGCCCGTGCCGGCGTGAGCGCGGCAACGGTCCGGTGGTTCGGCGGACCCGGGCAACCGCCCGGCATCTGTGAACTTCCGCTGGAAATCCTCGTGGAGGCGACCGGACTGCTGCGCGAACGCGGTGCCGAACGCGTCAGCATCCTGGGACTCTCCAAGAGCGCCGAGGCAGCGCTGCTGGTGTCCACGCTCTCGGACTGCGCCGACGCTGTGATCGCACTTGCCCCCTCGTCGGTCGTCTGGGCCAACGTCGGCCCCGGACACGACGGCCGGGACCACCCGTACCGGTCCAGCTGGACCTGGCAGGGACACCCCCTGCCCTTCGTCCCCTATACCGAGTCCTGGCTTCCGCCGGAGCCCCCGGGCGCGCCGGTCGCCCTGCTCGACTGGTACGAATCCAGCCTCATCGCCCACCAGGACCGTCTCGGCGCCGCGGCCATCCCGGTCGAGAACACCGACGCCGATCTGGTGCTGGTCGCGGGCGGCGCCGACAGGATGTGGCCGTCCCTGCGGTTCGCCGACGAACTCGCCGCCCGGCGCGCCGCGGCCGGACGCGAGACGACTGTGATCACCCGCCCCGACGCGGGCCACCGCATCACCTTCCCCGACGAGATACCGCCGCCACCCTCCACCCGCTACGCCCACGGCGGCACCCCCGAAGCCGGCACAGCACTGGGAACGGCCGCCTGGCCACACGTCATGGCCGCCGTCCACGGCACCTGAACACCCCGGACACCACCCACCAGAAAGCCCGATCCCCACACACCGACACCCGGCGCGCCGCAAGGCCGGTCGACTGCCGGCCAGCCGCGGGCGGCGCCCTCCCCCGTACCGGGAAACCCGTCATGAGGGAGGGTCATGGCCGCCCAGGTGATCAGCGTCCCCAGAGCGCCGGACAGGGCGTTCGCCGTCCCGCGGATGCCGACGGGCGTGCGTGATCCAGGCCCGGCTCCGCCCGACGACCCCTCCACGCCACGCGACGACGAACCCGCTCGCGCCCCTGGGACGGCCGGCGGCCCTGACCACGAGGTCGAGGCGCCGCCCGGCTCGGGTCACGAGCCTGTCCGCGCCGGCGAGGCCGGCCCGGACAGCGGCGATCTCGGGAGGTGCATCACCCGCAGACGGACAGGACGTCCTTCGCGGCGGCCGAGCCCTGCCGGCCGGCCTGGGCGACCAGCACCAACAGCGGGAGTCCGCACGTGTGCCGACCACACGGCGGTCGCGTGCGGACTTCCTCAAGGCCGCGCCACGACCCCGGCGTCCGGGGTACTCAGAACACCCACGATCCTCCCTGGCCCGGTGCGGCACCCGCCGGGACCGCACACGAAAAGACGACCTGGCTGTGATGTCGTTCGGCGGGCCCCGGCAGCCGGCTCCGAGCGGACCTGGCCGGCTGAGCATGTCGATGAAGGGCATCAACGACTGTCGACGAGTTCCAGCAACGGTCGGGCGGTTTCGAAGCTGGAAGTGTCGATGAGTTTCAGCAACACCTCAGAAGGGCCGCCGATCCCGTGACGCGGTGCGCTTGCTCCCGGGCTTCGGGCGGGTCACACCTCCGCCCCGCGACCTACGGTATCTGCATGAAAGAACGTTCATGCGAAGTGCCGACCGACCTCTATCCGGAGTTGGCGGTGCCGGGCGGCCTGGGAGAAGCGCTGACTCACGAAGCGGCTCGCCACGGGCACGCTGTCGGCCCCATGGAACCCGTTGAGGGGTTCGCCCCGGCGGTAGCCGCATGCCGTATTCGGGGAATGGCGCGGTTCGCGGTATATGCGACCAACGACGACGAACGCGAGTTCCGTATGCAGATCTCCGCGGACTCCGGATCACCCTGGGTCGCCTTCGGCAGCACCGACAGCCTCGCCGTGGTGACCGCCGTCCTGCACGAATGGTGTGAGGGCGCATCGACCGCTCAGCTGCGCCGCGAGTGGACGCTCCTCACGGATGACCCGCTGACGGCGGCACCGCAGCGACGAACGTACCGGCCGTGGATTCCCGAGCCGGGCCGGTGGCTGCAGTTCGACTGGGGCGAGGGGCCGCGGATCGGCGGCCGGCGGACCTGGCTGTTCTGCGCATGGCTGTCCTGGTCGCGGTTCCGGGTCGTGATCCCGGTCTGGGACTGTACGTTGGGCACGCTGGTGGCCTGTTTGGACACCACGCTGCGGCGGATCGGCGGGGCGCCGACGTATGTACTGACCGACAACGCGAAGACGGTCACCGTCGAGCACATCGCCGGGATTCCGGTCCGCCATCCGCAGATGGTCGCCGCCGGCCGGCATTACGGCTGCCAGGTGGTCAGCTGCGTGCCCTACGACCCCGAGTCGAAGGGCGGAGCGGAGGCCACGGTCCGTATCGCGAAGGCCGACCTGGTGCCCACAGATGCGAACCTGCTGGCCGCCTACGACTCCTTCGCCGAGCTCGCGGATGCCTGCCGCACGTGGTGCGAGCAGGTGAACTCCCGCCGTCACCGGGCGACCGGTCAGATACCCGCCGACCGCCTGGACGTCGAACGCACCACCTTGCACGTTCTTCCCCTTGAGCCGCTCGCGCTCGCGCTGGGCGAGGAGAGGCTGGTCGGCTCGGATCGCACGATCAGCTTCAACTCGGTGCGTTACTCGACCCCGCCGGGCTATACCGGCGCGCGGGTGTGGTGCCGGGTCGTCGGCGAGGAACTGTCGATCACGGCCCGCACCAACTCCGGTGATCTGTCGGAGATTTGGCGCCACCAGCTCTCCACCCCCGGTGTTCCGCAGATCATCGACGCCCACTATCCCGGCCATCCGGACGGCCGCAGCATCCACCAGCCGAGGCTGCGGCCACGCTCGGAGGCGGAGATCGCGTTCGTGGGCATCGGCCCCGGGGCCGGGCGCTGGCTCAAGGAGGCCGGACCCGCCGGCGCGGTCCGCATCCGCGCCAAGATGGCCCGCGCGGTCGAGCTGGCCACCGTCCTGGGCAACGACAAAGTCGACCAGCCCTTGGATTGGCCGCCACGGCCGGGCGGTTCGCCGACGACGACCTGCTCTCGATCCTGGGACACATCGCGGACAGCAAGCCCGCCGGCGAGGTCGTCCGCGCGGACGAGGCCCACTCGGTCCAGAACGGAACCATCGGCTGGCAGGCCCTGGGCCGCTGAATCAACATCCCGCCCACCACCACATTCTGACTGCACGTCAGCCAAGAGAACGGCACCTCCATGAGTTTCCCCAACCCGCCCGCTCTCCCCGAGGAACTCGACAAGCTCAGGCGCCGCATGCGCCTGCCCTATATGCGCAAAGCCGCCCCGGCCTCCGGCGCCTCGACCCAAAAGCCCACACGCCGGCCTGACCCTCTACCAGGCCCTGGACGCCCTCCAGGACCCGCTGAGGTGCTGGACCAGCACCTGCACCACCTGCGGCCACCCCCTCGCCACACGCAGAACCAGAGCCTAACGAAGCACTACTAGACCCTCGCGAACTCTCGATCGAGGACATGGACGCGGTGTTCGCGATCTACGGGAGCATCAAGGCAACCATGCACCTGTCGTTCGCGAGCCGCGTTCTCATGCTGAGGGCGGCACCATCGTGGCCAGGGTGTGGACCGCAACGCCGTAGGCGGCCAGCTTCGCCTTGAGATCCGGTGGGGTGATGTCAGTGTCGCGCAGCGTTGCGTCCTCGATCTCCACCTGCATCAACGTCTCCTCCTCTCACAGCCGCAACAGCACGTCTCGAACCTTCCTGCTTGTCCGAAGTGCTCGTGTGAGTACACCTACGAGATGAACGCCTTGCAGTGTGCCCGGAGTGCGGCCGCGAGTGGGTTCCCGCCGAGGGTGGCGCACAGGGCGGGGGCGTTGCCGGGCAGTGGGTCGTCAAGGATGCGGTTGGCAATGTGCTGCAGGACGGCGACGCCGTTGTCGTGGTCAAGGCGCTCAAGGTCAAGGGGAGTCCCTTGGGGATCAAGGCCGGCACCAAGATGCGCGGCATCCGGCTGGTCGACGGGGTCGACGGGCACGACATCGACTGCAGGATCGACGGTTTCGGTGCGATGCAGCTCAAGTCCAGTGTGGTCAAGAAAGCCTGACTGCAGCCGGCAGCCACCGCCTTCCTCTCGGTCCGCCGTCCGGCTTGGAGAAGTCTGCCGGGCAGCAACATGATGCTGAATTGCAAATTTTCGCAATTCATTAGATGCTGTGCTGGCTGTGTCCGTCGCCGGTAGCCGCGGGCGCAGCCGTCATGTCTGCGCCGGGTGGGGCGCCGTCGGGAAGGCGAGGAAGCCGTGTCCGTTCCGCTGTACCAGGCCAAGGCCGAGTTCTTCCGGATGCTGGGGCATCCCGTACGGATACGGGTGCTGGAGCTGCTGCAGGAGGGGCCGATGCCGGTGCGGGAGCTGCTGGCCGCGATCGAGGTGGAGCCCTCCAGCCTCTCCCAGCAGCTGGCGGTGCTGCGCCGCTCGGGCATTGTCGCCTCCCGGCGTGAGGGCTCCACGGTGGTGTATGCGCTGGCCAGCGGGGATGTCGCCGACCTGATGCGGGTGGCGCGCCGGATCCTGAGTGACGTGCTGGCCGGGCAGAACGAGCTGCTGGCCCAGCTGCGGGATACCAGGGTTTCCGCGTGATGAGAGTCTTGCTGGGCCGGGTGGGTGGCCGGCTTGCCGGGCTGCTGCCCGGCCGCGGTGATCTGGCGCAGATGCGCCGGGATCCGCGCCGGGACCTGCTGGCCGGCCTGACGGTGGCGATCGTGGCGCTGCCGCTGGCGCTCGGTTTCGGCGTCTCCTCCGGGCTCGGCGCGGAGGCGGGGCTGGCGACCGCGGTGATCGCGGGAGCGCTGGCCGCGGTGTTCGGCGGTTCGAATCTGCAGGTGTCCGGTCCCACCGGTGCGATGACGGTGGTGCTGGTGCCCATCGTCGCCGAGCACGGGCCGGGCGGGGTGCTGGCCGTCGGCCTGATGGCGGGGGTGATACTCGTCGTCCTGGCGGTGCTGAAGGCCGGCAAGTACATGCAGTACGTGCCCGCGCCGGTCGTCGAGGGTTTCACGCTGGGCATCGCCTGCGTGATCGGGCTGCAGCAGATCCCCAACGCCCTGGGCGTGCCCAAGCCGGGGGGCGACCGGGTCCTCGTGGTGGCCTGGCACGCGCTCCAGGAGTTCGCGCAGCACCCGAACTGGACCGCCGCCGCCTTCGCCCTGGCCGTCGCCGCCGTCATGCTGATCGGCGCCCGCCGGCGGCCCACGGTCCCCTTCTCCATCCTCGCGTTGATCGCGGCGACGGTGGTGGCGCAGCTCGCCGGCCTGGACGCGGCGAAGCCGATCGGTGACCTGCCGTCCGGCCTGCCCGCGCCTTCCCTCGCCTTCCTGGACGTGGGGGCGCTCGGCTCGCTGCTCGCCCCGGCGGTGGCGGTGGCGGCGCTGGCCGCGCTGGAGTCGCTGCTGTCGGCGTCGGTGGCGGACGGGATGACGGTCGGCCAGAAGCACGATCCCGACCGGGAGCTGTTCGGCCAGGGCCTGGCCAACATCGCCGCCCCACTGTTCGGCGGCGTCCCGGCAACCGGCGCGATCGCGCGGACCGCGGTCAACGTCCGTACCGGCGCGAGCTCGCGGCTCGCCTCCCTGGTCCATGCCGCGGTCCTCGCGGTGATCGTCTTCGCGGCCTCGCCGCTCGTCTCGAAGATTCCGCTCGCCGCGCTGGCGGGCGTGCTGCTGGCGACCGCCGTCCGCATGGTCGAGGTCGGTTCGCTGCGGGCGATGGCGAAGGCGACCCGTTCCGACGCGCTGATCCTGGTGCTGACCGCCGTCGCAACGCTCGCGCTCGACCTCGTCTACGCCGTGATCATCGGCCTGGTCGTCGCGGGCGCCCTCGCCCTGCGTGCCGTGGCCCTGCAGGCCCGCCTCGAAGAGGTCCCCCTCGACCGCGGCGACCACAGCGCTGAGGAGCATGCGCTGCTGGCCGAGCACATCGTCGCCTATCGCATCGATGGCCCGTTGTTCTTCGCCGGTGCCCATCGCTTCCTGCTGGAGCTGGCGGAAGTCGCCGACGTCCGCGTCGTCATCCTGCGCATGTCCCGGGTGAGCACCATCGACGCCACCGGCGCGCTCGTCCTCAAGGACGCGGTGGACAAGCTCCAGCGCCGAGGCATCGCCGTCATGACCTCCGGGATACGCCCCGGCCAGCGCCAGGTCCTGGACTCGCTCGGGGCGCTGGAGCTGCTGCGCCTGGAGGGGCGCGAGTACGCCACCACACCCGAGGCGATCCGGGGCGCCCGCAGCTACCTGGAATGCGCCGGTGTCATGCCGCCGCTCCCCGCCCGGACGCCGCGGCCGATCAGCGAGGAAACAGAGGAAACCGTCGGATGAGCACTCTGCCCGCATCGCTGCGCATGGTCGAGGTCTCCGGTACCGAAGCCCTATGGCTGCTGGAGGGCAGCACCCTGGGGCGGCTGGTGTACACGCAGCGGGACCTGACCGCCGTCCGGCCCGGCCACCACACCTGGGAGTACGGGCGCCTGGTGGTACGTACACCCGCCCCCGCCGCCGCGGTCCCCTTCGACGTGACCTACCACGTGGACGAGGTACGCGAGGCAACCGGCACGGGCTGGAGCGTCACCGTCGCCGGACGGGCCGACATGATCACCGACCCCGACGAGGCCGCCCACTACCGGCGCGCTCTCAGCGGCTGGACGCACGGCCCGCACGACACCCTGCTGCGCCTGCACCCCCGGACCGTCACCGGATTCCGCCTCGCCCGCGCGGAGGCGTGATGAGCACCCGGCTGGAGGCCCTGCCCCACCGGCATGTACTGACCCTGCCCACGATGCCGTCCGCGGTCCGCGCGGCCCGGGAGACCGCCGAGCGGGCACTGGCGGAGTGGGGCATAAGCCCCCGCCATCCCACCGTCGATCCGGCCCTGCTGATCCTGAGCGAGCTGGTCACCAACAGCGTCCGGCACGCCGCGGAACTCTCCCCTCAGCTGACCGTCATCTACGCCGCCGGCGAGGACACCCTGGCCTTCGCCGTGCACGACCGTCACCCCCATCAGCCGGCGCTGTACGCGACGCTCATCGACGCCGGGTCCGGCGGCCTGGCGACCGTCATGGAGCTCACCCTCGGCCTGGGCGGCACGGCGGTCGTCCGGAGCGATGCCGACGGCAGGGGCAAGAGCATCTGGATCACCCTCCCCCTGTGAAGCAGACCGGCTGACGTGCAAGGAAGTTGACGATCATGACCATCGAGTGGCGTTACACCGTCGAGCTGGAACTCGGCATCCTGTCCGTCTGCGGGTACCTGGGCCCGGACGCCGTCCACCGCTTCGCCGGTGCCATCGGCTGGGTGGTACAGCGCGGGAGGGGTCCGGTCATCGTCGACCTGACCGCGCTGCGCGGCTGGTCGGCCGAGGGCCAGACGGCGATCACCAAGGCCGCACGCCGTCTCGCCGCAGCGGGTCGCGGCCTGGAACTGGCCGCGATCCCCGCAGACGGCTCCCTCGTGCCCGACGCGGACTGTCCGCCCATCCCCGTGCACAGCGATCTGGCCGGCGCGCTCGCGGCACACAGCACGCGGCACGCCGAACCGGCACAGGGCCGCCACGAGTGGCGCACAACAGGCTGGCCGAGCACCGACCACGCACAGGAGTGAGTCCGCCGGGGTCAGCCGGGGGCGAAGGCGCCGTCGCCCTCCCGCACGGGTGCGAGGGTGCAGAGGTCCTCCTCCGTGGCGATGGCCACGTCCTCGATGAAACCGGTGGCGGCCAGCTCCCGGCCGGAGGCGCAGCCGGTGACCGCGCGCCTGAGGTCGGCGGTGCCCTCGTAGGTCGCTTTCGCGGCCGCTGCCTCGGCCGACAGGGGTCCCGCACTCTGGGCGTGCAGGTCGGAGATGAGGGCGCCCGCGCCCAGCAGGTCTTCCAGCGCAGGGCGCAGGCTGCCGTCCGGCCACCGCTGGCCCGCGGCGATCACGGCCACCGGACGGCCGGGCGTGCCATACCCCTGGTCGGTGAGCCAGTCGCCGACCGCGAGGATGTTGCGCAGGCAGGCGGCGACCACCCGCACCCGCGGCGGTGCAGCCGCCACGATGGCGGCACTGTTCGGGGAGGGCAGCACCAGGCGCGGAACGAACGGGGCGCGGCGCAGGTGGGCCGGGGAGAGGGACCAGGGATTCTCGGGGGTGACGGCGTGGCGGGCGAGGGCCAGCCGCGCCCCGCACTGCCGCGCGTATACGGCGGCGGCCTTCTGCGCCGCGGCCCGCTCGGCCGGAGCGGCGAAGCCGTCCGGCAGCCAGAACGGCAGCACCCGGATGCCCCGTTCGACGGCGACGCTCACGGCCGTGGTGAAGGACAGCACGTCGACGACGACCAGACAGGCCGCCTCTCTGGCGAGGCGGCCCGCCCCGGCAGGCCCCCACTCGAAGCGGATCCCGCTGCCGGACTGAACGGCCCAGTCACCCACGCCCCACCCCCTTGCCCCCTCCCCGTGCCGACGGCGGTCAGCTGCGGTCGCCGGGCGGCACCGGCGCCGCGCTCCGGCCGCCGAAGGACAGCCGCATCATGTGGGAGTGTCCGCACCGGGGGCACGCGCCCTCCGCGCCGACGGCGCTGGGGCGGCACTTCAGGCGGCAGGCGGGGCACTTGTACCAGGCCACCCCGGGGCCGCGCAGCGGAATGATTCTCACGCAAGCCTCCCTCACAACACGTATGGACTTGCTAATGTTAGCAATTGTTGAGGTCGTACCGCTGGTTTCGGGCGGCCCGGTTCTCGTACGCGGATTCGGTGTGGCCGTGGCCGCAGGTGAGGATGGCCGCATGTGTGTGACGAGTGGGTGGATGCGATGCGCCGAGGACCGGCCGGTACAGCAATGCTGCTTCGCGAGGGAGAGGGCGGCACGATGAGTACGCCGCTGTACCAACTGAAGGCCGAGTTTTTCAAGACGCTCGGCCACCCGGCCCGCATCCGGGTCCTGGAGCTGCTGAGCGAGCGCGAGCACGCGGTCGCGGAGATGCTGCCCGAGGTGGGCATCGAGGCCGCCCACCTCTCCCAGCAGCTCGCGGTGCTGCGACGGGCGAACCTGGTGGTGACCCGCAAGGAGGGTTCCACCGTGTACTACTCGCTGACCAGCCCGGACATCGCCGAACTGCTCAGGGTCGCCCGCACCATCCTCTCCGGCGTGCTCGCCGGGCAGGCCGAACTCCTCGCCGACCTGCAGGCCGCCCAGGCGCAGGCCAAACCGCCGTCATAACGACGGCCCCTCAACCGGCGGCCGTCTTTCGGGAGTTGACAGTGCTCCCTGGTGCGGGAGGCGGCCGCCTCCACCGCCAAATGCTGTATCTCCGCTCGTGGGTGGCGGGTTGGACACCCGCGAGCAAGTCCTCACCGTGTCAGGGAGGGTTCATGGGCCTGTTGCGCAAGATCCGGGAGACCGGCCGGGTGGCCGAGCCCGCCCCGCCCATGCCGGAGGGCGAACAGCCGTCCGCGGCCAGGGAGTTCGGCGCCTCGGTGCAGGTGCGCTGTGTGGACGCCGGATCCTGCAACGGCTGCGAGATCGAGATCGCCGCGGCCTTCAACCCGGTCTACGACGCCGAGCGCTACGGTGCCCGGCTGGTGGCCTCGCCCCGGCACGCGGACGTGGCCCTGGTGACGGGGCCGGTGACCCGGAACATGGCCGAGCCGCTGCGCCGCACGGTCGCCGCGATGCCCGAGCCGCGGCTCGTGGTCGCGGTCGGGGACTGTGCGATCGACTGCGGGGAGTTCGCGGGCGGTTACGGTGTCGAAGGCGCCGTCTCCGACGTCGTACCGGTCGATCTGGTGGTGCCCGGGTGCCCGCCGCGGCCGGCCGAGATCGTCGCCGCGCTGCGGAGAGTGACCGGACGGTGAGCCTGATCCCGGCCGCCCTCGCGACGGCCACCGGACTGGGCGTGGCGGGCGCTGCGGCCGGGCTGGTGCTGCCGCAGCGGGGCCGGGGTGCGGTGGTGGGTGTGTTGACAGCGGGTGTGGGGGTGGCGGGTGGTGCGTCGGGTGTGGCCGCTCTGGGCGGAAGCCGCTGGTCGGCCGAAATTCCCGGGCTGCTCCCGCTGGCCGGGACGCACTTCGCGGTGGACGCTCTGTCCGGACTGTTCATGGCGGTGGCCGGGGCCGTGGTGGCGGCGGTGGCCCTCTACGGTGTCGGCTATGTGGCCGGGCACGGTGCGCACGGCCTCGGCTCGCGGGGCGCGCAGGCGCTCCTGCCGCTGTTCGCACTGACCCTCGTGCTGGTGCCGGCGGCGGCCTCGGTCTCGACGTTCCTGTTGCTGTGGGAGCTGATGGCGCTCACCTCGCTGCTCCTCGTGCTGGCCGAGCACCGGGAGCGAGCGTCGGTGCGCGAGGCCGCCGTCTGGTATGCCGTGATGACCCACCTGGGCCTTGTCCTGCTGCTCGCGGGCTTGTCCGTGTATGCGTCGCAGGCCGGCGGAGAGACGTTCGCCGCCCTGCGCACCGGCACCGCGGGGATGTCGCCGACCGTGCGCGGGCTCGTGTTCGTGCTCACGGCGACGGCGTTCACCTCCAAAGCGGGCCTGGTGCCGCTGCACGCGTGGCTGCCCCGGGCGCACCCCGAGGCGCCCAGCGCGGTCTCGGCGCTGATGAGTGCGGCCATGGTGAACCTCGGTGTCTACGGGTTGGTGCGGGTCGGGTTCGATCTGCTGGGCGGAGGGCCGGCCTGGTGGTGGCTGCTGGTGATGGCGATGGGCGGGCTGTCGGCGGTGTACGGGATCCTGCAGGCCGCGATGGCCTCGGATCTCAAGCGGCTGCTGGCGTACTCGACCTCCGAGAACATGGGGCTCGTCGTGCTCGGTGTCGGGGCGGCCGGGCTGTTCGCCCACGCCGGTGACAAGGCGTTGGCCGGGCTGGCGCTGGCGGCGGCGCTGCTGCACGTGGTCAACCACTCCGCGTTCAAGTCCCTGTTGTTCGGCGCGGCGGGCTCGGTGCTGCGGGCCACCGGGGAGCGGAACCTGGATCTACTGGGCGGGCTGCGAGCCCGGATGCCCATAACGGCGGGACTGTTCGCCCTCGGTGCGCTGGGGGCGGTGGCGCTGCCGCCGGGCAACGGGTTCATCAGCGAATGGCTGCTGCTGCAGTCGATGATCCACGGGCTCGCCGTGCCCGGGGTGACCACGGCGATCGTGCTGCCGCTCGCGGTGGCGGTGATCGCCCTGTCTGCGGGGCTGGCGGCGGCGGTGTTCGTCAAGGCACTCGGTGTGGGCTTTTTCGCCCGGCCGCGCACCGAACAGGCCGCCGCGGCACAGGAGTCGCCGCTGCTGATGCTGGCCGGAATGGGACTGCTCGCGGCCCTGTGTACGGCGCTGGCCCTGGTGCCGGGGCTGCTGGGCGACGGCCTGGACCGCGCCGTGGCAGCGGTCGGCTTCTCCGGGACGCACCCGGTATCCGGCGGCGGACTGCGGGTGCGCCTGGACGAGGTATCCGCCTCGCTGTCCCCGCTGTGGGTGGTGGCGGCGCTCACGGTGGCGCTGGGCGCGGTCACCGCGACGACGAGGTGGGCGTCGCGGCGTCAGCGGCGGCGGATGAACGCTCGGCTGTGGGACTGCGGGGGCGGGGCGCCGACGCCGCGGATGGCGTATACGGCGACCTCGTTCGCGGAGCCGCTGCAGCGGGTCTTCGACGACGTGCTGGCCCCGGAGCAGGACGTGGATGTCACGCCGGTGCGCGAGTCGGCGTATCTCGTGGAGCGGGTGGCTTTCCGTAACCGGGTGCCCGACCGGATCGAGCACCGCCTGTACCGGCCGGTCCTCGACCTCCTCGCCGCGGCCGGGCAGTCGGCGCGCAGGCTGGCGGGCGGCAGCGTGCATACGTATCTCGGTTACGGCTTCTTCGGGCTGGTCGCCCTGCTGGTGGTGTTGGTGGTGGGCTGGTGAACACGGTCGGATACGCGGCGATCGTCCTCCAGGTGGGCGCGGTGGTGGCCGGGGCGCCCCTGCTGACCGGGCTGATGCGGCAGACGAGGGCCCGCCTGGAGGGGCGGGCCGGCGCCGGGGTGCTCCAGCCCTGGCGGGACGTTCGCAAACTGCTGCGCAAGGAACCGATCACGCCCATCGGCACCGGCCCCGCGTTCCGCTGGGCGCCGCCCCTGTTGGTCGCCACCTCGCTGGTGCTGGCCGTCCTGGTGCCACTGGTCTCCACCGACACACCGGTGCGGGCGCGCGCGGACCTGATCCTGGTGGTGGCGCTGCTGGCGCTCGGCACGCTGGCGCTGGCGCTCGCGGGCCTGGACACCGGTACCGCGTTCGGCGGCATGGGCGCCTCCCGGGAGATGACCATCGCCGCGCTGGTCGAACCCACCATCCTGGTGGCGGTGTTCGCGCTGTCGATACCGGCCGGGTCGACCAACCTCCCGGTCATCGTCGCCGGAGCCGCCGACCAGCCCGCCCGTCTCACCTCTCCGGCCGGGCTGCTGGCGATCGCCGCGCTCGCGGTGGCGGTGCTGGCCGAGAGCGGCCGGCTGCCGGTGGACAACCCCTCCACCCACCTGGAACTGACCATGGTCCACGAGGCGATGGTCCTCGAATACGCCGGACCCGACCTGGCGCTGGTCGAGTTCGGCGCCCAGCTGCGGCTGACCGTGCTGCTGGGGCTGCTGGCCTCGCTGTTCGCGCCGTGGGGCATCGCCACCGGCGTCTCGCTCACTGCCGTGCTGCTCGCCCTGCTGCTGGTGGTGCTCAAGGTGATGGTCCTGGGCATGGCGCTGGCGGCGGTCGAGGTCTTCTGGGCCAAACTCCGGCTGTTCCGGGTGCCCGAACTCCTCGCCGGGTCCTTCCTGTTGGCGCTGCTCGCGGTGACGGCCTCCTACTTCCTGGGCGCAGAGGGAGGAGGGCGATGAGCGAGGGCCTGTTCACTCAGTTGCTCGACCTGGCCTGCGGGGCGTTCCTGCTGGCCGCCGTGGTGGTGCTGTGGCGGCGTGAACTCTCCGCCATCGTGCGGCTTTTCGCGCTCCAGGGCGTCGCACTCGCGGCGATCGCCCTGCTCCTGGGACTGCACGAGGACCGGTGGGGCCTGCTCGTGGTGGCGGTGGGTATAGGGACACTGCGGGCCGGCCTGCTGCCCTACCTGATCCGCCGCGCCCTCAAGGCATTCGTCGCCGAGCGGGACGGCAGCCATGAGGGACACGAGGAGTCGCGCGAGACCCAGCCCCTGGTCAATGTCGCCGCGTCCCTGCTGACCGCCGCCGCGCTGACCCTCCTCGCCTACGCCGTCGCCCGACCCCTGGTCGAACTGGATCCCACGCCCGCCACCCGTGCGCTGCCGGTCGGCCTGGCCGTCGTCCTGATCGGCTTCTTCGTCCTGGTCACCCGGCGCCGCGCACTCGCCCAGGTGGTCGGCTTCCTGCTGCTGGACAACGGCATCACCGCGACCGCCTTCCTGGCCGCCTCCGGGGTGCCGTTGATCGTCGAACTCGGCGTCTCCTTCGATGTACTGCTCGCCGTTCTGGTGTTGCAGCTGCTCACCGTGCGGGTGCGGGAGGCGTTCGGCACCACCGACATCGACGACCTGCGGGAGCTGCACGACTGATGACCGCCACCACCGCGCTGTTGCTGACCGCGCCCGCCGCCGTTCCGCTGGCCGTGGCCGCCGGGTACGCGCTCACCGGGTTCGTCAGGCATGAGCTGCCGCACGGGCTGCCGGCGGTCCGGCGCACGCAGGAGAGCCGTCCACAGCGGGCGCGGAAAGCCCCTGTGCTCACTGCGGCGGGCGTGACGAGCCTGCCGGACAGGGAAGAAGCGGCCCCCGCCTCCGCACCCGGGAAGCCGGCCGTCGCCTCCCCGGCGCGGGCCCGTCACCCGTCCGACTGGGCCGCACTGGCCTCCCCGACGGTGATCCTCACCTGCGCGGCACTGCTGGCTGCGGAGCGCGTCGACGGCGGGTGGGTGTCCGCGTACTCCGGGCTGCTGCGGGCTGACGCGCTGACCGTGTGGATGCTGCTGGTCGTCGGCACCGTCGCCTTCATCGCCTGTGCTTCGGCGCCTGCCCATCTGGCGGCGGAGCGGGCCGCCGGGAACGCGACGGCCTGGACCATGTGGCGCTACCACATGCTGGTCCAGACGTTCCTCGGTGCGATGTGCCTGGCCGTGGTGAGCGCGAACCTCGGCGTGCTGTGGGTGGCGATCGAGGCGACCACCGTGGTCACGGCGTTCCTGGTCGGCCACCGCCGCACCCGCACGTCCGTCGAGGCCGCGTGGAAGTACGTGGTGATCTGTTCGGCCGGTATCGCGCTCGCCTTTCTGGGCACCGTGCTGCTGTATTACGCGGCCCGGCAGGCGGGCATCGCCGAGGCGTGGGCGCTGGACTGGCCCACGCTCGTGGCCCGTGCGGACCGACTCGACCCGGCCGTCACCCGGCTCGGCATCAGCCTGGTGGTCCTCGGCTACGGCGCCAAGGCGGGCCTGGTCCCGCTGCACGCCTGGCTGCCCGACGCGCACAGCCAGGCACCCGCCCCGGTCTCGGCCCTGATGTCCGGAGTGCTGCTGTCGGTGGCCTTCGCCGCGATCCTGCGCTACCGCGTCATCGCGGATGCGGCCCTGGGCCCGGACTTCACCCGGTTCCTGCTGGCCGGGATCGCCCTGCTCACCCTCACCCTGGCCGCCGGGTTGCTGCTGGCCCAGCGCGACTACAAACGGATGCTGGCCTACTCCAGCATGGAGCACATGAGCCTGATCGCCCTCGCCGCGGCGATCGGCAGCCCGCTCGCCCTGTCCGCCGCCCTGCTGCACATCGCCGGGCACGGACTCGCCAAGGCCACCGCGTTCTGCGCCTCGGGGCAGATCCTGCACCTGCGCGGCACGACGAAGATCGGCCGGGTGCGCGGGCTCCTGGCTCAATCTCCCTGGCTGGGTGCGCTGTTCGGGCTCGCGGTCGTGGCGCTGCTGGGCTTCCCGCCGTTCAGCCCCTTCGCCTCCGAACTGGGCATCGCCCGCGCCGGATTCGCCGCCGGAGCGGGCCTCGGCTGGGCCACGGCCACCGCCCTCCTGCTGGTCCTGGTCGCCTTCGCCGCACTCGCCACGCGCACCGCGCGCATGCTGCTGGGACCCGCGGAGGCGACCGGGGAAAGACCCTCTGCCCTGTGGCCCCTCGCTGCCGGTCTGGCGGCCTGCGCCGCTCTCGGCATCGCCACCGGCCCGCTGGGCCACTTGCTCACCCAGGCCGCCGCCGTCCTGGAAAGGCCCTGACCGATGCGCACCGTGCACGAGGTGAACACCAGCGAACTGCGCAAGCGGGCCGAGGCGCTGCTGCGCGAGGGGCACCGCCTGGCCTTGGTCGCTGCGCACCACGACGAGGACGCCGTACGCCTGGTCTACCTCTTCGTCTCCGGCCCACCCGACACCCGCATCGAGCTCCACGTACGCCTCGACCCCGGTCACCCCGAGGTGCCCAGCCTGGCCCATCTGTCCTTCCCCGCAGGCCGGTTCGAGCGCGAGATGCACGACCTGCACGGCATCGTGCCCCTCGACCACCCCCAACCACGCCGCCTGGTGCGCCACTTCCACTGGCCCAAGGGCTGGTACCCGATGCACCCCGACGCCGGCGACCCGCCCGCCTTCGGCGAGCAGGAAGGCCCCTACCCCTTTCTGGAGGTCACCGGCGACGGCGTCTACGAAATCCCCGTCGGCCCCGTCCACGCCGGGATCATCGAACCCGGCCACTTCCGCTTCTCCGTCGTCGGCGAGACCATCCTCAAACTCAAGGCCCGCCTCTGGTTCGTCCACAAGGGCATCGAGAAACTCTTCCAGGGCCGTAGCGTCGCGGCCGGGCTGCCGCTGGCCGAGCGCATCAGCGGCGACACCGCCGTCGGCCACGCGCTGGCCTACTGCCTGGCCGTCGAGGAGGCCACCGGCACCGCCGTCCCCGAACAGGCCCAGTGTGCCCGCGCGTTGCTGCTCGAACTCGAACGCCTCCACAACCACGTGGCCGACCTCGGCATGCTCTGCAACGACGTCGGCCACGGCATCCTCAACGCCCACGCCCAGCGCGTGCGCGAACAACTCCTGCGCCTCAACGACACGGTGACCGGACACCGGCTGCTGCGCGGCGGAGTGGTCCCCGGCGGCAGCGCGCTGCGCACCCTGCCCGGTCGTACGCAGTTGGAGGGCATCGGCGACGACATCCGCGAGATCGTCCGGCTGGCACTGGGCCACTCCACCGTCCACGACCGGTTCACCGGCACCGCGATCCTGCGCAATGAGGCCGCCCGTGACATCGGCTGCCTCGGCTACGTCGCCCGCGCCAGCGGCCTGTCGCTGGACGCGAGGATCGAGCATCCCTTTACTCCGCACGGGCAACCGGGCCGGGTTCCCGTCCACACCGGCGGCGACGTCCTGGCCCGCTTCCTGGTCCGCGCCGAAGAGATCGACGCCTCTCTCACACTGATCCGGGAGCTGTCCGACTGTGTCGCTACCGGCCCCGTCCACGGAAGGCCGACCGGCCCGGGGGAAGGCCCCCGCAACGGTGTCGGCCTCGTCGAGGGCTGGCGCGGCACCATCGCC
This sequence comes from Streptomyces sp. NPDC050548, assembly GCF_044457385.1. NCBI lineage: Bacteria > Bacillati > Actinomycetota > Actinomycetes > Kitasatosporales > Streptomycetaceae > Streptomyces > Streptomyces sp. NPDC050548. Next base: position 21,325 of record NZ_JBITGV010000038.1, read on the forward strand.
ACCCGCGTCGAACTCGCCGACGACGGCACCCTGGCCCGGGTCAAGCCGGTCGACCCGTCCTTCTTCAACTGGCCCGCCCTGCCGGTCGCGTTGAGCGACACGATCGTCCCGGACTTCCCGCTGACCAACAAAAGCTTCAATCTCTCCTACGCCGGCAACGACCTGTGACCGGTCAGGAACCCGGCTCGCGGCCCACGAGCCGGTATCCGGTCACGATGTCGGCCCGGATACGCACCACATGTGCCATCTCCGTGTCGACCCAGGGCGTGAGTGCGGCCTGATAGCGCGCGAGTTCGGCCGGATCGGAGACGCGGGAGGCGGTGCCGGTGACGACCACGCTCCAGCCGGTGCGGGTGGCCGGGTCGAGGTCGTCGGCCTCGTAGGCCACCACCCCGGAGAGCGCCGCGCGGCCCAGCAGCGCGGACCCCGTGTGCGTGCGGATGACGATGTCTCCGTTGGCCTCCACGAGGTGGTTGACCGGGCGGATCGCGGGCAGCGCCTGGTGGGAGAACACCACTCGGCCCAGCGGCGCCTCGGCCAGCAGTTTCAGTGCCTCGTCCCGGCCCAGCTCGACCATGTGCACCCGCTGCGGTGTACCGGCTGTCATGGCGACTCCTCTCCGGGCCCCGGCACACGCTCGGCACCGTCGGGCCACAGCACCTCGACGTCGATGCCGCGGCTGCGCGCGTAGGCCACCAGGTGAGCGGTGGTGTCCTGGCCGGTGGAGGCGGTGCCGTCCCAGATCGCCAGCACCCGGGCGCAGTCGCGCAGCAGCCGCTCATCTGCCCGGACGCAGGCATCCCGGTCCGCGGGGTCGTACTCCACCAGCCGCACCTGCTGCGACAGCAGCAACAGTTCCCCGGCCGCCCGCCGGTCCCGCTCCCGCAGTAGTGCGGGCACCCGGTTCAGCGTGGGCACCACCGCCACCAGCGCCAGACCTGCTTGCTGCGCGGCCCGTCCGAACGCCACCGGCAGCCCCTGCCCGACCCGGACCAGGCCCGTCCGGCCGGTCTCGGCGCACCGGGCCAGCCGCGCGCGCAGCTCGTCTTCCAGCAGGGCCAGGGTCCAGGGTGCGAGATCCGCGTGCCCCACAACAGCGATCACCCTCGGCAGTCCTTTCTCGCCAACCGTGCTGCCCACGGCAACCAGCCGTTCGAAGAAGTCTTCAAGCCGCGTTGAGGGTAGCCGCCGAGCAGGAGGCATGGGCAGCCGCATACGGGAGCACAACGGTCGCCCACTGGCTCCGTTGATCAACAGCCTCACCGATGTCTTGGTGGTCCCACAGGGGCCGTTCGGCCCCAATGCGCGGCCGGGTGGCCCTTTTCCGTATGGGGACTGTCGGTCTTCCGGTTACTTGCGCGCGTGTTGGCCCAGGTAGAAGAGCAGCCATATGAACCCGGCGAACAGGTGTGTGCCGAAGATGTAGAAGCCCACCCGGATCGCGACACCACGCTCGATCCGCGACTCCCTGTCCTTGACCTGCTGCTCGCGCCGCCGGCTCTCCGGCGGCTCGGACGCCTCAGCTCCCTCACGCACAGTCTCGTCTCCCTGCTTCCCGCGTTCTGCACGTTGATATGGGCTACGACGGCATACGGAACCGGACGAGGATCACCTTGCCGTCATGGTCGATGGCCGGTTCCGCGCTGACGTCGCCGTCGTACGCGGCGGCCAGCTCGGCCACCAGCCGCAGCCCCGCCCCCATCCCGCCCGGTTCGAGGTCCGGCAGGCGCGGCTCGGCGTCGGCGACGCTGACGACCAGCTGCCCCGCGCCGACCGTGATGCCCACGTCGGCGACCGGGGACCGCGATGCGTGCCGCAGCACATTGGTGACCAGCTCACTGACCACCAGCACCACCGTGTCGGCGAACGCGGAGCCCGGCGCGACACCGACCTCCCCGAACCGTCCAGCCAGCGCCTCACGGGCCAACCTCACCGCATCCGGCCCGACCGGCACCGAGACGATGTGGCGCCGCACCGGCGACGGCACGTGCTCCATCGCCGCCGCGGGCCGACGGCCCCGCCGCCACGGGCCGAACGCGCTTCCGCCCGTCACCGCACCGGCTCCGCGCCCCGCAGCTCCGCCAACAGCTCCTGACGGCCCGCCAGCAGCACGGACAGGATCCGGCGCGCCGCACCCAGCAGCTCGGCCACATCACCGCCCGCCAGCTCATACACCACGGTGGAGCCGGACCGGGTGGCGGTGACGATCCCGGAACGGCGCAGCACCGCCAGCTGCTGCGACAGGTTCGACGGCTCGACCTCGATGGCGGCCAACAGGTCGCGCACCGGCTTCGGCCCGTCCTGCAGCAGCTCCAGCACCCGTATCCGCACCGGATGCCCCAGCATCCGGAAGAACTCCGCCTTCGCCTCGTACAGCGGAACCGGCATCCCGATCACTCCTCATCCGCCCCGGCCACCGTGACATCGAGCCCGTGCCGGCGGGCGAACCGCACCGCATCGTCCAGCTCGTCCTGCGCCACCGCCACGGCATACGGGTCCTCGGCCGCCACGGCAGCCGCCAGCCCGGCCCGGGCCGCCCGTACCCGCGCCAGCAGCGCCTCGACGACCTCGCCCACCCCGACCTCCACACCCTGAACCATCTACAGACCACCGCAACTAACGAATTGAAGAACTCTTCAAGTGTAGTGCCGTGGTGTGACCGGCAGCGCGACGGCGCCTTGGAATCTCACACCTCGGCCAGCCGCGCGCAGACACAGAACTCGCGCACCCTGTCCCCGCAGGCGCACTGGAGGGCGAAAGCAACGGCATCGACGAAGGGCTTCGCGTTGTGGGCGATCGTGAGGCCGGGCTGGCGGTCGCCCGAGCAGGCAGGTTCGCCGCCCAGCGAGGTCAGTCCGCGGTGCGCACCGAGCATCTGCTGTGCGTCCTGGCCACCGACGCCGGATCCGCGGCGCGGCGGATTTCAACGATCTCGGCGTCGACGTGGCTCGGATCAAGAAGGAACTGAAAGGCGGCCTCGGGCGCACTCCACGCCGCCGCAGACACAGCGAGTGAGGTTCCCCTCCTACTGTGGAGACCGTGACCGGAGGGATAGGTGGGGTCATGGCATCCAAGAAGCGCCTCTACGATGCGGAGTTCCGCGAGGGGGCGGTACGGATCGTGATGGAGACCGGGAAGTCGATCCCGGAGG
>NZ_JBITGV010000039.1:0-22655 GCF_044457385.1 Streptomyces sp. NPDC050548
GGCTTCCTTGTGGATGCCCAGGTCTTTCGCGACGTGCGCGACGGGTCGTCCGGTGGTCCGGACCTCGCGGATCGCGCGCTCACGTAGTTCATCGGAGTATTTCCGTGGTGCTGGCACTGATGTGGTTCTCCTTCGCCAGGATCGTAACCCTGGCATCAGAGACTCCACGAATCTCAGTACAGCTCATTGCTACGGCTGTTGGCCCTGGCTCCGGGGCCGGAGGTGACGGCTGAGGTCGTCGCCGTGTTGGACGGGGCGGATGCTGCGCCTGTGCGTGTGCTCGATGCGTTGTCTCGCGCTCATCTTGTTGAGCGGGGGAGTGGGCGTGGGCGGTGGCGGTTGCATGACTTGGTGCGGGTGTTCGGGGTGGGTGTGGTTGAGGGGGATGCGGGGTTGTGGGAGGAGGGGGAGGCGGCGCGGGAGCGGGTGCTGGAGTTCTATCACCGGCGGGCGTGGGCGGCGGATGGCTGGTTGCGGTGGCTGCCGGGGATGCCGGTGCCGGAGCGGTTTTCGGACCGGGCTGCGGCGCTGGCGTGGCTGGACGCGGAGCGGGCTGGGCTGGTGGCGGCGGTGCAGTGGGCGCGGCAGGAGCGGTACGCGGACACGGCGGTGTGGCTGTCGCAGTGTTTGGCGGAGTTTCTGGACTGGCGGCGCTTTTTCGACGACAAGATCACGGTGTGCGGTGTCGCGCGGGAGGCTGCTCACCGCGCCGGTAACCAGGCGGGCGAGGCCGGCGCGTGGAACAGCCTCGGCATCGCCCTGCGGGAGACGGGTCGGACGGTGGAAGCGATCGACGCCCATACCCGCTCCCGCGACCTGCACCATGCCGCCGGAGACAGCCACCGCGAGGCTTTCGCGTGGGGCGACCTCGGAGTCGCCCTGCGGGAGGCGGGCCGGGCGGAGGAGGCGATCGATGCCCACACCCGCTCCCGCGACCTGCACCAGACCCTCAGGAACCGCCACGGCGAGGCCATCGCGTGGAACAACCTCGGCTCCAGCCTGGGTGACACAGGCCGGGCGGAGGAGGCGATTGAGGCGTTCGAGAAGGCTCTGGAGCGCTATCGGGAGTTCGAAGACTGGTACGGGACGGGTCAGACCTGTTCCAACCTGGCCCTCGCCCACCAGTACGCGGCTCGCCCCTCCGATGCCCACACCTGCTACCTCCAGTCCGCCGACGCCTTCACCCGCGCCAACGCCCCCACCGAAGCAGCCAAAGCCCGCACCCAGGCCGAAGCCATCACCCCTTAACAGCCCCGCCCAAAGCGAACCCCCCGCCCAACCGCCGTGCCACCAGCACATACAACAAAATCACCGGCGTCGAATAAACAACCGAGAACGCGGCCAGCTGCCCATAAGCAACCATCCCCCGGTTCCCGAAGAACTCATTGATGCTCACGCTCGCCGGCATCTGGTCCGGGGTGAGCAGGAGCATGAACGGGACGAAGAAGTTCCCCCACATCATCACGAACGAGAAGACGGTCACCACCGCGACGCCCGGCCCCATCAGCGGAAGAACGATCCGTACGAGCGACTGGAACGACGACGCCCCGTCGGTCCACGCGGCCTCCTCCAACTCCTTCGGTACGCCGTCCATGAAGTTCTTCATCAGCCAGATGGCGAACGGGAGTTGGGAGGCCGCGAAGAAGAAGATCGTGCCCTGCATCGTGTCGATGAGGTTCACCTGCACGAACAGCGCGTACACCGGCACCATGATCGCCGTGATCGGCAGGCTCGTCGCGAAGAGGATCGTCAGGAGGAAGGGGCGGTTCAGGCGGGAGCGGAAGCGGGACAGCGGGTACGCCGCCAGCGCCGAGCAGACCACCGTCAGCAGCGTTCCGAAGCCGCACAGGATCAGGCTGTTGAGGAGGGGGGTGAAGGTGATGTCCGAGTTCAGGATCGCGTGGAAGTTGTCCAGGGTCAGGCCGTCAGGGGCCTTCACCTTGAGGTCCGCGTGGGGGTCTAGGGACGACAAGACCACCCAGAGGAGCGGGAGCGCGAATGTCGCCGCGACCACCAGCAGGCCCGCGTCGGCCGCCAGGCGTCGGGTCGTGCGGCGGGAGGAAAGGGTGAGGGCCATGGGTCAGACCTCCGTTCGCAGCAGGCGCATGTAGATCACCGAGAAGAGCGAGCCGACCAGGAGCAGGAGGAGTGCGACCGCCGTGGCGTAGCCGATCATGCTGTTCTGGAAGGCCTGTTCGTACATGTAGAGGGGGAGGGTCTGGCTCTTGTTTCCCGGGCCGCCTCTCGTCATCACCCAGATCAGACCGAAGACGGAGAGGGTCTGGAGGGTGTTGAGCATGAGGTTCGTGCCGATCGAGCGGCGGATCATCGGGAGCGTGATGTGCCACATGCGGCGCCAGCCGCCCGCGCCGTCGACCTCCGCCGCCTCCGTGATCTCCTTGGGGATCTCGTTCAGGGCCGCTGAGTAGACCAGCATCGAGAACGCCGTTCCCCGCCAGACGTTCGCGAAGGACACCGCCAGGATCGGGAGCGTGAACAGCCAGTTCTCGGACGGGAGATGGAGCCAGTCCAGGATGGCGTTCAGGGTGCCCTCGCGGCGGAAGAAGGCGTAGAGGAGGAAGCCCGCGACCACCTCCGGGAGGACCCAGGCCGTGATCACGATCGCGCCTGTGAGGGTGCGGATCGGTTTGGACGCGCGTTGCATGAGGGTCGCCAGCGCCAGGCCCAGGGTGTTCTGGCCGATCAGGGACGACAACACCGTGAACACCAGCGTCAGCCATACCGCGTTGAGGAATTCCGAGTCCTTGAAGGCCGTACGGAAATTCGCGAAGCCCACGAAGGACGAGTGGGCCTGGCCGGTGAGTTGGAGGTCGGTGAAGGCGATGTAGGCGCAGTAGCCGATCGGAACGGCCAGGAAGAGGATCAGGAGGACCAGGGCGGGGGAGAGGGGGAGGAGTTGGGCGAGGATGCGGCGGACGGTGCGGTGGTCGTTGCGGGGGGTTGGCTGCTGGTACGCGGACTGCCGGGGGCCCGGGGCGGACTTCGTCGCGTCCGGGCCCGCCGCTTGCCGGGGTGCGGTGGTCACTTCTTGGCGACCTGGTTGTCCGTGGCGGACTTGAGTGCGTCGTCGTACGAACTCGCCGCCTTGTCCACCGACATGTCGCCCGTCGTCACGCCCTCCATCGCCTCCTGGATCGCGGTGGAGACCTTCGGGTACGCCGGGTAGGCGGGGCGGTAGTGCGTGCTCGCGACGAGGTCCGTGAAGAACTTGATGCCGGGCTGGGCGTTGGCGTAGGCGGGGTCGGCGGCGACGTCCTTCCGGACGGAGATACCGGAGTTGGCGATGTACCACTTCTCCGCGTTCGCCTTCGTCTGCATCGTCTTGATGAAGTCGAAGGCCAGGTCGGGGTTTCCGGCCTTGCTGGGGATTGCCCAGGTCCAGCCGCCGGACATGCTCACCTTGCCGGGGGCCTGGCCGTTCTGCGTGGGCATGTACGCGAGGCCCAACTCCTGTGACCACTGCGGCCATTCGTGACCGCTGCCCTTCAACCACGCCTGCGGCAGCCAGGATCCGTCGAGGGCGATGCCGAGTTTGCCCTTGGGGAGCATGTCGCCGAACACGTAGGTCTGGATGTTCGGGTCGAGGGCGTCGGAGACGTCCGGGCCGAGCTTCTCCTTGTAGACCGTGTGCACGAAGGAGAGGGCGTCCTTGAAGCCTTGGCTTCCCGCGATCCACTTCTTCGACGTCTTGTCGTAGAGCGGGTCCGTGGTGCCGTCGTTCGTTCCGTAGAGCAGCATCTCGAAGCCCTGCATGGTGGCGGCTTCGCCGGCCGGTTTGCCGGTGTAGACGTTGAGGGGGGTGACGTTCGGGACCTTCTGCTTGATCGTGCGGGCCGCGGCGAGGACGTCGTCCCAGGTCTTGGGCTGCCAATTCGTGGGCAGGCCTGCCTTCTTGAAGATCCCCTTGTCGAACCAGAGCCCGCGTGTGTCCGTCCCGTCCGGGACGCCGTACGTCTTCCCGTCCTCGGCCTTCGCGGCCGACTTCGCCGTGTCGAGGAACTGGTTCCAGTCCGGCCACTTGGAGAGGTACGAGTCGAGGGGCTTGAGGTAGCCGGACGTGATGTCGCTGTTGATGAGGAACGTGTCCTCGTAGACCAGGTCCGGGGCGGTCTTGGGGGAGCGGAGCATCTGCTGGAGCTTGGTGTAGTACTCCGAGTCCGGGGCCTTGATCGGGACGAGCTCGACCTTCTTGCCGGGGTACTGCTTCTCGAACTGCTTCTTCATGTCGGCGAGGTAGGTGTCCATCACCTTGATGGAGTTGTCCGTCGACTGCTTGAAGGAGATCTTGACGGTGTCCGGGCTGCTGCCGGATCCGCTGCTGCAGGCGGTGAGGGTGGTTGCGGCGAGGGCTAGGGCTGAGATGGCTGCGAGGGCGACGGCGGTGGGGCGCACGGGCACGACCTCCTACGGCTCACATCGTTGTGACCTGGGCCTGGGGGAATGGCTGCCCGGTGAAGGTAAGTGGAGTGGTCTAGTCAGGTCAATGCGTCTGCGTGGGATTGGGCGAGAGCGGCTTCGGTGGGGGCGTTGGCTCGGGTGAAAGCGGCGGCGGATTGGAGGTAGTGGGTGCGGGCCTCGGCGGGGCGGGCGGCTTGCTGGTGGGCGAGGGCCAGGTTGGAGAGGGCGCGGCCCGTCTCGTACCAGTCGTCGAACTCCCGATAGCCCTTCAGGGCCTTCGCGTAAGTCTCAACCGCCTCCTCCACCCTGCCCGCCTTCCCCGGGGCGTTGCCGAGGTTGTTCCATGTGATGGCCTCGCCGAGGCGGTCCCCGGCCGTCTGGTGCAGGTCGCGGGCGCGGGTGTGGGCGTCGATGGCCTCCTCCGCCCGGCCCGCTTCCCGCAGGGCGTTGCCGAGGTTGTTCCACGCGATGGCCTCGCCGAGGCGGTCCCCGGCCGTCTGGTGCAGGTCGCGGGCGCGGGTGTGCGCCTCAACCGCCTCCTCCGCCCGGCCTGTCTCACCTGCCCTGCATACGACGCATTGTCGAGGACCAGCAGCATCGACCCCCGCTCCTCCGCCAACAGCCGCCGATACAGCCCGTATTGCCCCGCCACCGTCTGCGGAAGATCCGTCCCCCGCACCCCCATCCCGTCCAACAGCGCGACCACCGCCTGATCCGCCGTGACCGGATCCTCGTCGTACCCCCGAAAGTCGACGAACAACGTCCCGCCCGGAAACCACCCGTCCCGCACCGCCCGATGCGCGGCACACAACGCCAACGACGTCTTCCCGATCCCGCCCAGCCCGGATACCGCGCAGATCACCACCGGCAGTTCGGACTCCGCGGCCGGGTCCAGTACGGGAAACAGCCGCGCCAAGTCCTCGTCCCGCCCGGTGAACCCAGCCGGCACACCAGGCAGCGCAGCAGTAGCAACCGGCACCGGCCCATGAACGGACCCACGCCCCGCCCCGCTACCGCTCCCGGTCCACCCGTTTGGCAACGAACGGCCCGTTGAAGGTGCTCCCCCGAAAGTCGAGGTGATCCCCTCCGTAAGTCGCCCCCCGATGGGGCCCCTCCTCGGAGTCCTCGCCCTCCCTGTCGGAACCGGAGCCGGAACCCCCCATCCACCCCCGAAACGGCCACAGCTCCCGCAGCACAGCCACCGCCGCAGCCGCCGCGTTCTCCGCGGCCCGAGGCTGCCAACCCTCCCCGTCCGCACGGGACTTGTCCGCGTCGGCCCGGTCGCTGATCCCCCGGATCACCAGCGCGTCCCCACCGGCGAGGTCCACCGCGCTCACGACCCCCGAGCCCTCCATCTCGATGGCCGCCGCGTCGTTGTAATGGAGCCGCAGATGTTCCGCGAGCGCAGACTCGGGTGCGGCCAGGACCACGTCCCCCGCGGCGATCGGCTTCAGGTGGGCATGCGGGTCGTCCCGCAACGCCTCCCGGGCGGCCGAGGCCAGCCGGTGCGACGCGCGCCACGCCTCCGGCCGTACGAGAAAACCCTCCGGTGTTTCCTTGCCGCCGTGGATGCCGTACACCTTCGTCGCCACCACGACGTCGCCCAGTCCGATGTCGCTCTTCAGGCCCCCGGCGACCCCCACGAACAGCACCGCCTGCGGCTCCAGCCACGACATCACCCGCTCGGTGAGCGCGGCGGCCGTCAGGGTCCCCTCGCCCATCTCGACCAGGGCGACGGCCCAGGGTGTTCCGGCGAGCCGGCCGACCGTGGCCCTCGTACCCCGCGGATGCTCCCGCTTCCGTACATCCGTGAGATGGGCGTGCACGGCCTTGTACTCCAGCGACAGAGCGGTCAGTACCGCGACAAGGGGTTGTGTCACTCACATAAGGTACTTCCAAGTCGCCTGCACAGTGGGCGTGTTGGCACCAGAGCGAGGGGGAGCAGCGTGTCCGAGGGAGACGTCACCGTGGCCCAACTCCTCCTCGCCGAATACCAGACCGTCAAGGACGAACAGAAGACCCGCATCGGCTTCCGCGACAACCTCCTCTACGTCACCCTCACCATCGTCGCCGCCGTCATCGCCGCCGCGGCCCAGGCCAAGCAGTCCGAGATGCTGCTCGCGTTGCCGCCGGTGTGTGTCGTGCTCGGCTGGACCTACCTCGTGAACGACGAGAAGATCTCCGCGATCGGGACGTACGTACGGGACGACCTGGGGCCCAGGTTGGCCCAACTCGCGTACGCCGAGAAGGCGTTCGCGTGGGAGACCGCCCACCGTTCCGACACCCGCCGGCGCTCCCGCAAGGTCATCCAGTCCTCCGTCGACCTGCTGGCGTTCTGCGTCGTCCCGTTCGCCGGGCTCGTCGTCTACTGGGCCGCAGGCCAGACGACACCCGGCCTGCTCGCCCTCTCCGTCGTCGAGGCGCTCATCGTCGTCGGCCTCGGCCACCAGGTCCTGAGCTATGCGCGACCGCGACCGTCCAACTCGCCCCGCCCGCCTACCCCTTGACCCACCGGTACTGCAACTCGGGCCGCCCCACAGTCCCGTACTGCGGACTCCGCGCCGCCCTCCCCGCCTCCACCAGATGCTCCAGGTACCGCCGCGCCGTGATCCGGGAGATCCCCACCGCCTCCGCCACCCCCGCCGCAGTGAGCCCCTCCCCGCAGTCCCGCAGAGCGACCGTCACCTTTTCCAACGTCGGCGCGCTCAAGCCCTTCGGCAGCGCCGCAGGCGAAGGCGCGCGCAGGGCGGCCAGCGCCCGGTCGACCTCGTCCTGGCCGCTCGCCTCGCCCGCCGCCGCGTGGAACTCGGCGTACCGCACCAGCCGGTCCCGTAGCGTGGCGAAGGTGAACGGCTTCAGGACGTACTGGACGACACCCAGTGACACCCCCTCTCGCACCACCGCCAGATCCCGCGCCGACGTCACCGCGATCACGTCCGCGTGATACCCGGCCGCCCGCAAGGACCTGGCCAGTTGCAGGCCGTGCGCATCCGGCAGGTGCAGGTCGAGCAGCAACAGGTCCACCTGCGTGCGCTCCAGCGCCCGTCTCGCCTCCGCGCCCGTGTGCGCCTTGCCCACCGCCACGAAGCCCGGTACCCGGCCCACGTACATGACGTGCGCGTCGGCGGCGACGGGATCGTCCTCGACGATCAACACGCGGATCGGCTCGGCCGTGGTCATGAGCCCTCACCTCTGGAAGCAGTGCCCGGAGACGACGACGCCCCGACACCCCCTGTACTCGCGTCCGTCCCCCACAACGGCAACCGCACCTCGAACACCGCTCCGCCTCCCTCCGCCTCCGCCACCGTCAACGTCCCCCCATGCCGGTTCACCGCCTGCCGTACCAGCGCCAGTCCCAGCCCCCGGCCGCCCGGTCCCGCCGGCTTCGTCGAGAAGCCGCGCTGGAACACCGCCTCCGCGTGGGCCGGGTCCACCCCCGTGCCCGTGTCCGCGACCCGCAGAACCAGCGCTGAGCCGGAGCCGGAGCCGGCGCCGGAGCCCATCCCCTCCGCCTCCGTCCGCGCCGTCACCGTCACCCGCGCCCGCAAGCTCCCCTGAGCCGCGTCCACAGCGTTGTCGATCAGATTCCCGAGGATCGTCACCAGGTCCCTCGCGGACAAGGAATCCGGCAGCAGGCCGTCGTCCAGCCCGCTGTCCTCGGACACCACCAACTCGACGCCCCGCTCGTTCGATTGGGCCGTCTTGCCCAGCAACAGGGCAGCCAGCACAGGCTCGTTGACCGCCGAGACCACCTGGTCCGTCAGCGTCTGGGCCAACTCCAGCTCCGCCGTCGCGAAGTCCACCGCCTCCTCCGCCCGGCCCAGCTCGATCAGCGAGACGACCGTGTGCAGGCGGTTCGCCGCCTCGTGCGCCTGGGAACGCAGCGCCTGCGTGAAGCCACGCTCGGAGTCCAACTCGCCCATCAGGGACTGGAGTTCGGTGACGTCCCGCAATGTCACCACCGTTCCTCGGCGCTCACCGCCCGACACCGGTGACGTGTTCACCACCAGCACCCTGGACGCCGTCAGGTGTACCTCGTCCACCCGTTCCTCCGACGACAGGAGCGCCCCTGTCAGGGGTGCGGGCAGGCCCAGGTCCGCGACCGAGCGGCCGACCACGTCACCTGTCACCCCCAGCAGTTCGCGCCCGCCGTCGTTCATGAGCGCCACCCGGTACTGCCCGTCGAGCATCAGCAGTCCTTCCCGTACCGCGTGCAGCGCGGCCTGGTGGTAGTCGTGCATATGGCTCAGCTCGGTCGCGTTCATGTTGTGGGTGTGGCGGCGGAGGCGGGCGTTCACCACATACGTTCCTACGGCACCCAGTGCCAGGGCGCCTGCCGCTACGCCGATCAGGGCCGTCACCTGGTCCTGCACCCGCTGGGTGATCGCCTCGACCCGGATGCCGGCGCTGACAAGGCCGATGATCCGGGTGTGACGGGTGTTGTAGATCGGGGTGACCGCGCGGACGGACGCGCCGAGCGTGCCGGTGTAGGTCTCGGTGAAGGACTTGCCGTCGAGGGCGGGCCCGATGTGGCCGAGGAACTTCTTGCCGATCTGGTTCTTGTCCGGGTGGGTCCAGCGGATGCCCTGCGGGTTCATGATCGTGACGAAGTCGACCTGGGTGTCGCGCTGGACGCGCAGGGAGTACGTCTCCAGGTGCGCGGTGGGGTCGGACGTACCGATCGCCGCGACCACCGACGGGGAGTCCGCGACCGAGCGGGCCACCGCCCTGGCCTGGCGGCCGGCCGCGTCCTCGGCCTGGCTGCGGTCGCTGACGTAGGTGAACAGCGCGTACCCGGCGACGACGACCGCTATCAGCACCGCCTGCATGCCGAAGAGCTGACCGGCGAGGCTGCGGGGGCGGGGGATGTGCGGGAAGCGCATGTCGTCAGTGTGCCTCTCCGAAATGGCGCGAACTAAATGAACGTAAGGGTGACCGCCCTCACAAGCCAGGAGATAGTCACCGCAACCCCCTGGGAGCCCCCATCTCCCGGATCTTCCCGGATGTGAGCCGCACAACGGGATTCCGCCGGTCGTGAGCCGCACGCCGGATGATGCCGACGACGTCGTCAAGGAGGGCAGCCGTGGCCAGCACGCCCGCATCTGCCGCACCCGCAGCACCGCCCGCCAAGCGGGACCGCACCCACTACCTCTACATCGCGGTGATCGTCGCGGTCGCCCTCGGCATCGCCGTCGGGTTCATCGCGCCCGACTTCGCCAAGGAACTGAAGCCGATCGGTACCGGCTTCGTCTCGCTGATCAAGATGATGATCTCGCCGATCATCTTCTGCACGATCGTGCTCGGCGTCGGCTCCGTACGGAAGGCCGCCCAGGTCGGCAAGGTCGGCGGGCTCGCGCTCGGCTACTTCGTCGCCATGTCCTTTGTGGCGCTGGCCATCGGCCTGGTCGTCGGCAACATCATCCACCCGGGCAGCGGCATGCACCTGACCGAGGCCGTGAAGGGCGTCGGACACACCCAGGCCCAGGCCGCCGCCGAGGGTCCGGTCGACTTCCTGCTCGGGATCATCCCGACCACCTTCGTGTCGGCCTTCACCGAGGGCCAGGTCCTCCAGACCCTGCTGATCGCGCTGCTCTCGGGCTTCGCGCTGCAGGCGATGGGGCGGACCGGCGAGCCGGTGCTGCGCGGCGTCGAGTACATCCAGAAGCTGGTCTTCCGCGTCCTCGGCATGATCATGTGGGCGGCGCCCGTCGGTGCCTTCGGCGCGATGGCCGCCGTGATCGGCGAGACCGGCATGGACGCGCTCAAGGCGCTGGGCACGATCATGGCCGGCTTCTACATCACCTGTTTCCTGTTCATCGTGGTCGTGCTCGGCACGCTGACCAAGCTGGTCGCCAAGGTCAACCTCTTCCAGCTGCTGAAGTACCTCGGCCGCGAGTTCCTGCTGATCGTCTCCACCTCCTCGTCCGAGTCCGCGCTCCCGCGGCTCATCGCGAAGATGGAGCACCTGGGTGTCAGCCGCCCGGTCGTCGGCATCACCGTGCCGACCGGCTACTCCTTCAACCTCGACGGCACGATGATCTACCTGACCATGGCCTCGCTGTTCATCGCCGACGCCATGGACCAGCCGATGAACATCGGCCAGCAGATCGGCCTGCTGCTCTTCATGATGGTTGCTTCGAAGGGTGCGGCAGGGGTTTCCGGCTCCGGTATCGCCGTGCTCGCCAGCGGTCTGCAGTCGCACAAGCCGGCCCTGGTCGACGGCGTCGGTCTGATCATCGGCATCGACCGCTTCATGAGCGAGGCCCGCGCCGTCACCAACTTCGCCGGCAACGCCGTCGCCACGCTGCTCATCGGCACCTGGACCGGCGAGGTCGACAAGGAGCGGGTGAACCGGGTCCTCGCGGGTGAACTGCCCTTCGACGAGACGACGTTGCTCGACGAGGACAGCGACGAGCACCTCGACGGAGTGCCCGAGCAGGGCGGCGAGAAGGAACTCGCCAAGGCCTGATCCGCCCCCCCCGAGCGGGGCGCCCGGACCCACCTGAACAAGGTCCGGACGCCCCACGGACTCCGGGTGGCTGGGTGTCCCCCCGTCGCTCAGCCCCCCGGTCCACCTCCCCGCCCTTCCGGGGGATGCACTAGCGTGCCGTGCCGTGCCGGAAAACTCCGGCGCGGTATGGCACGTTTTCGTTCGGCGGGAGTCACGGGGGACATGGGCATGAAGATCGACTGGGACCGGCGGCACTGCGCACGGCACGGGCATGTGACGTACGCGCCCGACGAGACGGCGCTGCGGGAGCGGCTGCGCGTCGAGACCAAGTTCGGTACGGCCTGGCGCTGTCTGCGCTGCGGCGACTTCGTGCTCGGCGAACCGCACGGCTCCGGGCCCGCCGACCACGCTCCGCTGGTGCCGCGCGGGAAGGTGCTGCGGGACCTGTTCATCCTGCGGTTCCTGGCGATCGAGCGGGCCGTGCGCGGGGTGTTCATCGTGCTGGTCGCCGCCGCGGTCTGGAAGTTCAGCAACAGCCAGGACTCGGTGCGCAAGCTCTTCGACGACTACCTGAACGTCTTCCGCCCGGTCTTCAGGCACTTCCACTACGACCTCGACCACTCGCCGGTCGTCGGCTCCATCCAGAAGACCTTCGGCTACAAGCACTCCACGCTGGTCCTGGTCGCCGTACTGCTGCTGGTGTACGCGCTGATCGAACTCGTCGAGGCCGGTGGGCTCTGGTACGCCAAGCGCTGGGCGGAGTATCTGACGGTGGTCGCGACCGCCGCGTTTCTCCCGCTGGAGATCTACGAACTCACCGAGCACATCAGCTGGTTGAAGATCGCCACTCTCGTCCTCAACATCCTCGCCGTCCTCTACATCGCCCTCGCCAAGCGGCTGTTCGGGCTGCGCGGGGGGCGCAAGGCGTTCGACGAGGAGCGGGAGAGCGCGTCGCTGCTGGAGGTGGAGACGTCCGCCGGGGTCATGGTCTGACGCCGTTGAGACCCTGGTCCAGGCGCGTCAGTTGGGCCGTGGTCAGGGTCAGTTCCGCCGCCTGTGCCGAGTCCCGGGCGGACTCGGGGCGGCTGGCGCCCGGGATCGGGATCACGATCGGTGACTTCGCCAACAGCCAGGCCAGGCAGACCTGTTGGGGGCTGACCCCGTGCTCGCGGGCCACCGAGTGGAACGCGGTGGAGCCGGCTGCGCCGTCCGGGTCCGGCGGGCCGTCCAGGGAGCTGCGGGAGATGCCGCCGAGCGGGCTCCAGGGCAGGAAGGCCAGGCCGAGTTCGGCGCAGAGCCGCAGCTCCGGCTCGCTGTCCCGGACGGCGGGCGAGTACTGGTTCTGCACCGACACCAGACGGTCGCCGAGGATCGCGTGGGCCCGGCGGATCAGGCCGGTGTCCGTGTTGGAGATGCCGGCCAGCCGGATCTTGCCCTCGTCGAGCAGTTCGCGCAGGGCGCCCACCGACTCCTCGTAGGGCACGGCCGGGTCGGGCTTGTGGAGCTGGTAGAGGCCGATCGCGTCCACGCCGAGCCGCTTGAGGGAGGCCTCGGCGGCGGCCTTGAGACGGCGGGGCGAACCGGTCACCGTCCAGCTGCCGTCCGCCGGTCTGCCGCGCCCGCCCTTGGTGGTGACCAGCACGTCGGACGTGTCGCCGCCGTAACTCGCGAGCGCGCGGGCGATCAGCCGTTCGTTGTGGCCGGGTTCGGCACCGGGGAGGTGGTAGGAGTCCGCCGTGTCCAGCAGGGTCACGCCCGCGTCCAGCGCGGCGTGCACCGTGGCGAGCGCGCGCCGTTCGTCCGGGCGGCCCGGCAGGGACAGCGGCATCGCGCCGAGCCCCACGGCGCTCACCCGCAGGTCGCCAAGTGCGCGGTACCGCATGTCAGTCGTCCTTTCCCAGGGTCTCGGCGACCGCCTGCGGCAGCCACCGCCGTACGTCACCGAAGGTGAAACCGAGCCGCTCCGCACGGGAGTTGGTCATGCCGTAGGCGCGGGCGAAGGAGAAGGGGGAGGTCTCGCCGACCTCGACCGGCCGGAGGACCGTACGGCCGGAGGGGAGGTGTCCGGCGATCGCCTCGCACAACTCCTGTGTGGTCAGCAGGCCGTGGGAGGCCGCGTTGACCGGGCCGGTGAAGTCCTGGCCGACCGTCCAGTGGAGGAAGCCGGCGATCTCGTCGACGTGGATGTAGGTCGCCGGGTGGTTCACGGCCGGTACGGCGATCGGCTCGCCCGCGCGGATACGGTCGCCGTAGTGCTGGAGGCGGCCGGTGAAGTCGTCGGCGCCGCCCAGGACATGGGCCACGCGGACGGCCGCATACGGCAACTCCGGTCCCGGTGCCGCGAAGACCGCCTCCGCCTGGCGCTTGCCCTCGCCGTAGTGCGCGTCGAGGAACTCCGGGTCGTCCCAGGGGAGTTCGAGGTCGACGGGCACGGCGAGCGGATCGACGGCCGCCTCGCCCACGAGCTCGGCCGAGTCCTCGTACTCGTACACCTCGACCGTCGACGTCATGACGTAGCGCCTGGTGCGGCCGGTGAACACACGGCGGGCGATCGCCGCCTGGCGCGGGGTGTAGCAGACCTGGTCGACGACGACGTCGAAGGTGCGCGGGCCGAGCGCGGTGCGCAGCGCGTCCTCGTCGTCGCGGTCGGCGATCAGGTGTGCCGCTCCGGCGGGCGGCGCGGACGAACCCCGGTTGAGGACCGTGACCCGGTCTCCGGCGGTCAGCAGCCGGGCGATCAGCCGCTTGCCGAAGTAGCGGTTCCCGCCGATGACCAATACCTCGCGCGCCTTTTCCATGGCCATAATTCTGCTGGCGTATCCGTGCGGACTGAAGGGGAAGACATGGGAGTTCCGGCCGTCGCACCGAAAGAACCACGGCATTCGCGGGCCGGTGCCGAGGAAACATCGGTGGCCTTCGACGCCGTGGACCGGCAGATTCTGCAACTCCTCCAGACCGACGGCCGGATCAAGCTCAGCGAGCTGGGGCGGCGCGTCCGGCTGAGCCCGGCGGCGGTCACCGAGCGGGTGCGGCGGCTGGAGACCGCGGGCGTGATCAGCGGCTACGGCGCCCAGGTGGTCCCGGGCCGGCTCGGTTACGGCATCCAGGCGTTCATCCGGGTCAATCCGCACGGCGGCTACAACCTGAAGCACCCCAGGACCCTGGAGCTGATCGAGCGCCCCGAGATCACCGAGGTGCACCATGTCGTCGGCGAGGACTGCTGGATCCTCAAGGTCGTCGTCCGGGACACCGTCCACCTGGAGGACGTCCTCGAAGCCGTCTCCGCGCTCGGGCGCACCACGACGTCGATCGTGCTGACCTCCCCGGTGGAGCGGAAACCGCTCCTGCCCTGATCGCTCTTGCCTCGACCGCTCTTGCCCTGACGTCGGCGTCAAGGATTACCGTCGGGGCATGCGAATCGGCGAGCTGGCCGCGCGGGCCGGGACCACGACGCGAACGCTCAGGTACTACGAGTCGCGGGGGCTGCTGCCCGCGCGGCGCGGTGGCAACGGGTACCGGACGTATGACGAGGGGGATCTGAAGCTGCTGCGGCAGATCAGGACTCTGCAGGACTTCGGGTTCGACCTGGAGGAGACGCGGCCCTTCGTGGAGTGTCTGCGGGCCGGGCACCCCGAGGGCGACTCATGCCCGGCGTCGCTCGCGGTCTACCGCCGCAAGCTGGCCGAACTGGACTCCCTGATCGGGGAGTTGCAGGCCGTGCGGGCGGAGATCGGGGTGCGGCTGGCGTCGGTCGAGGAGCCATCACCGTTGTGTGAACTGGGAGGGCGTGAGCAGTGATCGACGTAGCGGGCGTGACGGACGTGACGGACGAGAATTTCTCGGCGGAGGTGATCGGGGCCGAGTTGCCGGTGCTGGTGGAGTTCACCGCGGACTGGTGCCCGCCGTGCCGGCAGATGGGGCCGGTGCTGCGGGCGCTCGCCGCGGAGGAGGGCGAGCGGCTGAAGGTGGTGCAGCTGAACGTGGATCAGAATCCGGAGACCACGAACGCGTACAAGGTTCTCTCGATGCCCACGTTCATGGTCTTCCGGGGCGGTGAGCCGGTGAAGGCCATAGTGGGAGCCCGGCCGAAGCGGCGGCTGCTGGAGGAACTGGCCGACGTGATCTGAACCCGCCGGTACGACTCGGCGGCACGAAAAAATCCCCTGAGCAATTGCGCTCGGGGGATTCTTTTGCGTATATTCAATGGTTCGCGACTTCACGGGAATTAGGTCGCAAAGAGGCTCAGTGAGCACAGTATATAGGTCCGGGAGTGGAATTGTCAAACAGCGATGAAATTCACGGCGAGCAGGAATTCATCGACGGTCTGTACGCGCGCGTGGACGCGTTGCGCGGCGCCACCGAGGACTCCGTCCTGGACGCGCTCGGGCAGAGCAACACGCCCAGGCAGGCCCGGCTGGAGCGGGACATCCTGGTCGCCGAGCGCTCGGGGCTGCTCGCCGCGCTGAACGCCGTGGAGGGCTCGCTCTGCTTCGGCCGGATCGACCTGGCCTCCGGGGTCCGGCACCACATCGGCCGTATCGGCATCCGTGCCGACGACGCCGACCTCACCCCGATCCTGATCGACTGGCGGGCCGATGTCGCCCGCCCCTTCTACCTCGCCACCGGCCACACCCCGATGGGCCTGCGCCGCCGTCGGCACCTCACCACCGACGGCCGTCGCGTCACCGCGCTTCACGACGAGATCCTCGACCTCGGCGACGCCACCCGCACCGGCCACGAGGACCCGACCGGCGACGCGGTGCTGCTCGCCGCGCTCAACTCCGCGCGCACCGGCCGGATGAACGACATCGTGCAGACCATCCAGGCCGAACAGGACGAGATCATCCGGGCGCCCCATCGCGGAGTGCTCGTCGTCGAGGGCGGACCCGGCACCGGCAAGACCGCCGTCGCGCTGCACCGGGCCGCGTATCTCCTCTACGAACACCGGGAGTTGCTCGCCAAGCGCGCCGTCCTCATCGTCGGCCCGAACCCCGCGTTCCTCGGTTACATCGGCGAGGTGCTGCCCTCCCTCGGCGAGACCGGCGTACTGCTGGCGACCGTCGGCGAACTCTTCCCCGGCGTGAAGGCGACGGCCACCGACAGCCGGGCCGCCGCCGCGGTGAAGGGCCGCGCCGACATGGCGGACGTCCTCGCCCGGGTCGTACGCGACTGGCAGTCGCTGCCCGACCCGGTGATCGCGATCGAGCACGACCGCGAGATCCTCATGCTCGACGACGGTCTGGTCCGGGTGGCCCGCGACCGCACCCGCGAGGCACGGCTCCCGCACAACGCGGCCCGCGAGCACTTCGAGGGCCACATCCTCAACACGCTCACCGAGATGGTCGCCGAACGCATCGGCACCGACCCTTTCGACGGCGGCAACCTGCTCGACCCCAGCGACATCACCCAGATCCGCGACGAACTCGCCGAGAACCCCGAAGTCTGGGCCGCCATCGACCAGTTGTGGCCACGGCTGACCCCGCAGTACCTCGTGGCGGACTTCCTCGCCGACCCCGTGGGTTACGTCTCCGACGACGACGCGGACGCCATCCGCCGTCCGGTCACCCGCGAGTGGACCGTGGCGGACGTGCCGCTGCTCGACGAGGCCGCCGAACTCCTCGGCCGGGACGACCGGGTGGTGCGGGCGCGGGCCCAGCGCGAGCGCGAGGAGCAAGTGTCGTTCGCGCAGGGCGTGTTGGACGTGTCCTTCGCCTCCCGGACGTTCGAGTTCGAGGACAAGGAGGAGGACGACCCCGAGGGCTCCGAGGTGCTGTCCGCGCACGACATCATCGACGCCGAACGCTTCGCCGAGCGGCACGAGGAGGAGGACCACCGCAGCGCCGCCGAGCGCGCGGCGGCCGACCGGACCTGGGCGTTCGGCCACATCATCGTCGACGAGGCGCAGGAACTCTCCCCGATGGCCTGGCGGTTGCTCATGCGGCGCAGCCCCACCCGCTCGATGACCCTGGTCGGCGACCCGGCCCAGACGGCGGAACCGGCGGGCGTCGGCTCCTGGTCGGAGATCCTCGCCCCCTACGTCGAGGACCGCTTCACCCACACCCGCCTGGGCGTCAACTACCGCACCCCCGCCGAGATCATGGACCTCGCGGCGGCCGTCGTCCGCGCCGAGCACCCCGCCTTCGAACCGCCGAGTTCGGTACGGTCCACGGGCGTACGGCCCTGGGTACGCGCAACCGACGACCTCCCCGGCGCCGTAGCGAAGGCCGTCGGCGAACTCACCCCCGCCGAGGGCCGGTTGGCCGTCATCGCCCCGCGCGACCTGCACCGGCGGCTGGCCGCGCGGCTCGACGGAGTGACGGCGGGCGCGGAGCCGGACCTGACGCGGACGGTCGTCCTGCTCGACCCGCGCCAGGCCAAGGGGCTGGAGTTCGACTCCGTGCTTGTCGTCGAGCCGGGGCGGTACGGCACGAGCGATCTGTACGTGGCGTTGACCCGGGCCACTCAGCGGCTCGGGGTGCTGCACACGGGGGCGCTGCCGCTGAGCTTGGCCGGTGCGGTGGGGGAGTGACAGCCGGCGTCCCTGGGGGCTGCGCCCCCAGACCCCCGTCGGCCCTGAAGGGGCCTCGTCCTCAAACTCCCCCAGAGGGGGGACCCCCAACAGGCTGGATTTGCCCGCCGGCGTTGTGAAGTCGCGGCCGTTCAGGCCGGCCGTAGCCACACCGTCGCCAGCGGTGGCAGCGTCAGTCGGATGCTCGCCGCGCGCCCGTGCCAGGCGGTCGGTTCCGGCTTGATGGGGTCGGGGTTGGTGACGTCGCTGCCGCCGTAGACCGCGGTGTCGGTGTTGAGGGCTTCGTGCCAGGCGGGGGTGTCGTCCGGGACGCCCAGGCGGTAGTCGTGGCGGACGACGGGGGAGAAGTTGCTGACGGCGAGGAGGGGGGTGCCGTCGGTGTCGTAGCGGAGGAAGGCGAAGACGTTGTCCTCGGCTGCGTCGCCCGTCACCCACTGGAAGCCGGTGGGGGTGGTGTCCAGCTGCCAGAGCGAAGGGGTGTGGCGGTAGACCGTGTTGAGGTCGCGGACCAGGTCGCGTACGCCCCGGTGGTCTGCCTCCGCGCCGTAGGCCGGGTCGAGGAGCCACCAGTCGGGGCCGTGGGTCTCGGACCACTCGGCGCCCTGGGCGAACTCCTGGCCCATGAAGAGGAGTTGCTTGCCGGGGTGGGCCCACATGAAGGCGAGGTAGGCGCGGAGGTTGGCGCGCTGCTGCCACCAGTCGCCGGGCATTTTGGAGACCAATGAGCGCTTGCCGTGGACCACTTCGTCGTGGGAGATGGGCAGCACGTAGTTCTCGCTGTACGCGTACACCATGGAGAACGTCATCTCGCCGTGGTGGTGCCTGCGGTGGACCGGGTCGTGGGTCATGTAGTCGAGCGAGTCGTGCATCCAGCCCATGTTCCACTTGAACCCGAAGCCGAGGCCGCCGGTGTCGGTGGGGCGGGTCACGCCGTCCCAGGCGGTGGACTCCTCGGCGATCGTCACGACACCGGGCACCCTGCGGTACACGGTCGCGTTCATCTCCTGGAGGAAGGCGACCGCGTCCAGGTTCTCCCGGCCGCCGTGCTCGTTCGGGGTCCACTGGCCGGGCTCGCGCGAGTAGTCGAGGTAGAGCATCGAGGCGACCGCGTCCACGCGCAGGCCGTCGATGTGGAACTCCTGGCACCAGTACACGGCGTTCGCCACCAGGAAGTTGCGCACCTCACGGCGGCCGAAGTCGAACTCCAGGGTGCCCCAGTCGGGGTGCGCGGCGCGGAGCGGGTCCTCGTGCTCGTACAGGGGGCGGCCGTCGAACTCCGCCAACGCCCAGTCGTCGCGCGGGAAGTGGGCCGGTACCCAGTCCATCAGGACGCCGATGCCCGCCTGGTGCAGGGCGTCGACCAGGAACTTGAAGTCGTCCGGGGTGCCGAGGCGCGCGGTCGGGGCGTAGAAGCCGGTGACCTGGTAGCCCCATGAGCCGCCGAAGGGGTGCTCGGCGACCGGCATCAGCTCTACGTGCGTGAAGCCCAAGTCCTTGACATAGGCGGGGAGTTGCTCGGCGAGCTGACGGTATGTCAAGCCCGGGCGCCAGGACGCGAGGTGGATCTCGTAGACGGAGAACGGCGCCTCGTGGGACGGGACTTCGGTGCGCCCGGCCATCCACTCCGCGTCGTCCCACTCGTGGTGCGAGGCCGTCACGATGGAGGAGGTGGCGGGCGGGACCTCCGTGCGGCGGGCCATCGGGTCGGCGCGCATTGTCCTGGAACCGTCGGGCCTGGTGATCTCGAACTTGTACAGTTCGCCCTCGCCGATGCCCGGCATGAACAGTTCCCAGACGCCGGTGGCGCCGAGCGAGCGCATCGGGGCGCCCGTGCCGTCCCAGAAGTTGAAGGTGCCGGCCAGCCGTACGCCCCGGGCGTTCGGTGCCCACACCGTGAAGCGGGTGCCAGCGACGCCCTGGTGGGTCATCGGCTCCGCGCCGAGCGCCTGCCACAACTGCTCGTGCCGGCCCTCGCCGATCAGATGCAGGTCCAGGTCACCGAGCGCGGGCAGGAAACAGTACGCGTCCTCGATGTCCTGCACGGTGCCGTCGTAGGCCACGAGCAGTCGGTACTCCGGCACGTCGGGGAGGGGGAGCAGCCCGGAGAAGAAGCCGTCCCCGTCGTCGTGCAGCTCGGTCGTCGAGCCGCCCGTCACGACGGTCACGCCGAGGGCGAAGGGCCGGAACACCCGGAACGCGATGCCGCCGGGGACCGGGTGGGCGCCGAGTACGGAGTGCGGGGCGTGGTGGGTGCCGTGGAGGAGGCGGTCGCGGTCCACGGCATCGAGGGCAGGGGATATGGCGATCTCCGGTGCGGGTGCGGGTGCGGGTGTGGGGGTGGTTGTGGTCGGGTCGGTGCCCGTGTCGGCCGTCACCGTCTCGCGCGCGGCCTGCTGGTCGGCGGCGGAGCTTGTCTTCTTGGCCGAGGCTTTCTTCAGCGCGTTCTTCTTCGCCGACTTCTTCTTCCCGGCACCCTTCTTGGCCGTCGCCTTCTTCGCGACGGCCTTCTTCTTCGGATCCGGACCGTTGGACGACGGGGTGCGCGGGGTCACGGCGGGGCCTCCTGGGCGGGGTGGGTCAGGTGGTGGGGTTGGCGAGGCGGCGTACGGCGGAGAGCGGGACCGGGAGCCAGTCGGGGCGGTGCCGGGCCTCGTAGACGACCTCGTAGACCGCCTTGTCCGTCTCGTACGCGCGCAGCAGGACAGGGTCGGTGCGCGGGTCCGCACCGGCGATCTCCGCGTACCCGGAGCAGTAGGCGGCCCGGGACCTGCTCGCCCAGCCCGGGGCCGGCGGGTCGGCGGAGTGGGCCGCGTAGTCGAAGGACCGCAGCATCCCCGCGATGTCCCGCACCGGCGGCTGGGGCAGCCGGCGTTCCGCCAGCGGCCGGGACGGCTCGCCCTCGAAGTCGATCAGCGACCACTCCCCGGACGGTGAGCGCAGGCACTGGCCGAGGTGCAGGTCGCCGTGGATGCGCTGGGCGGTCCAGGTGTGTCCCTCGGCCGCGAGATCGGCCAGAGCCGAGAACGCCGTACGCAGTCCGGGTACGTACGGCCGGAGCACGGGGACGGCCTGTGCCGCCGTGTCGAGCCGTTCGGTCATGCCCGTGACCAGCTGGTCCAGCTGGACGCGGCCCAGGGTCGTGGTCGGCAGTGCCCGGGCCAGCGCCACATGCACCTCGGCCGTGGCCCGCCCCAGCGCCCGCGACTCGGCGACGAAGTCCTCGCCCTTCCTCAGCTCGCGCAGCGCCAGTTCCCAGCCGTCGGTCGCGCCCCGCACGAACGGCTGGAGCACCCCGAGGACGTACGGCTCCTCGGCGAACTCCGCCCGCAGCCACGCAGTCGGCGCGGGCACCCGGGGGCAGCCCTCCAGGGCGAGGGCGAGCGGGAGTTCCAGGTCGGGGTTGGTGCCGGGGACGATCCGGCGCAGCAGCTTCAGGATGAACCGGTCGCCGTAGACGACGGACGAGTTGGACTGCTCGGCGGTCATCAGGCGGGGGGCCAGACCGGTCGCGATGTCCTGGCCCGGGTCCCGTTCGAAGCGCAGCCCGCCGATGTGGGCCTGGGTGCGCAATGCCTCCAGGAGCACCTCGGCGGGCCGGGGGTCGTGCAGAGCCTCGTACACCGTGCGTCCGGCGAGCGGGCCCTCCTCCACATGTCCGATCAGCGCGGGCGCGAGCCGGGGCGGCAGCGCCTCGCGCACCCCTATGAGGAGCTGGTAGCAGTCGCCGGGCGCGGGTGACTGATGGGCGCGGACCAGCAGGTGGTAGAGGCCGAGCGTGCCGTCCGCCGGGAGGAGTTCGGTGGCGGCCACCAGCGAGAAACCGGTGACGGGACGGCCTTTGCCCGCGAACCACCGCTGCCTCGGCAGCCACTCCCGCAGGAGGGGGTCGAGGGACGCGAGGAGGCCGGGACCGGGACTGGTCCGGCCGGAAAGTGTGACAGTTTCCGCCATGGCGTCACGTTCCTTTCCCCGGGGTGGACGGGGTGTCACTGTTGCGTGCCCCGGGCGGGGCGGGGGAAACCGGATCCACCCCGCCCCACGGGGTGACTAGGCGGCTTCCTTACGGAGCCGGAACCAGTAGAAGCCGTGTCCTGCCAAGGTCAGCAAGTACGGCAGCTCTCCTACGGCCGGAAAGCGCACCCCGCCGAACAGTTCGACCGGATGCCTTCCATTGAACGCCCGCAGGTCGAGTTCCGTCGGCTGCGCGAACCGGGAGAAGTTGTTCACGCACAGGACGAGGTCGTCCTCGTACTCGCGCAGGAAGGCGATCACCGCGGGATTCGACGACGGCAGTTCCCGGTACGAGCCGAGGCCGAACGCCAGGTTCTGCTTGCGGATCTCGATCATGCGGCGCGTCCAGTGCAGCAGCGAGGAGGGCGACGACATCGACGCCTCGACGTTGGTGACCTGGTAGCCGTAGACGGGGTCCATGATGGTCGGCAGCGACAGCCGGCCGGGGTCACAGGACGAAAAACCTGCGTTGCGATCAGGTGTCCACTGCATCGGCGTGCGGACGGCGTCGCGGTCGCCGAGCCAGATGTTGTCGCCCATGCCGATCTCGTCGCCGTAGTAGAGGATCGGCGAGCCGGGCAGCGACAGCAGCAGGGCCGTGAACAGCTCGATCTGGTTGCGGTCGTTGTCCAGGAGCGGGGCCAGGCGCCGTCGGATGCCGATGTTGGCGCGCATCCGCGGGTCCTTCGCGTACTCGGCCCACATGTAGTCGCGTTCCTCGTCGGTGACCATTTCCAGGGTCAGCTCGTCGTGGTTGCGCAGGAAGATGCCCCACTGGCAACTCGACGGGATGGCCGGGGTCTTGGCGAGGATTTCCGAGACGGGATACCTGGACTCCCGGCGTACCGCCATGAAGATCCTGGGCATCACCGGGAAGTGGAACGCCATGTGGCATTCGTCGCCGCCGCTCTGGAAGTCGCCGAAGTAGTCGACGACGTCCTCGGGCCACTGGTTCGCCTCCGCCAGCACCACCGTGTCGGGGTACTGGGCGTCGATCTCCTTCCGCACCCGCTTCAGGAACTCGTGGGTTGCCGGAAGGTTTTCGCAGTTGGTGCCCTCGGCCGCGAAGAGGTAGGGCACGGCGTCGAGGCGGAAGCCGTCGATGCCCAGGTCCAGCCAGAACTTCAGCGCCGAGATGATCTCTTCCTGCACGGCCGGGTTCTCGTAGTTGAGGTCCGGTTGGTGGGAGAAGAAGCGGTGCCAGAAGTACTGCTTGCGGACGGGGTCGAAGGTCCAGTTGGAGGC
>NZ_JBITGV010000040.1:0-22513 GCF_044457385.1 Streptomyces sp. NPDC050548
TACCGGGCAACTGATCACCGACCCGGGGGGGGGGGGGGGGGGGGGCCCCCCCCCCCCCCCCCCCCCCCGCCCCCCCGGGGGGGCCCCCCCCCCCCCCCCCCCCACAAAAACCCCCCCCCCCCCCCCCCCCCCCCCCCCCCCCCCCACACCCACCCCCCCCCCCCCCCCCCCCGGCGTTTTCATGAGAGGCGCCCCTGAGACTGTGAAGCCGTACCCCTCGGTCGTGCAGAACTCATGTTGAATGCCCGACGACGGGCGAACTATGGTCAGGGAGCCGAGAATCCCAAGGGGAAAAGGTCGAAGATTCAAAGGCCGACGATATCGCTGGGCCGCTCGGCAACGGGGATGCAGTGGTGTGGTGAGTTTCGGGTACATCGGCGTACCCGAAAATCCACGGGCACCACTGAAATGACGGAATCGCCAGTAATCCACATTCCGCGATCGCGAGTTCCGTCATGCCATTTCCCGGCTGTCGCCACATCACCGGATCACCAATGTATCCGTACTCGACATCCAGGGGCAACCATGACGACTGCGGTACCAGAATTCCTCAAGGACTATACCCCGAGCCGGGGAAAGAAACGGATTACTCCATTCTCCCGGACGCCGGCCACCGGACGTTACGGAGAAGCCTGGCACCTCGCGGCCAGGCGTTTCCCGGACCAGCAGATCATCCTGTCCCGGCCGGCCGACATCGCGCCCGACGCGGGCACCCTGTTCACCTACCGGCGGTGGGCCGCGCTGGTCGACGACGTGGCCGCCCGCCTCTACGCGGCCGGCGTACGGCCGTGGGACCGCGTCGCGGTGATGAAGGCGAACCACCCCGACGTCCAGGTCATCGGCTCGGCCGCGGCCCGGATCGGCGCGATCCCCTTCCAACTGGCGTGGAACCACGGCAACGAGGTGGCCACCACGCTGCTGGAGCGGATGGAGCAGCCGTTCCTGGTGACCGACCCCGGCCGTCTGGAGATCGCCGAACTGGACGCGGAGGCACTGGCGAAGCTGACCCGCGAGACGATCGTCATCGGCGCCGGCGACGCGCTGCCCGCCGGTGCCCTCTCCTTCGAGAGCCTGGCCTACAGCCCGGCCGCGCCCGTGGAACTGCGCAAGTTCGACGAGCCGATGGTCGCCACCCACACCTCGGGCACCACGGGCATCCCGAAGCTGGCCCTGCACAGCGCCGAGACGCTGCACGCCATCGCGCACGTGCAGACCGAGCGCTGGGGCGGGATGGGGTTCCGCGGCAGCGACACCTTCGCCTTCTTCGACCCCTTCTTCCACCAGCACACCCTCACCGCGCTGTTCGCCATCGCCACGGTCGGACCGAAGTACCTCGCGGTCGCGGACGTGCCCGACGAACGCATCGCCGATCTGATCGCCGAACACCGCCCGACGATCGTCGACATGCTCCCGAACATGTACCTGCGCCAGGAGCATCTGCTCGACGACCCGCGCAGGCTGTTCAAGCAGGTCCGCTTCTACATCAGCTCCTTCGACGCGGTGCACACCCGCTCGATCCGCAAGTTCCTGGGCGCCTCCGAGGTACGGCTGCCGGTGTGGGTGCAGTCGTGGAGCCAGACGGAGAACGGCGGGCTCGTGCTGCGGCCGTACTTCAGGTCGGTGGTGCGCGAGGTCGGTCAATTCCCGCCGCCCACCCAGTACATGGGCTGGCCGCTGCCCACCGTGGCCAAGATCCGGATCACCGACCCGGAGACCGGCAAGGAACTGCCGAAGGGCCATGTGGGTCTGGTCGAGATCAACCAGCCCGGCCGCTGCCTGGCCTACGTCGGCGAACAGGACCGCCACGACAACAAGGTCAGCGGCTGGTGGTGGAACACCGGTGACCTGGGCATCAAGTCGCGCACCGGGATGATCAGGCTGGTCGACCGGGAGATCGACCGGATCGAGGGCACCAGCGGCATCGCCATCGAGGACGTCCTGCTCGACCGGCTGCCCGAGGCCAGCGAGGTCATCGTGCTGGCCCGTCGGCAGGGCAGGCCCGGCGTCGTCTACGCGACCTACTCGGGCGAGGAGATCGCCCCGGAGCGCTGGCCCACCGCGCTGGCCGGGCTGCCCGCCCTCGACAGTCCGATCCACCTGGACTGGAACGACATCCCGCGGACGGCCACCTGGAAGGTCAAGCGCGTGGCGCTGCGGCGGCAACTGTTCAACGAGTCCCCCATCGGCACGGGCAGCTGGAGCTGACCTCCGTCCGCGGGACCCACGACTTTCCACAGCGAGAGAAGAGAAACGGGAGACCTTTTCGTGCTCAGGAACCAGAAGAACCAGATGGTACGGCGCCTCCAGGACAACTGGAGCATGAAGATCGTCCGCGCCATGCAGCTGGAAGGCAAGTCGCCCTACTTCCGCGCCATGCAGTCCGCCAACTCGCCCCGCGTCGACATCGACGGCCGGCCCCGCATGATGCTGGGGTCGAACAACTACCTCGGCCTCGCCGACCACCCGCTGGTCATGGAGGGCGCCCGCAAGGCACTGGAGCGCTTCGGCGCGGGGTCCACCGGCAGCCGGCTGCTCAACGGCACGATCGACCTGCACCTCGAACTCGAAGCCGAGATAGCCGACTGGTACGGCACCGAGGCCGCGATCGTGTTCACCACCGGGCACCAGTCGAACCTGGGCACCGTGGGCACCCTGGCCGGCCGGGGCGACGTGATCGTCGCCGACGCCGACGCGCACGCCTCGCTGCACGACGCGGCCAGGTTCACCGACGCGCAGTCCATCCGGTTCCGTCACAACGACGTCGACAGCCTGGCCGAGAAGCTCGCCGCGGCGGCCAAGCGCGGCCGGCCCGCCATGGTCACCGTCGACGGCGTGTACTCGATGGAGGGCGACCTGGCACCGGTCGACCGCATCGCCGAGGTGTGCCTGGAGCACAACGCGCTCCTGCTGGTCGACGAGGCGCACGCGGTCGGCGTCTTCGGCCGGAACCTGACCGGCGTCAGCGAGCTGTACGGCGCGGCCGACAGGACGCCGCTGCGCACCGGCACGTTCTCCAAGAGCATCGCCACGACCGGCGGCTTCGCCGTGGGCTCGCACGACCTCATCGACGTGATCCGGACGAACGGGAGGGCGTTCCTGTTCACCGCGTCCGGGGTGCCCGCGGCCGTCGGCGGCGCGCTGGCCGCGGTCCGGCTGATCCGCTCCGCCGAGGGACAGGAGCGGGCCGAACGCTGCCTGGCCAACGCCCGCTTCCTGCGCGACTCCCTCGTCTCGCTGGGGATTCCGCTGGCCGAACCGGCGATCGGACCCGACGGAGCCGAGATCGTGACACCGATCGTGCCGGTGATCGTCGGTGAGTCCCTGCGGGCCTTCGCGAAGTGGCACGAGCTGTACGAGCGGGGCGTGTTCGCCGCCCTCGCGCACTACCCGGCGGTGCCGCTCGACCACGCCCTGCTGCGGCTGGCCGTGACCGCCGAGCACACCTTCGCCGACCTGGAAGAGGCGGCCGAGGCCATCCACAAGGTGCTGGAGCCGGACAACGAGCGGCAGTTGGTCGCGTGACGACCGGTCGCACGACACGACACCACCAAGAGCAAGAGAGGGAGAACATGACGATCCGCATGATGGCCACGGAGCGCGCGGTCCTGGAGCGCTATCTGCCCGGTCTGCAGAAGGAACTGGCCGAGCACGGCCTGCTCGACCTGGAGGCCCGCGACAGCCGGGTCATAGAGATGTTCAAGAACTCCGACGCGCCCGCGCTGGTGGTGCCCGAGGAGTGGGGCGGTCTCGGCGCGTCCGCGCTGGAGGCGACCCGGGTGCAGCGGGCCATCGGCGCGCTGTCGCCGTCGCTCGGCGCCGCCACGACCATGCACCACCTGTCGATCGCCACGCTCATCGAGCACAGCGCCACCGGCACCGACGACGAGAAGGAACTCCTCAAGGCCGTGGTGCTGGCGAGGATGCTGCTGTCGTCGGGCTTCTCCGAGGGCACGATCGGCACCAGCGCGGCGAGCGCCTTCAAGCCCACCGTGACGGCACGGGCGGTCGAGGGCGGTTTCCGGGTCGACGGCCGTAAGCAGCCGTGCAGTCTGTCCGCGACGATGGACCTGCTCACCGCCAGTGTCGCCGACGAGGCGACGGGCCGGCGCGGTGTGATCGTGATCCCGTCCGCGTCCGAGGGGATCACGATCGAGAAGTTCTGGGAGACCCCCGTGCTGGCGGCCGCGCAGAGCGACACGGTCGTGCTGGAAGACGTGTTCGTGCCCGCGGAACTGCTGTTCTGGAACGACGTCGACGACCCGACCGGCCGGCACGAGAAGACCGGCTACGTCTGGTTCGGCCTGCTGATATCGGCCACCTATCTGGGTGCCGCCTCGCTGCTGCTGGAGCGGATGCTGGGCAACCCGAAGACCGACCCGATGCTCTACGCCGAGGCCGCCTGCGAGATCGAGACGTCGATGGCGGCGCTGGAGGCCGTCGCCCGCGCCTTCGACGAGGGCGACCGGTCCGACGAGCTCAGCGCGCGGGTGCTCTTCGTGCGGGAGAACATCCGGCACGGCATCCGGCGCGCCGTGTCGACGGCGGTGGACTCGCTGGGCGGTATCGCCTTCATCAAGTCGCCCGAGATCGCCTACCTGCTGGCGGCGGTGCAGGCGGCCGGGTTCCACCCGCCGTCCCGCCGGGCCACCGCGGCCACGCTGCACGCGTACCACGCGGGCACCGGCGCGGTGACGCTGCACTGACCAAGCCGCTGCGGTGTGGGGCCCGGCCGCGACCCGGCCGCACCCCACGAGCAGACCGTCGTCGTCCCCGGCAGGTACGCGGCCGCGCCGATCGTCCTGACGTCCGGGCCGGGGACCGGCGTCAGGGCGGGAGCGGCCACCCCCGGCCCCCGCCCCGCACAGCGCCCGCACGATCGCGCCGCAGCCGCCCGAGAACGGAAGAGGTTCATGAGTCTGCCCAGCACTTCACACCTTGAGATCTGCATCGTCGGCGCCGGCCCGCGCGGCCTGTCCGTGTTGGAGCGGCTGTGCGCGAACGAACGCGCGGCGCCCTCGCACGGCTCCGTCACCGTGCACGTGGTGGACCCGGCACCGGCCGGCGCCGGCGCGGTGTGGCGTCCCAACCAGTCGCGTCATCTGCTGATGAACACCGTCGCCGCACAGATCACCGTCTACACGGACGACAGCGTGCGGATCGACGGACCGGTGGAGCCGGGGCCGAGCCTGTACGAGTGGGCCCAGGAGCTCCTCGCACACGGCCCGGCCCCGGACATCGACGAGGACACCCTCGCCGAGGCCGCCGCCCTCGGCCCGAACTCCTACCCGACCCGGGCGTTCTACGGCCGCTATCTCCAGGCCGGCTTCTCCAGGGTGGTGCGGCGGGCACCGGACCACGTCACCGTCCGTACCCACCGGTCGCGTGCCATCGCGCTGACCGACACCCACGGCAGGCCGGGCGGCCCGCAGGGCATCCGTCTCGCGGACAGCACGCGGCTGCACGCACTCGACGCCGTGGTGCTGGCCCAGGGACACGTCCCGGTCCAGCCGACGGCCCACGAACTGCGCACGGCGAGTCTCTCCCGCGCGCACCAGCTCACGTACATCCCGCCCGCCAACCCGGCCGACCTGAACCTGGGGGACGTCGACCCCGGTCAGAACGTCCTGCTGCGTGGTCTGGGGCTCAACTTCTTCGACCACATGTCCCTGTTCAGCACGAGCCGCGGCGGACGCTTCGTACGCGAGGCGGGGCGACTGGTCTACCGTCCCTCCGGCCAGGAGCCCCGGCTCTTCGCCAGCTCACGGCGCGGCATCCCGTACCACGCCCGCGGCGAGAACGAGAAGGGCGCGTCCGGGCGCCATCAACCCCGGCTGCTCACCCCCCGGTACATCACCGGGCTGCGCAAGCGTGCGGCCGACGGCGATCCGGTCGAGTTCGGCGCGGACCTGTGGCCGCTGATCTCCCGCGAGGTGGAGAGCGTGTACTACGGCACGCTGCTCGACTCCCGAGGCCGTGGCGCGGAACGGGAACTCTTCACGGAGCGCTATCTGGCCCGGCGGCAGGAGGCGGACACGGCCGAACTCCTCGACGAGTACGACATCTCCCCTGCCGACCGCTGGAACTGGGACCGGCTCGCCTTCCCGTACCGCGACCGGGAGTTCACCGGCCGCGACGACTTCCGCGCCTGGCTGCTCGACTACCTCCGCCGGGACATCAGGGCCGCGCGTGCGGGCAATCTCAGCGATCCGCTCAAGGCCGCCGTGGACGTTCTGCGGGACCTGCGCAACGAGATCCGTCTGGTGGTGGACCACGGCGGCATCACGGGTGACTCGTACCGGGACGAGCTGACCGGCTGGTACACCCCGCTCAACGCCTTCCTGTCGATCGGCCCGCCGGTCTCCCGTGTCGAGGAGATGGTCGCGCTGATCGAGGCCGGGGTCCTGGAACTCACCGGCCCCGGAACCCAGATCAGGATCGACACCGAGTCGTCCGTCTACGTGGCCGCGTCGACGACGGTCCCCGGGCCGGCCGTGCACGCGACGGTCCTCATCGAGGCCCGGCTGCCGGAGCCCGACCTGCGGCGCAGCGCCGACCCGCTCCTCCAGCACCTGCTCAGCAGCGGGCAGGCGACCACCTACCGGGTCCCCGGGGCGTGCGGAACGGGATACGAGACCGGCGGTCTTGCCGTCACCGAGCGTCCCTACCGGGTCCTGGACACCCGGGGCCGCGCGCACCCCCGCCGGTTCGCCTACGGCGTTCCGACCGAGTCGGTGCACTGGGTCACGGCGGCCGGGATCCGTCCCGGTGTGGACTCGGTGACGCTGGGCGACTCCGACGCTATGGCCCGGTCCGTGCTGGCGCTGTCGCCCATCGGCCACCAGCCGCCCAAGGACCGGTTCGAGGCGGGGGCCGGCCTCAAGGGAGTGATCGTATGAGCGAGATGCGGACGACGAGCGGGACGCGTCCCGTCGTCGCGTTCGACGTACAGACCGACGCCGGGCTGTTCTCCCCGGTGCGCGCCGGTACCGAGGTGGAGGCCGCCGTCTGCGACCGGGCCTGGCTGCAGGCCATGCTCGACGCGGAGGCCGCTCTGGCCCGGGCCCAGGCGGGTCTCGGCACCCTGCCGAAGTCCGCCGCCGACACCATCACCGCCGCCGCGCGTGCCGAACGGTTCGACCTGCGGGCCCTGGCACTCGCCGCCCGGGAGACGGCGAACCCGGTGGTGGGCCTCGTGCAGGCGCTCGGCGAGGCGGTCGCGGTCGAGGACCCGACGGCGGCGGAGTACGTCCACCGGGGCTCGACCAGCCAGGACATCCTCGACACCGGGACGATGCTGATCGCCCAGCGGGCGCTGCGCACGATCCGGGCCGACCTGGCCCGCACGGCCCGGGCGCTGGCAGTCCTCGCGGTACGGCACCGGGACACGGTGATGGCGGGCCGTACCCTGGCGCTGCAGGCCGTGCCGACCACGTTCGGGCTCAAGGCGGCTGGCTGGCGGCAGCTCGTCCTGGACGGCGACGCCCGGCTCGGGCAGGTCCTGGAACACGGCCTCCCGGTCTCCCTCGGCGGAGCGGCGGGCACCCTGGCGGGCTATCTCGCCTACGCGCGGCCGGACGGCTCCGGCGAACGGCCGGACACCGCCGACTACGTCGAACGGCTCACCGCCGCCTTCGCCGCGGAGACGGGCCTGGCCGAACCGGTGCTGCCGTGGCACGCGCTGCGCACTCCCGTCGCCGACCTCGCGGCGGCCCTGGCGTTCGTCACCGGGGCCCTGGGGAAGCTGGCGGTCGACGTCCAGTCCCTGTGCAGGACGGAGGTCGGCGAGCTGGCCGAACCCACGGCGGCCGGACGGGGCAGCTCGTCCGCCATGCCGCACAAACGCAACCCGGTCCTCACGACGCTCATCCGCAGCGCCGCTCTTCAAGTACCGGTGCTGGCCGCCGGGTTGACCCAGTGTCTGATGTCCGAGGACGAACGGTCGGCCGGTGTCTGGCACGCCGAGTGGCAGCAGCTGCGCGAGGTCCTGCGGCTCACCGGCGGGGCCGCCCACACGGCCGTACAGCTCGTCGAGGGTCTGGAGGTGCGCGCCGACCGCATGGGCGCCAATCTCGAACTCACCGGAAGCCGGATCGTGTCGGAACGCATCGTCGCCGTCCTCGCTCCCCACCTGGGCAAGCCGGTGGCCAGGCAACTCCTCACGGACGCGTCGGCCGAGGCCGACAGCACCGGCCGGACTCTCGGCCAGGTCCTGTCCGGGACACCCCGGCTCGGCGCGTACCTCGACGCCGCCGAACTGGCCCGCCTGTGCGACCCGACGACCTACACCGGAGCGGCGGGGGCCCTGGTGGACCGGGCCCTGCGGCAGAACGTCGCGGGCCCGCGGAGTAATTCGATGGGCATCGGTTCCCACCCTCGATAGCCTCCAACTCCGCCCCGGAAACAAGGATTCCGCCGGCCCGGGGATCGTGGATCACGGATCGGGGGAGCATGGTCGACGCGTACGAGGATCCCGGGACACCCGACTGTCGGGGCGGCTGGCGCTTCCTGTGGTGGCTGGTGATGCGGCAGCGGTGGCGGGCGGTGGCCGGGGCGCTGCTGTCGAGCGTCTGGATGGTGCTGATGGCGGCGGCGCCGTATCTGATGGCGCGGGCGGTCGACGACGGTCTGGTGCCGGGGCATCTGGGCACGCTGGCCTGGTGGACCGGGGCGCTGTTCGTGGTCGGCGCGGTCAACTCGTGGCTGAGCATCATGCGGCACCGCACCATGACCCGGGTGCGGATGGACGCCAACTTCCGCACGGTGAAGCTGATCGTGGGCCAGGCGGTCCGGCTGGGCGCCGTGCTGTCGCGCCGGGCGCGGGCGGGCGAGGTCATCACGATCGGCGTCGGCGACGTCTGGACGATCGCCCAGTCCCTGACCGTCGTCGGCCCCGGCTTCGGCGCCCTGGTCGTCTACGGCGTGGTGGCCGGGGTGCTGCTGTCGATCTCGGCGCCGCTGGCCGCTGTGGTGCTGCTGGGGGTGCCGGTGCTCGCGCTGCTCGCGGGGCCGTTGACCCGGCGGCTCCAGGGTGTGGAGACGGAGTACCGGGAGCGGCAGAGCGTGCTGACCGCGCGCATCGCCGACCTGTCGGGGGGCCTGCGTGTTCTCAACGGGCTCGGTGGGAAAGGGCTGTTCGCGGACGCGTTCCGGCGTGACTCGCAGCGGTTGCGGTCGCAGGGCTACCGGGTGGGCGCGGTGGCCAGCTGGGTGCAGGCGATCGGGGTCGGGCTGCCGACGCTGTTCCTCGCCGTGGTGACCTGGCTCGCGGCCCGGCTGGCGGCCCAAGGGCAGCTCAGCGTGGGCGAGTTGGTCGCCGTGTACGGCTATGTCGCCGTCCTGGTGGGCCCGGTGGCCTTCTTCGTGCAGATGGTCTACGAGCTGAGCCGGGGCGTGGTGGCCGCGCGGAGGGTCGTACGGCTGCTGGCGCTCCGGCCCGAGGCGGACACGGGCACGTCGGCCGCGCCCGCCGAACCGGCCGCCCTGCACGATCCCGACTCGGGGGTGCGGGTGGCGCCGGGGCGGCTGACCGCGCTGGTCGGGGCGCGGCCCGGGGAGACGCTGGCCGTGGTCGACCGCCTCGGCCGGTACGCGCCGTCCCGGGTCACCTGGGGCGGGGTCGCGCTCGACGCGATTCCGCTGGACCAGGTCAGGTCCCGGATCCTGGTCGCGGACAACGAGGCCGACCTGTTCGCCGGACCGCTGCGGGAGGTGGTGTCCGGGCGGCGGGAGCGGTCGGCGGAGACCGTGGAGCGGGCCGTGTTCGCGAGTGCCGCCGACGACATCGTGCAGGGGCTGCCGGAGGGACTCGACTCACTCGTGGCCGCGCAGGGCCGCAGTCTCTCCGGCGGGCAGCGTCAACGGGTGCGGCTGGTGCGGGCGTTGCTCGCCGAGCCCGAGGTGCTGCTCGCGGTGGAGCCGACCTCGGCGCTGGACGCGCACACGGAGGCGGCGGTCGCCCGGCGGCTGCGCGAGGCGCGCTCGGGCCGTACGACGGTGGTGACCACGACGTCCCCGCTGGTCCTGGACCAGGCGGACACGGTCCTCTACCTGGTCGACGGCAAGGTCGCGGCCGACGGTGACCATCGCCGGCTGCTGGCGCAGGAACCCGGCTACCGCGCGCTGGTGGCCAGGGACGCGGGTGCGGACACGGACGCGGAGGAGGTCGCACGGTGACGGCGGACAAGGGTCAACTCCCGGTCGCGGAGCGGTCCGAGGTGCGGCGGGCCGCGGTCCGGCTGATCCGGGTGGACCGGCGGGCGTTCGCCGTCGTGCTGGTGGTGAACGCGCTGGCCGCCGGGGCCGGGCTGGTCGGGCCGTGGCTGCTCGGGCGGATCGTGGACGAGGTGCGGGCCGGGGCCGGAGTGGGAGTCGTGGACCGGCTGGCCCTGGTCATCGTGGTGTGCTCGGTGGCCCAGTTGCTGCTGGCGCGCTGGGCGCGGTACGTGGGGTACCGGTTCGGGGAGCGCACGCTGGCCCGGGTCCGGGAGGACTTCGTGGACCGGGCACTGGCGCTGCCGGCGTCGGTGGTGGAGCGGGCCGGGACGGGCGATCTGACGGCGCGCGGCACCTCCGACGTGGCGACCGTGGGCACGACCCTGCGGGACGTCGCGCCCGAACTGCTGGTCTGCTCCGTGCAGGCGCTGTTCGTGATGGGCGCGGTGTTCGCGCTCGATCCGCTGCTCGGGCTGTTCGGGGTGCTCGGCCTGACGCCGATCTGGTTCGCGCTGCGCTGGTATCTGCGCCGGGCCAGGGACGGCTATCTCGCGGAGGGCGCGGCGATGTCGGAGGTCGCCGAGATCCTCACGGCGACCGCGTCCGGCGCGCGCACGGTGGAGGCGTTCCGGCTCCAGGAGCTGCGGGTCACGGCGAGCCGGGACACCCTGGAGACCGCCAAGCGGGCCCGGTTGTACACGCTGTTCCTGCGGACCGTGTTCTTCCCCGCGGTCGAGGTGTCGTACACGATCCCGGTGGCGGGTGTGCTGCTGGTCGGCGGGTGGCTGCACGGGCGCGGGGCGGTGGGCGTGGGCGCGGTGGTGGCGGCCGCGCTGTATCTGCGGCAGTTCACCGAGCCCCTGGACCAGATCC
Organism: Streptomyces sp. NPDC050548; assembly: GCF_044457385.1. Classification (NCBI taxonomy): domain Bacteria; kingdom Bacillati; phylum Actinomycetota; class Actinomycetes; order Kitasatosporales; family Streptomycetaceae; genus Streptomyces; species Streptomyces sp. NPDC050548. The sequence goes on from NZ_JBITGV010000040.1 coordinate 11,086, forward strand.
TGATGCGGGTCGAGCAACTGCAGAGCAGCGGCGCCTCGTTCGCCCGGGTGGAGGGGCTGGCCCGGGCGCCGCGCGCCGAGGGCGACGGCGAGGCGCCGGCCCCGGCGGACGACCGGATCGATGTGACCGGGGTGCGGTACTCCTACGAGCGCGGCGGCGAGGTGCTGCACGGCGTGGACCTGTCGGTGCGGCCGGGCGAACGGCTGGCGGTCGTCGGCCCGTCGGGCGCCGGGAAGACGACGCTGAGCCGGCTGCTGGCGGGCGTCGACGCGCCGACCGAGGGCACGGTGACCGTGGGCGGGGTACCGGTCTCGGGACTCTCACCGGAGACGCTGCGCCGCCAGGTCGTGCTGGTCACCCAGGAGCACCACGTCTTCCTGGGCTCGGTCCGCGAGAACCTCCTGATCGCCGAACCGGCCGCCACGGACGAGGAGTTGTGGGCGGCACTGGCGGCGGTGGGCGCCGAGGATTGGGTACGCGAACTGCCCGACGGTCTCAACACCCCGCTGGGCGCGGACGGTCGGGCCACGGACGGCTCCCAGGCCCAGCAACTGGCCCTGGCCCGCGTGGTGTTGGCCGACCCGCACACGCTGATCCTGGACGAGGCGACGGCCCTCCTCGACCCGGCCACCGCCCGCCACACCGAACGCGCGCTGGCCGCCGTGCTGGAGGGCCGTACCGTCATCGCCATCGCCCACCGCCTGCACACCGCCCACGACGCGGACCGGGTCGCGGTGATGGAGAACGGCCTGCTGACCGAACTCGGGCCGCACGAGGAGCTGGTGGGGGCGGAGGGCGCGTACGCGGCGCTGTGGCATTCGTGGCACGGGGACGGGCGGGCGCCGGGCAATTCAGCTCTCTCCCAAGAGAGTTGAGAGACTCCCGCTCATGGGATCTTGGGGAACCTTGTGGCCGGCGCTGTTGTCTCTGGCGGGTGTCGTGCTCGGTGCGGGCGGGTCGTTGTTCGGCCAGTACCTGGTGTCGCGGGTGAGCACCCGGCAGCTGGAGATACAGGAGTCGGCCGCGCACCGCGCGGAGTTGAAGAGCGCGATCCTGAAGTTCCTGAGCATCGCGTCGCAGGTGGAGAAGGCGGCGCTGACGCCACCGCGGGCCGGCGACAGCGCCGCCGGTCCCGTGATCGGCCAACTGGTCGACGACATGTGGCTCGCGCAGGCGGAGATCGACCTCTCGGCCAGGAGCGAGCACCTGCGGGGCGCCGCCTATCGCTATGCGGCCCGCCTTGCCGAGGCGGGCAGCGGCGGGATGGCCGACACATCCGCGCTGCGCCGGCCGCAGGTGCAGTTCTTCGACGCCGCGTACGACGACATGTGGCCCGGTCGACGACGGGCGGCCGGGGATTCCCGCACGCCTCGCTGAGGGGTTACGGCCGTTGCGGATACCGCGTTCAACCGGCTGAAGAGCGGCTCACACCGCGTCCGGCCCCCGCTCCCGTGTCCTGATCCGCGGCACGGATGACACGGACGAGGTCCGTCGCGTCGAAGTCGAGGGTGAGGATGCCGAGCCGGAGCTGCGGGGCCGGGTCAAGATCCGGCACAATTTCTGTTCGCGGTCAAAGATTCGTCAAGTGGCGTTCCGTATAGCAGACACGCCCACCCGGACAACGAACGAATTCCGGCCAAGTTCCTGACGCGCTCCTGACAGAAAGCGCGAGCTGGTGCCACTCTTCCCACTGGCGCTTCACAGCAACCCCACAGCTTCACTCCTGTGATCCCTGTGATCTCCCCTGGTCGCGCGATCCGCGACCGTCCTGAAGGAGTCAGTGTTGAGAAGCAATTCCTCGCGCAGACGCACCTCCCACATAGTCGCCGTAGCCGGCGTCACCGCTCTGCTCGCCGCGGCCGTCCAGGCGGGCGCGACCTCCTCCGCCGCACCGGCCAAACCCCTTGCCAGCAAGGGGAATCCGGCGCACATGGCCCTCTCCCTCTCCGCCTCGCAGCGCGCCGAGCTGCTCCGCGACGCCGAGTCGGCGCGGACCGCCACCGCCAAGGACATCGGCCTCGGCGCCAAGGAGACGCTCGTCGCTCGTGACGTCATCAAGGACGCCGACGGCACGGTGCACACCCGCTACGAGCGCACCTACGCCGGACTCCCGGTCCTCGGCGGTGACTTGGTGGTCGACACCGCCAAGTCGGGTGCCACGGAACGGGTCATCAAGGCGACCAACGCCACCATCAAGGTCGCCGACCTCACCCCGGACGTCACGACGTCGGCCGCCGAGAAGCAGGCCGTCTCCCGCGCCAAGGCCCTCGGCTCCACCAAGTCGGCCGCGGACTCGGCCCGCAAGGTGATCTGGGCGGCGAGCGGCAAGCCGGTCCTCGCCTACGAGACGGTCGTCGGCGGTCTCCAGGACGACGGCACCCCGAACGAACTCCACGTCATCACCGACGCGGCCACCGGCAAGAAGCTGTACGAGTACCAGGGCATCGAGAACGCCACCGGTACGGGCAACACCCAGTACAGCGGCACCGTTTCGCTGACCACGACCCAGTCGGGCACGTCGTACAACCTCACCGACGGCGACCGCGGCGGCCACAAGACGTACAACCTCAACCACGGCACCTCCGGCACCGGCACGCTGTTCTCGCAGACCAGCAACACCTGGGGCAACGGCACCACGTCGAACGCGGCGACGGCCGGCGCGGACGCGCACTACGGCGCGGCGGAGACCTGGGACTTCTACAAGAACACGTTCGGCCGCAGCGGCATCAAGAACAACGGTGTCGGCGCCTACTCCCGTGTCCACTACGGGAATTCGTACGTCAACGCGTTCTGGGACGACAGCTGCTTCTGCATGACGTACGGCGACGGCTCCGGCAACGCGGACCCGCTGACGGCGCTGGACGTGGCGGGCCACGAGATGAGCCACGGTGTCACGTCCAACACCGCCGGGCTCAACTACACCGGAGAATCCGGCGGGTTGAACGAGGCGACCTCCGACATCTTCGGCACCGGCGTCGAGTTCTACGCCAACAACAGCAGCGACGTCGGCGACTACCTCATCGGCGAGAAGATCGACATCAACGGCGACGGCACGCCGCTGCGTTACATGGACAAGCCGAGCAAGGACGGCGGCAGCGCGGACAGTTGGTACTCGGGGGTCGGCAACCTCGACGTGCACTACTCGTCGGGCGTCGCCAACCACTTCTTCTACCTGCTGAGCGAGGGCAGCGGCGCCAAGGTCATCAACGGCGTCAGCTACAACTCGCCCACCTCGGACGGACTTCCGGTCACCGGCATCGGCCGGGACAAGGCGCTGCAGATCTGGTACCGGGCGCTCACCACGAAGTTCACCTCCACCACCAACTACGCGGCGGCCCGCACCGGGACGCTCGCGGCGGCCGGTGAGCTGTACGGCACGACGGGCGCCGAGTACAAGGCGGTGCAGGACGCGTGGGCGGCCGTCGCGGTCGGTGCGCGCTCCGGTGGCGGCGGCGGCACCGGTACGTCGTTCGAGAACACGGCCGACGTGTCGATTCCGGACAACGGGGCGGCCGTCACGTCGTCCGTCACCGTGTCGGGGCGGACGGGCAACGCGCCCTCGAACCTCTCGGTCACGGTCGACATCGTGCACACCTGGCGCGGTGACCTGGTGATCGACCTGGTGGCCCCGGACGGGTCGACGTATCGGCTGAAGAACTCCAGCTCGTCCGACTCGGCGGACAACGTGCAGGCGACCTACACGGTCAACGCGTCCTCCGAAGTCGCCAACGGCGTCTGGAAGTTGAAGGTCCAGGACGTGGCGGCACAGGACACCGGCTACATCAACAGCTGGAAGCTTACGTTCCCGTAAAAACCAGCCGTCTACTTCAGGCCGCACAAACAAGGCGCCGCCCCGGGGTTTCAACTCCGGGGCGGCGCCCTGTTGTGGACGTTTACATTGCCGCAACGTTCACCGGACAGTCGATTTTCAGCCAACATCACTTCGGGGTCCTGACATGTACGCGCCCCTGATGCCAGTCTTCCCTCACGCCGCTTCAGCACAGCCAATTCACATCGCTCCGGTCGGTAACCCCACGCCGTCCGGACTCCCCCACAGAGGAGCTTGCGTGACCCCCCTCTACGCGCGTCACAAGCGCACCACCCTGGCCATCGCCACCGCGGTGGCCGCAGGCGCCCTGCTCGCCACCGGTGTCACCACCGGTGCCTCCGCCCAGCCCGCCACGGGCAAGGCGGCCCCCCTCGCGGCCGCCCCGCAGCTGCTCTCCAACGCCGCGCGCACCGCGCTGGTCAAGGAGAAGCAGGCCGACGCGGCCGAGACGGCCACGCAGATAGGCCTCGGCACCAAGGAGAAGCTGGTCGTCAAGGACGTCGTCAAGGACGTCGACGGCACGGTGCACACCCGCTACGAGCGCACCTACGCGGGCCTCCCGGTCCTCGGCGGCGACCTGGTCGTCCACACCTCGCCGGCCGGCAAGACCGAGGGTGTCACCAAGGCGCACTCGGCGACCATCAAGGTCGCCACCGTCACGCCGAAGATCACGGTCGCCAAGGCCGAGAAGCAGGCGCTGACCGCCGCCAAGGCCGCCGGTTCCGACAAGACCGCCGCCGACGGTGCCCGCAAGGTCATCTGGGCCGGCGGCGCCAGCCCCGTCCTCGCCTACGAGACGATCGTCGGCGGCTTCCAGGACGACGGCACCCCGAACCAGCTGCACGTCATCACCGACGCGGCCACCGGCAAGAAGCTCTTCGAGTACCAGGGCATCGAGAACGCCACCGGCACCGGCAAGACGCTGTACTCGGGCACCGTCAGCCTCACCACCACGCTGTCGGGCACGACGTACTCGCTGACCGACGCCTCGCGCGGCAGCCACAAGACGTACAACCTGAAGCACGGGACGTCCGGCACCGGCACCCTGTTCACGAACACCACCAACACGTGGGGCACCGGCGCCGCCTCCAGCTCCACCACCGACGTGACCGCCGCCGCGGACGCCGCCTACGGCGCCCAGGAGACGTGGGACTTCTACAAGGACACGTTCGGCCGCAGCGGCATCAAGAACAACGGTGTCGGCGCCTACTCCCGTGTCCACTACGGCAGTTCGTACGTGAACGCGTTCTGGGACGACAGCTGCTTCTGCATGACGTACGGCGACGGCTCGGGCAACACCCACCCGCTCACCTCGCTGGACGTGGCCGGCCACGAGATGAGCCACGGCGTCACCGCCAACACCGCGGGCCTGAACTACTCCGGTGAGTCCGGCGGCCTGAACGAGGCGACCTCCGACATCTTCGGCACCGGCGTCGAGTTCTACGCCAACAACAGCAGCGACGTCGGCGACTACCTCATCGGCGAAAAGATCGACATCAACGGCGACGGCACCCCGCTGCGCTACATGGACCAGCCCAGCAAGGACGGCGGCTCCGCCAACTACTGGTCCTCCTCGGTCGGCAACCTCGACGTGCACTACTCGTCGGGCGTCGCGAACCACTTCTTCTACCTCCTCTCGGAGGGCAGCGGTTCGAAGACCATCAACGGGGTGGCCTACAACTCCCCGACGTACAACGGCGCCACCCTCGCCGGCATCGGCCGCGCCAAGGCACTGCAGATCTGGTACAAGGCGCTGACGACGTACTTCACGTCGACCACCAACTACAAGTCGGCCCGCACCGGCACCCTGAGCGCGGCAGCGGCGCTCTACGGCACCAGCTCCGCCGAGTACGCGGCGGTCGCGGCGACCTGGACGGCCGTCAACGTCACCTGACAGCCGCTGAGTTGACAGGCTAGACCCCAGGGCGGTACCCGGAGCGAAGGCATATCCGGGTACCGCCCTACTCTTGGGTCCCATGTCCTTCACGTACGACGACGTCGGCGCGACCCGCGAACGCGGCTTCTGCCCCCCGGGCTTCCACCCCCTGTTTGTACGCACGAGGATCGGCGAGGGCGAGAAGGTCTTCCGCCGGGCGTCCGAGGCGGTCCTCACCTGGGAGCTGCACCGCGAGATGGGCGTCGGCATCGAGGCGAGCGCCGAGAAGGCGGCCCCCGGCGTGGACGTCACGGTCACCCTCGCGGGCCTGATCAAGGCCCCCTGCCGCATCGTCTGGACGGTGGAGGAACACCGCAGATCGGGCTGGGCCTACGGCACCCTCCCCGGCCACCCCGAATGCGGCGAGGAAGCCTTCGTGGTCGACCGCACGGGCGACGGCACGGTCTGGCTGACGGTCTCGGCCTTCAGCCGCGGCGCGAAGTGGTACGCCCGGTTGGGCGGCCCGGCGACACGGGGGTTGCAGCACGCGTACGCGAAGCGGATAGGCAGCACGCTGCGACAGATGTGCGCGCCGTATTCGGAGGTATGAGGGGCCTAGCGCCCCTAAAAGGGCCGCGAGGCCCCTTTTAGGGGCGCGGGGAACTGCGCGACCAGCCCCCACCGGCCCGCAGCCGAACCACTACCGCATCAAAACCCCGGCCCCCTCCACCGAGTCCTCAGAAGGCACCGCCACCAGCCCCAACTCCGCACTGGACGCCAGCAGTCGATGGGCGGGCAGAATCCGGACCGTGTACCCATAGGGCCCGGTGCGATCAAGGGAAAGCGGCCCCTCGAACAACCAGTGCCCCTCCGCATCCGGACCGCCAACCGGCTTGAGCGGCACAGCCACCCCGTCCCCGATCCGGTCCTCCGGATCCACCCGCCCCGAAACCGCCTGCACTTCCACGTCGTCCGGGGCCAGGCCGCCCAGGCCGACCCGCACCCGCAGATTCAGCGTCGTACCGAGTTCCGCAGTCGCCGTAGCCGCGGACGTCTCCACGTGGTCGACGCTCACCCCGTGCCAAGCCGCCCGCACCCGCCCCTTCCAGGAGGCGAGTTCACGCGCCGCGTCCGGAGTCATCGCGCGGTGCGCGTGCGCGGCCGGGGCGTACAGCCGCTCCACGTACTCGCGGACCATCCGCCCGGCCAACACCTTCGGACCGAGCAGCGTCAGCGTCCGGCGGACCATTTCGATCCAGCGGTCGGGCAGCCCGTCCTGGCCGCGTTCGTAGAAGCGCGGGGTGACCCGCTGCTCCAGGAGGTCGTACAGCGCGGCGGCCTCCACGTCGTCGCGGTGGTCGGGGTCCGTGCCGGTGCCGTCGGCCGTGGGGATGGCCCAGCCGAAGTCGGGCTGGAACCATTCGTCCCACCAGCCGTCCAGGACCGAGAGGTTGAGGCAGCCGTTGAGCGCGGCCTTCATCCCGCTCGTGCCGCACGCCTCCAGCGGGCGGAGCGGGTTGTTGAGCCAGATGTCGCAGCCGGGGTACAGCTTCTGCGCCATCGCCATGCCGTAGTCCGGGAGGAACACGATGCGGTGGCGGACGCGCGGGTCGTCCGCGAACTTCACCAGTTCCTGGACGAGACGCTTGCCGCCGTCGTCCGCCGGGTGCGCCTTGCCCGCCACCACGATCTGGATCGGGTGGTCCGGGTGCAGGAGGAGGTCCATCAGCCGGTCGCGGTCGCGCAGCATCAGCGTCAGGCGCTTGTACGACGGGACGCGGCGCGCGAATCCGATGGTGAGGACGTCGGGGTCGAGCACGCCGTCGATCCAGCCCAACTCGGCGGATCCCGCGCCGCGTTGACGCCAGGAGGCGCGCAGCCGCTCCCGTACCTCCACGACCAGCTGCTCGCGCAGATCGCGGCGCAGCTCCCAGATGTCCTGGTCCGGGATCTCCGCGACCGCGTCCCAGCGGTCCGAACCGCCGACCGACAGCGCGTCCTCGGTGCGTTGGGCGCCGATCTGCCGGGCGCCGAGCCGGAACACCTCGGGGGCGACCCAGGTCGGGGCGTGCACGCCGTTGGTGACGGAGGTGATCGGCACCTCCTCCGGGTCGAAGCCCGGCCACAGGCCGGAGAACATCTCGCGGCTGACCGAGCCGTGCAACAGCGAGACGCCGTTGGCGCGTTGGCCCAGGCGCAGGCCCATCACGGCCATGTTGAAGAGGTTGGGTTCGCCGCCCGGGTAGGTCTCCATGCCCAGGCGGAGGATGTTTCCGACGTCCATGCGCGGGAGTTCGGCGTCCGGCCCGAAGTGGGTGGCGACCAACTCCCGGTCGAAGCGGTCGATTCCGGCCGGGACGGGGGTGTGCGTGGTGAAGACCGTGCCGGCCCGCACCGCCTCCAGACCGGCGTCGAAGTCCAGCCCGGCGTCGCAGAGTTCGGCGATCCGCTCCAGGCCGAGGAAGCCCGCGTGGCCCTCGTTGGTGTGGAACACCTCGGGCTCGGGGTGGCCGGTGAGGCGACAGTACGTCCGTACCGCACGCACACCCCCTATGCCGAGCAACATCTCCTGGAGCAGCCGGTGTTCGCTGCCGCCGCCGTAGAGGACGTCGGTCACGCCGCGGGCGCCGAGGTCGTTCTCCTCGACGTCGGAGTCGAGCATCAGCAGCGGCACCCGGCCGACCTGCGCGAGCCAGATCCGGGCGCGCAGCGAGCGGCCGCCGGGCAGGGCGATGGAGACCTGGGCCGGGGAACCGTCGTCCTCGCGCAGCAGGGCCACCGGGAGTTCGTTCGGGTCGAGGACCGGATAGGTCTCCTGCTGCCAGCCGTCGCGGGACAGCGACTGGCGGAAGTAGCCGTGCCGGTAGAGGAGTCCGACGCCGATCAGCGGTACGCCGAGGTCGCTGGCCGACTTGAGATGGTCGCCGGCGAGGATGCCGAGGCCGCCGGAGTACTGGGGCAGGGCGGCCGTGACCCCGAACTCGGGTGAGAAGTAGGCGACGGCGGCGGGCAGTTCACCGGACTGGGCCTGGTACCAGCGGTCGCCGCCCACATAGTCGGCGAGATCGCCGGCGACCTCGGTGAGCCGGCGCAGGAACCGGCTGTCCTCGGCCAGCTCCGCGAGCCGCTCGGCGGAGACGCTGCCGAGCAGCCGTACCGGATCACCTTCCGAGGCGGTCCAGCGCTCGGGATCGACGGACTGGAAGAGATCGCGGGTTTCCGCGTGCCAGGACCAGCGCAGATTGCGCGCGAGATCGCTGAGCGGCCGGAGGGGTTCGGGGAGAACGGGACGGACGGTGAATCGACGGATCGCCTTCACAGCTCCACCTTGCGCGTTCGCTGGATGACACACGGCAATGTGCGTCGTCGTCTCTGAAGACGGTACCGGTGACGGTGCGGGCGTCGCTGGGGACTGCGGGCCCGTACTGAAGATGAACCGTCCTGGGCCGAAAAGGGCCCCTCATGCGCCCTTGTGGTGCTTCGCACCGCACGAGAGGCTGCCCAGTGGAGAGTTGAAGGAGGGGAACTCGACCATGGCACGGACGCGTACGCGGCGTCTGCGCCGGGCGGGGGGACTGACCGCGGTCGCCACAGCCGTGGTGTTTTCGGCCATCACCCTGCCCGCGCACGCCGCACCGGAGGGGACCATACTCGGCGCCGGCGCACCCGGCACCGTCGGCGGCAGTTACCTGGTGACGCTCAAGGGGGGAACAGAGGCTCCGTCGGCAGCCGGCAAGGGGCTCGCCGAGAAGTACGGGGCGAAAATAAGCCACACCTACAGCACGGCCCTGAACGGCTACGCCGTCGAGGCGAACGAGAGACAGGCGAGACTCCTCGCGGCGGACCCGCGGGTCGCCTCGGTCGCCCAGGACACCCGGGTGACCCTGGACAGCGTCAGCCGCGTCGAGCGCAACCCGCCGTCCTGGGGCCTGGACCGCCTCGACCAGCCGAGCCTGCCGCTGGACAAGAGCTACACCTCGCCGGACTCCGGGGGCAGCGGGGTGACGGTGTACGTGATCGACACCGGCATCCGCATCACCCACAAGGACTTCGGCGGCCGGGCGAGCTACGGCTGGGACTTCGTCGACGACGACACCACCGCCCAGGACGGCAACGGCCACGGCACCCATGTGGCCGGCACGATCGTCGGCTCCTCCTACGGCGTCGCCAAGAAGGCCAAGGTGGTCGCCGTCCGCGTCCTGGACAACGCGGGAGCCGGTACGACCTCGCAGGTCATCGCCGGTATCGACTGGGTCACCCGGCACGCGCACAAACCGGCGGTGGCCAATCTCAGCCTCGGCGGCCTCCACAACGCCCAGCTCGACGCCGCCGTACGCAACTCGATCGCCTCCGGAGTGACCTACACGGTGGCGGCGGGCAACGACGGGCTGTCGGCCGGTCTGTACTCCCCCGCCGACGTGAAGGAGGCGATCACGGTCGGCGCCACCGACCGCAACGACACCCGGGCGGCCTTCTCGAACTACGGCCCGGCCGTCGACCTGTTCGCCCCGGGCGTCTCGATCACCTCCGCGACGTACACGAGCGACACGGCGAAGGCGACCTTCTCCGGTACGTCGATGGCGTCGCCGCACGCGGCCGGCGCGGCGGCGGTCTATCTCGGCACTCACCCGCGCGCCACACCCGCACAGGTGTCCAAGGCGCTCGTCGCGGGAGCGGTTTCCGGCAAGGTGTCCGGTGAAGGGCTCGGTTCGCCGGACAAACTTCTGCAAGTACCGCGGTCGTAGTGCGGGAGTGACGGCTCCGGCCCCGTTCGTCCAGGACGGGGCCGGATCTTCTGTGGAGACCTGCGCGTAAGTAGTTGGCAACCTGCCGGATTGCCAACCGGAATAGGGTGGGAAGGCTCCACCGGTACACCCCCCAAAACGCAGTACGGGATCTCCTTCGCAGGACCCACCTCCCCACATCCATCCGCCCACACCCACGTTGACGCGGACAGGAGCGGTCATGCCCGCCACGCACCACTCGTCAGCACCCCCGACATCCGGCACGGCCACGCCCCCCGTGCGCCCCGCCGGCACGGCACCACCCGCCCCGGAGCCACCCTCCGCGGTCGGCACGCCCCCGGGCATCGGACGCATCCCCGTCCTCGATGTCCGGCCGGTCGTCCAGCACGGCCACCGGGCCGCCAAAGCGGTCACCGGTGAGACGTTCGAGGTGTCGGCCACCGTCTTCCGCGAAGGTCATGACGCGGTCGCCGCCAATGTCGTCCTCCGCGATCCGGACGGCCGTCCCGGTCCGTGGACCCCGATGCGGGAGCTGTCCCCGGGCACCGACCGCTGGGGCGCCACCGTCACGCCGGACGCGCCGGGCCACTGGTCGTACGTCGTGGAGGCCTGGAGCGATCCGGTCGCCACCTGGCGCCACCACGCGGAGATCAAGATCCCGGCCGGGATGGACACGGACCTGGTCCTGGAGGAGGGCGCGCGCCTGTACGAACGCGCCATCGCCGGGGTACCGAAGGGCAAGGGCCTCCGGCCCGTCCTGCGCACCGCCGTCACCGCCCTCCGCGACGAGACCCGCCCGGTCGCCGCCCGCCTCGCCGCCGCGCTGACGCCGGAGGTGGACGAGGTCCTCGCCCGGTATCCGCTGCGGGAGTTGATCACGGCCTCCGAGCCGCGCGCGTTGCTGGTGGAGCGGGAGCGGGCGCTCTACGGCTCCTGGTACGAGTTCTTCCCCCGCTCCGAGGGCACGGCGGCCGAGCC
>NZ_JBITGV010000041.1:0-10678 GCF_044457385.1 Streptomyces sp. NPDC050548
CGGAAACAGAACGTCGAGACCATCCCTCAATCCGACCGAAACCATGCCTGACCAGCAGGAACTCAAAGCTCATACCCGGTTCAACAACGGCTTCTGAACTCGCTTACCTGGCAGGGTGGAAGCATCACGACCTCGGTCAGGAGGGCGCCGCCCAGCGTTACTACCAGGTCGGCTATCAGCTCGCCTGGAAAGCCGACCCGTACGGTCACGCCGCCTGGATGATGCGGGCTCTCGCCCACCAGGCTCTCAGTCTCAAGCAGCCCCACTACTGCGTCGATCTCGTCGAAGGCGCGCTCACTCGCGGCCTGGGGCACGTCGACGGTCAGACCGAAGCGCTCCTCCACATCACCCACGCCCGTGCCTTCGCGGCCGTCGGCGAGAGGTCCGCAGCGGCCCGTGCCCTGCTCGCCGCCGAAGACGCTCTCCTGCGTGACGACGTTCCTCAGCCCAGCTACTCCCGCGTCAGCGGTCCCGCCGCCGGCACCGTGGCCAGCCACACCGCCCGCACTCTCACCGACCTCGCCGACCACATCGGCACCGAACAGCAGCACCGAGACGCCCTGATCCGTTGGGACCCCGAGACGTACAAGCGCGTCCATGCCCTCACCTACGCCGACCTCGGCGACAGCCTCGCTGCCCAGGCCCGCGCCGACGAGGCCGTAGCTGCCTGGGCGCAGGCCCTGACCCTCATGGAGGGCATGGCCTCCGACCGCACCCGCAAAGCGATCACCTCGCTCCGCTCCACCCTCTCCATCTACCAGCGCCGCAAAGTGCCCGGAGCAGCCGAACTCGCCCGCCGCGCACGCGAAGCACTGGCCTAGGCTGCCCACCAACCGGCCGACGAAGGGACACCAGCCGTGGCTCAGCGGACAACCGACGACCAGCCCAAAGCCCTATCGCCCGCCCTCGAATCCATGACCCTGCTGGTCGCCGCCGTCATCGTCCACGACAAGGCCACCAACCGGGTTGTGCTCCTCCAACGGAGTCAGAACGCCAAGTTCGCCCAGGGGATGTGGGATCTTCCCGTTGGCAAGAGCGAGCCAGGTGAGCCCATCACCGAAACCGCCGTGCGCGAACTGTACGAGGAGACCGGCCTGACCGTGAAACCGCAGTCCCTCAAGGTCGCGCACATCATTCACGGCGCCTGGGGCGTTGAAGCTCCCAACGGCTTTCTCACCGTCGTCTTCACCGCCCACGAGTGGACCGGCGAACCCGAAAATCGTGAACCCCGCAAGCACGCCCAGGTTCGCTGGATCGATACCGATGCCATCCCAGAGGCATTTGTGGACACAACGGCCAGTGCCCTCTACGGCTATCTCAATAACGGTCCTGAGGTGTCACTTGACGGATGGGAGTAGAGGCGCCTCGTGGGATGCCTTTTCGGAGCGGGTCGTTGCGATGGTCAGGAGTTGGGTGGCGGTGCGGCTGGCGTCGACCGTGACTGGTGTGCTCATCAGCCAGTCGGCAGCGCTGGGCGTTGTTGTGGGAGGGATAACAAGCAGGGTGCGAAAGCCCTTGAGATAGGAGCAGAGCACGATCTCGTTCTGTTCGTGACCGGACACGAACCACCCTGCGGTTACGGTGTGCCCGCCGACGGAGACCTGGTGCGGGATGTCGGGCCACGGCTCGATTCCCACTATGACCCTGGTGATGCTGCCCACCCCTTCCATCGCCTCGACCAGGCCGGGCAGTTCAACGGCAAGATTGCGGGAGTACGGCCACCATGCGCCGTCGAATCCGCCGGGGACGGCTTCGTAGGGCACCAGCGAAAGCCGCACCGGCAGCGGTGCGGAGCGCTGCGCGCCGGCTGAGGGATGAGGGGCAGTCGGTTCCATGAGGTGAACCTGTCTCGGGGCGGCCGTCGCGCCGCCCCGGTGTTGTTCCTCGCCGTCAACAGCCCGTCAAGGCGTGCTCCGGCCCGGGACATCGGTGCTGGAATGGTCCACGGCCGCCGCCGCATGCAGCCTGACACGGGCGGCGGCCGTACGTGCGAAGACGGCACCGAGGTCCCCCCTCGCCGTCTCACACTGACCCGTCCTCACCACCCCACCCGGGGCGTACCGGAGTACACCCTGGTCTCGAAGAGGGCTGGGGAGGGCGAAGGGCTGGAGCTGCGTTGTCGGCGATGCGGCTCCAGCCCGCTCACAGTGGTCGGATGGTCACTGTGGCCCGGGGGCAGGGGGCCGAAAGATGAAATATGTGGGTCGGCAGTCCTTCACCAGTTACAGCTGATGAAACGCGCGCGAACCTCGCTGTCCACGGTATACCCGTCCTGGTAGCGGCGGCAATACGCGATCCGGCCGGTAACCGGCTGCCGGCCAGGTGCGCCAGTGGTGCAGGCGGCCCGGTGGGCAGCACCGCCCGGTCCGGTTACTTCGGCGGCAGCAGAACAACGCGTCGACACCGATCAGGCGGAGATGAGCCGTGCTCTTCCATTGACGGAAGAGAAGAGGAGTGGTCCTTTCAGACGGTCAGACGCAGGCCGGTGATCACCTCGGGGTGGATGTGCACGGCAAGATCCGTGAGCGGGTCGGCCCATGGCCGCAGACGGCCGCGGGAGTTGTCCAGCTCGGCCGGGTCCGTGACCAGGTGGGCAGAGCCGGTGACGACTATGCTCCAGCCGAGATGGCTGATGGCGTCGATGCCGTCGGTTTCGTGGGCGAGTACGGTGCGGGCGCCGGTGCCCCGGCCGTACGCGGCCATCGCGGAACCCCGATGGGTCCGCACGATGACGTCGTCGACGGCCGGGATGTGGTCGACCGGACCGATAGTCGGCAGCGTGTTCCGGGTGAACAGCACCCGGCCTGGCCCCACATTGCCCAGCAGCCGCAGCGCCTCGGCCACGTCCAGCTCCACTGCCTGCCGCGGCCGGACAGCAGCACCCGAATCCAGCTTTGGTAACGGCCCAGTGCACAGGCCGGCACTGCTGTTTCGACGAAGACGCAGCCTCCTGGCCAGCAGCTCAGGGCTAGTGCACGGAGTAACAGTCCACGAATCGGGCTGCCCGACAGGAAGCCTCGGTCCGGTGCGGGTGCGCTCTCAACTCACGGACGTGCGACCGTCGAGTGCTTCGGCCAGTGTGTTCGTCAGGACGAGGACCTGGCTGAGGCCGACGATCCGGATCATCCTGCGGATGCCCGGCTGGGGGCAGACGAGTGTCAGGTGTCCGCCCCGTTCCTCGGTGCGTCGCCGTGCACGGCACAGCAACCCCAGCCCGCAGCAGTCGAGGAACTCGACAGGGCGGAGATCGACCACGACATGGGAATTCGGGCGGCCTGTTGTCGCATCCACCGCGGCGGTGATCAGAAGCACGACGGCTATGTCTATCTCGCCGAGCAGTTGGACGACGGTTCGCCCTTGCGTCTCGTGGATGTGAATCTGCTGGGCGTAAGAGGTGGGCTCCCGTGGCATCGCTGCGTCTCCGTGGGTTTCGCGAGATGCCCGCCTCGATGGGGAAGCGGGCGACAACGGATGTGCACAGCCACCGGGGGCTCGGGTGACGACAGGGGGCGACTCTAGGCCGACCCACGTCAGGGGCAGGCCGAGCCTCTGAGCAGAAACGCTTCGCCGTGGAGTGGGTTCCCTCGTCAGGGTGTAGTTTTGCTTATATTCTTGATAAGGAGCCTAAAGGGTGCAATCGGACCAGGCAGTCACTCCGGAAGGTGCCGCCCGTGAACCTGGGCCCCCGTCGACAGCTTCAGCTCCTCAACGGCCGGCACCGTTCCGCTACGCTCATGCCGTGACCCGCGACGAGCCACCCGCAGATCACTACAGCATTGTCGCCGTCGCGTCGTCCGCGGGCGGCATCCAGGCGCTGAGTGCGCTGCTTGGCGCGCTGGGCCCCGACCTGCCCGTCCCGGTGCTGTTGGTCCAGCACCTCGACCCGCGGCACCGGACAGTGCTGGCCGAGGTCCTGGCTCGCCGGACAACGCTTCGGGTCAAGCTTGCGGAGGCGGAGGAGCACGTGCAGCCCGGCACCGTCTACATCGCCCCTCCCGACCGCCACCTCCTCGTCGGCTCCGACGGCGCCCTGAGCCTGTCCAACTCGGAGCTCGTCCACTTCGTACGCCCTTCCGCCGACCTTCTCTTCGAATCGGTCGCCGGTGCCTATGGGTCGGAGGCGATCGCCTGCGTGCTCACCGGGACCGGCCAGGACGGCGCCATGGGAGTCGACGCCGTCAAGTCACGCGGTGGCACGGTGATCGCCCAGGATCCGCGGACCGCCGAGTTCTCGGGGATGCCGCAGTCGGCGGTGGACACGGGAGCGGTGGACTTCGTGCTACCTCTTGAGGAGATCGCCGCGGTCGTACGCGGACTTGTCGAGGCCAAGAGGCAGTGATGGGTGAACCGCAGGACTCCGAAGGCAACGAGGCGCTGGAGGAGCTGCTCGTCTTCATCCGCGAGGCCCGCGGCTTCGACTTCACCGGCTACAAGCGCTCCACGTTGTCCCGCCGCATCCACAAGCGGATGACCGACGTCGGCATCCACTCGCACCCGGACTACCGGGATCTCCTGGAGACCAACACGGATGAATTCGCCGCGCTCTTCAACACGATCCTGATCAACGTCACCTCCTTCTTCCGCGACATGGAGGCGTGGACCCTTCTCCAGCACGAGGTCGTCCCCGAGTTGCTGACGACCCTTGATCCGGACCAGGAGATCAGGGTGTGGAGCGCGGGCTGCTCCAGCGGCGAGGAGCCGTACTCGCTGGCCATCATGTTCGCGGAGGCGTTGGGTGTCGAGGAGTGCGCGCGGCGGGTCAAGATCTACGCCACGGACGTCGACGAGGAGGCGTTGCGCGAGGCCCGGTCGGGGTTGTACACGCCGAAGTCGCTGGAAGCGCTTCCCTCGGAGATGCGGGAGAAGTACTTCGAGGAGAACGGCGCGCAGTTCAGCTTCCTTCCGGACCTGCGGCGGCGGGTGATCTTCGGGCGGCACGACATCACGCGTGACGCCCCGATCTCCCGGCTCGACCTGCTCGTGTGCCGGAACACTCTGATGTACTTCAACGTCGAGGCCCAGACGAAGATCGTCGACCGCTTCCACTTCGCCCTGCGCCCCGCCGGTTTCCTCTTCCTCGGCAAGGCCGAGATGCTGCTGAACGACAGCGAGCGGTTCGAAGTGGTGAACATGCGTCAGCGTGTCTTCCGGCGCCGGGTCGGCAGCAACGGACTGACCTATCATCCGGCTCCCTTGAAACTCAGGACGGGCACAGGCGCCGAGGGGAACTCCGTTGCGCGCGCTCGACAGTTGCGCGACCTGGTGCTCGACGCCGGGCCGACCGCGTTGATCGCCCTCGACGGCGACGGAACCGTCGTGGTGGTCAACGGTCAGGCCAGGACCCAGCTCGGCCTGACCACCAGTGACATCGGCCGCCCCTTCCAGGATCTGGAGGTCTCCTACCGGCCGGTCGAACTCCGTTCCCTGATCGACCAGTCCACACACGAACGCCGGACCCTCCGGGTCAACCGGGTCGAGCGCCGGGTGGGCGAGGAGGTCCAGTACTTCGACATCCTCATCCAGCCACTCACCGGGCCCGGCGGGCTGCACGTCGCCACCGCGATCTCGTTCACCGACGTGACCGTCGCCACACATCTCAAGTCCGAGGTCAAAAGAGTCCGGGAGGAGCTGGAGACGGCGTACGAGGAACTCCAGTCCACCAACGAGGAGTTGGAGACCACCAACGAAGAACTCCAGTCCAGCGTGGAGGAACTGGAGACGACGAACGAGGAACTCCAGTCCACCAACGAGGAGTTGGAGACCACCAACGAAGAACTCCAGTCCGGCAACGAGGAGCTGGAGACGATGAACGAGGAGATGCGCATCCGCACGGACGAACTGGACGAGGCCAGGGCGTTCCTGGAGGCCGTTCTGACGAGCATCGCGGCGGGTGTGGTGGTCCTGAGCGAGGACCTGAAGGTCAAGAGCTGGAACCGGGGTGCCATCGACCTGTGGGGGCTGCGCGCGGACGAGGTGATCGGCGAATCCTTCTTCGAGCTGGACTTCGGGTTGCCCACCCAGAAGCTGCGGCCCGTCGTGGAGCGGTGTCTGGAGACCCGTAAACGCTCCGGCCCGGTCGGCGTGGAGGCCATGAGCCGCATCGGCCGGCCCATCACCTGCGACGTGTTCTTCTCCCCGTTCGGCGGGAACCACGGCGGCGTCGTCCTGATGATGGAAGAGAGCCGAAGCGACGACGCCGACTGACCTCGCGGCGTAGCCTCGGACTCATGGACCCGCAGGGGCGTACGGATGCCGGGCTGGCAGCAGTGGCACGGCAACGTGCCGCGCTGGCCCGTGAGCGCGCGGACAGGGCCGAAGCGGCCGCCGAGCGGCACGAACTGCTGGCGAGGAAACCCGGCCGGGAGTTCCACATCCAGATCGCGAGGACGTACCGCCGAACCGCCGAGTGCCATCGTGCCTCGGCCCGACTCCAGGACGACTTCGCCCTCCGCACGACGGCCTGGGCCGGAGGACGGAGTACCCAGCCGCGGTTCATGACGGTGGTCGCCGAGGAGTGCGGTACCGGCAGCGCGGCGGTGACCTTACTCGACACGGAGCAGAACCAGCTCGCGGTCGCCGTGTCCGACCAACTGTCCCGTACGGCTCAGGACCTGGAGTACATACTCGGAGAGGGACCGGGCCAGGACGCGGCGGCGGGACACCGTCCGGTGCATGCGTCCGGGCCGGAGATCGCGGCGCGCTGGCCGGGATACGGGCCCTCCCTGGTCTCGCTGGGCATCTCCTCGGTGGCCGCCGTACCGCTGCGCACGCAGGACAGTTGCATCGGGTCACTGACGGTGTTCGACCCGCGACCCGCGGACGCGAGGCCCGCCCACCTCGCCGAGGTGGCCGAGGCCCTCACCCTCATCGTGCTGCTCGATCCCGACGCAGATCCGGACCTCTACGGCGGAACGGATGTCCGAGCCACCGTTCAGCAGGCAACGGGCGTGCTGTCCGCGCGGATCGGCTGCTCCGTCGCCGACGCGCTGGCACTCATCAAGGCCCGGGCGTTCGCCGAGGAAGTGTCCCCCGACGCCGTCGCCCGGCAGATCGTGCACGGAGACCTGAAACTCACCTGAAGAAGAGGCACGATGACGCCCGAACAGCGCCTGGCCGACGCATTCGTGGCCCTGGCCGGCAGCACGGCGGACAGTTCGTCAGACGTGCCCGGACCCCTGTCCGTCCTGGCCCAACGTGCCCCCGCGCTGCTCGGCACGCGTGCCGCGGCCGTGGTGTTCACCCCTGAGGGCTACGACGCTGCGCGCGTGGTGGGCTCCAACCTCCAGGTGTCCCAACTGGAACACGAAGCCGTCGGATGGCGAGAGGGGCCTGGCTACGACTGCCACCACCCTGACGCAGGGCCCTGGGCTCAGGCCGCTTTCGACAACAGTCACACCAGGCGGCGGTGGCCGCACTACACCCCACAGGCGCTGAGCCTGGGCTACTCGCACGTCGTGGCCCTCCCCCTGGGCGAGTACACCCGAACGAGCGGAGCGAGCGGAATGAGCGGTGCGCTCATCCTGCTGTCCTGCGCAGGGCGTACCTTCTCCCCGGAGACGCTGGTTCTCGGCAGGTCACTCGCGGACTTCACCGCCGTCATCCTGGAGAGTGCCCGCGAGGCCGACCGGAGCCGGACGCTCGCCGCCCAACTGGAACGGGCACTGACCAGCCGCGTCGTCATCGAACAGGCTAAGGGCGTCCTTGCGACCCGCCGGACGGTGACCCCGGACGAAGCCTTCGACCTCCTCCGCAAATACGCTCGATCACGTCAGCGACCGCTGAGGGATGTGGCCCGTGAGGTGGTCGAAGGACACGCAGATCCCGAGCTGACCGATCGCGAGTCGTGACGCATCGCGGTTGCGGTCGCCGACATGCGCCCGTCCGTCCACGAGCACATTGCAGGCTCCTGGACGGCATGCAGCTTCACCGCACCCCAGACGGTCACCTATGTGCCTCAAGACCGGAGGCCGCCGGACGAAACCGGCTCCCCAGGCGTGACCCGCGAGCGTACGAAGACGCTGCTCAGCGCCTCGTCGTGCGTGAGCGATGCGTGAGCCGACGAGGTGGCAGAGACCATCACTGCGTGGACTGGTCGCCGAGCAGCACCTGTCCTGACCTGGCGCTTTCGGACACCGGGTCAGCGTCCGGAACCAACCAGCAAGATCCTGCCCGGACTTGTAATGCGTAGGTCGTCGGTTCGAATCCGACAGGGGGCTCCATGAAAAACCCCGGGTCAGGCCTCTGACCTGGGGTTTCTTGTTTTGAGTGATCTTGGAAGCTTGGCGAATCGGGCACTGACGGTCTGTGCATCGCAATGCGTAGGTCGGAGGTCTGGTTTCTGTGACGAGTTCGATGATTCAGTGCCCTGGCCTGCGCCTTTGCCCGCCGTGAAGGGATGGGTCCCGGTGCTGCAATGGCCTCCGGTGGACAGCTGTGCGTGACCTCCGTCAGGAGACTCGCGCTGTCCCCGGGGCGAAGGTCGAGATCGCTGGTCTCTGACGGGATGGCCCCGCCGTCGGAACTGTTCGGTCCTGACAACTCTCGCGTCTGGTTCGGGTCCTGCGATGGCCGCGTCTGTGAAGCCGCGCAGAAGCGCAGCAGGCATGGGTGATCAACGAGTGGCTGCGTCTGGGCATGTGGGAGCACGGTCCTGTGCGGGAGGGCGTGGGGGATGCAGGACCGCCATTGGATCACCGCCCGCTGGGGCGAACTGGGCGCCTTCGCTGGGGAGTTGGCCAAGCGGCTTCAAGAGATCCAGGCCGAGCGGGATCAACTGACGGTTGCATAGCGGGTAGTGCCGCCCTGCCCCGCACCTGGCAGTGCCAATCGCTGGAACCTCACCGTCCGGCAATTGCACACGTGCTATGTACTCGCAGGTTCGACGCCAGTGCTCGTCCATAATTCGACCTGTACGTCTCTTCCCTCGACATCGACGGATAGATTCGCGGTCATAGGAAGGCAGCATGACGTCGAGATAGCAAAAGACTGGCCCAACCACGAAGTGCTTGATCTCCCGCCGGGTAAATGGACTTCTGTCGAGGACAATGATCGGTGGATTCAGGGGATAATTGAGGTCCGCAAGCCGGTGTATGTCGCCTCGCCGACGGAAGGAAACCTGACCGTAGGGGGACGTCCAACTGTATTCGCCAGAGAGCTAAGGCAGTTTAGTGAGGCGGGTTACACGCAGAGCGGAGACTATTTGCTTCCTCCGCAGGGGTGACTCAAGGGATTAGGTGTCCTGGAGTGAAAAAGATAGTTGGCTCGTCGTCCAGTTGTGGAGAGGATCCACGGTGATCACAAGTCGCATTTCCGCTAGGCTTGAAGGGCAGTACGGGGCTGAAGCGAGTTCGGTTTCCTCCCTGCTGGAAGAGGCTGAGGACAGGGTGTTTCATGAAGCTGCGGAGGAAAAGATAACGGCCGCAGTTGTAATTCTGGCGGACGGGAGTGTGGACAAACTTCTCGGTGCGATTGAGCTGATGGAGACTGATTGGCGTGACTTGCTTATTGCGGCGGAGCTTGCACACGCTGATTGGCCGTCAAGGCTGGATGATATTTTTGGCACGAGTTAGGGTTGCGATGTCGGTCAGGCGTACCGCCTCGGTGTAGTCGCCGAGGCGTCCAGTAATACCCGGACAAACCCAAGAAGCGTCAACACCAGGGTTTACACGAAAAGCAAGACACTCCCGAATCGGTAAGAAAAAAGCTCCCGAGCCCGTCGGGGCTTCTCGCCGGTGGTTTTCTCTGGATGGCGAAGATGTCCTTTAGGCACTGAGTAAAAAATGACGGCCAGGAGTCCTGGGATACACCGCGGGGCCCTATCGCAAAGAAATCCGATAGGACCCCGCGGTGTCTTTGACGGCAGTGGTTGACGGCAACGTCAGCGGACGGGTGCTGCACAAAGCGGTGGGTCGTCGCCGTCGTCGGGCTCGGTGGTGGCTTCGGCGAGGTTGCCGAGGGCGTGTCCGAGGAGGTCGATGGCCTGGCGTTGGAGACGGAGTCGGACGTGGGCGTAGACCGTGGCGGTCACTCCGATGTGCGCGTGGCCCAGGAGCTCCTTGATGACGACGAGCTCGACGCCCTGTTCCAGGAGCAGCGTCGCGGTCGAGTGGCGGAGGTCGTGAAACCGGATCGGTCGCAGGTGGGCGTCGCGGAGCAGCGCATTGAAGTGGCGGGTGAGGGTCGCGGGTTCGATCGGGTGTCCGTCGGGTCGCGTGAAGACGTGGCCGCTGCCCCGCCAGGCCGAGCCCGCCTTCTCCTCTGCCTGATGCTTGCGGTGTGCACGAAGCGAGGTGACGCAGGAGACCGGCAGCGCGATGTGGCGTTCGGAGCTGATGGTCTTGGTCGGCAAGGTGGTCAGACCGCCGGTACGGGTGCGCTGGAGGGTGCGTCGGATGGTGGCGGTGCCGGCGTCGAGGTCGAAGTCTTCCCAGCGCAGGCCGAGGAGTTCGCCCTTGCGCAGGCCGGTGCGCAGGGCGAGTTCGAACAGCGCGGCGTGCTGGTGGCCTTGGGCGGCGGTGAGGAAGCGTCGGGCTTCGTCGGCGGTGAGGGGGTTGAAGCGGCGGGGGCGTGGGGTTCCGGTGCGGACATTGAGCCTTTTCCAACCTCAGCTCGTTGCGTGGTGAAGGACGAGGACGGCCTTCACCATGTCGGTGATGCGGTTGGTGCTGCAGCGGAGCTT
>NZ_JBITGV010000042.1:0-5978 GCF_044457385.1 Streptomyces sp. NPDC050548
CGGGTCCGGGAGGCGGATCTGGCGGCTTTCGCGCATCAGGATGTGCCGTTCGAGCGGCTGGTGGAGGTCCTGAATCCGGCGCGTTCCATGGCCCGCCACCCCCTCTTCCAGGTCATGCTCGCCTTCCACAACAACGCGCAACCCGACCTCGACCTCCCCGGCATCCACGCCCAGGTCGAACCTGTCGCTGATGTGGCGGCCAGGTTCGACCTGTCGTTCAACCTCGCCGAGATCCTCGGTCACGACGGATCCCCCACCGGAATCCAGGGCGAGTTGGACTACCGCACCGACCTGTTCGATCGGACCACGGTCGAGCAGCTTGCCGAGCGACTGTCCCGGCTCCTCGAAGCCGTCGCCGGAGACCCCGACCGGCCGATCCGTACCGTCGGCGTGCTCGACACCGACGAACGCCGACGCCTGCTCGTCGACTGGAACGACACGGCCCGCGAGATCCCCGGAGCGACACTGCCGGAGCTCTTCCAGGCGCAGGTGACGCGTACCCCCGATGCCCTTGCGATGGTGAGCGGCGAGATCGAGTTCACGTACGCCGAACTCGGCACGCGCGTGCGGCAGCTCGCGAGCGGGCTCGCTTCGCGCGGCATCGGGCCGGGCGACCGGGTGGCTCTCCTGCTGGACGGCTGGCCCGACCAGATCGCCATGACGCTGGCCGTCGCGCACATCGGAGCGGTCTACGTGCCGCTGGACAGCAGGAGCCCCGTCGCCCGCCTGGAACTGATCCTCGGTGACTCCCGGAGCATCGCCGTCGTGGTCGACCGGAAGACCCTGGCCCTGATCCCGGGAGAACACCGCAGCCGCGGCATCGACGTGGTGCTGGTCGAGGATCTGCCCTCACAGGGCGTGCCGTCTGCAGCCGCGCCCGCCCCTGTGGTGCGGCCGCTCGACCTGGCGTACATCATGTTCACCTCCGGCTCCACGGGCCGCCCCAAGGGCGTGGCCGTCACACACCGCAACGTCGTCGCGCTCGTCTCCGACCAGTACTGGGGATGCACGACCGAGGACCGTGTCCTCGTCCACTCCTCGCCGTCGTTCGACGCCTCCACCTACGAGGTGTGGGGCGGCCTCCTCAACGGAGCCACCCTCGTCACATCGGGCGGTGTGGCCCCGGACATCCCCGAGCTGGCCCGCACCATGGCCGGGGCGCGAGTCACCGTGGGCCTGTTCAACGAGGGGATTTTCCGGCTCCTCGCCGAGAGTGAACCCCAGAGCTTCGGCACCCTCCGCGACGTCTACGTCGGCGGCGATACGGCGTCCCTCTCCGCGGTGCGGAAGGTGATGGACCACACCTCCGGCATGCGGTTCACGAACAGCTACGGTCCGACCGAATCGACCCTGTGCGTCGCCCACTACTCCCTGTTGCCGGGTGCGGACGACCGGGCCTCCATACCGATCGGCCGGCCGCTCGACAACACGCGGCTGTACGTGCTCGACGAAGGGCTGGCGCCCGTCCCCTGGGGAGTGATCGGCGAGCTGTACATCGCGGGCGAGGGCCTGGCGCGCGGCTATGTCGATCGGCCCGACCTGACCGCGGAGCGCTTCGTCGCCGACCCGTTCGGTGCCGCGGGGACGCGCATGTACCGGACCGGAGACCGGGTGAAGTGGCGGTCCGAAGGCACCCTGGAGTTCGCCGGCCGCACCGACACCCAGGTGAAGGTACGCGGCTTCCGCATCGAGCCCGGCGAGATCGAGACAGTGCTGGAGTCGTTTGCGGACGTGGCCCAGGCCGTGGTCGTCGTCAGGGAGGACCGGCCGGGGGACAAGCGGCTCATCGCCTACCTCGTCGCCGATGCCGACATGCGCATCGAGCCCGACGACCTACGTCCGCGCCTTGCCGAAGCCCTGCCCGACTACATGGTCCCGGCGGCCCTGATACAACTCGACGCCCTTCCCCTCGGGCCGACCGGCAAGCTCGACCGTACGGCCCTGCCCGTGCCCGACTACGTCGGAGGCGGCGGCCGGGCGCCCCGTACCGACAAGGAGCGCATCCTCTGCGCCGTCTTCGCCGACATACTCGGCGTCGGCGAGGTCTGCGCGGACGACAACTTCTTCGCGATGGGCGGGGACAGCATCGTCTCCATCCAGCTGGTCGCAAAGGCACGCGCGGCGGGACTGACGGTCACACCGCAGCAGGTGTTCGAGCGGAAGACCGTCGAGGCGCTCGCCGCCGTGGCGGTCGAGGCGGATACACGGAACGCGGAGACAACTGGCTCGGGCACCGGCGTGGTCCCGCTGACTCCCGTGATGCACCAGTTACGCGAACGCGGCGGTGCCATCGAGAGGTTCAGCCAGTCGGTCACCCTCCTGACGCCGGGCGGACTGGTCCGGAACGACATCATCGCCGCCGTGCAGGAGGTCGTTGACCATCACGACCTCCTGAGAGCCCGGCTCACTACCGCCGACGCGGACGGTACCTGGCAGCTGGAGGTGCTGCCGCCGGGCAGCGTCTCCGCCGAGTCGTGTTTCACCAGCGTCGAGGCCACGAGCCTGGGCGAGCACGAACTCCGCACACTGGTGGTCCGGCAGGAGGAAGAGGCGAGGAGCCTGCTGTCCCCG
Source organism: Streptomyces sp. NPDC050548 (assembly GCF_044457385.1). Lineage (NCBI taxonomy): Bacteria > Bacillati > Actinomycetota > Actinomycetes > Kitasatosporales > Streptomycetaceae > Streptomyces > Streptomyces sp. NPDC050548. Next base: position 2,572 of record NZ_JBITGV010000042.1, read on the forward strand.
GCGGACGGAAGGATGCTGCACACGGTCTGGCTCGACGCGGGACCGCACGAGCACGGCCGGCTGGTGATCACGCTTCACCACCTCGCCGTCGACGCCGTGTCCTGGCGCATCCTCGTACCCGACCTCGTCTCCGCGTGGCAGGACATCGCGGCCGGCAGGCGACCGGACCTCCAGCCCGTCTACACGAGCTTCCGCCGCTGGGCCGAACACACATCGGCGGAAGCCGGGCGGAGGGTCGGCGAACTGCCCTTCTGGCAGGGGGTCGTAGAGGAAACCGAGGCGCCGTGGAGTTCCGTACCGGCCCTCGACCCGGCACACGACACGTGGGGCACGGCGCGGACCGTCACAGTGACGCTGCCGTCGGACGTGGCCGCGCCGCTGCTGACCTCCTTGCCCGAGGCCTTCAACTGCGGTGCGGACAGCGTCCTCCTCGCGGCCCTGTTGACAGCCGTCGGCAGCCGCACGTCACGGCCCGACGGAAGCACCCCGCCGTTCCTCGTCGACATCGAGCGTCACGGGCGGGAACAGATCACGCCCGCCCTGGACGTCTCGCGGACCGTGGGCTGGTTCACCAGCGTCTCCCCCGTCCGCCTCGACCTGCGGGCAGTCGGCGACGGGCGGGAAGACGGGCGGACAGCCGAGGACACCCTCAAGTACGTCAAAGAGCAGCTGCGGGCCGCTCCGGACAACGGCCTCGGGTACGGGCTGCTCAGGTACCTCAACCCGGAGACCACCGACCGCCTCGCAGCCCTCCCCGAACCGCCCATCCTCTTCAACTATCTCGGACGTGTCCCGGCCCCCACGGGTCAGGGCGGTACAGCGCAACCCTGGTCGGTCGTCGATGACGGCGAAGCCGGCGGCGGTGCCGACCCGGATATGCCCATGGCGTACGCCCTGACGATCAACGTGGTGGCGCGGGACACCGGCAGCGGACCCGAACTGCTGACCACCTGGGCCTGGCCCGGCCGACTCTGGACGGTCGCCGACGTGCAGAGCCTCGCCGAGGCCTACACACGGGGCCTGACATACATGGCGGCATCGGCCGATTCCCCAGGCGTCGGCGGACTGACCCCGTCCGACGTGCCCCTGCTGGGGTTGAGCCAAGACGAGATCGACGCATTCGAATTCGCCGAGACCGAAGACTGAACGGAAGGATTTGAAATGAAGCGGTCGCGTATCGAAGACATCCTTCCGTTGTCGCCCCTACAGGAAGGGCTCCTCTTCCACGCACAGTTCGACGACGAAGCGGCGGACACGTACGTCGTTCAGCTCGTCGTCTCCCTGCGGGGCAAGGTCGACGGATCCACGCTGCGCCAGGCGGTGAACGATGTCCTGACCCGCCATGCCAACCTCCGGGTGCGTGTGCAGCACCGCAAGACGGGACAGCCCGTACAGGTCGTGATGCGGGACGTCGAAGTCCCCTGGCAGGACATCGACCTCACCCACCTCGCGCCCGGGGACCGCGAAGCCGAGGCCGAACGCCTCCTCGCCGAGGACCGTAGCCGCAGGTTCGATCTGAGCCGGTCCCCGCTGCTCCGCTGCACCCTGATCCGAGTGGCCGAGGACGAGTACCGGTTCGTGTGGGCCAACCACCACATCCTGCTCGACGGCTGGTCGAACGCCGTCCTGTTCCAGGAGCTCTTCAGCCTCTACCGGAGCCGCGGCGAGGCCCGTCTCACGACGGTCACGCCGTACCGCGACTACCTCACCTGGACCGCACGACAGGACGCCGAAGGCGCACGCCGGGCATGGGCGGCCGAACTCGGCGGACTTGAGGACTCCACCCGCCTCGTGCCCCACCTGGGCATACCCACCGCGGAATCATTCCCCCGGCGGGCCACCTTCACCGTCGACGAGCGACTGACGAGCGCCCTCACCGAACTGGGACGCTCACGGAACCTCACCTTCAATACGCTTGTCCAGGGCGCCTGGGGTGTCCTGCTGGGCCGTCTCACCGGCCTGGACGACGTGGTCTTCGGAACCACCGTCTCCGGACGTCCGCCGGAGCTCCCCGGAGTCGGATCCATGGTGGGACTGTTCATCAACACCCTGCCGGTGCGCGTACGGCTCGACCCCGCACAACCGGTCATCGACGCCCTCGCCCGCCTGCAGGACGAGCAGGCACGCCTGATGCCCCACCAGCACCTCGGGCTCGCCGAAATCCAGAAGACCGTCGGGCGGGCCGAACTCTTCGACACCGTCGTCGTCTTCGAGAACTACCCCGTCGACCAGGTCGCCTCGGCCGGGCTCGGTACCGACATCGAGGTCATCGACGTAGCCGGTCACGACGCGACCCACTACCCGCTGAGCCTCATGGTCCTGCCCGGGCAGGAGCTCGGCCTGCGCCTCGACTACCGGGAGGACGCCTTCGACCAGGAGGCCGTCGAGCAGCTGGCGGCGCGACTGATCCGGGTCCTCGAAACAATTGTCGCCGCACCCGACACCCCAGTCCGTGACGTGGACGTCCTGGGCCCGGCCGAACGTGAGCGGATCCTGGCTGTAGGGAACGGCACCGTCCATGAGGTGCCCGCCAGCACTGTGGTCGACCTTTTCCGGACGCAGGTGTGTGCGACTCCGGACTCGGTTGCTCTGGTGGGTGGCGGAGCGGAGATCACCTACGCCGAACTGGACGCGCGGGCGAATGCCCTGGCCCGCGACCTCATTGACAGGGGCGCGGGACCGGGGCAGGCCGTCGCCGTCTGGATGGAACGATCCTCCGACTTGGTGGTGGTGCTGCTCGCCGTACTGAAGACCGGTGCGTTCTACGTGCCGCTGCACGACGGTTATCCGGCGGAACGGCGTCGGCTCGTGGTGGAGGATTCCCGTGCCCGGCTGCTGCTCACGGACCGCCCGACGGATGCCGCTGTGCTGGCCGACGTCGTTCAGGTGGTCGACGTGGCGGGTGTCGCCGCGGGGGCGCTGCCCGGGGAGAGGGCGGACGCGCTGTCCGGCGGGGTCCGTGTGGAGGCCGAAGGCCTGGCATATGTGATGTACACGTCGGGATCGACGGGCGAGCCCAAGGGGGTGGCCGTCACGCACCGGGGCGTGGCCGAGCTCGTCCTGGACTCGTCGTGGAAGAGCGGTCCGCGGGACAGGATCCTCTTCCACGCACCTCATGCCTTCGACATCTCCAACTACGAGTTGTGGGTTCCTCTCCTTTCCGGGGGAAGGGTCGTTGTCGCCCCGGCCGGGCCGATCGACTCGGTGGTCCTGAGGAAGTTCCTCACGCAGGAGGACGTCACCTCCGTCCATCTGACGGCCGGTCTGTTCCGTGTGATCGCGGAGCAGGATCCGTCGTGCTTCAGTGGCGTCCGTGAGGTGCTGACGGGTGGTGATGTGGTGTCGCCCGTGGCGGTGCGGCGGGTGTTGGAGGCGTGTCCGGACACTGTGGTGCGGGTGTTGTACGG
>NZ_JBITGV010000043.1:0-4867 GCF_044457385.1 Streptomyces sp. NPDC050548
CCGTACAACACCCGCACCACAGTGTCCGGACACGCCTCCAACACCCGCCGCACCGCCACGGGCGACACCACATCACCACCCGTCAGCACCTCACGCAGTTGGGCGAGGCATGCCGGGGTCTCCTCCGCTATGACCCGGAAGAGCCCCGCCGTCAGAACCACGCCGCTGATCTCATGAGCTTTGATCAGCTGTTCCAGGGACGTTGCGTCCAACGTTCCCTCAGGAGCCACAACGATGGTTCCGCCGGAGAGGAGAGGGAACCAGAGTTCGAACGTCGAAGCGTCGAAGGCGTGCGGCGAGTGGAAGAGCACGCGCTCGTGGTTGTCCGTCTTCCAGCACCTGTTCAACACGAGGTCGGCGACCCCGCGGTGGGTGACGGCCACGCCCTTGGGCTCACCTGTCGAGCCTGAGGTGTACATCACATAGGCGAGCCCGTCTGCGCCACCTGTACCAGCCCGCTGCACACGTTCCGCCGTGGAAACGGCCTCAAGGGCCGCATCGGGGGAAATGATCTGCGCGGTCCCGGCGAACTCACTCGCTTGCGCGGGCCGGTCCGTCACCAGCAGTTCGGGTTCACAGTCCTCCAGGACCAGCCGAAGACGGCTCGGGGGATGTCCCTCGTGCAACGGCACGTAGTGCGCGCCGGTCTTCAGTACGGCCAGCAGCACGGTCACCAGCTTTGCCGACCGTTCCATCCACAGGCCTACGGCCCGCTCGGGTCCGGCGCCCTGGCTGGCGAGATGTCCGGCCAGCCGATCCGCGTGCTCGTTCAGTTGTGCGTAGGTAAGTTCCACCCCGCCACTCACGACGGCTATCGCGTCGGGGGTACGTAGAGCCTGGGCTTCGAACAGCTCCGTGAGTGTTGCCTCGGGTACCTCGGAGGCCGTGTCATTCCACGTGAGCAGAACCTGCTCGCGCTCGCCCGCGTCCACGACGTCGATACTCCGAACGGGAGTGTCCGGGTCGGCGGTGACGGTGTCGAGGAGATGGACCAGTCGCTGGGCGAGGAGTTCGACGGTCGCCGCTTCGAACAGATCGGTTCGGTAGTCCAATCGTCCTTCGAGACCCGCGGGTGTGCTGTCGGTATGGGTCTCGCCCAGACTGACGGACAGGTCGAACTTCGCCACCGTCCCGTCCGTCGACTCCGGCCGCACGGTCAGGTTGGGCAGATCGAGTTCGTGCTCGGTCGTGGATCCGGTCGTAGCACTGCGGATATTGCTCAGAAGCGGTGCATGGTGCTGAACGGTGAGCATGACCTGGAAGAGGGGGTGGCGGGCCATGGAACGGATCGGGTTGAGGACCTCCACCAGCCGCTCGAACGGCACGTCCTGATGCACATACGCGGCGAGGTCGGCCTCCCGGACCCGCTCGACGACCTGCCGGAACGTCGGATCACCCGAGACATCGGTGCGCAGGACCAGCGTGTTCACGAAGAACCCGACGAGATCGTCGAGGGCGTCGTCGGTGCGTCCCGCGATCGGCGTTCCGATCGGGATGTCGTGGCCGGCACCCATCTTCGACAACAGCACCGCCAACGCGGCCTGCACCGTCATGAACACACTCGCACCACACGAACGAGACAACTCCACCAATCGCGCATGCGTTTCGGCCGAGACGTGCACAGGCACCGAAGCACCTTCGTGCGAAGCAACCGCCGGACGCGGGAAGTCCACCGGCAGCTCCAGCTGCTCGGGCAGGTCGTTCAGGGCCCGCGTCCAGTAGGCCACCTGCTCCGCAAGCACGCTCTCCGGGTCGTCCTCATCACCGAGAACCTCGCGCTGCCACAGCGTGTAGTCCGCATACTGCACCGGAAGGGTGTCCCACACCGGAGCCTCGCCCTTGTAGCGAGCCACATATGCAAGGGAGAGGTCCCTCACCAGGGGCCCCATCGACCAGGCATCCGCAGCGATGTGGTGCACCACCACGACCAGGATCCACTCGTCCGGGGCCGGCTGGAGCACCCGCACCCGCCACGGCAGGTCCAGCGCCAGATCGAACCCCGCTGTCACCACGGCTGAGATCGCTGCAGCGACCTCTGGCTCCGGGACCTGCTCGACCAGGCAGTACGGTACGCCAGCGGCGCCCGTCAGGATCTCCTGCCGCGGTTCGCCGTCCACCTGCGGGAACACCGTCCGCAAACTCTCATGACGGCCCGCCACATCCCCCAACGCCGCCTGCAACGCCCCCACATCGAGCGTCCCGGTGAGCCGCAGCACGAGGGGGATGTTGTACGTCGCGGAGACGCCCTCCAGCTGGCCCAGGAACCAGAGCCGACGCTGCGCGAACGACACCGGAAGCACCTCCGGCCGCACCCGCACGCCCAACCGCTCCCGAACCCGAACACCCTCATCGAGTCGCTCGACAAGGCCCGCAACCGTCGGCGCCTCGAACAGCGCCCGGATACCCACCTCGATCCCAAGCACCGCCCTGATCCGGCTCACCAGACGGGTCGCCAGCAGCGAGTGACCACCCAGCTCGAAGAAACTGTCATCGATCGAGACCGACTCCACACCCAGCACCTCGGCGAAGAGGCCGCACAGGATCTCCTCCCGCGACGTACGCGGCCCACGCCCCACACCCGCGGCATACTCCGGCGCCGGCAACGCCCTCCGGTCCAGCTTCCCGTTCAACGTCAACGGCAGCGCATCCAGCACCACGAAAGCCGACGGCACCATGTACTCCGGCAACCGCCCCGCCACATGCTCACGCAACACGGCCGGGTCGAGAACATCGGTGGGCGCACCGGCGCCGGGCACCACGTACGCCGCCAGGCGCTTGTCCCCCGGCGTGTCCTCCCGAAGCACCACAGCTGCTTGGCCTACGAGAACATGCTCTGCCAGGACGGTTTCTATTTCGCCGAGTTCGAGCCGCTGCCCACGGATCTTGACCTGATGATCCCGCCGCTCCACGAACTCAAGACGACCATCCGGAAGACACCTGACATAGTCACCCATCCGATACATCCGCGCACCAGGCACACCAGAATAAGGATCAGCCACAAACGCGGCCGCAGTACGGTCCGCATCCCCCACATACCCCTGCCCGACACCCACACCACTCACATACAGATCCCCCGGCATCCCCACAGCAACAGGCTGCAACGCCTCGTTCAGCACATACAGCCGCATGTTACGAATAGGCCGGCCAATGGTGACCTTCCTCTCCGCCCCGAAATCCCCACTCGTGATCACAGCATGCGAAACATCGTCCGAACACTCCGTCGACCCATACGCATTCACCAGAGGAATCCCCGGATACCGCGCGAACCAACGCTCACACAGACCCCCCGGAAGAGCCTCACCCGTCACCACCAGCCAGCGCAGCCCCGGCAACACAACCCGCTCACCACCGGCATCCCACATATCCAAAGCCGCCCGCAGCAACGAGGGCACAACCTCCAGCACCGACACACCCTCATCCGCCACACGCCGGAAAAGCTCACGCGGATCAGCAGCCGTCGTCCGGTCGACAACCCGCACCCTCCCCCCCAGCATCAACACAGCGAACATCTGCCAGACAGAAATGTTGAACGTCAACGGCGCGTTCTGCATCACACGGTCCGACGAGGAAAGCCCCAGATCACCAATCTTCGCCAGAAGATGATTCTCCATCCCCGCCCGGTCAACCACCGCACCCTTCGGCCGCCCCGTCGAACCCGACGTGAAAATCGAATACGCGATGTCAAAACCCCTGGACCCGTTCGCGAACCACCCCACACCGTCGTCCTGCCCGTCATCCATGACCAGCACCTCAACGGCACCCCCCGACGCGACAGCAATCGCCTGCGCACGTTCGAGATACCTCTCCTCCGTCAGGAGACAACCCGCACCACTGTCAGCCACATACGCCGCGCTCCGCGCCACCGGAGCCTGCGGATCCAGAGGGATATAACCCGCCCGACAACCGAACACCCCCAACACCGACCCCACAAACCCCGCACCAGGATCCGAAAGAATCCCAACAAGAGCACCCGCCCCTATCCCACGCCCCACAAGACGCTTCGAGAGAGCACTCGCACGGGACACCAGCACGCCATACGTGACATCCCCCCCATCGTCCGTAACCGCCACAGCATCGGGCCGCTGCCGGGCAACATCCCTCACCCTGTCGACAACATCCCGGAACTCCCCACCCTCAACACGCCCATGCAACGCAGACAGCGCACGCCCACGCTCGGACTCATCCAGCATCCCCACCCGGCCCAAACGAACCTCAGGAGTCTCGACCACAGCCCGGAGCACACGGACAAACCGCCTACCGAGCCCCTCCACCTCCCCGCGAGCAAACAGATCAGGGCCGTACTCCATACGGAACTCAATACGATCCCCAGGCAACACCCTCAAACTCATCGGGTAATGACCGGCATCATGAACCTGAGCAGATGTCGCCTGCTCAAAGATCTCGTCCTCAACAGGAGGATTCTCGAATGCCACCACAGTGTCGAAAAGCTCACCAGCCGGAGTAAGGCCATGAATATCGGTCAGCTTCAGATGCTGATGCGCCAGCAGGACGCTCTGCTCGCCCTGAAGCCGTACCAGCGCCTCCCGCAGAACCTCGCCCGGCTTCAGACGCACACGCACCGGAACCGTGTTGATGGACAGACCCATCGACTCGACCCCGGGGATCTGGGCCGGCCGCCCGGAAACAGTCGCCCCGAACACCACATCGTCCTGGCCGGTCATGTGCCCCAGCAGCATCGCCCACGCCTGCTGAACCACCGTATTCAGCGTCACCCCACAACGACGGGCCGCAGCCGACAACCCCGCCGACAACTCCTCCGGCAGAACCACCGTCACCCGCTCCGGAGCCACCGGAACCCGGCCCGCCCGCACCGGAGCCAGCCGGGTGGCTTCCTCGACACCCGCCA
>NZ_JBITGV010000044.1:0-4090 GCF_044457385.1 Streptomyces sp. NPDC050548
AACACCGCCAACAACGCAACCACCAGATCCACCGACCGCGGCAACGCCACCGCCACCAACCGCTCCGGACCCGCACCACACCCCACCAGATACCGCGCCAAACAATTCGCCCGAACATTCAACTCCGCATAAGTGAGTTCAACACCACCACTCACCACAGCAACAGCATCCGGAGACCGCACCACCTGCGCCTCGAACAACTCCGGCAACAGCACATCCGGAACCTCACGACCCGTGTCATTCCACGCGGTCAGGATCCGCTGCCGTTCCTCAGCACCGAGAACATCGATCTCACGGACGGCCCGATCAGGCGCGGCAACCACCGCTTCAAGGACACGTACCAAACGATCCGCAAGGCCCTGCGCGGTCTGTGCCGTGAACAGATCAGTCCGGTAGTCGAGCCGCCCACGCAAACCCGCGGACGCGCCGTCCTCCGTATGCATTTCGCCAAGGTTGAAGGACAGGTCGAACCTGGCCGCCACATCACCGAAAGGCTCGGCCTGGGCGTGGACGCCGGGGAGGTCGAGGTCGGGTTGCGCGTTGTTCTGGAAGGTGAGCATGACCTGGAAGAGAGGGTGGCGGGCCATGGAACGCGCCGGGTTGAGGACCTCCACCAGCCGCTCGAACGGCACGTCCTGATGCGCGAAAGCCGCCAGATCCGTCTCCCGGACCCGCTCCACCACCTCCCGGAACGACGGATCACCGGCCACGTCAGTGCGCAGGACCAGCGTGTTCACGAAGAACCCGACGAGATCATCCAGGGCGTCGTCGGTGCGTCCCGCGATCGGGGTCCCGATCGGGATGTCGTGGCCGGCACCCATCTTCGACAACAGCACCGCCAACGCGGCCTGCACCGTCATGAACACACTCGCACCACACGAACGAGACAACTCCACCAACCGCGCATGCACCCCCGCAGGAACACGCACGTCCACCGAAGCACCCTCATGCGAAGCAACCGCCGGACGCGGGAAGTCCACCGGCAACTCCAACTGCTCCGGAATCCCGGACAGAGCCTCCCGCCAGAAAGCCACCTGCCCCGCGATCACACTCCCCGGATCGCCCTCGTCACCAAGGACCTCGCGCTGCCACAACGTGTAGTCCGCGTACTGCACCGGAAGGGCGTCCCACACCGGGGCGACACCCCGGCAACGAGCCGCATACGCCTGCGACAGATCCCGCGCCAGCGGCGCCATCGACCAGCCATCAGCCGCAATGTGATGAACCACCACCACCAGAACCCACTCATCAACCGCGTCCGCAACCTCCAACAACCGCACCCGCCACGGCAGATCCCGCTCCAGATCAAAACCCGTACCAGTCACACCAGCCACCGCCGAAGCGATGTCCTCAGCAACCACGGACTTCACGGCAACCTCGGGGACACCCGCGGTGCCCGTCAGAATCTTCTGCCGCGGCTCACCGTCCACCTGCGGGAACACCGTCCGCAAACTCTCATGACGGCCCGCCACATCCCCCAACGCCGCCCGCAACGCCCCCACATCCAACGCCCCGGTCAGCCGCAGCACGAGGGGGATGTTGTACGTCGCGGACACGCCCTCCAGCTGACCCAGGAACCACAGCCGACGCTGCGCGAACGACACCGGAAGCACCTCCGGCCGCACCCGCACACCCAACCGCTCCCGAACCCCACCACCCTCATCAAACCGACCCACCAGACCCGCAACCGTCGGCGCCTCGAACAACGCCCGGATGCTCACCTCGACCCCGAGGACGGAACGGATCCGGCTCACCAGACGAGTCGCCAGCAGCGAATGACCACCCAACTCGAAGAAACTGTCATCGATGGAAACAGCGCTGACGCCGAGGACCTCGGCGAACAGACCGCACAGCAGCTCCTCCCGCAACGTACGCGGCCCACGACCCACACCCGCGGCATACTCCGGCGCCGGCAACGCCCGCCGGTCCAGCTTCCCGTTCAACGTCAACGGCAGCGCATCCAGCACCACGAAAGCCGACGGCACCATGTACTCCGGCAACCGCCCCGCCACGAACCCACGGAGGTCACTCGCATCAAGGCAGCGAACGCCATGGGCGCCGCGCGCCACCACGTACGCCACCAGGCGCTTGTCGCCCGGTACGTCCTCCCGCACCACGACCGCCGTCTGAGCCACCTGCCCGTGTTCCGCCAGGACGGCTTCGACCTCACCCGGCTCGATACGGAAACCCCGCACCTTCACCTGCGCATCCGCCCGGCCGAGGAACTCCAGGACTCCGTCCGCGTTCCAGCGCACCACATCCCCGGTCCGGTACATCCGCGAACCAGACACCACCGCGAACGGATCCGCGACAAACCGCTCAGCCGTCAGACCCGCACGACCCAGATACCCCCGCGCCAGACCGGCGCCCGCGATATACAGCTCACCGGCCACGCCCACCGCCACCGGCGACAGACCCGCATCCAGCACATACACCCGCGTATTCGCGACTGGCCGACCGATCGGAATCCCATCGGGTAGTTCGGTATCCGTGTACCACGAGGTTGCGTAAACCGTGGATTCGGTCGGCCCGTAGCAGTTCGCGATGCGGGACTCGGGGAAGGCCGAGCGCATCCTCTTGGCGACGGTGGGCGAGATCGCCTCGCCCGCCATGACAACCGTGGCCACGTTGGCCGCCAGTTGACGGTCCAGGAGGCTTGAGAAAACCGAGGGAACGCCACTGACCAGCGACCGGCCGGCGTGTCCGGCGGATTCGTCTCCCGCGGATTCGTCTCCCAGCGCAAGCAGGTCTCGGAGCACGTTGATCCGACCGCCGGCAAGCAGGGGGGCGATCATCTCGAAGACCGACACATCGAAGTTGAGTGACGTCGTTGCGTAGACCTCCCCCAGGCGGTCTTCACCGAGCCCGTATGCAGCCCATGCGGCGAGGTTCACCACGCTGCGGTGCTCAACCACCACGCCCTTCGGCTGTCCTGTCGAACCCGAGGTGTAGATCACGTACGCCGGATGCGCAGGACTCACCGGAGACAGACGGTCCCGGTCGGACAGATCGCCGCCGCCCTGATCGGCTACGGCACCCAGGACAGCGGGCTCGTCGAGCAGCACACGACGCGCGGTGCCGTCGTGGGGCAGCAACACCGCGGTGGCCGTGTCGGTCAGGACGAGCACCGGGTCCGCGTCGGCCAGCATGTACGCGATCCGGTCCGCCGGATACTCCGGATCCACCGGCACATACCCCGCACCACTCTTCAACACCGCCAACAACGCAACCACCAGATCCACCGACCGCGGCAACGCCACCGCCACCAACCGCTCCGGACCCGCACCACACCCCACCAGATACCGCGCCAAACAATTCGCCCGAACATTCAACTCCGCATAAGTGAGTTCAACACCACCACTCACCACAGCAACAGCATCCGGAGACCGCACCACCTGCGCCTCGAACAACTCCGGCAACAGCACATCCGGAACCTCACGACCCGTGTCATTCCAGTCGACGAGCATCCGCCGCCGTTCCTCAGCACCGAGAACACCGACGGAACGGACCGCCGTATCGGGATCGGCACTGACCGTCTCCAGCACACGCACCAACCGGTCCACGAGCCCCCGGACCGTCTCCTCCCCGAACAGATCCGTGCGGTAGTCGACCTGCCCCTCAAGACCAGCAGGGCCACCGTTCTCGTCACGGAGTTCACCCAGGCTGAACGACAGATCGAACTTCGCCACCGAGCCCTGCACGGACTCCAGCCGAACGCCGAGACCCGGCAGCGCGAGATCCGGCTCAGCAATGTTCTGGAAGGCGAGCATCACCTGGAACAGCGGATGACGGGCCATGGAACGCGCCGGATTCAGGACCTCCACCAACCGCTCGAACGGCACATCCTGATGCGCGAAAGCCGCCAGGTCGGTCTCGCGGACCCGCTCCACCACCTCCCGGAACGACGGATCACCCGAGACATCGGTGCGCAGAACCAGCGTGTTCACGAAGAACCCGACGAGATCGTCCAAGGCGTCGTCGGTGCGTCCCGCGATCGGGGTCCCGATCGGGATGTCGTGGCCGGCGCCCATCTTCGACAACAGCACCGCCAACGCGGCCTGCACCGTCATGAACACACTCGCACCACACG
>NZ_JBITGV010000045.1:0-1325 GCF_044457385.1 Streptomyces sp. NPDC050548
ATGAATGACACGACTTCGGCGGTACGCTTGAGCCCCGCTACATTGTCGGCGCGGAATCACTAGACCAGTGAGCTATTACGCACTCTTTCAAGGGTGGCTGCTTCTAAGCCAACCTCCTGGTTGTCTCTGCGACTCCACATCCTTTCCCACTTAGCGTACGCTTAGGGGCCTTAGTCGATGCTCTGGGCTGTTTCCCTCTCGACCATGGAGCTTATCCCCCACAGTCTCACTGCCGCGCTCTCACTTACCGGCATTCGGAGTTTGGCTAAGGTCAGTAACCCGGTAGGGCCCATCGCCTATCCAGTGCTCTACCTCCGGCAAGAAACACACGACGCTGCACCTAAATGCATTTCGGGGAGAACCAGCTATCACGGAGTTTGATTGGCCTTTCACCCCTAACCACAGGTCATCCCCCAGGTTTTCAACCCTGGTGGGTTCGGTCCTCCACGAAGTCTTACCTCCGCTTCAACCTGCCCATGGCTAGATCACTCCGCTTCGGGTCTTGAGCGCGCTACTATATCGCCCTGTTCGGACTCGCTTTCGCTACGGCTTCCCCACACGGGTTAACCTCGCAACACACCGCAAACTCGCAGGCTCATTCTTCAAAAGGCACGCAGTCACGAGATATGTGCAAGCACATATCCGACGCTCCCACGGCTTGTAGGCACACGGTTTCAGGTACTATTTCACTCCGCTCCCGCGGTACTTTTCACCATTCCCTCACGGTACTATCCGCTATCGGTCACCAGGGAATATTTAGGCTTAGCGGGTGGTCCCGCCAGATTCACACGGGATTTCTCGGGCCCCGTGCTACTTGGGTGTCTCTCAAACGAGCCGTTGATGTTTCGACTACGGGGGTCTTACCCTCTACGCCGGACCTTTCGCATGTCCTTCGCCTACATCAACGGTTTCTGACTCGCCTCACAGCCGGCAGACTGTGAAAGAGAGATCCCACAACCCCGTATACGCAACCCCTGCCGGGTCTCACACGCATACGGTTTGGCCTCATCCGGTTTCGCTCGCCACTACTCCCGGAATCACGGTTGTTTTCTCTTCCTGCGGGTACTGAGATGTTTCACTTCCCCGCGTTCCCTCCACATACCCTATGTGTTCAGGTATGGGTGACAGCCCATGACGACTGCCGGGTTTCCCCATTCGGAAACCCCCGGATCAAAGCCTGGTTGACGACTCCCCGGGGACTATCGTGGCCTCCCACGTCCTTCATCGGTTCCTGGTGCCAAGGCATCCACCGTGCGCCCTTAAAAACTTGGCCACAGATGCTCGCGTCCACTGTGCAGTTCTCAAACAACGACCAACCACCCGTC
>NZ_JBITGV010000046.1:0-2178 GCF_044457385.1 Streptomyces sp. NPDC050548
CACCGACATCCACAGCCTCACCCCGGCCGGTGAACTCTTCGACACCGTCGTCGTGTTCGAGAACTACCCCGTCGAGAACGAAGCCTTCGAACAGGCCACGTCCACTCTCAGCCTCACCCATGCTCAAGCCCACGACGCCAGCCACTATCCGATGAACCTGAGGGTGCTGCCCGGGGACCGCATCGAGATCCGCATGGAATACGGCCCCGACCTGTTCGCCCGTACGGAGGTGGAGGGACTCGGCAGCCGACTCGTCCGCGTACTCCGGGCCATTGCCGAGACCCCTGAGATCCCCTTGGGCCGAGTCGAGATGCTGGATGAGTCCGAGCGTGAACGCGCGCTTTCTGCGCTGCACGGGCGCCAGGAGTCCGGGGAGTTCCGGGACGTCGTCGACAGGATCAGGGATGTTGCCCGGCGGCAGCCCGATGCTGTGGCCGTCACGGACGACGAGGGAGACGTCACGTACGACGTGCTGATGTCCCGTGCGAGCGCTCTGTCGAAGCGTCTTGCGGGGCGTGGGACGGGGGTGGGGGCTCTTGTCGGAATCCTCTCCGATCCCGGTGCACGGTTCGTGTGGTCGGTGCTGGGGGTGTTCGGCAGTCGAGCGGGATACATCCCCCTGGACCCGCAGGCTCCGACGGCGCGGAGCGTGACGTATCTCGCCGACAGCGGCGCGAACTGCCTCCTGACGGAGAAGAAGCACCTCGAACGCGCACAGGCCATCGCTGGTGCGTCGGGAGACGCCGTCGAGGTGCTGGTCATGGACGACGAGCAGGACGGCGCGGAGTGGTATCCGAACGGATCCAGGGGCTACGACATCGCGTACTCCATCTTCACGTCCGGTTCCACCGGACGGCCGAAGGGAGCGATGGTTCACCGCGCCGGCATGGAGAACCATCTCCTGGCGAAGATCGAGGACCTGGAGCTCTCCTCAGCGGACCACGTCATGCAGAACGCGCCGCTGACCTTCAACATCTCCGTCTGGCAGATGTTCGCCGCTCTGATGCTCGGCGGAAGGATCCGAGTCGTCGACCGGACGACGGCCGCCGACCCGCGCGAGCTCTTCCGACGCGTGGCGGACGAAGGCGTGTCGGTCCTGGAGGTCGTACCCTCGCTCCTCCGGGCGGCCCTGGACATGTGGGACGCCGACGGTGAGCAGATCGCACTGCCGCAGCTCCGCTGGCTGATGGTGACGGGCGAAGCCCTTCCGGGGAGCCTGTGCGAGCGCTGGTTCGTGCGGTATCCGGATATCCCCCTGGTGAACGCCTATGGGTCAACGGAGTGTTCGGACGATGTCTCACACGCCATCATCACGAGTGAGGAGTACGAGGCCGAGAAGAAGATCACCATCGGCCGTCCCATTCGCAACATGCGGCTGTACGTGCTGAACGAGGCACTCCAGCCGGTTGCCATGGGAATGCCCGGAGACCTGTACGTCAGCGGTGTAGGCGTCGGGCAAGGCTATGTGGGTGACGCGAACCGCACCGCAGCCGCCTTCGTAGCTGATCCTTACTCCGGTGAGCCCGGCGCGCGGATGTATCGGATGGGTGACTATGTCAGGTGCCTCCGGGACGGGCGTCTTGAGTTCGTAGAACGGCGGGACCATCAGGTCAAGATCCGCGGGCAGCGACTCGAACTCGGCGAAATCGAAGCCGTCCTGGCAGGGCATGTTCTCGTGGGCCAGGCAGCTGTGGTGCTTCGGGAGGACGCCCCGGGTGACAAACGCCTGGCGGCGTACGTGGTGCCGGGTGCCGGCACATCCAGCGGCGTTCTCGACCCGGCCGCGCTGCGTGGGTTCGTGGCGGGGAGGTTGCCGGAGTACATGGTGCCGTCGGCGTTCGTCACGCTCGATGCGCTGCCGTTGACGTCGAACGGAAAGCTGGACCGGAAGGCGCTGCCCGCCCCGGAGTACACGTCGTCCGGGCGGGCTCCCGGGACGCTTCGGGAGGAGCTGCTGTGCGGTCTGTTCGCTGAGGTCCTCGGCGTCAGCGCTGTTTCCATCGATGACAGTTTCTTCGAGTTGGGTGGTCATTCGCTGTTGGCGACTCGTCTGGTGAGCCGGATCCGTTCCGTCCTCGGGGTCGAGGTGAGCATCCGGGCGTTGTTCGAGGCGCCGACGGTGGCGGGTCTTGTCGGGCGGGTTGATGAGGGTGGTGGGGTTCGGGAGCGGTTGGGTGT
>NZ_JBITGV010000047.1:0-1880 GCF_044457385.1 Streptomyces sp. NPDC050548
GAGTACCCGGCGGACCGGATCGCGTACATGCTCCAGGATGCTCGGCCGGCGTTCGTTCTGACCGATGAGGTAACGGCCGGTCTGCTGCCCCGTGACAGTGACATCCCTTGTGTGCTGCTCGACGATCCCCCGGTGCGGGACGCGGTCGCGGCCTTGAGCACGTCAGATCTGACGGATGGGGATCGTTTGGCTTCGGTGGTTCCTGCGCATCCCGCGTATGTGATCTATACGTCGGGTTCGACGGGGCGGCCGAAGGGCGTGGTGGTTTCGCATGTGGGTGTGGCGAGTTTGTCGGGGACGCAGGTTGAGGGTCTGGGTGTGGGGTTGGGTTCCCGGGTTCTTCAGTTTGCGTCGGTGAGTTTTGATACGTCGGTCTGGGAAGTCTGGATGGCGTTGTTGTCGGGGGCGGCGTTGGTGGTGCCGTCGTTGGAGGAGCGGGTTGCGGGTGAGCCGTTGTCGCGGTTTGTGGTGCGGCACGGGGTGACGCATGCGACGTTGCCGCCGGCGGTGTTGGAGGTATTGGGGGAAGAGGGTCTTCCTCAGGGTCTGACGTTGGTGCTGGCGGGGGAGGCGTCTTCTGCGGGGTTGGTTGACCGTTGGGTTGTGGGGCGTCGGGTGTTCAACTCGTTCGGTCCGACGGAGACGACGGTTGATGTGACGTTGTGGGAGTGCCGGGCTGGTGATGTGTCAGTGCCGGTGGGGCGTCCGGTGTGGAACACGCGGGTGTATGTGCTGGATGCGGGTCTGTCGCCGGTGGCGGTGGGTGTTGCGGGTGAGCTGTATGTGGCGGGGGCTGGTCTGGCGCGGGGGTATCTGGGTCGTGCGGGTCTGACGGCCGAGCGGTTTGTCGCGGACCCGTTCGGGGCGGTGTCCGGTTCGCGGATGTACCGGACCGGGGATGTGGTGCGCTGGAACGCGGACGGAGTCCTGGAGTTCCTCGGCCGGGCGGACACGCAGGTGAAGGTACGCGGCTTCCGCATCGAGCCGGGCGAGGTCGAAGCCGCCCTGGCGGAACACGGGCAGGTGGCCCAGACGGCCGTCGTCGTACGGGAGGACACGCCGGGCGACAGACGGCTCGTCGCCTACGTCGTACCCGCGGCCGGTGCCTCCGCGGATGACCTCCCGTCGGCCGCTGTCACCGTCGAACTGCGCAGCCACGCTCGCCGCAGTCTGCCGGACTACATGGTGCCGTCGGCATTCGTGGTGCTGGACGCTCTGCCGTTGACGCTGAACGGAAAGTTGGACCGGCGGGCCCTGCCGGCACCCACGTACACATCGGACGCGTCCGGGCGTGCGCCCCGGACACCGCAGGAGGAGATCCTGTGCGGCCTCTTCGCCGAAGTCCTCGGTAACGGACCCGTTTCCATCGACGACAGCTTCTTCGACCTCGGCGGACACTCTCTCCTGGCCACTCGGCTTGTACGCCGGATCCGGCTGGCGCTGGACGTGGAAGTCACGGTTCGGTCGCTGTTCGAGGCACCCACGGTGGCTCTGCTGGCGACAGAACTCGCTTCAGTTACTACGGCGAAGACGCGACCCAAACTGCGACGTATGCGCCCCCTCCAGGAAGACGGCGAATGACATCGCCCCTCCCCGCGACGGGCAAGAGCGGCGAAGCCTGAGGAGCAATCCTCCGGCCCGCTCGCACATTCTTCATGTAATCCACTGCCTTGGATGGCGGTCATCCCTCTGTGTGAGGGAGCAAGCGAAAGGTTGTTCCTGTGCTTCCGGTGTCGTTCGCGCAGCGTCGGCTGTGGTTCCTGGGTCAGCTGGAGGGCGTGTCGTCGACGTACAACATCCCCCTCGTGCTGCGGCTGACCGGGGCGTTGGATGTGGGGGCGTTGCGGGCGGCGTTGGGGGATGTGGCGGGCCGTCATGAG
>NZ_JBITGV010000048.1:0-1850 GCF_044457385.1 Streptomyces sp. NPDC050548
GGGTGATCTTGGTCGAGAACCCGTCTACCAGGAGCTTCGTCGTTCCGCAGGAGTGTCCAACTCGCGGTCAGCGCCACGAGGTTGGAAAACGCTCAATCTTTTCTGCGACTTCCGTGTAGTTACTCACCACGAGCCACCTCCCAAGCGGCTCAGGTCGACTACCGACCCGGCGACCGCACAGGAAAGATCCCACATATTCCTCAGGCGGCATATTCCCACCCCTCGGCGATCATGTCCCTTCCGATCTCTCGTAGGTTCGCCAGATCTTCGGCAATTCCGTATGCAATGTCCGCTTCGGCCGGAGAGTGCCCAGAGCCCACATAGCGCCAGGCCGATTCGGTGACCGTCTCTCGGTCCTCCAGGACGAGCAGGACACCCCCGCTCTGATGCTTGGCCCGGACAGAACGCAGTGCCCCGTACGTGGTGGAGTACTGGCGGGATTTGGTGAGAACGTGGCCCCGGAAGCCGAGCGTGTGAGCCCAGGAGCGGAGGTTGAGCGCCTCCAGTTCTGGCAGTGCACCCAGGCGCCAGCAGACGGCCATGAGGGCCCGCAGGTGGGCATTTGCCGGAGAAAGACGGATGCTTTCGAAGTCGGTTATGCGGTAGTCGATGCCGCCCGCGTCGCCGACGCTCTTTGAAACGTATTTCGCGACGTAGGCCGCGACAGCGCTGTCAGTAACCGCCGATGATTCCGTGAAAGCGTCGGTGCGAATGGGGTGTACGTCGATCTGGCCACCCCACTTGATGACCCGTTCACCGGTCGCCCGAGAATACGGTGTGTGCACTTCTACCGATTCCGCAGCAGAGCGCACCACACCCGATAGAAGTTCGGTTGTGGCCCATGGAGGCGGAGACGAGGAAGGACCCTCCGGTCCGTCGACTCGGATTACTGCGTGGAAATGAACGGCGCCCCGCTGCTGGTATTCGGCGACTTTCGCGAACGAGACTTTCAGGTGTTCGCCGAGACGGGTTTGTGTGATTCCTGCGGCAGTCGCCAGATGCCGTCTGAGCATGTGGCAATAGCGGTTCCACAGTGCGCCGGCGCTTGCATGCCACAGGACGTGTCCGGGGTAGTCGTAGCAGT
This sequence comes from Streptomyces sp. NPDC050548, assembly GCF_044457385.1. Classification (NCBI taxonomy): domain Bacteria; kingdom Bacillati; phylum Actinomycetota; class Actinomycetes; order Kitasatosporales; family Streptomycetaceae; genus Streptomyces; species Streptomyces sp. NPDC050548. The sequence goes on from NZ_JBITGV010000048.1 coordinate 1,085, forward strand.
CCCGGCACAGCGGCTGTCCCACGGCGGAATCCTCGTCGGCATGCTTCTGACCACAGCCGACAGGCCGCCCGTGCTCGCAGGTACCACCGTCTCGCCGAGGACGGCATACAACCCCGTCAGGGCCGCTCACACGGTGGACTGCACCGAAGGAAGGGGCGGTGAGGGTGACGAAGAGCCGAGGGTGATGCCGGACGCCGTCCGTTACGCCCTTACCGCCCAGCAGGCCGGAGCGGACCAGGTGGAACGTGTCTCCCGCGTGGAGGTAGGAGCACGGCTCACAGCGCGTCTCACGGCGGTTGCGGCAGCGCACCGGCATACGGCCGCCAGGTTCCTCGGTTGTGCCGTAGTGCCGCAGTATTTCACCGGTGAGAGCGTCACGAGTTGTGGTGTGTCCGGCGAGATAGATGGGGTGGGCACAGCCGCCAATGGATTTGATCTGTTCGATCCAGCGCGGGAATCCCGGTTCGTGGACGAGCCGGATAAGGTCGCGCTCGGTAGAAGAAAGAAGGCGCAGACGCTCAGCCTCATTGAGGACCGAGCGCCGCGCCTCATCCGATATCGGAAACATGGGGTGGACCCCTTTCGCGAGGGATAGGCGCGGCGTTCATAAATCAGCTCCCGGCTTGTCTCTGCTTGGCTACGAATTCGGCTTGGCTTCGCTTAGCTATGAGAATGAGCGTTTTCCAACCTCGTGGCGCTGACCGCGAGTTGGACACTCCTGCGGAACGACGAAGCTCCTGGTAGACGGGTTCTCGACCAAGATCAC
>NZ_JBITGV010000049.1:0-1757 GCF_044457385.1 Streptomyces sp. NPDC050548
TCGCTGCTGGCGACTCGTCTGGTGAGCCGGATCCGTTCCGTCCTCGGGGTCGAGGTGAGCATCCGGGCGTTGTTCGAGGCGCCGACGGTTGCGGGCCTTGTCGAGCGACTCGATGAGGGTGTTCGGGTTCGGGAGCGGTTGGGCGTGCGGGTGCGGCCGGAGGTGCTTCCGGTGTCGTTCGCTCAGCGTCGGCTGTGGTTCCTGGGTCAGCTGGAAGGCGTGTCGTCGACGTACAACATCCCCCTCGCCGTCCGTCTGAGTGGGGCGTTGGATGTGGGGGCGTTGCGGGCGGCATTGGGGGATGTGGCGGGCCGTCATGAGAGCTTGCGGACGGTGTTCCCGCAGGTGGAGGGCGAACCGCGGCAGAAGATTCTGACGGGCGCCGCGGGTGTCCCCGAGGTTGCCGTGGGGTCCGTGCTTGCTGAGGACATCGCTTCGGCGGTGGCCGTGGTCGCGGGTACGGGTTTTGATCTGGAGCGGGATCTGCCGTGGCGGGTGCGGTTGTTGGAGGTTGCGGACGCGGTTGATGAGTGGGTTCTGGTGGTGGTGGTTCATCACATTGCGGCTGATGGCTGGTCGATGGCGCCGCTGGCGCGGGATCTGTCGCAGGCGTATGCGGCGCGGTGTCGGGGTGTCGCCCCGGTGTGGGACGCCCTTCCGGTGCAGTACGCGGACTACACGCTGTGGCAGCGCGAGGTTCTGGGTGACGAGGACGACCCGGAGAGCGTGCTTGCGGGGCAGGTCGCCTACTGGACGCGGGCCCTGAACGACCTTCCGGAGCAGCTTGAGCTGCCGGTGGACTTCCCGCGTCCGGCGGTTGCTTCGCACGAGGGTGCTTCGGTGGACGTGCGTGTTCCTGCGGGGGTGCATGCGCGGTTGGTGGAGTTGTCTCGTTCGTGTGGTGCGAGTGTGTTCATGACGGTGCAGGCCGCGTTGGCGGTGCTGTTGTCGAAGATGGGCGCCGGCCACGACATCCCGATCGGGACCCCGGTCGCGGGACGCACCGACGACGCCTTGGACGATCTCGTCGGGTTCTTCGTGAACACGCTGGTCCTGCGCACTGACGTGGCCGGTGATCCGTCGTTCCGGGAGGTGGTGGAGCGGGTCCGGGAGGCGGATCTGGCGGCTTTCGCGCATCAGGATGTGCCGTTCGAGCGGCTGGTGGAGGTCCTGAATCCGGCGCGTTCCATGGCCCGTCACCCTCTCTTCCAGGTGATGCTCGCCTTCCACAACAACGTCCGTCCCGAGTTGGACCTGCCTGGTGTTCACGCCCAGGTCGGGCCTGTCGGTGATGTGGCGGCCAGGTTCGATCTGTCGTTCAGCCTGGGTGAACTCCGTGACGAGAACGGTGGCCCTGCTGGTCTTGAGGGGCAGGTCGACTATCGGACGGATCTGTTCGCGGAGGAGACGGTCCGGGGGCTCGTGGACCGGTTGGTGCGTGTGCTGGAGACGGTCAGTGCCGATCCTGATATGGCGGTCCGTTCCGTCGGTGTTCTCGGTGCTGAGGAACGGCATCGGGTGCTCGTCGACTGGAATGACACGGGTCGTGAGGTTCCGGATGTGCTGTTGCCGGAGTTGTTTGAGGCGCAGGTGGTGCGGACTCCGGATGCTGTTGCTGTGGTGAGTAGTGGGGTTCAACTCAGCTATGGCGAGTTGAACAGGCGGGCGAATTGTTTGGCGCGGTATTTGGTGGGGTGTGGTGCGGGTCCGGAGCGGTTGGTGGCGGTGGCGTTGCCGCGGTCGGTGGATCTGGTGGT
>NZ_JBITGV010000050.1:0-1718 GCF_044457385.1 Streptomyces sp. NPDC050548
AGTTGTCTCGGTCGTGTGGTGCGAGTGTGTTCATGACGGTGCAGGCCGCGTTGGCGGTGCTGTTGTCGAAGATGGGCGCCGGCCACGACATCCCGCTCGGAACCCCGATCGCGGGACGCACCGACGACGCCCTCGACGACCTCGTCGGATGTTTTCTGAACACGCTGGTTCTGCGGAGTGATGTGTCGGGTGATCCGTCGTTCCGGGAGGTGGTGGAGCGGGTCCGCGAGACCGACCTGGCGGCTTTCGCGCATCAGGACGTGCCGTTCGAGCGGCTGGTGGAGGTCCTCAACCCGGCCCGTTCCATGGCCCGCCACCCCCTCTTCCAGGTCATGCTCACCTTCCACAACAACGCGCAACCCGACCTCGACCTGCCCGGCGTTCAGACCACACCGGAACCCCTGGACAGTGCGGCGGCGAAGTTCGACCTGTCCGTCAGCCTGGGGGAGGTCCACGACGCGGACGGCATCCCCGCTGGGCTGCTGGGACAGGTGGAATACCGGACCGACCTGTTCACGGCGGAGACCGTCCGGAGCCTCACGGACCGCCTAGTGCGGGTACTTGAGACGGCAGTCGCCGAGCCCGATCGCGCCATCCGCGAGATCGACGTTCTTGCTGCGGATGAGCGCGAACAGATCCTGACCGCCTGGAACGACACTGCCCAAGAGGTTCCGAATGCGACGGTGCCCGAGTTGTTCCAGGCGCAGGTGGCACGTATCCCTGACGCTGTTGCCGTGATCAGCGGCGGCGTCGAGGTCACTTACGCCCAGCTCGATGTGCGAGTGGGTCGACTCGCGGAGAAGCTGATCGGGCTGGGAGTAGGCCGGGAGCGCCTGGTCGGCCTGTGCCTTCCGCGTGGCGTGGACATGATTGTGGCGCTCCTCGCAGTGTGGCGCGCGGGTGGTGCGTACGTACCGCTGGACCCGGAGTACCCGGCGGAGCGCCTCGGTTACATGGTGGCCGACAGCGGAGCGGTGGCGGTGCTGGGAACACCCGACACCGTGAAGGACGTGCCGCTGGATTCGGTGCACGTTCTGCTGCTCGATGAATTCGACGGCGGCGATGCGCGCGGGCCCGGCCTGCCCCGTGCCGCCGTCGACCCGGACCAGCTTGCCTACGTGATCTACACGTCGGGTTCGACCGGGCGCCCGAAGGGTGTCGCCGTTCCGCACCGAGGTGTGGCCAACCTGGCAGAAGTGATGCGGCCGGTACTCGGCGTCCGCGAAGGCGCGGTGGCCTTGCAGTTCGCCTCCTTCAGTTTTGACGCGTCCGTGCTGGACGTAGCCGTCACCCTCGCGGCCGGCGCGACCCTCGCGATCGCGTCGACCGCGGAGCGGTCGGAGCCGGAGGCGCTGGCCGAGATGATCAAGCAGTCCGGCGTGAACGTGGCCAGCGTCGTTCCTTCACTGCTCGGTGTACTCGACCCTCCGGCCGTGTCCGGCGTGGGGAACTGGGTCCTCGGCGCTGAACTGCTGACGGCGGACCTGGCGAGCCGGTGGACGGTCGGCGCACGCATGTGGAACACCTACGGTCCGACCGAGGCCACCGTCATCACCACGGCCGTCGAGCTGGACAGGGACATCAGGCCCGAGGACCAGCTGCCGCCGATCGGACGTCCGCTCGGGAATACGCGGGTGTATGTGCTGGATGCGGGTCTGTCGCCGGTGGCGGTGGGTGTTGCGGGTGAGTTGTATATCGCGGGTGTGCAGTTGGCGCGG
>NZ_JBITGV010000051.1:0-1692 GCF_044457385.1 Streptomyces sp. NPDC050548
CGGATTCGGATTCGGATTCGGATTCGGATTCGGATTCGGAACGCCAGCGGGTCACCGCCAGGACGAGCGCGGCCAGGAGCACATCCTCAACACTCGCGTGGAAAAGAGAAGCAACCTCACCCAGCAACGGACGAGTCTGCTCCGGCGTCAACGACACCACCGAAGACCGCACCGTCCCCGCCGTATCCCTCACCGGATCCAGCTCACGCGACCCCACCCGCACACCAGGCCCGGCCAGCATTCCCTCCCACAAACCCAGCTCCGCGACCCGCCCCGCCGAACCAGCCAGCCCCATCAGGAGACCAGCCCAGCCACGGAACGACGTCCCCACCGGCGCCAACTCCACCCCACGCCCCGAAGACACCGCACCCCACGCAACCGCCAAATCCGGCAGCAGCACACGCCACGAAACCCCGTCAACCACCAAATGATGCAAAACCAACAACACCCGACCCGGCACACCCACACCCGCGTCGAACCACACCACCTGCACCATCACACCCCCACACGGATCCAGACGCCCCCGCGCCAAACCCGCCTCCGACAACACCACCTCCTCCAACCCCGCACCCGCGACACCCGACACATCCACCCGACGCACCCACCCCGCCACACCCACCACACCCGGCGGCAACACCTCCAAACCCCAGTCAGAACCCCAACCGGAACCCCCCGCACCCCCCGCACCCTCGACGACGCGCAGACGTAAACCGTCATGCCGGTCCACAACCGACCGGACCACCTCAACCAGCCCCTCCACCGACAACCCCGCCGGCGCACCCACCAACACCGACTGCGAAAACTCACCCAGCGGACCACCCCGCTCCCGCACCTGACACATCACCGGCGTCAACGGCACCACACCCACACCACCCCCCTCAGCCTCGACCACCGCTGAACCCACCGAACCCACCACCGACGCAAGACCCGCCACCGTCTTCCGCTCGAAGACGTCCCGCGCAGAGAACACCAGACCCGCGGCCCGAGCCCGCGCCACCAACTGAATCGACAGGATGCTGTCGCCACCCAGCTCGAAGAAGCCGTCATCGACCGAAACGGAATCCACACCCAAAACCCCAGCAAACAATCCGCACAACACCTCCTCACACAAATTCCGGGGAACCCGTCCAGAAACATCCGACGCGTACTCCGGGGCGGGCAGCGCCTTCCGGTCCAGCTTCCCGTTCGGCGTCAACGGCAGAGCATCCAGCGTGACAAAAGCCGACGGCACCATGTAATCCGGCAGCCGTTCCGCCACGAACTCACGCAGCACCGACGTATCCACACCGGCCACATCCACACCCGCCGCCGACACGACATACGCCACCAACCGCCTGCCACCAGGACGGTCCTCCCGCACAACAACAACAGCCTGACCCACCCACTCATGACCAGCCAGAACAGACTGAATCTCACCCGGCTCGATACGGAAACCCCGCACCTTCACCTGCGCATCCGCACGCCCCAGGAACTCCAGGACCCCGTCCGCGTTCCAGCGCACCACATCCCCGGTCCGATACATCCGCGAACCCGACACCACCCCGAACGGATCCGCGACAAACCGCTCAGCCGTCAAACCCGCACGACCCACATAACCCCGCGCCAACTGCACACCCGCGATATACAACTCACCCGCAACACCCACCGCCACCGGCGACAGACCCGCATCCAGCACATACACCCGCGTATTCC
>NZ_JBITGV010000052.1:0-1628 GCF_044457385.1 Streptomyces sp. NPDC050548
AAACAATTCGCCCGAACATTCAACTCCGCATAAGTGAGTTCAACACCACCACTCACCACAGCAACAGCATCCGGAGACCGCACCACCTGCGCCTCAAACAACTCCGGCAACAGCACATCCGGAACCTCACGACCCGTGTCATTCCACGCGGTCAGGATCCGCTGCCGTTCCTCAGCACCGATCAGGTCGACGTGTCCCACCGCACGATCGAATCCGGTGGCGATCGCCTCCAGAACTCGAACCAGCCGGGATCCCAACTGCTCCACCGCGGTTCGGTCGAACAGGTCGGGGCGGTAGTCGAGTCTCAGCCGGATCCCCTCTCCGGGCATCACGATCAGGCTGAGCGGATAGTGCGTACTGTTTCGCCCCTCCAGCCTTTCCACTCGTATGGCTTCGGCGGAATTCGCGGCCGGCGAGGCGCTGACGGGGTAGTTCTCGAACACGACGACGGTGTCGAAGAGTTCACCGGCCGGGGTGAGGCTGTGGATGTCAGTGAGCTTGAGGTGCTGGTGGGCCAGCAGGACGCTCTGCTCGTCCTGGAGCCGTACCAGCGCCTCCCGCAGGGCCTCGCCCGGCTTCAGACGCACACGCACCGGAACCGTGTTGATGAACAGGCCGACCATCGACTCGACCCCGGGGATCTGGGCCGGCCGCCCGGAAACAGTCGCCCCGAACACCACATCGTCCCGGCCGGTCATGTGCCCCAGCAGCAGCGCCCACGCCTGCTGAACCACCGTATTCAGCGTCACTCCGCAACGGCGGGTAGCAGTCGTCAGCGCAACGGTCAGCTCCTCCGGCAGAACCACCGTCACCCGCTCCGGAGCCACCGGAACCCGGCCCGCCCGCACCGGAGCCAGCCGGGTGGCTTCCTCGACACCCGCCAGCGAATGCCGCCACGCTTCCTCGGCCGCACCCCGGTCCTGACCCGCCACCCACGCCAGAAAGTCCCGGTACGGAGTGACCGGAGCCAGGCCCCCTCCGTGACCACCCTGCGCATACGCCGTCATCAGCTCACGCATCAGCACCGGCAAGGACCACCCGTCCAACAACAGGTGATGACTCGTGAACTCCAGCCGGTACTGCTGGTGACCAAGCCGGACCAGCGTGAACCGGAGCAGTGGCGGAGCCGTGAGGTCGAAACGCCGCGCCCGGTCCTGCTCGATCCACTCCTCGACCGCGGCCTCCTGCTCGGCCGGGCCCATGCCCGTGAAATCGACCTCCTCCCAGGGCAGTTCGACCTGTCGCGGGATGACCTGGACCGGCTGCCGCAGACCCTCATGCACGAACGCGGCCCGAAGATTCGCATGCCGGTGCAGCACGACTCGGGCTGATTCCTTGAGGACCTCGACATTTAGCGGACCTTCTAAGAGGAAGGACATCTGCGTCGTGTACACGTCCAACGCCTGCTCGTCGTACAGGGCGTGGAACAGCAGACCCTCCTGCAGAGGGGCCAAGGGAAGAATGTCTTCCAATTCGTCGCGCTTCACTTGTCGTTCCTCCACAGCTGCTCAAGTTGATCAATTTCAGCTTGGTTGAGGGAGACCAGGGGCAGGTCCGAGGGCGTGTAACCACCCGCGTCAGGGCCGGCCGCATGACGGGCGAATGCCTCCAAGGCCTCCACGAACAGG
>NZ_JBITGV010000053.1:0-1459 GCF_044457385.1 Streptomyces sp. NPDC050548
CCGCGCCAACTGCACACCCGCGATATACAACTCACCCGCAACACCCACCGCCACCGGCGACAGACCCGCATCCAGCACATACACCCGCGTATTCCAGACCGGACGCCCGATCGGCACGGTGTTGTCGTCCGTCCGGCATTCCCAGAACGTGACGTCCACCGCGGCCTCGGTGGGACCGTAAAGGTTGTGGACCGAGGCACCCAAAGTGCGCAGCGCCTGGTTCTTCAATTCGGTCGTCAGCGCTTCGCCGCTGCAGATCACGTTCTTCAGCGATGCGCAGGAGGCCGAATCCGGATGTTGCAAGAAGGCGCCGAGCATCGACGGCACGAAGTGCGCGGTGGTGATGTTCTCGCTACGGATCAGCTCGGCAAGAGCTGCGGGATCCTTGTGTTCCCCTCGTGCGGCGACGACCATTCCCGCGCCGGTGACGAGGGGCCAGAAGAACTCCCACACCGATACGTCGAACGCGGGTGAGGTCTTCTGCAGGACCCGGTCCGTTGTCTCCAGGGAGTACGTGTCCTGCATCCACAGCAGGCGGTTGACGATCGCGGCGTGGGAGATCGCCACCCCCTTGGGCCGGCCGGTGGACCCGGATGTGTAGATCACGTAGGCCGTGTGCTGGGGCAACAGGCGGTTCGGGCGCTCGTCGTCGGAGAGGTCGTGGGGGTCCTGGTCCTCCAGGAAGGTCTGGAGGGCCAGCTCGTCCAGTACGAGTCGACTCACATGGGCTGCGGCGCCCGCAGGCAGCCTCCGTGACGTTTCCGTGTCGGTGATCACGAGGACGGCGTCGGCGTCCTGGAGCATGTGGGCAATGCGGTCGGCCGGGTACTCCGGGTCGATAGGGACGTAGCCGGCCCCGGTCTTGACCACGGCCAGCAGGGCGACGACGAGGTCGGCCGAACGAGGCAGGGCCACGGCGACCAGGCGTTCGGGGCCCGCGCCCCGGCCGACGAGGTGCCTGGCAAGCCGGTTCGCCCGCGCGTTCAGCTCCGCGTAGGTCAGTCCGGTACCGCCGGCAGCCACGGCGAAGACGTCCGGGGTCCGGGTGACCTGCTGTTCGAACAGCTCGGGCAGGGTCGTGCCAGGCACCTCGTGAGTGGTGTCGTTCCATACGGTCAGGACCCGCTCACGCTCGTCCGCATCCAGTAGCGGGATCCGCCCGACGGACTGCCCGGCGTCGGCCACGAACGCCTTGAGGACGCTGATGAAGCGGGCGCCGATCGTCTCGACGGTCGCGTGCTCGAAGGCATCCGGCCGGTAGTCGAGCCGCAGGTGCAGTCGGGTCCCCGGCATCACCATCAGACTCAGGGGGTAGTGCGTCGCGTCGCGTGCTTCGGTGTGGGTGAGGCTGAGGGTGGAGGCGTCCTGTTCGAAGGCTTCGTTCTCGACGGGGTAGTTCTCGAACACGACGACGGTGTCGAAGAGTTCACCGGCCGGGGTGAGGCTGTGGATGTCGGTG
>NZ_JBITGV010000054.1:0-1344 GCF_044457385.1 Streptomyces sp. NPDC050548
CGCCTAGGCCGTGTTTTAGAACTCGCTGACCTGTCTGGTTGGCCGTCCGGGGAAGTCGCGGGTGGCCATCCAGATGGTGAGGTCGCGGGCGATGTCGTTGATGCTGGTCGCCGTGGTGACCTCATGTTCGTTGCGGGTGGTGTCACGACGGACGATCTCGTAGCCGCCTTCGTCCAGGACGGCCACGGAGGCGAACCAGACGGGGTCGTCCTCGTCGGGCTGGACGACCACGAAGGTGTTGTCGGAGTCGTTGAGGTCGCTGATCAGCATGAACAGCGCGTCCTCGGAGGGGTCGTCGATGCGGTCGCCGTTCTCGCTGTCGGCGCCGTAGTACTGAGCCCCCATCGTTGCCTTCCCCTCGCCTGTTCACCTGGGTCGCGGTCAGCATGGCATGAGGAAGCGACAGCTCAGGCCGGTCACAGCCATTCGCTAATCGCGGCGATCAGGACGGTGGCTTCGAAGCGGACGGCGAGTTTGTCGAACCGGGTGGCGACCGACCGGTTGCGCTTGAGGCGGTTGATCCCGCACTCGACCGCGTGCCGGGCCTTGTAGTCCTCGCGGTCGAAGGCCGGTGGCCGCCCGCCGGCCTTCCCGCGCCGTTTGCGGTGGGCGGCCTGGTCGGCAGGCTCCGGGATCGTGCAGCGGATTCCCCGCCTTCGAAGGTAGGCCCGATTGGCGCGGGACGAGTAGGCCCTGTCGCCCCGAACTCGCAGTGGGCGGACGCGGGGACGGCCGGGTCCGGTGCGGGGCACTCGGACGCCTTCCAAGATGGCGGCGAACTGAGGACTGTCACCGCGCTGGCCTGCGGTGACCAGTAAAGACAGCGGCCGTTGCCCCTGCTCGCAGGCCAGGTGGATCTTGGTAGTGAAGCCTCCCCGGGACCGGCCCAGGCCGTGGTCGTCGGGCTCGGCGCGGGCTCCGCCCGGCGGTTCCTTCTGGGCCTGCCCGTCGCGGCGGGCGCCTGCGGCGTGTTGGTGGGCCCGGCAGATCGTGGAGTCGACGTTGATCTCCCACGTGATCAGCCCAGCCGCATCCGCCCGGGCCTGCAGTCGGGTCAGCAGTTCGGGCCAGGTGCCGTCACGCTGCCAGCGACGGAAGAGCCCATAGACCGTCTGCCACGGCCCGTACTCCGATGGCAGATCTCTCCACGGAGCACCCGTACGAACCCGCCATCGGATCCCATCGATCAGCCTCCTCCGCCCCACCGCCGGCCTGCCCCGGATCGCCACCGGCAGCATCGGTTCCAGCACAGCCCACTGATCGTCAGAAAGATCCCCTCGCCCCACATCGCGATCATCACGGCGCAGCCCGAATGATGAAGCCCACTTCTAAAACACGCCCTAG
>NZ_JBITGV010000055.1:0-1081 GCF_044457385.1 Streptomyces sp. NPDC050548
TCAAAGTCTCCCAGCTATCCTACACAAGCCGAACCGAACACCAATATCAAACTGTAGTAAAGGTCCCGGGGTCTTTCCGTCCTGCTGCGCGAAACGAGCATCTTTACTCGTAGTGCAATTTCACCGGGCCTATGGTTGAGACAGTCGAGAAGTCGTTACGCCATTCGTGCAGGTCGGAACTTACCCGACAAGGAATTTCGCTACCTTAGGATGGTTATAGTTACCACCGCCGTTTACTGGCGCTTAAGTTCTCAGCTTCGCCAAGACGAATCTTGACTAACCGGTCCCCTTAACGTTCCAGCACCGGGCAGGCGTCAGTCCGTATACATCGCCTTACGGCTTCGCACGGACCTGTGTTTTTAGTAAACAGTCGCTTCTCGCTGGTCTCTGCGGCCACCCCCAGCTCAGAGTGCAAGACTCATCACCGGTGATGGCCCCCCTTCTCCCGAAGTTACGGGGGCATTTTGCCGAGTTCCTTAACCATAGTTCACCCGAACGCCTCGGTATTCTCTACCTGACCACCTGAGTCGGTTTAGGGTACGGGCCGCCATGAAACTCGCTAGAGGCTTTTCTCGACAGCATAGGATCATCCACTTCACCACAATCGGCTCGGCATCAGGTCTCAGACTATGTGTGATCCGGATTTACCTGGACCACGTCCTACACCCTTACCCCGGGACAACCACCGCCCGGGATGGACTACCTTCCTGCGTCACCCCATCACTCACCTACTACCACCTTGGGCCGGCGGCTCCACCACTTTCCATTCCCCGAAGGGTCCGGAACGGCTTCACGGCCTTAGCATCAGAAGGTTCGATGTTTGACGCTTCACAGCGGGTACCGGAATATCAACCGGTTATCCATCGACTACGCCTGTCGGCCTCGCCTTAGGTCCCGACTTACCCTGGGCAGATCAGCTTGACCCAGGAACCCTTAGTCAATCGGCGCACACGTTTCTCACGTGTGTATCGCTACTCATGCCTGCATTCTCACTCGTGAACCGTCCACCACTAGCTTCCGCTGCGGCTTCACCCGGCACACGACGCTCCCCTACCCATCCACACACCCGTTGGGGCTGTTG
>NZ_JBITGV010000056.1:0-1076 GCF_044457385.1 Streptomyces sp. NPDC050548
AGCGTGAACCGCAGCAACGGCGGAGCCGTGAGGTCGAAACGCCGCGCCCGGTCCTCCTCCAGCCACCCCTCGACCGCAGCCTCCTGCTCGGCCGGAGCCAGCCCCGTGAAATCGACCTCCTCCCAGGGAACATCCACCTGCCTGGGGATCACCTGAACGGGCTGCCGCAGGCCCTCGTAAGCGAACCCCGCGCGCAGGTTGGCATGCCGTTCCATCAGCGCTGACGCGGCACTCTTCAGTGCCGCGACGTCCAGACGCCCCTCCACCAGCGACGACAACTGCGTCGTGTACACGTCCAACGCCTGCTCGTCATACAAGGCGTGGAACAGCAGACCCTCCTGCAACGGAGCCAGCGGAAGAACATCGGCGACGTCCTTCCACCTCGCCTCCACCACACCGATCTCCGCCTGGCTGAGGGAGACCAGGGGCAGGTCGGAAGGCGTGAAACCACTCGCCTCGGGACCGCCCGCGGGCTGGGAGCGCGCCGCGAGGCCCTCCACCGTCTTCCGCTCGAAGACGTCCCGCGCGGAGAACACCAGGCCCGCGGCCCGAGCCCGCGCCACCAACTGGATCGACAGGATGCTGTCGCCACCCAGCTCGAAGAAGCCGTCGTCAACCGATACCGACGCCACACCGAGTACCTCGGCGAACAGACCGCACAGAATCTCCTCCTGTGGAGTGCGCGGCCCCTTGCCCTCGGCACCCGAGACGAAATCGGGGGCGGGCAGGGCGCGCCGGTCCAGCTTTCCGTTCGGCGTCAACGGCAGAGCATCCAGCGTGACGAAGGCCGACGGCACCATGTAGTCCGGCAACCGCTCCGCCACGAAGCTGCGCAGTACGGACGGGTCGCCCATGAACTCGCCGGCGGCGGGCACGACGTACGCGACGAGCCGCTTGTCGCCCGGCGTGTCCTCACGCACGACGACCGCCGTCTGGACCACCCGGGCGTGCTCCGCCAGGACCGTCTCCACCTCACCGGGTTCGACACGGAAACCCCGCACCTTCACCTGCGCATCCGCACGCCCGACGAACTCCAGGACCCCGTCCGCGGACCAGCGCACCACATCCCCGGTCCG